>JAFQOO010000002.1 GCA_017403145.1 Clostridia bacterium
AGTAAGCGAGCAGCGAGCTACTACCGCGAATCAAAAACAACAACCCCTGCAAAGGGTGAAATAATCCTCCTTAGCTCAGTCGGTAGTAGCGAGCGGCTGTTAACCGCTAGGTCGTTGGTTCGAGTCCAACAGGGGGAGCCACGAAAGGGAAGCAAGTCTTATGACTTGCTTTTTCTTTTGTCCCTCCTTCCTGTTGTCCTGCAAACCTGTTTTCTTTAGAAAACTTGGTGCGCTAGTTGCGTAGCAACCTGGCGAAAGTAAAAGCCAATGGCTTTTATGCTTATATACAAACTAACAAATATTACAAGAACTATGAATATACTATATCTATATTAAAAAATGAGATATTCTTTCGCGGTCCAACAGACCACATTTCTTGGTTCGAGTTAACTCCTTTTTTTCTGCCCACCCAATCAAGAACTAATTCGAACCAAAACTTCTTTATTTCACTATTGTAATAAATTCATGTATTATAGAACAAACAATTTCGTGATACAATAATTTTATGACTAACCTTTTGTTAAACTCATTATTATTATAAACAATTTATTGCGATATTTTTGGTACATGGTAAGTGATATTATAAACTTATCAAGTCGTAAAGGAGAAAAACATGGAAGATAATGAAAACAACAAACCAATTAGTGCTTTGGAGAGTTTAACGGATGAATGGTACGATTTAACTTTTTGGCCGGATGAAGATTTTGACTACGATAAATTCGTAAATATTTTTGATAAAACTTATCGCATATTCAAGTTTTTTTCCACAAAAAAATTTGTGGATAGGGCAATACTTGCTCTTTATGAAAGTGTAATCACTTTTTTTAGATTTGGTAGAATGGGAAGTGTTGTTCAAAAGAACGCATGCAAAATCATCGCTAAATGCATGGCTAACGATACCGTTGTTCCAATTGCGCCATGTGACATAGAACCGAAAGGTAGTTTTTGGAAATATGGAGGCAAAGAAATTTATCTTGACTACAATGACGTAAATGGTAGCGTGGCTAGATACGTAGAGTTGATGGAGTCGTTCAAATAGTAAAACTTAAACAAAATAGACCTGATTTAGGACAACTAAATCAGGTCTTTTTTATTGCTTTTTTGTGGCAAAATGACATATTGGGAAATTTACAATAAGAATTTGTGATGGAGATTATACTCGAGCACAGGTTTTTATTATGTACCAAATTTGACACACCGAAAATGTTACACTACTCTTGAAAAAACAAAAAGGAGAAAAATATGGAAAATTTTGATTTGATTATTGGTTACGAAGATGTAAAGCTGGAGCTCAGAAGGGTACTTGATACGCTCAAAAATCCCGAAAAGTACAAGAATCTTGGAGTGAAACCCCCTAGGGGAATTTTGCTTCACGGCCATCCAGGTGTTGGTAAAACCGTATTGGCAAAGGCTTTTCTTGAGGCAAGTGGCAGAAAGTATTTCATTTGCAGAAAAGATAAGCCTAACGGAGAATTTGTAAATGAGATTACCGAAACCTTTGAAAAAGCCAAAGCAGGCGAACCTTGCATTATCCTTCTTGACGATATGGACAAATATGCCAACCAAGAGTTGGTTCGTGTTTTGATGGAAAAGAAAACGCTTACATCCAAGGATATTGCAAAAATCAAAAGCGTGGTAAACAACTAATTTGAAAGTAGTATTCAATATTAGAAGTAAGTATTTCGAATCTTTGCAACTAAAATAGTGACAAGAAAAACAGCTACAATTTTTGCATCAAATAAGTTAAAACGAAAAGAATCTCTTAGAATGTGATTGCAATATTAGAAAGTTAAACTTGGCACTCCATTAGCATATAAACGTATAACTAATATAAATAATTCATTGAGACATTTCCGGTACATAACAAGTGATATCTTGAACGTATCAAGTCGTAAAGGAGAAAAATAGAAATATGGATAACAATAACAACGATAATCAGATTGTCACTCTTGAAAAAATAGCTTATGATTGGCAAAATTTGGCCATTAGACCAGATTATGAAGACTTTAATTACGATAAGTTCATATATCTTTTTAACAAAACTTATAATATATTCAAATTCTTTTCCACACGAAGTTTTATTGATAGAGCATTAGTTGGTCTTTATGTTAGTGTACAAACTTTTTTTGGGGTAGATTGCAGTGGAACACTTTTGGAGTATGCTTGCAAGACCATTGCCATGACAATGGCACAAGAAACAATGCTTCCTTGTGAACCGTGTAGCGTTGCTCCGGAAGGCAATGTTATTAGACACCATGGTAAAGAGTTTTATGTTGATTACAACGACATTAAAGGTAGCATATCAAGATATATGGAATTTGTTGAGAACCATGAATAAAGAAGAAATATTAAACGTTATATGTAAAATGATTGATTGTGGCAAAGTATCTACGGCGATGGCTCAAGCTGTATCTACGATAGGGTACGTTGATGCAAAAAGGGTACTAGAGATATGCAAAAACAACAATTTGGTTGTAGAAAGTGACGACAATGAACTAGTGCCTTGCGTTACCACTGACGAGTTATATGCTCTTATTGAAAACAATGCCATTGACTTGAGTTTGCCGGAGCAAGAGAGAATCCCCGAGTTTTGTGATATGGTAAAGCTTATTAGTGAATACGTTGACCTAGTGCAAATCGAAGGTAAGCCAAAATACTTTGCAAAATGCCCGTTTCACAAAGAGAAAATGCCGTCATTTTTAGTAAATTCAGCTGAACAATATTTCTATTGCTTTGGTTGTGGACTTAGGGGAAACGCTAGTGATTTTATTGTCCTTGCCACCGAAAAAGGATTGAAGAAAAAGGGCGATTGATTTCGCCCTTTAGTTAGATTTGGTTAATAAATTTTTCAATATATTGAGAGAATGTTTTATATAATTTATCCATTATATCATCCCGATTCGTTAGCTCTGAAAAATATTTTTTTTCTTTTTCATCCCATGCGTAAATTTCATCTTCATATGAATTGCTATAAACAAAGTGGAAACGACGTTCATTGATTTTAAACCTGCAAATTAGTTCATTGTTTCCTTTTATGCTTATCATTAAATTATTATTTTTGGTTAGTTTTTTTGCACCATTGGAATTCAAAGTATAGTTTTCTTTTTTGGCACATTCTTGCAATTCTTTGGTCAAAATGGTCAAATCGGATTGGATATTAGACAAATCGATACTTCTTACCTTAAATGATGTATCATTTTTTAAAAACTCATCTAACGCCGTATGACAATCAATTTTGTTCAAATGCAAAAGTTTATATACTTTTCCGAATATTACATATTTTCTATAGTCATTAGAAAGTCTGCTTGCAGGGTGTGGAAGCAAACATAGTTGGCACTCTATTTTTTTTAAATTAGGAATCAAATATTTTATCGCTAAATTATAAACTTGTTTGCTAAATGCAAATATAATGAGCTTTTTGGAAGAATCGTTTCCGATAAGTATATTGACTTCTTTTGTTAAAATATTATTAACGCAAGTTTTGATGCAATCATTATGATAATAAGAAGTGCCTAAACTTTTTTTGCCATCTTCAGTATTCATACTGCATTTGATAACGTTAGTCATATATGCATTGCCAAGTTTAAAGGTTTTTATTAAGCTTGCTATTAAACCACCATAGTTTAGTTGCTTATAACACTTAGGATATACGCAATCATCCTTGTTATAGCCATATTTATTTATCCAATACCATTGTAGAGCAGGATATTTTTTATTTTCGATTGGTTGCTTTTGGTATAACTCCGCATATTGGATACTTGGATTTTCAAACAAAAATAACACGGGAATATCGTTCCAGTCGTTTTCTGGCTTAATTCCCATGCTTGCACAAAAATCTAAAGAGTGTGCACCATGTGAAACGTAGCGAAGATTATACTTTTTATTATCTTTTTCAACAGATGATACGTTGTTTCCCATGTTCTCACACATAAAACAACAAGTTTCATTGGCGAGAGAAATGTCTTTTTCCCAGCCTTGTGGCACAGATTTTTTTACTATTACTTTGGTGAAACTAAATTCATTCAATTCGTCACGTATGCTTTGAACTTTTTTAATATCCATTTTCATATCCATAAAAACTCCTAGTCATTATAGTTTTCTATCGCTTTTAGCAAGTCGGTCTTTATGTCTTCTACTAAACTTTGTGGGCTAATTACTTTTACGTGTGTTGCGTATTGCAACGCCCAAAACTTCATCGATTTTAGGTTTACGTTTGTTTCGCAAAGTACTTCGTCGTTTTCTTCTTTGATGAATCGAATATCATTGCCAAACCAATCCATCAAGTCGTTATATAAATAGGCTTTTGCTTTGAAAGTTACTTTGCTACTTTCGCCACTAAACATATAGATATGTTCTGCCATATGTTTTCCAAGCGTCAGTCCATATTTTGTTTCAGGAATTTCACTTTGGGCTTTGCGAATGCTACCATCTATTGGAGTAATATTTTTAAGTCTATCAATCCTAAAGTGAGCAATGTTATTATATTTATCAATGTTGCCTATTAGGTAGTATTTGCCGTTTGCAACTACCAATTGATAGGGGTTTACAACGTATTTCTTTAGTTCACCATTATCCCAGATTCTTTCGTGTAGTTTTTTGTCTTTTTGATAGGAGCAAACGCTAAAAGAGACCTTTTGATTATGCTTTATGGCTTCTTCCAATATTTCAACGTTTAATAGTACGTCTTTGCTTTTGTGTGAATTATTAGGCAAGTAAATGACGTGTTTAACTTTTTCACGGAAATAAATATTAGATTGATTTTTAAGCTTATCAATAATGTCCTTAGTTAGTTCGCTTGAAAGTAAGTCGGAAAAGAGTAGACTATCGATAAGTAGCCTTAATTCACTATCATCAAACTCATGTTCAAGATACCAATCTGTTTGAATTATTTCTTCTTCACCGAATTTGCCGATACGTGTTTTTTCACTGTATTCTACGTTGTATCCCATCATTATTAGGTTATCAAGGTTTCTACGAATCGCCTTTCTATCAATGGTAACGTTATAGTTTTTTTCAAGCAATCCCTTGATTTCCATTACGGTTAAACGATGGTTTTCACTCGTATACTTTTTAAGAATTTCTAGAATTTGAAGAACTAACATGTTTTTTGGAATACTGCTTTCGTTCATGGTCGTCTCCTTGTTTAACTATATATTATCATTTTCATAGTAATTTTACAATAGGGTATGGGATAAAAATGGTACATATCTGCAAATATACTATATGTATCAAACATAAGGAGCGAGTAATGAAAAGAGAGTTGATAGGTGACTTAAAGCGTTTTAAAGTAAATGGTAATAGCGTTGAAAAAAGGCAAATATACGGAGAAGTTTATATTCCAAGTGGTGTGAGAGAAATCAGCGATTACTGTTTTTATCGTGATGGAATGTGGCAAGCCATTTGTTTGCCCGATACTCTTGAGAAAATAGGAGAGTTAGCCTTTGCCGGGGGCTTTTATGGGGAAAGCATAAATTTACCTAAAACTTTAAAAGAAATAGGTCGTGGTGCATTTAATGAATGTCCTAATTTGAAATACATTGTAGTGCCTGGAAATCTCAAAAAGATAAGTCAAATGTGTTTTAATTTTTGTTATAATTTAGTTAACGTAACAATTGACGAAGGCGTGCAAGAAATAGGTGATTTTGCTTTTTCTTTTTGTAGAAAGTTATCGCATATTCAATTGCCATCCACTATTAAAAAAATTGGGAAAAATGCATTTTCCGGGATAAAAGTAGATTATCATATTTATTATGCCGGAACGAAAAAAGATTTTGAAAATATAGATTGGATAGAGCGAAATAAGTACGTTGATAAAGTAATTTTTGAAAAGAAAATGGATGAGAACGAGTTTGTAAAGACAGGCTTAGATTGTGTAGACTTCGGATACGACGAAATGGACGCTAAAGAAATGATTGCCGGTAGGAATATTATAAGCCGTCGCAATGGAGTAGTGATAGCTTACGGACGCGATGATTTAATTATAAAAGATGACGTAATTATGCGTCGTAATGAACCTAAACATATAATTATTACTAGAGATATAGTATCGATAGAAGATTTTTGTTTTGATAAGGAAAACTTAGTAGCAGTTGAATTGCCCGATACATTAAAAGAAATAAAGTTTCATTCTTTTTCGGGCTTTGCCGGCGAAAGTATAACTTTACCAAAAGGATTAAAGAAGATAGGGCATTCTGCATTCATAAACAGTGCCATTAAAAAAATAGAAGTGCCCGGAAGTATTAAAGCGATAGAAGGTATGGCGTTTGGTGATTGTGTTGATTTAGAAGAAGTCATATTAAATGAAGGTACCGAGAAGATTGAGTCTTTTGCTTTTTGCGGATGCAAAAAATTAAAATCTATTAGACTTCCTAAGAGCATTGTAGAAGTGCAGGCAGAAGCGTTTAGAAAATGTGGGCTAAAAGAAATCATAGTGGAAGATGATTCAAACGAATTCTTAAAAAATAAAATGAAAATGGTGTTAGAAAAATTAAAATTATGATGTATGCACTAACCTTTTGCATAATTGCCTTTTATCCCACCCAATCAAGAACTATTTCGAACCAAGAATTAGTTCTTGAGTATGTTAAACTCGGAAGATTATGATTACACATAGATAAAAAGTATCGTATATAATAGGGGTATTGAAAAAATATAGATAATAGTTTATAATAGACTCGATTAAGCAAAGATTGCGTGCAAAACTTGCTCAACATTCTTACGTCAAAAAGAAGCTGTTGGAAACAGCCGATTATCTTATTTGTGAAGATAGCCCTAAAGATAGTTTTTGGGGAATCGGAAAAGATAGAAAAGGACAAAATCACCTCGGTAAATTATGGATGAAATTGCGCAGTGAGATTAGAAACTATAAATAAAAAAGGAGATAAAAATGTTTTATTCACCATTGGTTAAAAAAGCGAGTCTAATTACATTTGACGCACATAAAGAAGATTGTGATAAAAATGGATATCCTTACGTTATGCATCCTTTCTACTTGGCATTTCAAATGGAAGATGAAAATTCCGTTTGTGTGGCACTATTACATGATGTGATTGAAGACCATGGAGACAAGTATTCTTTCGATTATTTGAGGCAACAAGGCTTTAATGAAGATATAATATCTACCTTGAAACTTTTAACGCACGATACATTGATTCCATATATGGATTATATAAAGAAAATCGGAGAAAACGAATTGGCAAAAAGAGTTAAAATTGCTGACCTAAAACATAATTTAGATTCCTCTCGATTGGATGGGAAAGAATTTAACAAAAGTGTTCAGTATAGACAAGCGTTATCTTATTTGACTAGTCTATAATGGGGTGTTGTATCGATTTTTCCCTGTTGCAAGTATCATTAAATTATAAAAGATAAAGAAATCAAGTTATTTGATTTAAGGAGAGAGGTTATGAAAATTACCTTTATTGGTGCAGGTAGTACGGTGTTTTGTAAAAACGTGTTAGGTGATTGCTTACTTGCGGAGAATTTGCCTGAATTTGAAATTGCGCTTTTAGATATTGATAACGTTAGACTAGAGGAATCGTATGCTTTGATTTGTGCTCTTCGTGATAAATACAAGCCCGTAGTTAGGGTGAATAAATATCTTGCTACCGATAGTGCACAAACGGAGGAAGCCTTTAGAAATGCTAATTACGTTATAAATGCTATCCAAGTAGGTGGATATAAGCCTTGCACGGTTACTGATTTTAAAATTCCTAAAAAATATGGTCTTCAACAAACAATTGGCGATACTATTGGAATAGGCGGTATATTCAGAGCGTTACGCACCATACCCGTAATGAAGGCTTATGCCGACGTTATGGAAAGAGTTTGTCCCGATGCATTACTTCTTAATTACACTAATCCTATGAGTATATTATCGGGATATATGCAACGATATACCAAAGTTAAAACCGTTGGTTTATGCCACTCCTGTCAAGTAGTTGTTTCTTGGATAAATGGTAAACTTAAAGAGGAAAAACTTAACGATGCCGAGTATACTTTAGGCGGTATAAATCATATGTGTTGGTTGCTAACGTTGACCGATAAAGAGGGCAACGATTTATATCCATTATTTAAAAAGAAATTTAACGAGGTAAGACCATTTAATGACCGCGTTAGATTGGAAATCATGAACCGTTTTGGATACTATAATACGGAGAGTAGCGAGCATACAGCGGAGTATCATCCTTACTTTATAAAATCAAAGTATCCCCATCTAATTTTAAAATATTTAATCCCGATTGACGAGTATCCAAGACGTTGCAGACGTCAAATTAGACGTTGGAAAAAGCTTCGTAACGAGATTATGGCGGATGGTAACGTTACTCACGAGCGTAGTAACGAGTATGGTTCGCGCATAATAGAAGCTTGCGAAACGGGGCAACCCTTCAAGATATATGGCAACGTGCAAAACGAGGGATGGATTACTAATCTGCCAAATACCGCTTGCGTTGAGGTGCCGATAATAGTTGATTCTAACGGACTAAATCCACAAGTGGTAGGCGAACTTCCTCTGCAACTTGCAGCACTCAATATGACGCATATAGCGGTGCACGATATGGTACTAAAAGCTATAGAGACGGGCGAGAAGAAATATATTTATATGGCGGCATATCTTGACCCTCATACACGCGACCAACTCTCGCTTGATAAGATAAAATCGCTTTGCGACGACCTAATAAAAGCACACGGAGAATGGTTGCCAAAATTTAAATAAAGGGAAAAGGGAATTATGAGAATAAATGCAAAGGAAATGACTTGCGCACGATGGACAACAACCCGATGAGGAATAGGAAATGTTAGATATAATAGAACAAAAGCTAAAAGAGATAGAAGAAACCGAAAATGTCAAAATACTCTATTGTGTGGAGTCCGGCAGCCGTGCTTGGGGCTTTGCATCGCACGATAGTGATTACGACGTAAGGTTTATTTACGTTAGAAGGGCAGAAGACTATCTAAGGCTAGACAAAAGAAGGGACGTTATAGAGTGGCAACTTGACGAAGTTTTGGATATCAATGGTTGGGACGTTAGTAAGGCTTTGCAACTACTTAACAAGTCCAATCCCACCTTGTTCGAGTGGAACTCTTCTCCCATAATTTATAAAAAAACGGATGAGTGGGAGAAGGTATCACTTCTCATAAACGAGTATTTCGTGGCAAAAAACGGGCTATATCATTATCTAAATATGGCAAGAGGAAACTACCACGAATATTTGCAAGGTGAAAAGGTGCGCTTAAAGAAATACTTTTACGTGTTGCGACCATTGCTCGCTTGCGAGTGGATACTCAAAAAAGGTACCCCTCCGCCAATGTTATTTAGCGAGCTTGTTGATGAATGTTTGAGCGAAGAAATAAGGGGTGAGGTTGAAGCTCTTCTAAACAACAAAATGAATTCTCCAGAGCTTGGAGAGGGCGATAAAATAGTGGTATTAAACGAATATATCGTTAAAAAACTAGATAGTATAGCTGAAGAAATAGAAAAACTACCCACAGAACGTAGTAAGGGCTGGGATAAAATAAACGAAACATTTATTTCACTTATAAAGGAGTAACAAAGATGAAAAGAATAGTAAGATACGGGGTTTTTGAAACCAATAGTTCAAGTTCACACTCTATTACCATTAAAAAGAAAGATGCCAATACCTCTTGGAGAAAGAAAGAGGATATTCCCGGCGATGAAAAGGAAATTCGCTCACCTGTAGAGAAGATGTTTATGGTTTGGGGATTGGTTGTCGAAGAATTCTTTACCCTTTTAGTACGCGAAAAAAATGAAGCTATGGAAATAGAAGATGAAGAAGAAAGAAGTGGCATTCTTGAACAAATCGATAAAAGATACCAAAAGCTGGTAGCGGATAGAGAAGCCTTCATAAGCGAATGCAAAAAGGTGCAAGAAATCAAAGAGGATGCGGTTAGGGAATTTATGGAAAGAGCCGAAGAAGAGCCTTTCAATCACGATTTATGTTGTAGATTCTTCAACGAAGACTGCTTAGATGAGTGCACTTGTGGCTACGACCTATATAGAGTATATAAAGAACTTGGTCTTGATTATTATAAAGACGATATAGCTACCCTTGCCAAAGCGTTATTTGACGAAAACGTATATTTTGTAACCTGCGAAGAATGGTTCGGTGGCTGTTGGGATATCGATAAATATATCTTCTAATGAATCTTTTAGCCGAGTATAAAAATGGGAATTACGTCGTTAGATTATTTGACGACGGTACTAAAGAGCTTGTAACCGAGGACGATAAATTTATCGCCTGCTTTCCCGATAGCATTGATTTGAAGATAACCGATTATTGCGAGCTCAATTGTCCTATGTGCCACGAAAAGTCGTCGGTACTAGGTAAGCACGCCCAGTTGGATGCGGAATTTATAGACAAATTGCAGGCGGGAACTGAACTAGCAATCGGCGGCGGAAATCCCTTTTCGCACCCCGAATTAGTTCCATTTTTAACTAAGTTAAAAGAAATAGGCGTCGTTCCCAATATAACTATAAACGAAAGGCATTTGTCCCGTTATAAAGAGGTAATAGAGGAACTCATTGCCAAAAAGCTGATTTATGGACTAGGGATATCGCTTGCTAGCTATGAAGAAAGTACCTTTGATTTTGCTAAGAGTTATCCACACGCGGTCCTACACGTTATTTGCGGTATTGTCGACGTCGATAAACTTATAGATATGGGTAGCGAGGAGCATAAGTTACTAATATTAGGCTACAAAAAGAGGGGACGTGGAGAGAGTTTTTATTCAAACGAGGTTCGTGATAAAATAGAGGAGTGTTACAAAGCTCTCCCTAGAATATCTTCAAAATACGGGATAGTTAGTTTCGATAATCTTGCTCTAAAACAGCTTGACGTAAAAGAGCGTATCAAAGAAGACCTTTGGGAAGAGCGTTTTATGGGCGATGATGGACAAAATACTATGTATATAGATTTAGTAAAGGGGGAATTTGCGGTAAGCTCTACCGCGGAAACAAGATATCCCATACTTGATAACGTGGAAGATATGTTCGAGGTAATCCGCATTAAATAATTTCCTAAAAAGGGAGCATACTACTCTTAAAGGAGAGAGTATGAAAAAGAATAAAGGCAGTAAAAGCGATACGCTTGGCTCATATACGGGAGTACCTACCGATGGCGGTAAACCAACCCAAGATGCCGATGACCTATGAAGAAAATCCGAGTTAATCTCGGATTTTTTAATATACACAATAATAACACAATTTACTCATTATACTATCAT
This sequence comes from Clostridia bacterium, assembly GCA_017403145.1. Classification (GTDB taxonomy): domain Bacteria; phylum Bacillota; class Clostridia; order Christensenellales; family DTU072; genus Stercoripulliclostridium_A. Next base: position 11,245 of record JAFQOO010000002.1, read on the forward strand.
TGATTATATGTGCTTTTGGTGTTACAATAAAGAAAAAGGTGGTAATAATATGAAAAAAAGTTTTATTATTGTACCGATTATTTTAATTAGTATTTGTTTGATTTTTTCTTTAACAGCCTGTTCGGTAAAAGACGATTCGAACTTCCTTTATGATAATTACGGTGTCAAGTATGCTGGCGTTTACGGTGATTACGAAAGTAGTGAGAACTATACGGAAATAATAGAGAACGATTTTATATCTACCGAGACGAATAACGTGAGTTATTTTTCTATTGATGCAAACACCGCCTCTTATCCTAATTTACGCAAACGCATAATGGAGAACTATAACATACCTAAAGATGCTGTTAGAGTAGAGGAAATGTTAAATTATTTTAGTTATGATTACGTTAAACCCACCGATGGCTCTATAATGTCGCTTACGTCTTCGGTTTTTGACAATCCTTATAATCCCCAAACAAAGCTTATGACCATAGGTCTTGCTTCTAAAGAGGTAGCATTTAGCAACGTTAAGAATAATTTGGTATTCCTAATAGACGTTAGTGGTTCTATGTATAGCGCCGACAAACTTCCCTTGGTGCAAGAATCTTTCAAATTGCTGGTAGAAAATCTCAATGCGGAAGATAGAATATCTATAGTAACCTATGCAGGAAACGATAACGTTGCGTTAAAAGGGGCTTATGGTAACGAAAAACAAAAGATAATGGCGGTTATAGAAGATTTGGTAGCCGGCGGTTCTACTGCAGGTAGCGAGGGTATAAAGACTGCATATAACATTGCAAGGGAGTGCTTTATAGAGGGCGGTAACAACCGAGTAATTCTTGCAACCGATGGCGATTTTAACGTAGGAATATCTAACACCACAGCGCTTGGTAGATTTATTGGAGAAAAACGAGAGAGTGGAATATATTTTTCCGTTTATGGTTTTGGAACAGGCAACATCCAATCTGACCTAATGGAAACGTTGGCTCTTGAAGGTAATGGAGTATATAGTTATATAGATTCCATTATGGAAGCAAGGCGCGCACTCGTAACAGATATAGGCGGTTCGCTTGTAACCGTTGCAAAAGACGTTAAAGCGGGAGTAACCTTCAATAAAGATTACGTTGATAGCTATCGCTTGATAGGATACGAAAATAAACTACTTACCGAAGATGAATTTAATGATGATAAAACCGATGCGGGTGAGCTCGGAAGCGGACATACGGTAACTATCGTATACGAAATAAAGCTAAAAGAAAGGGAACTTGTTGAAAACGAAAAGTTTGCTGAAGTTATATTGAAATATAAACCGACGGAAAATTCCGGCGACGATACTTTAGAGCAAAGCATTACTCTAGGTATATCAACGAATGATTATCGCACTATGAACGCCCAAGACGCATTTATCTCGTCGGTAATAGAGTTTGCTTTGATATTGCGCGAGTCTAATTATAAAGCCAATGCCGACCTTAACGCACTTATTACTCGTCTTGATAATTTGGATTTATCTAGCGACCAATTCAAAGCGGAATTCCGCGACGTAGTAAAAAAGTATCGTGAAAATATAAATGGTTAAATAAAGAGCCGATTAAGTCGGCTCTTTATTTTGTAGGTTACTCGATAATTCTTTTTGCGGTTATAAAGTAGTCCCAGCGCGTTTGAGAAATGGGTTCTATTACCGCGTAATCACTAGCGGTATGTAGTATATAGTTGTCGCCAAGATACATTCCCACGTGCCTAACGCGATTTATGCCGGTTGAATTATATCCGTTTGCATTGGTAAAGAACATCAAATCACCTCGCCTTAACTCGTCAACCTTGTTGCCTTGATAATACTGTTTTTTGCTGGTTACTTCAAGTAAATCTCCGTTACCAAAGTAAAACATATATTGCATTAGCGCCGAGCAATCGTATTTACCGGGTACAAAGTTATAGTTCAACTTTCCGTTTCCCCAATGATATCGTTCCGAACCATATACGTAAGGATGCCCAAGTAACTTTAAACCTATGGCTATAACTTTTTCTATTCTATCGTCGCCTTTTGCTATTTTTACAAGTGTAACGTAGTCTTTATGTACGTAGGCTGTTTTTTCCTTATAAACGGTACGATACCAATTACCGCTTTCGCCTTCAAGAGAGAGCATATCCCCCTTATTTATACTACCGAGTTTACTAGAAGCGGTACTTGTCCCACTCCGTACGCTCAAAGAGTTTACATTTGAGGATAAGTAGTATGCGTAACTAATAGTAGGGGTAGGTGGAGTTTCTTCTTCGCTAGGTTTTTCGGGTTCACTTGGAGGCGTAGGCTCGTTTGGAGTATCGGGCTCTGTGGGTAAGCTTTCATCACTACCTTCCGTGTCTGGCAACGCACCTTCAATAGAGGGTGTATAATCTTCACTTTCTTTGCAAGCGGATAGGGTGAAAAGCATACTAAAGGTTACTAAAAGTATAAAAGTATTGAGTAAATATTTTTTCATAGCATCATTTTAAAAGTAAATAAACTATAAGTCAACGCACAAATTATGGTAAATTGGGTGTTATACCTATTGAATGAGGTGGTAAATTGTGGTAAAATCAAAATATCAACTTTGGAGAAAGGAATATGAAAAAGTTAAAAAGGAAAATTATAGGCTTTTTAGTAGTGATAGCTCTTTTAGCCGGCATTATTTTTGGTGCCGCTATGTTTGTTGGTTGCACCGACGTTCAACTACATACGAAAGCAAAAGATGGACAAATCAAAGTAGCTTGCGTAGGCGATAGCATAACTTATGGAATGAGTGTTATAAATTGGTTTAAAAACACCTATCCCGCACAACTAGGCGATATGTTGGGCGACGATTATCACGTATTAAACTTTGGATTTAGTGCAAAAACCGCCCAAGAAAATAACGTAGAATCATATCGTGCAACCAAACTATACGAAAAGAGCAAGAAATATCAACCTGACATTGTTATACTTATGCTTGGCTCTAACGATAGTAAGCCCTATAACTTTACCGATGGTAAAGCGGACTTTAAGCAAGCGATGAAGGAACTTATAGAGATATATCAAGGACTTGAAAGTTCACCTGAAATTATACTTGCTACCGTCAACTCCGGTTTTTACGTTCACGGAGCAAAGGAAGGCGACTATATGTACGATATCAATGGTGAGAATATAAATATAATTAACGAAGCAATCAAAGAACTTGCCGATGAATATAATCTCACGTTAGTCGATACCTATGCGATTACCAAAGACCACCCCGAATGGTACAAACTTGATGGTATCCACCCCGATAAAAACGGACAAACCGCTATGGCAGAAGCATTCTATGAAGCAGTTAAGAGCTTGGCAAAATAGTGATTAAAAGGGAATGGTATGTTTACTATAAAATTATTACATAGATATAGACAAATATTGAGATGGTTGGGAATTGTATGTAGGCATAGTTATGATATCATTATGATAGCATATCTTGTTTGTATGTTGGTTTTTGGCTTTGGTAATTTTGTAGTAAATGCTATACTTTTTGCACTTTTAATACCAAGTATAATAATTTCTATACCATTCAAAGAGAAAAAGGTAAAAAAGGCAATTAAAAAGAAAAAAATTGTCAATATAAGGACGTTGCGAAAAGTAAAGCACTTACTCAAAGTTGCAAAAATTTTGGTTAAAACCTATACTTTAGCACTAACGATATATGGTATAATTGTCGCTATAACAATTGCTTCACCTCTTGCGATAGCATCGATGATAGCATCGATAATAATGTGGATTTTTACCTTGATAACCGAAATTGCTTCAATTGTTGTAGATTCCTTTGTTAGCAGTTTTGAAAAGGATAAAGAGCATTTAATAGGACAATTAACAAAAGGCAAAGATTTTGTAATCGAAAAGTTTGAACAAGGTAAGGAATATGCTCAAGAAAAGTACACTCAAGGCAAGGAATATGCCCAAGAAAAATATGTAGAAAGCAAAGAATATGCACAAGAGAAAATATCTCAAGGCAAAGAATTTGCACAAGAGAAATATAATCAAGGCAAGGAATTCGTAGAGGAAAAATATGCCCAAGGTAAAGAGTATGCGCTTGCAACGGTAGAGCAAGGCAAGACCAAACTTGACGAAGCAAAAACAGCTGTACAAGGTTTCTTTAACAAGGATAAAAAAGCCGAGTAAGGCAAAGTTAATCAAAAAAACCAAGCAATTGCTTGGTTTTTTCTTTTATTTTATAGTTTTTTGTTGTTGACTTTCACGCTTTAGTGTGCTAAACTAGTAAAGTATTTTATTAGGAGTAGTGTACTATGATTAAATTTGCAGATAATTTAGACCTATTGTGTAAGGCAATTTTAACGTTAAAATCGGAAGAGGAGTGCAAGGCTTTCCTTAACGATATTTGTACTATACAAGAATTAGAAGCGCTTGTTCAAAGATTGGACGTTGCTCTAAAGCTAACCGAAGGTGTAAGTTACCAAGAAATCAACAAGAGCGTAGGGGCTTCTACCGCAACGATATCTAGGGTTAGCAAATATCTAAATTATGGCGCAGACGGTTATAAGATGGTTATAGAGAGGTTGAAAAATGTTTAGTTCCGATATTTTAAAGTTTGATGAAAAATTGGTTTTTGCAATGCGTGATTTGTACGTTAACGCAGGGTATAAAAAGTATAAAATGAGTAAGTTCGAGGAATATGATTTATATTCCAAGAATAAGGACTTTTTGGTAAGCGAAGGCGTTATTACTTTTAACGATACCGATGGTAGGTTGCTTGCACTAAAGCCCGACGTTACTCTATCTATAATAAAGAACTCGCGTGATACCAATGGTGTAGAGAAATATTATTACAACGAGAACGTATATCGTATATCGGAAAGCTCGCGCGCATACAAGGAAATTATGCAAACGGGGTTAGAGTGTATAGGTAAGATTTCCGCAAGCGAAATTTTCGAGGTAACCGTACTTGCTCTACAATCTCTTTCGCTGGTCGCAGAAAGTTTCAAGTTGAATTTGAGCGACGTTGCGCTAGTTGACGCATTACTACAAGACTATGGTGTGCCTAGTGAAAAAATAGGCAAGGTAAAGAATGCTATCGCCGATAAAAACAGCGATATGCTTTTAGAAAATTTGCTTGAAAATCAGTACGAAGCACTTTCCGTATTGCTAAACAATTATGATAGTGTACAAGATAGCTTAAATGCAGTAAAAAATATTGTAAAATCACAAAATTCACTTAATATTTATAGTGATTTCAAGGCACTTTGTGATAAACTAATTGCTAGTGGATACGAGCGCGTTATAAACATAGATTTTTCCATTACGCCTAGTAACGGATATTATAGCGGAGTTGTGTTCAAAGGATACGTTAGCGGTATAGCACAAAGGGTTCTTTCCGGCGGTAGATACGATAAACTTATCGAGCGTATGGGAAGAAAATCGGGCGCTATCGGGTTTGCGGTATATCTAGATACTTTAGAGTGGTTAGAAAACAAGGCAAGTGCGAGCGAAGAGGATGAGTATATCAATATCGCACTCCCCAAAGGAAGGCTGGGCGAAAAGGTATACGATATGTTCGAGCGTGCAGGATACGAATGTCCCGCTATCAAGGAGCCCAATCGTAAACTTATTTTCGAAAACGCCGAAAAGAAAGTACGTTACTTTTGGGTAAAGCCTAGCGACGTTACCATCTACGTTGAACGTGGTGCGGCAGATATCGGTGTTGCGGGAAAGGATATTCTTTTAGAGTATGCGCCAGACGTATACGAGTTGCTAGATTTGAACGTTGGTAAATGTCGTATGGCGGTAGCATCTAAGAGTGATTTTAAAGACGATACCTCTAAAACGTTGCGCGTTGCGACCAAGTTTAGCAACATTGCTAAAAACTATTATGCCAACAAATGTCGCGATATAGATATAATACACCTTAACGGTTCTATCGAAATTGCTCCTATTTTAGGACTAAGCGACGTTATCGTAGATATTGTAGAAACAGGCAAGACCTTGCTAGAAAACGACCTTATGCCCTTTGAAACTATAGTACCTATTAGCGCAAGGCTTATTGCAAACAAAGCTAGCTTTGGCTTTAAGCAAAGAAAAATCGTTAGGTTACAAGAAGAATTATCCAAGCAGGTAAAGAAAGATGATTAGAATACTAGACTATACAAAGCTTACAAAAGAAGAAATATTCGATAGGGGAGAAAGTACCCTCGACGTATCTGGAATAGTATCTGATATTATAGCAAACGTTAGGAAAAATGGCGACCAAGCCCTATTTGAGTATGCTAAAAAGTTCGATAAAGTGGAACTAAATTCCGTCGAAGTTAGCGAAGAAGAAATAAACGAAGCATTCCAAAACGTTCCCCAAGAGTTCATAGATATTATTAAGGAGGCGGCAGAAAACGTACGCACCTTCCACTCCAAGCAAGTTCGTTCGGGCTTTGAAATAAAGGGCGACGACGGTATCGTTATAGGTCAAAAGGTTACGCCCATAGAGAAGGTGGGTTTATACGTTCCCGGTGGTACCGCTGCATATCCTTCAACCGTTTTGATGGACTCTATCCCTGCAAAAATTGCCGGCTGTAAGGAAATTTGTATTACCACTCCCCCTTCAAAAGATGGTAAAGTAAATCCCGTTATACTAGCAACTGCGAAAATAGCGGGTGTAGACCGCATTTTTAAAGTGGGTGGCGCACAAGCTATAGGAGCTCTTGCTTATGGTACCGAAACCATTCCACAAGTGGATAAGATAGTTGGACCCGGTAACGCATTCGTAGCAGAGGCAAAAAGACAGGTTTTTGGTAGAGTTTCCATCGATATGATAGCAGGGCCAAGCGAAATTTTGGTTATTGCGGATGGTAAATCTAATCCTCGTTATATTGCTGCAGACCTTCTTTCCCAAGCCGAGCACGATAAAATGGCAAGCGCGGTTCTAGTTACCGATTCATTTGAGCTTGCAAAGGCTGTTCAAGAGGAAATTGAACGTCAACTAAAAGAATTACCGCGTGAAGAAATCGCAAGAACTTCAATAGAGAATAACGGAAAAATCATCGTTGCCGAAAATATAGATGACGTTATAGACATTTCTAACGAAATAGCTCCAGAGCACTTGGAACTTTCCGTAGACAATCCTTTCGATTATCTAGACAAGATAAAGAACGCGGGTTCTATCTTTATGGGTAGATATTGCCCCGAAGCTCTTGGCGATTATTTTGCAGGTCCCAATCACACTTTACCTACTTCGGGTACCGCAAGATTTTCATCCCCGCTTTCGGTAGATGATTTCGTTAAAAAATCACAATATACCTATTACACCGCACCCGCTCTAAAAAAGGTTGCGGACAAAGTATCATATTTTGCAAAGAAGGAAGGACTTGACGCACACGCAAGAAGCGCAACTATAAGGTTTGAAGAAGATGAGTAAATTTGTGAGTGAAAGGCTTGCTCGCATCGAAGCATACACGCCCGGCGAACAACCTCAAGACAAAAAATACGTTAAGTTAAATACCAACGAAAGCCCTTATCCGCCCTCAAAAGGGGTTATCGATGCTATAAACGCAAATGCGGTAGAACGCTTACGTTTATACTGCGACCCGGAGTGTAAAAAGTTAAAGGGAGCAATAGCCAATTTATATAACGTTCAAGAAAGCAACGTTTTCCTTTCCAATGGTTCTGACGATATCCTTAACTTTTGCTTTATGGCATACGGAGAGGGTGGAGTTGCCTATGCCGATATAACCTATGGATTTTATCCCGTATTTTCCGAGTTATATGGTATACCGCCTACCATCATACCGCTTAACGATGATTTTAGCCTTAACGTTAAAGCATTTAAAGGTCAAAATAAGCTTGTGGTTATTGCAAACCCCAATGCACCTACGGGAATGGAAATATCTTTAGAGGATATAGAGGAAATAGTTGTATCCAATCCCAACTCGGTAGTGGTAATAGACGAGGCATACGTTGATTTTGGTGGTACGAGCGCCATACCTTTAACCAAGAAATACGATAATCTTATCGTATCCGCGACCTATTCCAAGTCGCGTAGTATGGCAGGTGCAAGACTAGGATATGCCATTGCAAACGAGAGTTTGATTGCCGACCTAAACAAAATAAAGTATTCCACAAATCCCTATAACGTTAATACTCTAACCCAAATTGCAGGCTTAAAAGCCATAGAAGATAACGAGTATTATTTGGATAACGCAAAGAAAATTATCGCTACGCGCGATTATACCGTCAAAGAGCTACAAAAACTTGGATTCAAGGTTCTTCCCTCTAGTGCAAACTTTATCTTTGCTACAAGCCCTAAAATAAGTGGTTTGAATTTATATCTAAAGCTAAAAGAGGAAGGCGTACTTATTCGCCACTTTGAAAAGCCTCGCATAAAGGACTATAACCGCATAACGATAGGTAGCAGAGAAGAAATGGAAATATTTATATCCAAAGTAACAAAAATATTAGGAGAGTAATATGAGAAAAGCAACTATAACGAGAAAAACAAACGAAACCGATATCACTATGAGTATAAACCTTGATGGTAAGGGTGTAAGTAACGTAAGTACAGGTTGTGGCTTTTTAGACCATATGTTAACTCTCTTTTCGCGCCATTCCAGAATAGACCTAGACGTAACTTGTAATGGAGACGTTTACGTTGATTATCATCATACCGTAGAAGACGTTGGTATCGTGCTAGGCGATTGCATCAAAGAAGCGCTTGGTGATATGAAGGGCATAGTTAGATATGGTAGCTTTATTCTTCCTATGGACGAAACCCTAATTATGACCGCTATCGATTTGAGTGGTAGGGCATATTTGAACTATGGACTTCGCATCGGTGCACAAAAGGTAGGCGACTTCGATACCGAGCTAACAAAGGAATTTTTCCTTGCCTTTATTCGCCACGCAGAGTTCACTTTACATCTAAAACAATTTGCAGGCACGAACTCTCACCACATTATCGAGGGTACGTTTAAGAGCTTTGGTAGAGCGCTTAAGCAAGCTATTGCAATCGACGACGATTACAAGGACGAAATTCCTTCAACCAAAGGAGTGCTCTAATGATAGCGATTATCGATTATGGTGTAGGGAACTTATTTTCCCTTTCATCCTCCCTTAAAGCGATAGGAGTGGAAAGTGTTATAACTTCCGAGCCCGATATAATAAAGAAAGCCGATAAACTAATTCTTCCCGGAGTTGGCGCTTTTGGTGATGCTAGGCAAAAGCTAGCGGAAAGTGGGCTAGATAACTTGATTATCGAAGAAGTAAAGAGTGGCAAGCCTCTTATGGGTATATGTCTTGGTATGCAAATGCTTTTTGAAAAGAGCTACGAGTATGGTAAGCACGATGGACTTTCTCTTATAAAAGGCAAGGTAGTGCCGATGGAAGGCATTATTAAAAAGGAGTATAAGATACCTCATATAGGCTGGAATGCGCTAAAGTTCCATAAGGATAGTGAGATATTGAAGTATATAAAGGAAGATGACTGCGTATATTTTGTGCATTCATATTATGCAATAGAGTGCGAAGATAGTTTGGTTGCGAGCGCCGAGTATGATAAACAAATTACTGCTTGCGTACAAAATGGTAACGTATATGGTTGCCAATTTCATCCGGAAAAGAGTGGTAAAGTAGGATTAAACATACTAAAGGCTTTTAGTGAAATAGGGGGCAACGTATGAAGATATTCCCTGCAATAGATTTACTTGGCGGAAAAGCTGTAAGGTTATATAAAGGAGATTATAACCAAGTAACCGTATATAGCGACAATCCCGTTGATATTGCTAAAGATTTCGAGAAAAAAGGTGCTATTTGCATTCATTTGGTTGACCTTGAGGGGGCAAGGGATGGTAATACCCCAAACCTAGAAACCGTCAAACGTATAGTAAACGAAACCAGCTTGTTTTCGGAAATCGGTGGCGGAATAAGAAATATGCAAACCGTAAGGGCATATTTGGAAAACGGAGTAGATAGGGTAATACTTGGTACCGCTGCAGTCAACGACGAAGAGTTTTTGAAGAGCGCTCTAAAAGAGTATGGCGAGCGTATAGCAGTTGGAGTGGATATCAAAGACGGAAAGGTCGCTATTAAAGGTTGGCTAGAAAAATCGGAGTATGATTGTTACGATTTTTGTGCCAAAATGCAAGCGCTTGGTGTAAAAACCTTGATTTGTACCGATATATCCAAAGACGGAGCTATGCAAGGAACCAATAGAGAGTTGTATAAAGAGATTTCTTCTAGATTTTCTCTTGATATAACCGCATCCGGCGGAGTATCCTCTTTAGACGATATAATAGCATTGCGTAAGCTGGATTTATACGGAGCAATCATCGGTAAGGCATACTATATCGGTGCAATAGATTTAGAAAAGGCGGTGGAAATAGCAAAATGATTACAAAAAGAATAATTCCTTGCCTTGACGTAAGAAACGGTAGAGTTGTAAAAGGCATCAACTTTGAAAATTTGAGCGACGTTTCAAGCCCCGTAGCACTTGGTAAATATTATAGTGATGCAGGTGCCGACGAGCTTGTGTTTTATGATATCACAGCTTCTTCGGACGGTCGTAAGCTTTTTACGGATATATTGCGTGAAGTAGCTCAAAATATATTTATTCCTTTGACCGTAGGCGGCGGGATAAATACGATAGAAGATTTTGATAGAGTGCTAAAGTGCGGTGCAGATAAAGTATCGGTAAACTCCGGTGCAATCAAAAATCCCTCTTTAATAAAGGAAGGCGCTCTAAAATACGGAGACCAATGCGTGGTGCTTAGCGCCGATATAAAGCGCGTAGGGGGAGAATTTAGGGTATTTGCAAAAGGTGGAAGAGAAGATACCGGTATGGAGGCGATAGGTTGGATAAAGAAATGTGTATCTAACGGAGCCGGCGAAGTAGTGGTAAATTCTATTGATACCGATGGAGTAAAGGGTGGCTTTGATATCGAAATGTTAAAAGCGGTTGTAGAAGCAGTAAACGTTCCCGTGATAGCATCGGGCGGAGCAGGCAAAGCGGAAGATTTTGTAACGCTATTTAAAGAAATCCCCACCATAGATGCCGGGCTTGCCGCATCGATATTCCATTTCGGCGAAGTAAAAATAGGCGATTTGAAAGACTTGTTGCGTAGAAACGATATAATAGTAAGATAGGAGAGTAATATGATAAACGTAAACGAATTGAAATTTGATGATAAAGGTCTTATTCCTGCAATAGTAGTAGATGCTTTGAGCCAAAAGGTACTCACTTTAGCATATATGAATAAAGAAAGCTTAACTATTAGTATGGAAAAAGAGCTAACTTGCTTTTTCTCTCGTTCTAGAAGCGAACTTTGGTTAAAGGGAGAAACTAGTGGAAACTATCAACATATAGTTTCCATTACCGCCGATTGCGACCGTGATGCTCTCGTTGTCAAGGTTGAAAAAGATGGCCCAGCTTGCCATTTGGGTACCGATAGTTGCTTTAACGATATACTATACGTGAGCGAAGAAAGAAACGAGTTTTCTATGGACGGACTCTACGAGTTGCTTCTATCCCGCAAACGCGACCTTCCCGAAAAGAGCTATACCACCTATCTTTTCCAAAAGGGAATAGATAAAATTTTAAAGAAGGTAGGCGAAGAGTCAACCGAAGTAATCATAGAAGCCAAAGCCAACGATAAGAAAGCAACCGTTTACGAAATAGCCGACCTTGCCTATCACCTAATGGTGCTTATGGTAGAAATGGGAATTTCAACCGATGACGTGCGCAAGGAGCTAGCATCTCGCCACGTGATAGACAAAAAGGTAAAGCAAGAAAAAATGCAGTAACAGCTATTGCGGTTATGCGTATATAAAAGAAAAACCCTACTCGGTCATTTACGTTTAGTAAACTCCCATAGTAGGGTTTTATTTTTATCATCAATAATTTGTATATTGAAAACGTTTTAATCGTATGGTAAAATAAGTATAACAATTTTTTAGGAGTAACTATGTTTCCCGAAATAAAGAAGAATTTTGGCTTTGGTTGTATGAGATTGCCTACCAATAAGTTCAAAATGATAGATTATAAAGAACTTGATAAAATGGTAGATGCTTTTATCGGCGCCGGATTTAATTATTTTGATACCGCGCACGGATATATGTTGATGCGCTCGGAAAGGGCAGTTAAGAAATGCTTGACCTCTCGCTATAAGAGAGAGGAGTACGTGCTTACCAACAAGCTTTCTTGGGGATTTTTTAAAAAGCAAGAGGACATAAGACCTTTCTTCAATAGGCAATTGCGTGCTTGTGGGGTAGATTATTTCGACTTTTATTTGATGCACGCACAAGACCGTAAGCTTTTTGAAAAGTTCAAAGCTTGCAAAGCCTATGAAACGGCATTTGAACTAAAAGCGGAAGGTAAAATCAAACACGTTGGACTATCATTCCACGATAAGGCGGAAATACTTGAACAAATACTCATAGAGTATCCTCAAATAGAGGTTGTTCAAATACAACTAAATTACGTTGATTACGACGACCCTTCGGTAGAGGGAAAAAAGTGTTATGACGTTTGCAGAAAATATAATAAGCCCGTTATAGTTATGGAGCCTGTAAAAGGTGGTTCTCTTGTTAAACTACCGGAAGAGGCAAAGAAAGTCTTCGATTCATTGGGTGGCGGTTCCTATGCTAGCTATGCTATTAGATATGCCAGCTCCTTCGAAGGCGTAATTATGGTTCTTTCCGGTATGGGTAATATGGATATGATGAACGATAATATAAGTTATATGAAAGACTTTAAGCCCATTACCCAAGAGGAACAAAATGCAATAAATAGAGTTAAACTTATATACCGCAAGCAAAATGCAATTCAATGTACGGGATGCCGATATTGCATAGATGGTTGCCCAAAGAAGATTTCCATACCCGATTTATTCGCTTGCCTAAACGATAAAAAAGCAAACGATACCTTCAATTCTTCGTATTACTATAGTATTCACGTTAAGCACGGAGGTAAGGCAAGCGATTGTATCAAGTGCGGTAAATGCGAAGATATTTGTCCCCAACATTTACCAATTCGAAAGCTACTCGAAGAAACTGCAAAGGAGTTTGGTAAATAGTGATGAATAGACCATACGTTATATTACATATGCTTATTTCTATTGATGGTAAGATAACGGGTAAGTATATGGACGAGCCGACGACAATAGCTCTTACAGAGGAATATTACCGCATAAATAGGGAATATAAGGCAGATGCGTATTGTTGCGGAAGAGTAACTATGGAAGGTAGCTTTACAGGTGGCGCAAAGCCTGATTTAACTCCTTTTAAAAATATAGTTATAGAACGCAAAGATAAGATACAAAAGAAATGGGGGTATTATGCAATATCAATCGACCCTCACGGAAGGCTTGGTTGGTATGGCTCGGAAATAAAGGATTACGATATAGGTTACGACAACGCGCATATAATCGAGATACTAACCGATAACGTTAGTGATGAGCATATAGCATTTTTGGAGTCAAAAGGCATATCGTATCTATTTTGCGGTAATGAAAAGGTGGACGTCAACTTGATGCTCAAAAAACTTTACGAAGGGTTTGGTATAAAAACCATTATGCTAGAAGGCGGTGGCTTAACCGACACCTTATTTTTAAATGCAGGGGTAATAGACGAACTTAGTTTAGTAGTGGTTCCCACTATTGATGGGGATTGTGAAGGCAAAGATTTGTTTAGCGGTAAAACCTTGAATATTTTGGAACAATATAAAATCAAAGATGTAAAGCTGTTGCCAAACAATGGATTATGGCTAAATTACGTAAAATAAAAAGGAGCTAAGCTCCTTTTTTATAATTTTCCGTATAACCAACCTTTAATATAAGCGGCAATAGGGGCAATATCATAAAGGGGTGTTATACCAAGTTCTCTATATTTTAGAGTGCCTTCGTAGGATATTGCGTTTTTCAATCCTGTTAAATAGAGTTTTATACCATTTTGTTTGCAGTAGTCATAAAATTCCAAAGCCGCATCGGAAGCTGTGTCAATCGTTCCGCTGTGGAAAGAGTCCAATAGAACGTATTTAACCGTTTTGGGAAAACGTGGATATACCATACCTACGTATGGATATATGCGGTAAATAAAATCACATTGTGGACCAATGTTTAGTCTACCTATCGGTTCAAAATCTCCTTCGAAATCAACGAAATTGGAATTTAAAACAAAGTTTTCGTCGTTGTCAAAATAGCCATAGGGCATATCGAAGATGGAATCTATTCTATCGGTATAAACGTATCCTGCACGCAATCGGTTTGCCCTATGAATTTTAGGATAGATATCATCGTTGTTTTTATAAACTACAAAAGCGCCTTTACCGCCTTTTTGCTCAATAAATCGAATGGCTCCGCGCAAGTTTTCAATCCCATTTGCTTCGGGGTGTTCTATAGGATAGTTGGACGAAACAACGCATACTGGAATGGTTTTGTTTCCCAGCGCATAGGTTAGAACGGTGGATGTGTATTGCAAGGTATCGGTTCCGTGGGTGACTATAATACCATCGTATCCATTATCAATATTGTCAAAAATGCAATTGACCAAGTCTACGTAGTTTTTACCCGTATTGTTTTCCGAAAGTACCATATACGGGGTACGAGTTTCGTATTCAAAGTTTAAACCATACTTTTTACGATAGGTTTCCATTAAAATAGAGGGCTTTCCGCTATCTATCGATATGCAGTTTCCTTTTATTGTACTGCCAATCGTTCCCCCTGCAAAAATTATAAGAATTTTCATCATTATTCTCCTATTTAGTGCGCTCAAATTATAACACCGGTGATATTTAAAGTCAATAATGAAAAAAGTAATAATATTGTCCTATTGCGTATACTAATACTATGCAAAAAATGACGATTGAAAAGTTGTGGAAATGGAATTCTTTTTTTGGCGTAATAGTAGCTTTGTTGCTTTCCGCCCTGCAACACTTTTTATATGAACTTATTCCTTTAGGTATAGTTAAAATATTTGCTCCTTGCAGTGAAAGCCTTGCCGAGCACGTTAAAATTGTTTTTTACCCTATGCTGATTTGGTGGGTTTTTACCTATATAATCTTTCGTAAAGCAAAAGGAATAAACGTCTATAAATGGTTTACTGCAACTTTTGTTGCAACTTTTTCGGCTATCAGCTTGTTAGTTATGCAATTTAGCGTGATTTTTTATGGCTTTGCACTAACTATGGATAGTACTTTTGTGCATATACTAATAGAGATTGTCTCTTTCGTGTTATCGTTTAGACTTGGATTTCACGTTTATAAACACGCAAAAGAAAACAAGATTTTTTTTATAATTGGAGCTTGTGTTATAGGGATAATGGCAATCTTAATGGGTGTGTTTGCCTATTATCCACCCCAAGTCCCCATTTTTATTGCACCTTGAGTAATATTTAAGTAACTTAATAGAGAACTTTTCCTTTTTCGTATTTACAAATCTTTATAGCTATGCTAAACTTTATATATTAAAAATATATACGTGGAGGAAACGTAATGTCGAAAGTTGCTCAAAACGTTGCAGGCAGTCAAGAAAGACTTACCTCGCACAACTTGTGGTCATTTAGCCTTGGCGGTGTAGGTCGAGACTTGATGTACCAGCTTTTCAACACCTATATGCTTACTTGTATTTTGCTTACAAAAGGCGTTAACACCGCAGAGTTTGCAATCGTAGGTGTAGTTATAATGTGCTGTCGTATCTTCGATGCATTAAACGACCCGATTATGGGTTCGATTATAGAAATCACTCGTACCAAATGGGGTAAGTTTAAACCCTGGATTATGATAGGTGCAATTTCTAACTCTATAGTCGTATTCCTAATGTTCTGGGTACCGTTAAAGGGTATGAGCTTCGTAATTTTCTTTGCGATTATGTATATCGTATGGTCCATTACGTTTACTATGAACGATATTAGCTATTGGTCGATGTTACCTTCCCTTACCTCTCATCACGAAGATAGAGATAAGCTTTCCTCTATTGCAAATATTTGTGCAGGTATAGGTGCAGGTCTTGCAACCATTATCGTTCCTACCTTAACCACTGGTTCTATGACCATTGGCGGAAGCGCAACTACCGCATTCCCCGTTCTTGCAATCGTTATCGGCATCATCTTTATAGGTTGCCAATTGATGACTTGTATTTGTGTTAAGGAAAAACCTCTACCTCCTCTCGACCCCAATCGTCCTAAAGTAAATCCTTTAAAACAAATTTTCAAGGTTCTAAAGGGTAACGACCAACTACGTTGGACTGCAATAATAATGTTTATACACAACTTGGGTAGCTCCATCTTGGGCGGTCTTTCTACTTGGTACGTATATTTCCGTTTTGGTTATGAAGGCGCAATGGTGTCACTATTCGGTATCTTGACCGGTATCGCTGGTGCTATACTTGTTATTTATCCTTTGCTTGCTAAGAAATTCAATCGTAGACAAATCAGTAAGATTTGCTTGATTCTCATCTATATCGGCTACGGCGCAATGTTAGCAATTGGCCTAGCAACCCAAAACGTTGAATCAGATTGGGTATTCTATCCCATCGCTCTTTCCGGCGCATTCTGGGCTATCGGTCAAGCTGTATTCTATCAAGTACAAACTATCACCATTGCAAACTCCGTTGAATATAACGAATGGAAGACCGGCAACCGTGAAGAAGGTATTATATTCTCTATTCGTCCTCTAGCAGCTAAGATGGGTTCTGCTGCGCAAATGGGCGTTGTAACGGTTATACTTTCTATTCTTGGTATCGCTGATATTACCGATAAGATTTCCGAACAAGAAAACTTGGTAAATATGGGACAAATAACCGCAGAAGCTAAGCTCGCTAATATCGAAGCAATCATTGCTCAAGTACCACAAAGTACTGTAAATTGGTTGCTCGTTTGTATGACTGTTCTTCCTATGATTATTATGACCATCACGGTTGTACTATACCTAAAGAAGAGTATTCTTGACGAAGAAATGTACGAACGTATGCGTTCTGATATCGAGGCTCGTAAAGGCGCTCAAGAAGAGGAATCTACTCAAAAAATCGTTAAGCTTACAAAGGTAAAATTCTAAAAGAAAAACAATTGAAAACTAAACCGACAGGCTTTGGCTTGTCGGTTTAGTATGTATAGGAGAAGGATGAAATATCTATTTTTTGATATAGAATGTAGTGACGGAAAACATATTTGCAGTTTCGGTTACGTGTTGACCGACTGCAATTTTGTCGTGCTAGAAAAGAAAGATATTCTCATCAACCCCGAAGCAATTTTCCATACCGGAGCTTGGTCGAAGGCAAAACGCGAAAAGAGTGAAAAGGATAGGGGCATCACGCTTGCGTATCCCAAAGAAACATTCACGTCGTCTCCCAAGTTTACCGAATTCTACAATGAGATAAAAGACCTTTTAACAGATGCCGATACAAAGGTAATAGGTTTTGCTTGTGATAACGATGCTCGCTTTATAATGTGGGCTACGGAGCGCTATAAACTTGAATTTATAACCTATACCCTATACGATATTCAACGCGCTTATCGTGAATATAAAGAGCTTACGTGTCAGCCGGCGCTAGAAAAGGCACTAGAAGACTTTAACGTTGACGTTAGCGAACACGTTGCCCATCGTAGTGATGAGGATGCTGAAGTTACAATGCTGGTCGCTAAAGGGCTTACAGAAAGGCTGGGTATTACGCTTGACGAACTTTTTGAAAAATATCCTTCCTGTCAAGGCAGGGTAGAGGATGGTAAGATAGAGTTCACGCGTGTAGAAGGTTCAGTATGCGATGGTGGAAGATACACCGGTACAAATCTAACAAGAAGAAACTATAAAATTTTCCAAAGCCATATAAGGAAAACGAAGCCGGCATTAGGGAAAAACTTGCCTTTAAAAGGTGAAAAAATTTGCTTTAGTACGTTGTTTGAGGACAAGCACTTTTCCGAAATGATAGTGCTTATAGAACTAATATCAAAGAACGGCGGTAAATGTGTAACAAGAGCAGCTGAAGCAACTATATACGTGGAAATAGAATCTACTAAGGTTTGTAGAAGGCTTAGGGTAATAGATGATAGAATATCGCGTGGAAAGGCTGTTAGAAAGATGAATATTGACGAATTTCTAGCTATATTCAATATAACCTATGCCGACGTTCTAGCTATGGGAGAAAAGTTTAGACTTTCCCATATCGGCAAAATTCTCAAGTAACATAAATACTAAAAATTGGTAGCTCAAGATACAATAAATCCGCCATTAGGCGGATTTATTGCTTTTTTAAGGGAGAGGACAAAAATGGAAAAACTATTCAATGTCTATTCCTAGCTTTTCGTTCTTTTTGGATTGTGCTTTGGGGATTGTTACGGTCAATATACCATTTTCGTATTTGGCTTTAAGAGCGGTTTCGTCAATATCGCCAACGTAGTAGTTACGCGCGCAACTAACGCTTCTTTCTTTGCGAATTACCTTTTCGTTTTCTGCATTTATAACTTGTCTTTCCGCTTTGATATTTAGATATTTGTCTTGATATTCAACAGTGATATCTTTTTTATCGAAGCCGGGTAATTCTACTTCGAGCAAAAATGCTTCATCCCTTTCTGTGATATCGGTTTTCATAAAATCAAACTTTTCGTAGTAAGGGGTAAAGAAACTTTCAAAGGTGTCGTTAAAGAAGTTTAACGGATTCCAAGTTCTTGTTGATAACGTTCTCATAATTTTCTCCTTTATCATAATTATTGTTGCAGTTAGCACTCTGTTGTTTGGAGTGTTAGCACTCTCAACTCTTGACTGCTAAATTATATCGCGGATTTAATCCTTTGTCAATAGTTTGTGCAAAAATTTTTTTGTTAAAATAGTATTAAAAAATTTTTTTGATATTCAATCGATTGAAACACTATTACATAGTGTTGTATAATCTTGATATGATTAAATTAACGGATAAAAAATATATTTTATTTGATTTAGATGGTACTCTAACAGATTCATATCCTGCGATTACCACCTCTTTTTTATATGCGGTACAAGGCTACGATAGGACTTCATTTACCGCAGATGAGCTTTCTAGCATTATTGGGCCTCCTCTTAAAGATAGCTTTATGCGATTGCTTGGCGTGGATGGTTTTGAAGCTTGGGAACTTGTTAAAAAGTATAGGGAATATTATAATGCCGGCGGAATGTATAACTGCAAGGTCTATGAAGGTATAGAGGCATTGCTAAAATATTTATCTAATAGGGGTTATAAAGTTGTTGTAGCAACTTCTAAACCAGAAGTACAAGCTATAAAGGTACTATCACATTTTGGTCTAGATAAATATTTTACTTTGATAGCAGGCGACGACGAAAATTGCTCTAGAGCAAACAAAAAGGACGTGATTACCTACTGTTTGAATAGACTAGGCTCTCCATCTGTTCAAGAGGTAGTTATGGTAGGGGATAGAAAATACGATATGCTAGGAGCAAAGGAGCTGGGCATTACTGCAATTGGAGTAACTTATGGATATGGTAGCCATAGTGAATTGAGTAGTAGCGGAGCAGACTTTATAGTTAATAATGCAAATGAACTAAAGGAGTTATTTTTATAATGAAAAAATATAAAGTAGAAGGACATTTGCACGTTAAAGGCAACAGCTGGTGTGGTAAGACCGAGCCTAATGAAATAATAAGAATTTATAAGGATAAGGGTTACGATGCTATTATCGTAACTAACCACTTTAACACGAAATTATACAGTGATTACTTTAAAGGAAGCGACGAAGAAAAGCTTGAGCAATTCTTTAAGTCATACTATGAGTTGAAAAATAATCAAGAGGGCATCAAGGTGTATTTTGGCGTTGAGTTTGCTCTTGGTGATGACCACTATAATTTACCTTTGGATAAAAAGTGTGCCGAACTACTAGTGTATGGCATTACTCCGGATGAATTCAACGAATATGGTATAAAGATTATTTTAATGAGTTATAAAGAGCTAAAAGAGCTTGCCGAAAAGATGGGTTGGCTTATATTCCAAGCACATCCTTTTAGAGAAAGAACCAAGAGGATTACTCTTGATTGTATTGATGGGGTAGAAACCTATAATGGTAATCCAAGACACATCAACCGCAACCTTCTAGCAAAGTCATATAGAGCAAAGCACAACCTTCTCGAAGTTGTTGGTTCCGATTTTCATATGACACACGACGTTAGCTCTGCAATGATGTTTTACGAATTACCAGAAAACGAAAAAGAGCTAGTTACGGTACTCAAAGAACACAAATTTGATGCCCTAAAAGGCAAAAATGCGTTAAAGAAAAAATAAATATGAATTCAATAAAGATAGCGAATTATAGGCCGATTGTGTTATGTGCAATATGTTTATCTATAGGGATATTCGTTGGTGCACTTACTGCAAACGTTGCCATCGCTTTCTTTGTTTTATTGGGTTTATTTATAATTTTAGCAATAAGCTCCTTCTTTCTTAAATTTTCTTCATTAAAGATAGGTGCTATATTTTTACTAATTGGATTTGTTTTAATTAGTATCACTTGTTTCACCGCTTATACCGACGACGTTCATTTTGATAGCGTATATTTTGAAGGTAGAGTTAAAGAGGTATCCAAACAAAACGAAGATTACAATAGGTACGTATTGGAAGAAGTTACGTTGCTTGGAGAAGAAATACGAGGCAACGTACTTGTCGACGTTAAAACTAAATTTGAAATTGGTGATAGAGTAGGAATTCTAGGTAACTTTGATAATATAAAATTCAATCCATTCAATAGTTATTCTGTTGCTAAGCATAGAAAACAAGTTTATTATTCTTCAAAATCAATAGAGAGTTTCAAAATCGGAGAAACAAAAAAGAGCTTTATAGAAAAAATCCAAATAAAAATCAAAGATTTGTACGTTGAACAACTTGGTGAGAAGGAAGGTGCTATAGCGTTAGGCTTTGTGCTAGGTGATACCTCGCTAATCGATTATGATACATCTTTAGATATGCAAGCGAGCGGTCTATCCCACTTATTCTCCGTATCGGGATTACACGTAGGATTTATGTCTACGATAATATTTTATCTATTCCGCATATTCAAGGTAGATAAAAAGAAATCATTCTTTTGGGTGTTGGGTATATTGCTGGCATACGGACTACTAACTGGCTTCCCCGTTGGAGTAGTAAGAGCTTCGATAATGAGCTTAATGATGCTTTTTGCGGAAATTCGCACTAAGAGATACGACCAATTGAATGGATTAGCACTAGCGGTAATAATACTATTACTAATAAATCCGCTTGAACTTTTCTCGGTTAGTTTCTTGCTGAGTGTAGGTGCAATGTTTGGTATAGCTTGTTTCTACAAGCGATTAACAAGTTTATATAGGGGCGATAATCTTATAGTCAAAAGGTTGCTGGGTAGCGTAGCAGTATCAATTTCCGCAAACGTATTCGTGTTGCCCATATCAGCTTATTATTTTGGTACGGTATCACTATTGTTTGTTCTTGCGAATTTAGTAGTCGTTCCGCTTGCATCACTATCCTATTTCTTCTTGGTACCTCTAAGTTTTGTCGTGCTAATAATAAAGCCGTTAGGTATCCTAATAAGACCTATTGGACTACCTATACTCGCAACAAGTTTAATAGCAAGTGGGATTGGAAGTATACCTTTTTCTACTATAAGCTTTAGTATTCCAGCTATTGCCGGGCTGTTGTATTCGTTTGCTTTTGTTATAATTTCCAGATACTATATGGGCAGTAAATACTCCAAAATTGTTCTATCCACCCTTTCTTTTATTACGTGCGCGCTTATAATTTTATTATTTTAGTTGTAAAATATATTTAAGTGTAGTATAATCACACTATGGCAGTATCCCAAACAGCTATTAAAGCCATCAATTTTAACGTGAAGAATAAAGGGGGCAATGCCTTTTTGCTTACCGGAGACGACCTATATTGGCGCGACTACGTGGTAAACTCTATTCTTTCACTTGTACCCGAAGCAGAGCGAGAGTTCAACTATCGCTCCTTTAGTGATATAAAATCGATAGAAGAAACGGAATCGGCTTTTACTTCCACGGGCTTCTTTGGCGGAATTAACGTAGTATCTATCTCGGGGTACGGAGCAAAAAAGAGTACGAAAGGCGAAACTAAAATAGCCGATAAGGAAAAAAAGCTATTTGAAAGTTTGGTAACGGGACTTGATGAGAATACCATACTAATCCTTTCAAATTCTAATATTCCTTTAAGTTTATCAAGGTACTTTATAGAGATAGACTGCTCAAAGCTGGATTTTTCACTTTTGCGTGATTACGTTCCAAAACTTATTGCGCCAAAGAAAATAGATGGAAACGCGCTATATACGCTAGTGGAATATTGCAATCGTGATATGTTAAAAATATCCAATGAGTTAAAAAAACTCATTGCTTATATGGGTAATAGACAGGTGATATCACACGATATGGTAGAACTACTTGTTGCCAATACCGTTGAAAACGAAATTTATGAACTAGCAAATGCTCTGGCAGATAAAAATAAAACCAAGGCAATGGGGTTGTTTGATAAATTCGTAGCAAAGGGTATCGATTACTCGGTAATACTTTCCACATTGGTTGGTCAGTATAGAAGATTGTTGCATTGTGCTTTGTCTAATAGGAGCGATAAAGAGCTTGCCGAAGACCTCAAGATTAAAGAATGGGCGGTTAAGAGAACTCGTGAAACAGCATCCAGGTATGGTAAAGCTACCCTTAAAGCTTGTTTGGACGATTTGATAGATGCCGAATATAACTTCAAGAGCGGTCTTATGGTGGACGAAACTGCGGTAAGAACGGTTATGGCGAAGCTTGTTGCAAAATAAGGAGAAAATATGATAGAAAAGATTTTTGAAAAATTGAATAAATTACCTAATTGGTTAGGATTCGTTGCAGTTATAGTAGGATGTCTAGTATCTGCTATACCAAGCGTTCTTAATACCGAGCCTTTGCTCGCGGAATTTAACTCTATTTTACAAAGTGCCGGCGATTTCCAATATCAAGCTACCGCTACCCCCGGGTTTAAGTATTTAGTGGGTGGCCTTGTATTTGTAGGCGAATGGCTAATAATGGAGCTTGTTGGACAATTTGTATTTAGTTGGGCGGTATCCTCAAGATATACCAATCGTGGTAAAAAATATTTCCTCAATTCACTCAGATATAGCTATGGTGCAATAAGGTTAATCTACGGCTTATATTCATTACTTTCAGTATGGGCACCGAACGTATTCTACTATAGCGCCGATGCGGTTTTGTTTGTTGTTAGGACTTTGGTGATAACGCTACTTTATTGGGGCATAAGAAAGGAATGTTTAAACGATAAATTCGTATTTAACTGCTACAACAGACTATACTTTATATACTTTGTATATAATGGAGCAACTTGGTTGTTGGAGCTATTTACCAATATATTAAGCGGACAAATAGACGTTGGTTATGCAATATATTCAGCAGTTATGGTTGTAATAGTAGCACTTTGTGCGTTGGCTATATACTTTACCATTTATAAAAAGTTGAAGAAAGAGCAAGAAGATGCAAGAAAGATAATAATACTTCCTCCCACTTCGGGCGGTGGAGATAGCGAAATTTTTAGGGGTTACGGATTGTAATTCCAAAGAGAGGAGAATATGATACTTGCTTACAGTTTTACATTGAAAAGTATCGTTGATTTGATGGCGGTAGTAATATTACTAGCTATCATTTTTGCTTTCTTTATGACGAAGAAAAGCATAAAGTTAACCGTGGTTTACTCGGTAATAGCACTATTCTATTGTGCGATGGTACTTCTAGACGAGCTGTTCTATATTCCTATTGCGAGAGCAGTTGCCGGTATAATCGCTATTATATCGATAGTTGCGCTTGCTGTAGTATATCAATCGGATTTGAAAGTAGCTTTCTTTAACCTCACCAAGAATTATGATAAGAATGCGCTTGTTGATAACGACCTATCCGACGAGGAATTGAGAAAGGCTGTAGACGAAATTATACGTGCTTGTCAATCTATGTCCAAAACCAGAACGGGTGCGTTAATCGTAATAGCGCCTACCTCTATTGCAACTCACGTTTTGGAAACGGGTGTTCCGCTTGAAGCCTTGGTTTCTAGCACTCTACTAGAAGCGATATTCAATACTCAAACCCAATTCCACGATGGCGCGGTTATCGTTAAGGGTAACAAGGTGCTTGCAGCAGGTTGCTTCCTACCTCTTTCGCAAAGCCAAACCGTTGCCAAGAATTTGGGAACTCGCCATAGAGCAGGTATAGGAATTACCGAAGAAACTGATATGCTTACTATTATCGTTTCGGAAGAAACAGGTATTATATCAATTGCAAAGCACGGTGAACTACGTCGCTTTGTAACTCCCGATAGACTACGCGATATCCTACACGAAACCCTAAAAATCAGCCCTCAAACTCGTTCAAGAAGTATCAAATAGGAGTACTAATGAGTAACGTTAAGGTACCTAAAATATTGATTCCAAACAAAAACGTTGATTTTCAAAAGTGGTCGACCATTGCTTGCGACCAATTTTGTGCACGTCCTAAGTATTGGGAAGAACTAGAAGCGTTGGTAGGCGATGCACCCTCTACGTTAAAGCTTACTTGTCCAGAAATCTATCTTAACAAAGGCGACCTTGATAAAAGGATACTAGGAGTACAAAAGGAAATGACCTCTTATATAGAGCAAGGTCTATTTGATGAATACGAAAACTTTGTTTTGGTAGAAAGAGAGGTGGAAAACCATCGTAAGCGTGTAGGCATTATGATTGCTATTGACCTTGATAAATATAATTGGGAGCGCGTAAGAGTGCCGATAAGAGCAACGGAAGGAACGTTGGTTGAAAGGCTTCCCGTAAGAATAAAAATCAGAAAGGGCGCACCAATCGAGCTACCTCACGCTATCATACTAATAGACAACCCCGAAAAAGATATAATTGAACCCATATACGCCAATAGGGAAAAGCTACAAAAACTGTATGATTTTGAACTTAATATGGGTGGCGGAAGAATAGCAGGCTACAAGATTGAAAACTCTAACGAGATACTTGATAAGTTGGACTCTCTTTTAGACAAAAAGGTTCAAATTGCAAAGTATGGTGTTGATGCTGGTATCCAATTTGCAGTAGGCGATGGTAATCACTCTATAGCAACCGCAAAAGTTATGTGGGAAGAGCTAAAGAAAACTCTTGGTGAAGATGAAAGGGAAAACCATCCTGCAAGATTTATGCTTGTAGAAATGGTTAACCTTTATGGCGAAGGTATGGACTTTAAGCCCATTCATCGTTTGGTATATAATCCCACCCCCGATTTTATAGAAGGTTTAAAGCTCGCGTTAAAAGGTGAAAGCAAGTTAAAAGTTATCGTGGGCGAAAAGGAAGAATATATTTCTTGTCCCGATAAAGCAAGCCTTACCATCAGCGCAGTACAAAATTATATAGAAAGTTATCTTAAAGATAATCCACAAGTAGAGGTTGAATACGTACATAACGAAGAACACCTTATGGATGCACTAAAAGAGTGCAACGGACTTGGCATAGTAATGCCGGAGTTCCCAAATGCAGAGCTTGTAAATTTCGTGGTTAACGTAGGCAATCTACCCAAAAAAGCATTCTCCATAGGAGAACCCGAACACAAAAGATATTACCTTGAGTGTAAATCCATAATCTAGCGAGGTGTAAAATGAAAGTATGTAAATTTGGTGGCACTTCAATGGCAACCGCACAATCAATCCTAAACGTAAAATCGATAATCGAAAGCGATTCAGAAAGAAAATACGTTATAGTATCCGCACCCGGTAAACGTTTTTCTAGTGATATAAAAATTACCGATATGCTATATAGCGCATATCAAGAAAAGTTCGAGACCGGTTCTTGCGCAAACAATATTGCTCTTATTCGTACTAGGTTCGTTGAACTAGCAAAAGAGTTGGGACTTGATATCGATATGAATAAGTACGTAGACGAGGTAGAAGCAGGAATACTAAAATCTACTTCTCCCGATTATGCTGCAAGTCGCGGTGAATATTTAAGTGCAGTTATTATGAGCGCCGTTCTTGGCTTCGATATGCTCGACGCAGGCGACGTTATCAAGTTTAAGCACGATGGAACTTTTGATAGTGAACTTACCAACGATTTGGTAAAGAAACACGCTCTCAACGCAAAGAATGGTTTGGTAATTCCCGGTTTCTATGGTAGAATGCCCGATAAAACTATCAAAACCTTTTCTAGAGGCGGTTCCGACTTTACAGGAGCAATAATTGCTCGTGGCGTAGGTGCTAAGGTATACGAAAACTGGACTGACGTTAACGGATTTTTAGTAACCGACCCTCGTTTGGTAGATAAACCCAAAAATATTGAAGTTTTGAGCTATGAAGAATTGCGCGAGTTATCGTATATGGGCGCAGGCGTATTGCATCCCGATTCTATATTCCCCGTTCAAATTGATAAAATTCCTATCAATATTCGCAACACTTTCGAGCCTAATCACAAAGGAACTATGATTATGGCATCCACCAAGGGCTATGATATTCCCAAAGTTACGGGCATTGCAGGTAGAAAGGGTAACACCACTATTTCTATGAAAAAGGCAATGATGAACGCAGAAATCGGTTTTTGTCGTAAGGTTTTGAGCGTGCTAGAAAGAAATGGTCTTTCCATTGAACACGTTCCTACCGGTATAGATACAATGAGTATCGTTCTATCTGATGCAGGTCTAAAAGGTGTAGACGAAAACAAGCTTATCGACGACATTAGAGGAGCTGTTAATCCTGACCATATCGAAATAACCCATTCATTGGCTCTAATAGCAGTCGTAGGACACGGTATGGCAAATAGTCGTGGTGTTGCGGCAACGTTGTTTAACGCCCTTTACAAGGCCGGTGTTAACGTAAGAATGATAGACCAAGGTTCAAGCGAGCTTAACATAATCGTTGGCGTAGAAGAAAAAGATTATAACGCATCTATCAAATCTATCTATAACGCATTCTTTGGTTGCTAATAATTACATATTAAAAGTAAAAGTTAAAAGTAAAAGCCCGATGGATTTCCATCGGGCTTATTTTTTAGTTTTCGATTAGTACGTCGTGTAATAGTTTATAAAGTTCGGGAGCTTTGTTGTTCCAATTATTTTTGACGGATATAGCAAGAGTACGACTTTCAACTATCATTTTTAGGTCAACTATTGTTTTCGTCATATCTTGTATTTTTAGAGAAACAGTAAAAGTTCCGTCTTCGTTATGGAAATAATCAGAGGTAAATTCTTGACGTTTTCTATAAGATAGACGATTTTCTTTTAGGAAATCTTTGATTTCGTTTTGGAGGGATAGGGGAATATCCTTGTAAAAATAGGCGAGACAGTTTCTACCATCGGTGGTTATAGAAAGTAAGGGGCTATTTAAACCGGAAACGTTAGTTTTGTTTATAAAAGCACTAGTGGTTAGTTCGTTGATAACTTGCTTGCAGTAAAGATAGGGCATCCAAGCATTATCTACACAACAAAGCGAGAGAAATAGTTCCTCTGCAATAGGCATTTCGAATTTCTCTAATATGAACAAAACTAATAGTTTATTGTTAGTGCTTTCGTCGTTCATTTTTCTTCCTTCCAAAGTGTGCGGACTAAATTATAACACATTAAAAATTTTTTGTGGCAAATAAAAATAAAATGCCCCTCGAATTTTTTTTCGAAGGACATTTTTTAAACTACATATTGTGGTGTGGATAACTAAAAATCACAAGCCCATTAACGTTAAACTAAAAGCAAGTATTTTCGTATAGACGTAGGAAAAATCTTGTGCCGAGTTCTAAGCTTTCTATGCTTTGACGTTCGTTAATCCCGTGTATTCTGGCACCATCTTCGATGGTCTTTTCGAAGGGGGTAAAACGATATACGCAGTTTGTTAAATTATAATAATGTTTAGCATCGGAGGCGGCTATAAAGGGATAGGGCGCAGCAATATAACCGTTAAATACCTCGCCGATGGTTTGTTGCAAATCCTTGAATGCTTGGGTATCGATATCACTTACGGGGCTGGGGTCTATAGAGCCCTCAAGCATAGAAATTTTAACGTTTTTACCAGCGATTTTTTGGATATAGGCTTTTACTTGCTCAACCGTTTCTCCGGTGTTTATACGACTGTTTACGGTGCCGGTTGCAACGGGAGCCAAAGTATTTGGCGTATGTGCGCCTTTAGTTTGGGTAGGAGCAAGGGTAGTGCGCATCAATCCATTCGTAAAGGGACTAACTAACGTTAAAACGAGCTTAAGCACCGGGGATAGTATATCGCGGTTTACCAGTGCAAGCTTAAAGCCAAAATTCATATATGGAGCAATACTCTTGAACATATCTTTAGTAGGTTTAGTCCAATAAGCACGTCTTTTATGTTTCTCTATTTTATATAGTGCTTCACTCAGTATACCAACAGAAGTGCGTCTATCGGGAGCAGAGCTGTGTCCACCATCCTTTTCAACTTCCAATACGTAATCGGCATAACCCTTTTCGCAGGTGCCTATAAGAGCAATCTTGTTATTTATGCCAAGCATTTTTCCATCTAAAATCGTACCACCTTCGTCTAGTACGTATTCTAGTTTTATACCTTGACTTTCAAGGTGTTTGCTTATTTCTAGTGCTCCGAATGTTCCGCGCAATTCTTCGTCGTGGCCAAAGCAGAACATAATGGTACGCTTGGGATATAGACCGTCTTCAAGCAGTATTTCTAGACCTTCAAGAGCAACAATCATTTGGGATTTCATATCCTGCGAGCCTCTACCATAAACGTAACCATCTTTAATAGCACCGCTAAATGGGGGAACCTCCCAGCCTTCTTCGGGAGCCGGAACAACGTCTTGGTGTGCAAGTATCGCACAAGGTAATAAACTTTCATCACTACCTTTTACGGTATAAATCACAGCATATTTATTAACGTTGGTCTTTTTAGCAACTGCCATAATTTTGGGATAGCATTTTTCTAGATATTCTTGATATTTATAGAAAATGCTACCATCGCAATCGTTGTCCTTTAGTGTAACGGTGGGAATTTGTACCGCACCAACTAGGTGAGAGGTAACTCGTTCCAAATCGATTTCGTGTGGAGTGTAATTGCGGTCTTCAAGTTTGGGCTTTTTGGTAAGAAGTGTTCTTATTACCATAAAAAGAATGAGTGCAACGAATAATGCTAAAACGCTATAACCTATAATTTCGGGCATAATATTTCTCCTTTGGGTTTATTGCATTATACAACCATTTGAATAAAAAATCAATAGGGAAGGCTATATGATGCATAAAAAAAGTAACCTATTTTTTGATAGACAGACCACCCCAAAAAAGTTATAAAAACCGACAAAAAACAGCTTTAAAAATTTATTATTCATCAAATAATCGACAAATTGGGGACAAATCATACAAATTTAAACAAATCAAGGCATCATTTTGGGGATAAAGGGGTAGTTATCCACAATATTTTAAAGAGTTATCCACAATCAGGGGCGTTTATCCACAAATAATTGTAAAGAAAAAGGGGTGATTTTCATATTCAGCGTATTTTGATACCCTAAAAGCATACTTTTCAATGCATTTGGGACACCTTTTTAAGTATAAAAAAATAGTGTTAGTTTTTCTATCGAAAACTCACTTTTTTTGCAATAATTTTTTAGTGGTGTAGAAAAGCCAAGTTTTGGTGAGAAAACAAAGGTTTTTTAATATCGGCTGCTTGATAAACATTTCCCCTGCATAAAGCGACTAAATATTTCTATTGGTTGTAAAAAATTAGTATAATAAATACATATAATATTTAAATCAAGTTTGACAACGCGCGTGCGTGTATAGTAAAATACTAATGACGTTAGACGAGTAGTCAAAATTTGTCGTAAGGAGCATAATATGCATATTTCCAGAGCTTTTTTTAAGATGAGCGACCTTTTTAACCATCCGTTACGCAACTATAAGCGTTATCCAGGGGTTGTTGTAGAAAGAAATTTGCGTTATTCTATGGCGCATAAGATGGATAATAAGTTCGACGTATATTATTCACCTAAAAAGAAGAATGGTCCTTACCCGGTGCTTTTTAACATTCACGGTGGTGGATTTGTTCGTGGTGGAAAACAATATCGTTCTGGCTTCGCTAAGCGCTTCGCAGATAGAGGTTGGTTCGTAGTTAATATCGACTATCGTTTGGCTCCTTATGGTATGTTCCCCGCTGCAACGGAAGATAGTATCTTTGCATTAAATTACGTTAATGCGTTAAAAGATATTTATGATTTGGATTTAAATAAAATTGTTATTACCGGTGATTCGGCTGGTGGGTATTATGCTGCTCATTTGGTATCTGCAATTTATTCGAAAAGACTTAGGGATTCTTTAGGTTTACCCGAATACAAAGGTGTTAAGCCAAGAGGACTGTTAACTTTTTGCGCGCCCTTTGACGTAATCAAGTGCTTCACTGCCCCCACACCATTTGATATAAGTGTCGATATAACAAATTGCGTATTTGGAACACATTATCGTGATAACCATATTCCTAGCGAGTTCCCTTTCAAAGACGAGGACGTTAATATACTAAAGAACGTTAATAACGAGTGGTGCGAAAGTATGATAGTAGCCGCTCAAAACGATAGTTTTTGCGGTGGTCAAATAGAGGATATGCTCGTCGCACTTGAAAACGCAGGTGTAAAATACGATTACTTTATTGCTAGAGCAAGAGGCGACGGACACTGCTCACATCTATTACCCTTTATGAAAGGCACTCCTGCAATAATGGCAAAGGTAGATGAGTTCTTGGAAAAAATCAAGGGAGAAAGCAACAATTAATTTTGTTTTAATACTACAATGTTAAAACAAAGCGAATATAAATAAAGAGGCTAATAATGGCAAAAGACAGAGTTAAAAAAATAGATGGAGATGAAGAGCCTTTTAAAATAGATATAAAGAATATATCTTTTAAGGAATTCTTTTCTTGTATAAAGGGGTACGGGGTAGAAACTATTCTTGCACCCTTCTTTATCGTATTGGAAGTTATACTAGAAGTATTTATTCCATTTATTATGGCAAGCCTTATTGATAAAGGTATCGGTAATGGTCAAATTCCGCCCAACCTAAACGAAGTTTGGAAATATGGTGGAATTATGCTTGCACTAGCTTTTGGCGCTCTAGTTACGGGCGTGCTTTCTGCAAGATTTGCCGCTGTTGCTTCGCAAGGGTTTGGCAAGAATTTGCGTAAAAAGCTTTTTGATGCGGTACAAAGCTTTAGCTTTAGAAACGTTGACAAATTTTCACACGGTAGTTTGATTACTCGTTTGACGACCGACGTTACTTTTATCCAAAACACCTTTATGATGCTTATTCGTATTGCATTTAGAGCACCGGTTATGTTTGCATTTAGTATTGCAATGGCTATGAGTATAAACGTTAAGCTAAGCTTAATATTCGTTGCCATTGCACCGCTAATGATACTAGGAATAGTTATAGTGGGTATTGTAGTTTTCCCGTTATTTGGCAAGATGTTCAAAAAGTTCGATAGAATGAACAGTAGGCTACAAGAAAACCTACGCGCAATAAGAGTTGTAAAAGCATTCGTAAGAGAGGACCACGAAACCGAAAACTTCCGCAAGACTGCTGCTGATATTCAAAGGGCACAAGTAAGGGCGGAAAGAGTAATGGTATACGCGCAACCTATGGTACAATTTTGTATGTATGCGTGTATGGTATGCGTAATATGGTTTGGCGGAAATATGGTTCTTAACGAAACGGGTATGTCGCTTGGTGAACTCAATTCCTTTATTTCATATATAAGTCAAATTTTGATGTCCTTGCTAACGCTGGCAATGATATTCGTCAATATCTTTATGACTATGCAATCGGCTGCTCGTACGTCGGAAGTGCTTTCCGAACGTCCCGATATTAACGACGAGCAAGCAGACGCTAGCTTGGAAGTGGCAGATAGTTCCATATCATTTGAAAACGTAAATTTCGGCTATTCCAAAGGCGAAGATAAGTTGGTACTAAAGAATATCAATCTCCAAATTGGCGCGGGCGAGACGGTTGGTATCATAGGTGGAACGGGTTCTAGTAAATCAACGCTTGTTCAGCTTATACCCAGATTATACGACGTAAGCAGTGGTTGCGTTAAAGTAGGGGGAAGGGATATAAGAGATTATACTATCCATACTTTACGCGATAGCGTTGCAATGGTGCTACAAAAGAACGTATTGTTTAGCGGTACAATTAGGGAGAACCTCAAATGGGGTAACGAGAACGCTACGGAAGAAGAAATCATTTCTGCTTGTAAAGTTGCTCAAGCCCACGACTTTGTAACCAGTTTTCCTGATGGCTACGAAACCGATTTGGGTCAAGGTGGTGTAAATGTTTCAGGCGGACAAAAGCAACGTTTATGTATCGCAAGAGCGCTAATTAAGAAGCCCAAAATAATGATTTTGGATGATTCTACTAGTGCAGTAGATACCGCTACCGACGCACGTATCAGGCGCGCGTTTAGAGAGGAGCTAAAGGATACTACGGTTATTATAATAGCCCAACGTATTACTTCTATAAGCGACTGCGACAAGATAATCGTTATGGATAACGGTGAGATAACCGATATAGGTACTCACGAAGAACTTTACGAAAAATCGGAAATTTATCGTGAAGTATGTATATCACAACAAAAGGGGGTTAAGTAATATGCCGGGACCTCAACCTAAAAAAATAGAAAAACCAAAAAATCCTATAAAGACCTTCAAAAAGATTTTTAGTTTTGTTGGTAAATATAAATTGCAACTTATAATAGTTGTGTTAGCAACTATTGGCTCGGTTGGCGCAAACCTTGCCGGAACCTATATGCTACAAGGTGCGCTTTCTATTATAGAAACGCATAATCCCGCTACTACCAATTTGGATGAAACTCTTCTTAAACTTGGTACGCAAGTAGGAATTATAATCGCTGTATATCTAGCGGGTATACTATGCGCGGTCGTTAGCAGTAGACTAGTCCTAAATATCCAAACGGGAACTTTACGTGCTTTCCGTGAAGCAATGTTCGAAAAGATGGAAAGATTACCCATCAAGTATTTCGATACTCGTACCAATGGCGAAATTATGGCGCGTTATACTACCGATACCGATGCTATACGCGAAATGATATCAAATGGCATACCTTCTATTATTAACTCTAGCTTGACGATAGTAGGCGCGTTTACCGTTATGTTGATATTTAGTCCTTTGCTCACGTTGTTCGTTATAGGAATGCTTATAGTAATGCTTATTTCCGTTACAATCGTAGGTGGCAAAGGTTCAAAGTATTTTATCAAGCAACAATCTTCTCTTGCAAACGTTAACGGATATATCGAAGAGTATATTAGCGGACAAAAGGTAGTACAAGTTTTCTGTCGTGAAGAAAAGGTAAAAGAGGGCTTTAACGAGATAAACGAGGACCTATGTAAAACTGCTACAAGCGCACAATCCTTTGCGCATATTCTTATGCCTATAATGGGTAATTTGAGTTATATCAATTACGTTGTAACGGCAATTGTTGGTGCAATACTAGTAGCAAATGGAAAGATGAACGGTGTAGCAACCCTTATTCCTTTCTTAAATCTATCTAGACAATTTAGTATGCCTTTAACCCAAATATCACAACAATTTAACGGTATACTTAGCGCTCTAGCAGGTGCGGAAAGAATATTTGCTCTAATGGAAGAAACTCCCGAAATCGACGAAGGATACGTTACTTTGGTAAATGCCCATATCGACGAAAATGGCGTTATAACCGAGTGTGAAGAGAGAACGGGTAAATGGGCTTGGAAGCACTTCCATAAAGCCGATGGCACAACTACCTACGTAGAACTAAGAGGTGCGGTAGAATTCGAAAACGTAACCTTTGGATACGAAGAAAATAAGACCGTTCTTAAGAACGTATCATTGTATGCAAAGCCCGGTCAAAAGATAGCACTTGTAGGTTCAACGGGCGCTGGTAAAACTACCATTACCAATCTTATAAATCGTTTCTACGACGTACCGGATGGCAAGATTAGATACGATGGCATCAACATCAATAAAATCAAGAAAGACGACCTTCGTCGCTCGCTTGCAATGGTACTACAAGATACCCACCTATTTACCGGAACGGTACGCGAAAATATTCGTTATGGTAACCTAAACGCTACAGATGAACAAATAGAATCCGCGGCAAAGCTAGCCAATGCACATCACTTTATCACGCTAATGCCGGAGGGATACGATACCATCATAAACGCCGATGGTTCTAACCTTTCACAAGGTCAACGTCAGTTACTTGCAATAGCTCGTGCAGCGGTTGCCGACCCGCCCGTGCTTATTCTTGACGAAGCGACGAGTTCAATTGATACTAGAACCGAAGCGCTCATAGAACAAGGTATGGATAAACTAATGGAGGGCAGAACGGTATTTGTAATTGCACATAGATTGTCTACCGTTAGAAATGCCAATGCTATTATGGTTATAGAGCAAGGTGAAATTATCGAGCGCGGAAATCACGACCAACTAATCGAAAAGAAAGGCAGATATTATCAACTATATAACGGTACCTTTGAACTAACCTAATACGAAAAATGAAGAATAAAAGTTAAACGCACTCAATGAGTGCGTTTTTTATTGTCTAGTATTGACGGTTTAGCATATATATGCTAAAATTATATTTAAGAGTTTTAAAGGAGAAACTAGGATGAAAAAGAAATCAATTTTTATAGTATTTGCTATATGCACTCTCATAGCTGTGCTACTTACAGGGTGCAATTTATTTGGCTCTAGCGATGATGGTGGAGAACAAGAATATAAGCTTATATTCGTTGGCACCTCTCTTCCTTCTATGACAATAAAGGAAGGAGTTATAACTTTACCTACTCCTACTAGTGAGGGTTATGATTTTGGCGGTTGGTTCGTTGATAGTGCTTGCACTAAGCCATTTAATAATCAATATATTAACGAGCATCCAATAACAGAAGATTTAAGATTGTATCCCAAATGGATAGCAAAAGGCAGTAACGACGTAACGATAAGTCTAGACGTAAATGGTGGTAACGAGCTAGTTGATGATGAAATCGTAATCGTTAAAGGTATGAACGTTGCTCAACAATTACCCATTCCGACAAAGGGCGGATGCGCTTTCGTAGGCTGGTATGATGCGCTTGAAGAGGGTAATCAAATGACCGATGCAAGCGGTCAAATCGTTAACTATACGGGGGAAGACACTACTTTTTATGCAAGATGGGAAATTACTACGTATGATATTAACGTTAGTTCTTTCGACGATAATATTGGAACGGTAAGTGGTGGCAAGCAAAATGCAGAGTATTTAGAAGAAATAACCGTAGTTGCAACTACCATTGACGACAATTATGATTTCCTCGGTTGGTACGTTGATGGCGAGCTTGTTGCGGATACTTTAGAGTATGAATTTCTCGCAGAAGAAGATTTGGATTTGGTAGCCAAATGGATAGGTGAAGAAAGAGTTGTCAAGTTCTATCGTAACTATATGTTAGGGGACGATAGCTACGTTGAGTACGTTTTCAATTATGGAAGTTCAGTTACCTATACTCCATCTAGAAGAGCGGGTTACTCGTTTATCGGTTGGTACGATAATCCGGAGTGTGTTGGAGACCCCGTTTGCATCAATGGTAATTTTGATAAAATGACCTATGCAAATAACACCATTCTATATGCAGGTTGGAGTGAAGGGCACGACCAACTAACTTTTGCTCAAATCGGTCATACCGATGCTGTTAAGGTTGTAGGTATAAAAGAGGGAGCGGGCGCTATTATTCATATTCCCACCGTTTGGAGTGGCTTCAACGTAACTACCATAGGTGCAGGCGTATTTGAAAATAGTAACAAAAACGCAATTGTTATTTCATCAAGCATAACTACTATAGAAGAAAATGCATTCAATGGTGCAACCGCAAATATGTATTTTGATAAAGGCGCTGACCTATCATTATTGAACAACACCAACTTTACAAGCGCACAAAACATTTATACTCACTTGACGCTTGATGCCGATAACGCACTTGCCGATGGCGAGTACGTGGAAGCAAATGGCATACTAGCCGATACCGTTATCAATAGTGTAGAGGAAGCTCGTTCTTTCTATTCTTACTGCTGGTTGTATACTTATACCGAACGCTTTACTCTCAAAATTACCTCGGACGTTTATAGCGGTAATAACGAAGGCTTCGAAAATGCAATGTTAGGCGAGGGCGGAGTATTCAAGAACGTAAATCTAGAATTATCCCTAAAGAGCGAAACAGCATCCTCATACAGCTATTCTATTAACGAAATTGATAGAGAAATATCCTTTACTTTTAGTAAAAAGACGGGCAACGCCATTGCTTCCGAGCAAACCGAAGGTGGTAAAAAGCAAGTACAAAGTAAGGGGCTTATTGATATCAAAAACGTTGGAAACGCCCACGAATTTATTATCGATAGTATGCCCGAATTCGTTGTATATAACTCCGAGCAATTGGTATACGCTGTAGAGCATGGTTATCAACCTATATTCGGTGTGAGCGGAACTACCGCTGAGGATTGTTATAATAAAGCACGCACTGCGCTAACCAATATTATTAACGACGAAATGACCGAAATCGAAAAGATAAAGGCAATTCACGACTATATTGCACTAACCGTAACCTACGATAGTGAACTACTTTTGATAAGCACGCAAGAAGGAGTAGACCCGTCCGATATTAGCCATTATCGTGGTTTCTATATTGAGGGCGTATTTGAAGACGGAAAGGCAGTTTGTGATGGTATCACCAAAGCATTTATGCTAATGTGTCGTATAGAAGGTATCGAAGCAATTCGTGTTTCGGGTAAGAGTAGGTCTTGGAATACCGAACTTGAACAATACGTTGAAGTTGGGCACGCTTGGAACAAGGTACACGTGGACGGAAAATGGTATACCATCGATACAACTAACGACGATAGTATATTGAGTATTGGAGGCATCGATACCGATTACGAAGTTCTCAATCACCAATTTTTCATGGTAAGTGATGCAAGTATAGCAAGCTCTCACGTGGAAGATACCTATAAAGACATACCTGTTTCCGAGTATACGTATGATTATTACTCGAATACCACCTATGATGGTGAAAGGGATTTGGTTATTACTTCACAAGTCGAACTAGATACGATAGTACTAACGTTAAAGGCACTTATAAATAGTAATGATAGTTTCTATACCATCGACGTCAAGGTACAGGGCGTAAATCCTGAATCATTGGATTTTGGAAAGGAATTGGGTGGATATTCTCTAATTCCTAGATATCAAATAAACAACGGAATATATTTAGTAAACTTTATAACGAAAGACTAACGATGCAACCTAATCAAACGATTGAACTTAATATTATAGATTTAGGAATGGAAGGAGAAGGTATAGGTAAATACGAAGGCTATACCTTCTTCGTTCCGTATGCGCTACCCGGCGAGGTGGTTAAAGCAAAGATAACCCACCTTAAAAAGGGTAAAAACGTTGGATACGCTACTTTAAAAGAAATAGTTGCTCCTTCAAATAATAGGGTTCAAACGCCTTGCAATCGCTTCGGTAGGTGTGGTGGATGCACTCTTATGCATTTAGACTATTCTAAACAACTAGAATATAAAAAGAAAAATCTACAGACCATATTGCGTAAGAATGCTGGTTACGTTGGCGAGATAAACGACGTCGTTCCATCGACGCCATTCGCTTATCGTAACAAAGCACAGCTACCTTTCGGTATGGTAAATGGTAAGGTTGCGGTAGGTTTTTATGGAAGCGGAACGCACAAAATAGTATCGTCTACAAAGTGCTTTTTGCACGGAGAATGGCTAGAACGTCTAATAAAAATCACACTTGATTTTGCAAACGACGAAGGACTAACAGCCTATGACGAGAACACTAGGAAAGGACTGCTAAGACATATGGTGGCAAGATATCTTGGTGGTAAAATGGTGGTAACGTTAGTAATAAACGGTACTACGATTAAAGGGATAAATAGGTACGTGTCGGCGCTAGAGCAAGAATTTGAAGGTTGCGCTTTATACCTAAGCCCAAATACCAAAGATACCAACGTTATTATGGGTAATACTTTAATTCCTATTAAACCCACCCCGCAATCTGTGGAAATAATGGGAGTAAATATTGGAGTCAACCCATTTTCATTTTTTCAAATCAACGACGAAATTAGGGAAAAATTATATAACTACGTAATAGATAAAGTTGCTCCCAGCAAGGACGTTATAGTAGTAGATGCTTATGCCGGAGTGGGCTTGCTTGGCGCTATAATGGCAAAACGCGGTGCAAACGTTTTCAATATAGAAATCGTTAAAGAAGCAGTTGTCGATGCTAATAATCTGTACGAAAAGAACGGAATACAAGATAAAGCAATAAACGTTTGCGGTGATGCAAGTATTGAACTAAAAAAGCTAGTTGAGGATACTCAAAGTGGTAAAACAAGTGCTCAAAATGTAAAATTTGCCGAACTGATTGCGAGCGGTAAAAAGGTAAAAATCGTTCTTGACCCGCCACGTAAAGGAATATCCAAAGAGGTAGCGGATACTCTTAACGAACTATCAAATAAGCTCGACTTTGAACTCATATACGTTTCTTGTAATCCCGCAACTTTGTCAAGAGATATTGCCAACCTATCGTCTTTTAGCGTGAGCGAAATTACACCCTTTGATATGTTCCCACATACCCCTCACGTAGAGACGGTTGTTTCTTTTGAAATAAAGGAGAGGTTATAATGTCAATTACAATAAATATTTATTATACAGGTGAAAAGGGGCAAGCGCTTGCATTTGCTCGCGAAATGACTTCACTTGGAATAGTCGATGAAATACGGAAGGAAAAGGGCAATCTAAGGTATGAATATTTTATTCCTATGAATGATGAAAACACCGTATTGCTTATTGATAGCTGGGAAAGCCAAGAGGCAATAGACCTACACCACGCATCCCCAATGATGGGGCAAATTATTATGCTACGCGAAAAATACGATTTACAGATGAAAGTTGAGCGTTTTATTGCGGATGAGCTTCCGCCTGCTGATAAAAAGTTTATTAAAGAATAGCCGACGGACGTTTTAATTTAATAGGTGGCAGTATGGAAATTTGGGATGGATATAATAAGGATGGCACTCTTGCCGGTGTAGATATAATAAGAGGGGAGCCTATACCCAAAGGATTGTGGCATTTAGTTTGTGAAGTTTTGGTTAGGCACGTTGATGGTGATTATCTACTTATGCAACGTGATTTTAGCAAACCTAATTTCGGCGGTTTTTACGAAGCAACCGCAGGTGGCTCAGCGCTAAAGGGTGAAGATGCGTTGACTTGTGCTAAAAGGGAACTCCTAGAAGAAACGGGGATACAGGCTCTTTCACTGGTCGAAATAGGAAGATTTGTTTCGGCTAGAACAATTTATTATCATTTTTTATGCACGACCGATTGTGATAAATCTTCAGTTCGACTTCAAGAGGGCGAAACAATATCGTATAAATGGGTGAGTGAAAGTGAGCTTATCGAATTTGTTAACTCGGTTAGCTTTATACCATCGCAAAAGTCAAGATATGCCGACTATTTTACAAAAATCAAAGGGATAAAATAGCTATAATGAAAAAGATACTTTTAGATAAAATACCAATAGACTTACCTAAAGAATTGGAACCATTCGTATTAGGAGCCAGCGTTTTTGATAGTTCTTGTCATTCACAAGCAAAGGTTTACTATATAGATAAGGATAATGGATACTATCTAAAAATTTCACCGAAGGGAACATTGGAAACAGAAAAGATGATGACGGAGTACTTTTATAAAAAGGGAATCGGCGCAGAAGTTCTCCACTATAGTTCTAATGAAAAAGATTATATTCTAACTGCTAAAGTTGTAGGCGATGATTGTACAAGCGAAAAATATTTGGCGGAACCTAAAAAGTTAACCGATATTCTAGCTAGTGAGTTGCGTAGACTCCACGAGCTTGACTTTAGCGATTGCCCAATAAAAGATAAAATGCAAAAATATTTTGATACTGCCGAAGGTAATTTTCATTCGGGCAATTACGATAAGTCGCATTTTCCGGACAGCTATGGTTATCGTTCAGCAAGGGAAGCTTATGCGGTTTTCCAAGAGGGTAAAAAGTATTTAAATAACGACGTACTATTGCACGGTGATTATTGTCTACCTAACGTAATGTTAAACGATTGGAAATTGTCGGGCTTTATTGACGTCGGCAGTGGTGGGGTAGGAGACCGGCACGTCGACGTATTTTGGGCATTATGGTCCTTGGGGTTTAACTTAAAAACGGATAGGTATCGTCAACGCTTTATAGATGTATACGGAAGGGATTTGATAGACGAGCAATTGTTAAAGATAGTTTCTGCTATAGAAGTATTTGGATAACTATAAAAATTTAAGCACTAGAGATAGGGAATAATTGTAACCAAGAAAGAGGATAATATGAGTAAAAAACAAGATAAAACCAACGTAATGC
This sequence comes from Clostridia bacterium, assembly GCA_017403145.1. Taxonomy (GTDB): domain Bacteria; phylum Bacillota; class Clostridia; order Christensenellales; family DTU072; genus Stercoripulliclostridium_A. The sequence continues at coordinate 51,643 of JAFQOO010000002.1, forward strand.
GAATACTAGAGCAAAAAAAGGTAGAGTATAATTCTTACTTTTATGAAACCGACGTTGCTGTAAGTGGAACTGTGGTTGCTAGTATGATAAATAAAGATGCAAGCTGTGTTTTTAAAACGTTGGTAACGCAAGGCGCTTCAAGGCAGTACTACGTTTTCGTAGTTCCAGTCGAAATGGAGCTGGACCTCAAAAAGGGAGCTAAAGCTGTCGGCGAAAAAAGTATTGCAATGATAAAAGCGAAGGAACTTTTACCTCTGACGGGTTACGTACACGGTGGTTGTTCGCCTATTGGAATGAAGAAGTTTTTTACTACCACGATAGATGAATCAGCTAAAAATTGCGATAAAATAATTTTTAGTGCAGGTAAAATAGGTTATCAAGTAGAAATGGCACTTTCGGAGCTGGAAAAAGTAATCAAGTTTACGCTTAAAGATATCGTATAAAAAAATTTTCAACAAAGAAAAGAATACTCACCCAAATTCTTAACTATTTTTTAATTATAATATTCTATATTGTAAATAATAAAAAGATATGGAGTGAGGCAATGTTTTTAGAAGCTAAGAATATTAAGAATCAAAAAGTAAAAGAACTTGTTTTAATTATATATTCTTTTATAATTGTGCCAATAGTAAGCATTATAGTTATTTCTAGCGGTAAAGAGTCGGCTTTATACAATTCACTTTCGCGAATTGCTTGGCCAGAAAACCTACTATGGTTAGTTTTATTATGGGGCGCAATAGAATTTGGTTGTTTCTATTTCGCTCTTAATATGACGTTAGAGAGAGCTCAATACGTTAAAAAATGGCAATATGTTTTCTATATAATGACAACAATAAGTTGTGTTCTTTTGATTGTGGGAATAAGTATTCCCGCCTATAACGAACCCGATTTATACGTGCAAACGCTAAGGTCCATTCACACCGGTTTTGCGACGGTTGGGATTGCAGGCTTTTTGTTTGTTTTGATAACAATAACAATAACGTTGTTTAAAAGAAACTTGCGTCAATTTTATATATCCTTGGGCATGGTATGCTTTATAATTATTTCGGGAGTATTTGCTTTGGTTGAGGTGAGCGACCCCTCCAGCTATTGCCACGTGTCGGCACCGGCGCAAATTTATATTTTCTCAATGTATAATATAGCTATGACGTTAAATTATTTTACTATGAGCATTCCTGATATTCATAGGGAAAAAGCTTCAAACCAGAAAACGTGCTAGGATGGTAATAGGCGCTGTTGTCACGTGCAAATAAGATAATATGAGAATATAAACATATAAGAATAGTTATGGGAGTAATCCGTTTGATTATAATATTTTAATATGTTATAATCGCAATATGGCTAAAGAATTTAAAAAACTTAATAGAGGGGGAGAACTGTGTTGGGTACTTGGCATATTGTTTATTTCCCTCGGAGTAGCGATTTGTAAAAAGGCAGACTTGGGCGTTAGTATGATAGCAGCACCTGCCTTTATTATTTACGATGCAATTAACGAGTTAGTACCATTTTTCAGCGTTGGTGTGGTCGAGTACATAGTTCAAGCTTTTTTTGTTATAGTTTTATGTATCGTTGTTGGCAAGGTTAAGGTAAGCTACCTGCTTGCAATAGTCGTAGGCGTAATTTACGGATACGTTCTAGATATGTGGCTACTAGTTTTGGGCTCCGAACCATTCCAAACAGTATGGCTTCGCTACGTTATGTTGGTGGTAGGGGATGTATGTACCGCTATAGGCGTTGCTTGTTTCTTTAGAACCTATCTACCTATACAATCTTACGACATTTTCGTTAAAGACGTTGCTATTCGCTATAAGACTAACATCAATATTGTTAAGCTTATATACGATTTTAGCTTGCTTTCGATTTCTTTGATTTTGGCATTCACATTGTTTGGGGACGTCAAGACTTTTAATTGGTCGGGAATTTATAAAACGAGTTTCCATAGTTTAGGTTTAGGAACCCTAATAACCACTTTTATAAACTCACCTTTAATAGCCATATCTGGTAAAATAGTTGATAAATTGTTTGGTGGTGAACCTCTAATTCCCAAGTTAAAGGATTTTTTAGATAAGCATTAGCAGACTAGACAAAACTAGCTAAGTTAAACGAATAATTTGGTACTTGAAAATATATTTATCATATGATAAAATAGGAATACGTAATACGTAGGAAGGAGAGAGATTATGTTTTCTAAGTTAATAGAAAATAAGCAACAAAGTGCAAAATATATGGTTGACGAAATCACCCATATTTGCAAAGATATGCCCAAGCGCGCACCCGGTTCGGAAGGCGAAAAAATTGCTTGCGAGTATATAGCCGACGTTCTCAAAAACGAATGTGGCTGTGAAAGGGTTACCGTAGAAAGTTTTAAAGAAAATCCCAACGCGTTTTTCGGTTGGATATACGTTACCATTACTTGTATCTTGCTAGCATATATCGCATACTTTTTCGTACCTCTAGCAAGCGTTATTTTAACTGTTTTCGGCTTTGCTATAATGTTTATCCAATTTGGTTTTTACAAAAAGCTAGTTGACTTTTTGTTCCCATCTGCGATTGGTACTAACGTAACCGCTATAAAGAAGCCAAAGGGCGAAACCAAAGCACGTATCTTTTTTGACGGACACCCCGATGCAGTTTGGAATTTGCCTTTTAACAATAAACTAGGCGGATGGGCATACGAAGGACATATTATTGTTGGTGTAGGCGGAGCATTGGTCAGTCTAGTATTCTTTATTCTTGCGACTATTAAAGTTGGTGCTACTGCACAAGTTGCTACCCCCGAACTTTACGGATGGTTGTATTATGCCGGTTTTGCAATTCTTATTTTTGCACCATTCCTATTTGGTCTATACTTTATGTGGGATGAAAAAACCATCGTAGACGGAGCAAACGATAACCTTTCCGGTTGCTATATGGGCGTTGCAATACTCAAGGCTATGAAAGAGCACGGTATCGAACTCGAGCACGTAGAAGTAGGGGCATTGCTATGCGGTTCCGAAGAAGCAGGACTTCGCGGAGCAAAGGCTTGGGCGGAAGCTCACAAGGAAGAGTTCCAAGACGGCATACCCACTTGGATTATTGGTTATGATACAATTCGTGAGCAAGAGCATCTTAACGTTAACTATCGCGACCTTAACGGAATGGTTAAAATGGACGAGGAAGTTTGCGATGCGTTTATGAATGCAGCCAAAGAATTGGACCTACAATGTTCAAGAAATATTGTTCCTCCTTTCGGTGGAGCAACCAACCCTGCAGCATTCCAACAAGCAGGTTTTAGAGCAGCAAGTATCACCGGTATGAACCACGTTATACAACCTTATTATCACACAATGCGAGACACTTATGATAATATGGACGAAAACGCACTTGCAGATTGCTATGCAATTAGCGTAAAGGTACTAGAAAATTTTGCAAAGAAATACGAAAATGAATAATTTATAACAATCAAGTTGCCTTTTACCCCGTAGTAATTACGGGGTATTTTTTTACTCAAAGCTTAAAAATTGCATATTGACTTTATATATAAGTGGTTATATACTATGTATATAAAGACGTATAATACAAACGTTAAAACATTTTGGAGGCAGATTGCTTATGGAAAATTTGGATGCAAAATACCAAGCCCTGTTTACACCCTGGAAAATAGGTAACGTAGAAATCAAAAACCGAATCGTTCTATGCCCTATGGGTGGAACTTCATTGTTCGGTTGGATGGAGCATACAGGCAACCATTTCGATAAAGAAGCAGCAAAGTTTTTTATCGAAAAGGCTAAGAACAACGTAGGACTTATTATTCCCGGAATAGCTCCCATAAAGAGTACTTTTATGGGACAGTGGTTATACGAAAATAAGAAGATGTTCAAAGAGCTCAAAGAGTTTATGAAAGAAATTCACTCTTATGGTGCTAAATTATTCGTGCAAATAACTGCTGGTATGGGACGTTCTTGGGCGATACCTACTCCTCTTGTTATGCTACATAATATGCCTGTAGTTCGCGACCTTATAAAACCCATTATCGACATTCCTTATCAATCGGCATCACCTAGCGTACTACCTTCTAGATGGTCTGATAAAGTTACCTGTCGTGCAATGACAGTTAAGGAAATCAACGAGATAATAGATGCTTTTGCAAAGACTGCAGTTCTTCTTAAAGAAGCAGACGTTGACGGTGTTGAAGTACACGCTGTACACGAAGGATATCTACTTGACCAATTCTCTCTAAAATACACCAACCAACGTACCGACGAGTATGGTGGCTCGTTTGAAAACAGATATCGTTTTGCAGTCGATATCGTAAAAGCTATCAAGAGTGCTTGCGGACAAGATTATCCCGTATCCTTACGTTACTCGGTAGAATCCAAAGTTAAAGACTTTTGCGTAGGCGCTATCCCCGGTGAAGACTACGTAGAAATTGGTAGAGATATGGCAGAAAGCGAGAAAGCGGCAAAGTATCTACAAGATGCAGGCTACGATATGCTTAACGCCGATAACGGAACGTACGACTCTTGGTATTGGGCGCATCCCCCAATGTATATGCCCCAAAACTGCAACCTAGAAGACGTTGCACACGTTAAAAAGTTTGTTGATATTCCCGTAGTATGTGCTGGTAGAATGGAGCCTGAGGTAGGCGCAAAAGCTATTGAAGAGGGAAAAATTGATGCTCTTGGCGTAGCAAGACAATTCCTCGCTGATGCAGAATGGGTTACTAAGCTAATAGAAAATAGACTTGAAGATATTCGTCCTTGCATATGCTGTCATAACGCTTGCTTTAATATGGCTCATTATAAGGGCGTTGCTAACGCACAATCTATCCACGATGCTAGCCACATAGCACGTTGTGCTTTGAATCCTACCGTAATGCAATCGGATAAATATTCATTGAAGCCTGCTAAAAAGGTTAAAAAGGTTGCTGTTATCGGTGGCGGAATAGGCGGAATGGAAGCTGCTATCGTTTGCGCTAAACGTGGTCATACCGTTACCCTATACGAAAAGAGTGATAAGCTCGGTGGTGTATTTATTGCGGCGGCGGCCCCCTCGTTTAAAGAAAAGGATAAGGCACTTATTGCTTGGTATTGTAGAGAAATCACCAAGTATCCTATCGACGTTAAGCTTAACACGGAAGTTAGCGACGTAACTACGCTTGATGCAGATGAGGTTATCGTTGCTACCGGTGCAAAGGCTAGAAAGATAGCTATAAAGGGCATTGAAAACTCTGTTGAAGCAGTAGAATATCTACTCGGAGAAAAGAAAGTAGGGGATAAAGTAGTTGTCATCGGTGGCGGATTGACCGGCTGTGAAATTGCTTACGACTTGTTCCTACAAGGCAAGCAACCCGTTATAGTAGAAGCTCAACACGACTTGATGGTTTCTGCAAAAGTTCCCTTCCCGAATTCAAGTTATCTACGCGATTTCTTTAGCACCAAACAAGTTCCCGTATATCTTGAAAGTTTCGTAAAGGAAATAAAAGAAGGAAGCGTTATAGTAACGAATAAAGCGGGTGAAAGCGAAGAAATAAAGGCAGATTCTGTAATCGTATCCGTTGGATATATTCCCGCTCCTATCGCTAAGAAGAAAAAGAACGTACACGTAATCGGCGATGCTAACGCAGTAGGAAGTCTCCGTACCGTAATTTGGGGTGCTTGGGACGTAGCAATGAAAATTTAACTAGAAGGAAGTAGATTATGCGATTAAACGAACAACAACAAGCCATATTGAATGGCGCGCAAGGTGAAACCCTTGCAAAGGTAATGTTAACACTCGTAAAATACGGTGAAGCTTTTAATGCAGATAAAATGGTTGCGGTTACTTCGGAGTATAACCACTTGGTAACCTCATTTGGTCTAAAGGCACTCACCCCTGTATACGAACTTATGGACAAGATTTTGGAAGCTGGCGCTTGTTCATCGCAAAAGTTCTCTGCAGACCCCCGTCCCGTAGATAAAAACGTACCCGCTAACTTCTTGGAAAAATTTATTTTTAATAAGTTTATGTATTCAAAGCAAGATTTTTACGAAGGACAACTAGAAAAGCTAGGACTACTAAATAAAGATGCTTTTACCTGTACTTGTTATATGAACGAGGTGGGTAATAAACCCAAACAAGGTGATATTTTGAGTTGGTCGGAGTCTAGTGCGGTAGTATATGCAAACTCTGTGCTAGGTGCAAGATGTAATCGTAATTCCGGCATAATGGATTTGATGGGCTCAATAGTTGGTTACGTACCTCACTTTGGACTACTAACCGACGAAGGCAGAAAGGCAACTTGGGTTATAAAAATAGAAACCACAAAGAAACCCGAAGCCCAGTTATTAGGCTCTGCAATCGGTATGAAGGTTATGGAAGACGTTCCCTACGTAGTAGGACTTGATAAATGGCTAGGAACCGAGCTTGACGATGCTGCTTGCACCTATCTAAAAGATTTTGGTGCGGCTACTGCATCTAACGGAGCAGTAGGTCTATACCATATAGCAAACCTTACCCCCGAAGCAAAGCAACTAGGGGAAGCTCTAATAGCGGAAGGTGCTAAAGAATACGTTATAGACGATGCTGAACTACAAAGAGTTTACGATTCCTATCCTGTAATATGGAAAAATGCAGATGCGACTCCCAAACTATGCTTTATGGGATGCCCACATATGTCTTTAGAGCAACTAAAGAGCTGGACTGATAAGGTAGAAAGTGCTCTTAAAGAGTATGGTAATAGTAAGGTTGTTATACCTACCGTATTTACTGCTGCTCCCGCAGTTTTGGCTGAGTTTGAAAAGACCGACTATGCAAAACGCCTAAAAGCAACCGGTGTAATTACTTCCTATATTTGTCCGCTAATGTATATGAATAATCCGCTATGTGGTAAGAAGCCCGTTATAACTTCTTCCAACAAGCTACGTACCTATACTACCGCAAGATACTATACCGACGACGAAATTCTAGTTCAAATAACCAAAGGGGGTAAAGCATAATGAAAACATTTAAAGGACGTGTTATAACTCCGGGAACCGTTACTGCAACTGCACTCGTATCACACGGTGGACTAAATACCCTTGCATCCTTCCAAAAGGCATTGCAATTTGGTGATAAGATGGCAACTTGTGGGGACCAAAACAACCCCGATTTATATGGTAAGCAAATGTGTGGCAAAGCACTATGCCTACCTCAAACCATTGGTTCTACAACCGGTGGATTGGTACTATATTGTGCTTGCGCTATGAAGCGTCAACCCGCTTGCCTACTTTTCTCTAATCCCATTGATAGCTTGGCTTTAGCAGGCGCAGTGCTAGCAGACGTATGGCTCGATGACGTAAGTATGCCTGTAGTAGATAGCTTGGGAGAAGAATTCCTTAACTACGTTCAAGATGGTATGCAAATTACCATTAAAGAAGATGGTGAGGTTATCGTAGAATAATAAAAGCTTATAAGTAAAACGGCACGAATTTCGTGCCGTTTTTTTATTGATAAATTAGTATTCGAGTAAAATATTCAAATTAGCAACAAAAAAGCACTCGTTTCGAGTGCATTTTTTAGTTAGTCGACTTGGAGTACGAAAAATTTTAGATAACTTGTTTCTTCGGCACAAAGCAAATAGGGGTGGTCGGGAGCTTGCGACTTAATCTCTATACATTTTACCCTACGTTTTGCAATTCTTGCACTATCTATTAGCATTTTTTCGAATGCTTGTTGGCTAACGTAGTGAGAGCAAGAAGAGGAAATCAAATATCCGCCCTTTTCAACGAGCTTTAGACCAAGGACGTTTATATCGGTATATCCGCGTATGGCATCTTTTATTTCCGATACACTTTTTGTAAAAGCAGGCGGGTCTAATATAACCGTACCAAACGTTTTACCTTGCTCACGATACTCGCGTAGTATATCGAAAACGTTAGCGCAAACTGCGTTTAGGTTGGTAAATCCGTTAAGTTCCTTGTTTTCAATTACGGAAGCAATAGCAGTAGGGGAAATATCAACCGCGGTTACCTCTTTAGCAACGGTTGCAACGTTTAGACTAAAACCACCGGTGTTGGAAAAACAATCTAGTACGGTAGCATCTTTACAATATTTTCTAGCACAAAGTCTGTTTTCTTTTTGGTCCAAGAAATATCCTGTTTTTTGCCCGCCTTTTACGTCAACTGCAATTTTAATTCCGTTTTCGTTGATAATAACTCTATCTGGGACTTCTCCGTAAAGAACTCCTTTGACTTCTTGTAAACCTTCCTTTAATCTAACCGCTACGTCGCTTCGTTCGTATATGCCTTTAGGATGGAATAATTCTACTAGGCATTCGGTTATCATATCCTTTCTTTTATCCATACCTAGAGAGAGGAATTGTACCGAAAGAACGTCGTCGTATTTGTCGATTATAAGTGCGGGTAAATCGTCTGCTTCACCAAAACAAACTCTGTAAGCATTGTTATAGCCGAGTCGCACTCTGCTATCGTTTGCTTTCTTTAGGCGTTCCATAAACAACTCTTTGGTATCCTCAACATCGTCTCTTATAAAAATTCTAACGATAATTTTGGATAGATGATTTATGTATCCTTTGCCTAAAAACTTGCCATCAAAAGTACAAACCGTAGCGAGCGAACCGTTGCGGTCTTTACCTTCTATTTTTTGGACTTCGTTTGCGTATACCCAACTATGTCCTGCTTGAATGCGCTTTTCTTCGCCTTTTTTCAAATATAAAGTGTATGCCATAATGGTAATATTATATATTGATATCAGTTCAAGTGCAATATTTTTTATTCATTTTATTTACCTATATTGACTTTACGCGCGCGTGAGTGTATTATATATATAATATCTGTTAGGGAGATAAATTCTTATGAAAGCAAAAATTTTTATTGTTGTTATTTCTCTTGTACTTACCCTTTCTATCGGCGGTGTAGCGCTAATAGATACTCTTGATTTGGTAGGTGAGAAAGAACCCGAAATAGTATTTTCCGTTTGGGGAGACTCTATTGCAGAAGCAGTTTTAGGTGCTTCTCCCATAGGTGAAAGAGATGGCTTTGGCTACTATGGCTTGGTAGGTAGAATTGCTAATTTCGAGTTTCACAATCGTTCGGTATCCGGACATTTAACCGGACAATTCTACGAGTATATTTCTAAACCCGACGATGGCGCTCGTATGAATAATACTTTACTAAAGACTTCGGATATCATTGCAGTATCCATTCTTGGTAACGACCTTCTACAAAACGACGTTAGCCAAATGGTAGTTGATTATTCAAATGGTATCACCACCGATTTGGACGAGAACGTTGCAATAGCTCGTGCGGATTTCAAACTTGCACTAGACTATATCAAAGAAGTTAATCCCACCGCAAAGGTACTAGTTCAAACCGTTTATAATCCTATGTTCGTAGGTTCTCATATTCTTATGGATTCCGCTCGCGACGCACTATATGCTAAGGGCTGTAACGATGCTGAAATTCGTGAAATGGGCGGATATATGCTAGATGCTTTGAATGGTATCGTTTTCGATTATCTCGAAGAAAATCCCGGTTCTATAACTGTTATCGACGTTAGAAAAGAGTTCGATAACATCTATAATGAAGATAATCATCGTGGTGCAGAATTGTTCTATAACGATGGTGTTCACCCCTCTAACGAAGGCCACGCAGTTATTGCAGGACTATATCTAGAAAAGATGGTAGAATGGGGATACGTTAGCGATGCTAAGATGCTCAAGAAATATAAGGATATTCGTATTGACCAACTAAATCGTTTGTATGCTAACGAAGATAGTACTGATGCTATTAAAGAGGTTCGTGATGCGGAAAAATACGATGACGTAACCGATGCGTTCTTCCGTTTTGCAGAAGATAAGACCGCAGTTCTTGATAAGAAAGCAACCGAGAAAAACCCCTACGTAGCATTTGAAGAAACCAAGCGCTTCTACGTTGACGAGAGTACCAGCGCACTAAATATTCCTATTGGATATTTGCTCAAGGCTAAAGAAAGCTATATTGAGTTCTATGATGACGGAACTATGAAATTCCAAATCGTTCTTGGCGATGGTTCTGCTGGTTTAGTTGACCAATTTATAGGAGGTACCGACCTTTCTACCGTAGACATTTCTCCCATAATAGACAAATATGCAGTTGAACTATTCCCCGGATTTACCACCGATAAGGTTATGTACTCTTTGGGACTTCTCGAAGACAACCTTGGATTATCTTTCGTTGGCTTCGATACCGAGCACGAAGGCGTTAAGGCACTAATCAATTCTCTTGAAAAAGATGGCAAGCTTCCCACGACCTTAAGTATTCCCGAAGGACTAGGCGTTCAATACGAAGGTAGATACACCATTAGAGAGGTTGTAAATCCTTTAACCGGTGAGAAAATGACTCAAATTCATATGGGCGCACCCTATAAGAATGGCGACGGATACGTAATTATGACCTATCACGAAAACGAAGCAGGTAAAGAAGAAGTATACTTCAATATCGACTTTATCCAAATTTACGTAAAGGCTATAGCAAAATAATGCGTTCATACGATAATCTAATTTGTCCTAGATGCGGATGCAGACTATCCCAAAACGGGGGTAGTCTGTTCTGTTTTTTTAAGCATTGTTACGATATTGCTTCAAGCGGTTACGTCAACTTGGTGCTTTCCGGCGCAAAGTCCCAAGCTTTTAGCGGGGACAACAAGGAAATGATGCAAGCTCGTCATCGCACGATGGATAGGGGCTACTATAAATCACTTGCCGACAAGGTAGTGGAGATAATTGCTACCTATCCGCACGATGATATATTGGATATCGGTTGTGGCGAAGGGTACGTTACCGGTAGAATTGCACAAGCGTTTGAATCAAGCAACGTTCGTGGTGCGGACCTTTCTAAAAACGCAATTTTACTTGCCGACAAGCGATATAAAAATGCAAGTTTCATCGTTGCAAATTCGGCATCTCTTCCCATCTTGGAAGGTAGTGTAGACGTCGGTATTGCTGTGTTTACACCTACCTATTTTGGAGAGCTGGAAAGGGTTATTAAAAAGGGCGGTATATTTATAAAGATAAACCCTTCGGCGGAGCACTTGTTAGACCTAAAAGAATTATTATACGATAATACCTATTTGAACGAAGAGGAGCAAGTTGTTGCCACAGGCTTTGAGCTCATAGATAGCCTAACGATTTATGACGAATATAAAGCAGTAGGTAACGAGATAATGGATTTGTTACAAATGACACCATATTATTATCATACTCCGAAAGAAGCAATCGAGCGTGTAGCTAAAATGGAAAAAGTAACTACAAGGTTAGGTTACGATATCAAGGTTTATAAGAGAAATGCAAATTGAGCTTGCTGGGAAAATAATACAAGTTCAACCGAGCAAACGTAACAAAAGATTGCGTATGCGCGTGGTTCCGCCAAATGGAGAGATAAAGCTAAGTTGTCCCGATAAAACCACTCGTAACGAAATAGAACGCTTTGTTTTATCAAATCTGGATTGGTTAGAAAGGGCAACAAAAAAAGTAAAGGTGCCAGAGGGAAACAAGAGCTACGTTCAAGGCGGTAATAAATTTATTTTGTTCGGTAAACCATACGATATAGTAGAAGTTGAAAGCAAAGGATATTCATTTGTAATAGGCAACGAAACTTGTATTTTAGGGGCACCAAAAGGTGCAACTCGTGAGAAAAAGAAAGAGTATGTTAAAAAGGTGATGAAGGATATCGCTAAAAAAGAATTCCCTCCTCGAGTAGAAAAATTCGAAGCAATTTTGGGGGTTAAATGTAGCGGTATAAGTTATAAGTTTACTACTTCTAGATGGGGCTCTTGTAACTACAATACGCGTAAAATAAATTTTAGCGTATATGCAATACAAAAACCTTTAGAATATCTAGACTATTTGGTTTGCCACGAGTTAACACATATTATATATCCCAACCACGGAGCTATGTTTAAAGCCAAACTTCGTAGTGTTATTCCCGATGCAGATAGAATTGCAAAATTAAAGTGAGGAAGTTATGGTAATTGATTTTCATACACACGTATTCCCCGACAAGCTTGCTGAAAGAGCGTTGTCTGTACTCTCTATAAATGCCAAAGCGGCAGGGTACGAACCGGCTCATAATTTGACTAAAAAGGGTTTAGTAGAAAAAATGGACGAATATGGTGTAGATGTTTCGCTTGTTTGTCCGGTAGCTACAAAGCCCACTCAAAGCGAGAAAAATTTGGAGTGGGGACTAACGATTAACGATGATAGAATTATAACCATAGCAGGGCTATTCCCCGATGATGAAAGTTGGAAGAAGAATGTTGATAAAGCGGTTGCGATGGGATATAAGGGTATAAAACTCCATCCCGAATACCAAGACTTTATCCTAGACGAGGAAAGAATGCTACCCTTATATGATTACGCATTCAATAAAGGATTGTTTATCCTTTTCCATGCGGGTTACGACCCTATTGGCAAAGAACCATTTAAATCCAATCCGCAAATGTTTGTGCATTTAGTAGAGGAATTCAAGGGCGCAAAAATAGTGGCGGCACATTTTGGCGGACAAGCGCAATGGGATGACGTATACAAATATCTTGCCGGAAAAGATATATATCTAGATACTTCGATGGGATTTAAATACTATTCAAAAGAGCAATTTTTATCAATATTTGAGAAACACGGTAGCGATAAAATTTTGTTCGGTTCCGATTCTCCTTGGTCTAATGCGGGAGAAGAGCTAAGTATTTTGGATAATATGCCAATTACTAAAGAACAAAAGGACAATATTCTTTACAAAAATGCAGTTAAATTATTAGGACTGTAACCATAAAGTATCAAATAAAAAATAGGGTATTGCAAAAAAAAGATTTTCATATTATAATATATACTCTAGTAAGTAAATATACTTTATTTTACAAAATAACTTTTAGGATGGGATTATGAGCGTATATGCAATTGTTATCTTAATACTCGTGCTATTCTATACCTTTTATATGGGGTTTAACGATGGCTCGACAGCAATTGCTACTACCGTTGTTTCTAGAGCGGTAACTCCTAAGCAAGCTATAATCACCGCAGCTATAACCAAGTTTATTTTACCAATAGCAGTTTTCTTTTTAGGTTCTACGTCGGTTGCATCAAATATCAACGATAGTTTGGTATATGGTGAGTTCTTCCAAAACATATCTCCCGAGCAAGGATTTGCATTCGTGCTTTCGGGTATGATAGGCGCAATCATATGGGGCGCAATAGCATTCGCATTTAAAATTCCCAATACCATTTCCCACACTTTGCTAGGTGGAATCATCGGTTCGGCAATAGGTGCTTTTGGTTTTAACTCCATACAATGGACGGAGTACGTTTTATTAAACGTCGTCGCAATGGTATTACTTGCTCCGCTAGTTGGTTTTATACTAGGCTATCTATTTTTATTGATAACAAAAAAACTTGTTAGACACGCCCCTCGCAGAATGAACAATATCTTGCAAGCGGTACAAAGGGTAAACTTAATTATACTTACGGGAGCCTTTAGTGCCAATAACTCGCAAAAGGCGCTTGGTATTGTTTTCCTACTAGGTACGGTTGGACTTGCCGAGTTTAATGGTGAAACACTACCTCTTTGGCTAGTAATTCTTGTTGCAGGTGCTCTTACTTTGGGTATGCTATTCGGTGGCTTTAGAGTTATGAATACCGTTGGTAAAAAAATATTTAAAATTACGCCTATTCACTCGGTAGTCGCTCAGCTTACGACTTCGCTTGTTAGTATCGTCGGTACAGGTCTTGGTATCTCTCTTGGAATGGGACAAGTTATGACTTCTTCCGTTGTAGGCGTAGGCGCAGCGGAAAGGTATAAGGCAGTACATTGGACTACCGCGGGTAAAATAACTTTGGGTTGGTGTTTAACGTTGCCTATATCTATGCTTGCAGGATTTGGCGTATATAAACTAGTAGCTTTAATAATGGGAATATAGGAGGCATTATGCAATTTTTCAAAAAACGCAAAGAAGAAAATTTTTATGATTTGTTAACACGTCAAGCGCAAATGGTAGAAAAGGGTATGCGCCTTTTGAATGAATATTGTGTAACTTGTAACGAGTCTATCGCCGACGCTGTAATAAAAGCAGAGGACGAAGGCGATATGGTTAGAAGAATACTAATTGATGAAATCAATAAAGCTTTTATAACGCCCATAGATAGAGAAGACCTATTCAAACTATCGGCAAAGCTAGACGAGGTTTTGGATTATGCAAAAACTTCGGTTGATGAAATACGCCTTTTTGAAATAAAGCCCGATAGAGAAATGTGCGAGGTTACCGCGACCTTGCTCGAAATGGCCGAGCATATGATTTTAGCTATATCCAATATTGAGCGCCACGAGGCGATTGCATCGGATGAAGCAATCTACGTTAAGAGCTTGGAAAATAAAGTTGGTGATATTTGTGTTAAAGGGCTTGCGAACCTATTTAATACTGCAGATTTCCGCACTATATTCAAGTATCGCGAAATATATCGCCACTTGAATCAAACCGCTGATATTGCCGATGAAGCAATGGATACCTTATTAAAAGTTTTGGTTAAGATGTAATATGGCATATAATTTTTACGCATATCTAAATAGAATGAAATACATCAAGAGATGGTCCTTGATGCATTCCATTGTTAACGAGAACATAATGGAGCACTCCGAGCAAGTAGCACAAATTGCCCACGCACTTGCAATGATAAGTAATAAAATATTCGGCGGTGAAGTAAACGCCGATAGATGCGTAACGCTTGCAGTTTTTCACGAATGTAGCGAGGTTATCACCGGTGATTTGCCTACGCCCATAAAATATTATAATAACGAAATCAAGGTGGCATACAAAGACCTTGAAGCTGTTGCAAACGATAAGCTTTTATCTATGCTTCCCGACGAATTCCGTATGGACTACGAAAGTATAATCGCACCCGATGAAAGCACTATTGAATATAAACTTTCAAAAGCGGCAGATAAAATTAGTGCATACGTTAAATGCTTGGAGGAATTGAAGTCTGGCAATAAAGAATTCCAAAAGGCAGAAAAGAGTATCAAGAAAGAACTCGAAAACAGCTCGCTTCCCGAAGTAAAATATTTTATGGACAATTTTATACCGGGATTTAAGAAAACGTTAGACGAGTTAGATTAGAATAAATCGAGCGCATATGCGCTCTTTTTTTTGCCTTTAGTTGGTGAAAAACTCTCTATTTACAACACTTATATTTTATGATAAAATATAATTTAGTAAAGCAAAAGCGCCATAGGAGTGGACGATGGTTAAATTGATTAAGAAATTTTTTGCATACGACGAAAAAAAAGAGGTCCAAAATAGGGAACTAGTTGATTATGCAATTGGTGTTTTTGGACAAAACCATACTTACAATTTGGTTTCAAGTTGGTTTATGTACTTTTGTACCGACGTTTTATTTGTTGATACTTTACTTATAGGAACAATACTAGGTATAGCAAGAATATGGGATGCTTTTAACGACCCAATCGTTGGTGTTTTGGTAGATAGACATACCTTCAAGAATGGCGAAAAACTTAGACCTTGGTTGCGCATTATGGCTTTGCCCGTTGGAATATTAACTGCTTTAATGTTCGTCGATTGGGGTTTACCACAAAACTTGATGGGCGTATATATTTGTTTGATATATTTCCTGTGGGACGTGTTCTACTCATTCCAAGATATTGCTCAATGGGGTATGACCGCAATGATAGCGACCACTTCGGACGAACGTGCAAAAGCCGCACAGTTTGGTAGAATTGGCGGTATGATGGGCGGTTGGCTACCGGGACTTATAACCATAGCAATAGCCAATTTGCCCGCAATAGGTATATCGGAAAAATCCATCTTCCTAGTAGCAGGTATCATCTTTGGTGTGGGTGGAATGTTGGTATCAACTAGAGCTGCAAAGGCTAAAGAACGTACTCCCGTTAAACCACCCGAAGGCGGTCTAAAAGATGCTTTCAAATTGATATTTACCAATAAGATTGCAATGACTTTGGTTATAGCCGAAATATTGGGGCACATAACATTCCGCATACAAGATATTTATTTCTTTAAATATATGGTATCGCTAAACTTGTTTGGCCAAGAAGTTAGCGGATTAAACGTACAATTCGTATATGGTCTGTTAGTAGGAATACCCGGCACTCTTTCTATATTTATAGCTACTTGGTTTTCTAGGAAAATAGGTGGTATGAAGAACCTTCTTGTGCTTGCAACGTGTCTTAATATTTTAACGCGTTTAATAGCATTCTTTATAGGGTTCGAAGGTTGGAAGATAGTAATAACGGGCACCTTAATTGCGATTGCAGGTATCCCAAATAATATGATGGGTATTGCGACAACTACTTTATGGGGCGACTCTGTAGACTATATGGAGTGGAAGACGGGTAAGCGTAACGAAGCTAGCGTATTTGCTCTACAAAATCTTGTTGCAAAGGCAGGTAGTGGTCTAGACACCTTCTTTACGGGAGTTACTCTTTCGATACTTTGCTTTGATGCTACCAAGTACGATTTGGGCGAACCGCAAGACCCCATATTCTACAAATACGTATGGCCCATATACATTATGGGACCGGCTCTTGGCTCCGTACTATACCTAGTGCCTTTGTTGATGATGAAGTACTCTAAGAAACAAAAAGAACAAGTAGAAAAAGAATTGCATGTTAGACGTTCCCAACTTGCTCTTGAAGAAAAAGTAGCTGATATCGGTTTTAAACTTGATTTACCCATATACTAAAATCAATGTAACCTAACCGATATAATGTGCATAAGCTATTAGCATAAGTAAAAGGAGAAATTATGAAAAGAATAATCGCGGTGTGCGGAAATGCTGTATGTCCGGAAGGGACAATTAACTACGACTTAGCTTTCCAAGCAGGCAAGGCAATAATCGACCACGGATATAGATTGCAATGTGGTGGGCTTGGCGGTGCAATGCGAGCTGCGTGCAAAGGTGCAAGAAGCTCTAGCAATTATAAAGAGGGTGATATTATAGGTATTATACCGTCGTTCGACCCTACGACTGCAAACGAATACGTTGATATCGCAATCCCTACGGGATTAGATGTCTATAGGAACGTAATAGTTGCCTCCGCCGATGCTGTTATAGTAGTAGGGGGTGGTTCCGGCACGCTAGCCGAGGCTGCGAATGCTTGGGCACTCAAGCGCTTGATGGTAGCTTTTTCCAATGCGGAAGGTTGGAGCGCCAAGCTTGCTGGAACCGATATAGATAGTCGTGTTCGTTATCCCGGTATTCCCGAAGACACCGTTTATCCTTGCACTACAGGAGAGGAAGCGCTACAAATAATCGATAAATATATCGAAAGATACGTAACCTATCACGAAGGAATACCACCTACACACTAAAAATAATAAATAAACTCTTGAAAAAGTATTTATTATAGTATATAATAATTACAACTATGGTTATAAGTGCGTATTCGCGCACGAAGGAAAGTGTATGCGTAATCTAGCGGAACAAAAGAAGTTGGCAACTCCCATTATTTGGTTTATATTTATGGCGATACTCTACGTCGTTATTATTGGCGTGCTTTTCTTGAACGTGATTGACGTTGATATGACCATAGCAGGATACCGCTTTTACGATTTCAACGAAGAGGTTCAAAAGGTTGACCCCTACGAGATAGACGATGGCGAAACCGTATTTTATATCGAAAAAGGAAGTAAGGTTTTAGTTAAGGAGGTCGAAATAGACGACCTAAAGCGCGACGACGTTATTGCTTATTATGAAAAAGATGCTCAAAAAGTTATAGTTCATACTGCAATTTACCTAGAGCATCGTACCAATTTGGTAACCGAAGAAAGCAACTACATTATGCACGCTCTTGACAACACCGAGCAATATTCCGATACCATTGCATCCGATAGATTGCTTGGTAAATACGTTACCGCTATTCCCGTTCTTGGTATGGTTACCGCATATTTGAGTGCTAATGCAGGTCTAATGTATGCAGTAATCGTGGTTCTTGCGCTCTTTATGTTAGGCATACCGCTTATCGTTTTCGTACTAAGACTAAAGGCAAGAAGAATAGGTTCCCCCTTCCCCGAAGGTGTAAACGTTAATAAGCTAAAGACCGAAAATCTATATATTTACGAAAATATCAGAGAGTTTATACTTTCCGGCGGTATGAAGATAGAAAATGGTTACGATTGCGACCTTATCTACGTTGGCGATACCTTGTTTGGCGTATTGCATTGCACCAATGGTAATATGTACGTAAACATAAATAAGAATTTCCAACGTTACGATAATAAACTCGACCGTTCAGGTTATATTTGCATTCCCCACGCAGGTAATTTGGAGTCTGCAAAGAAACGTATCAACTCGGTTTATAGAGCTTACTTTATGGATATGAAATATAAAGCAAGCCAACCTAGAAGAAGGGTTCAAAAGCGTAAATAACAAATAGAAAGAGCACTCGAAAGAGTGCTTTTTTGTTTACTTTCAATAAGATAAAGATTTTAAATATATAAAACCATTTTATTAAACGTTAAAAACCTATTATATTTAGGAGTAAATATGAAAAGAGTTAAAACTTTAGTATGTGTACTAGCATTGGCTATTGTAATCTCCGTAGCGGTTGCCGGTGTGTTTAAGCAGGAAAGTGATAATGGTATGCGCCTTATCGTTCCTAAAGATTGGGAACTAGAGGTCGGTGATTCTCGCACGGTTGACTACGTGTTTAACGATGATACCATAACCAATCGTTCACTCACTTGGAGTACCTCTAACGATGATATAGCTATAGTTGACAAATGGGGCAGGGTAACTGCGGTTGGTATAGGTGTAGTTACTATTAAGGCGGAAACCCGCGATGGTCTTTTTGCTAAAGCAAAGCTAAATGCTGTCGAGGTTTCTAAAGTTAACGAAGTGGAAATGATGAAGGTTGACTATAATGGACAAGCTGTAACGCTTGGAAGCAATCTTCAAAAGGTTGTAACCAGATACGATATTGAAAGCGCAAAAAGTGCTAGTGCAGTACCAACTGCGATTAAAGAAGCCATTGAAAGTGGTATTTACGACGAAATGCAAATTGCTATTACATCAGATGGTGCAGTATGGGAAATAACCAACTATGGTGTTCTTCGTACCTATGACGATGCCAAAGACGCTCGTGATAAAGAACAACGTTTTATGGGTGATAGATATTTCTATTCAAAGGATAGCACAACGGGAAGTTTGCTTGCAATATATCCTGATGGCGCAAACGGAATATGGACTTTGATGGCAAGTGGTGTAACTCATATCGAAATGTTGGATATTAGTGGTACCGATAAAGCTGCTATGATGGTAGAAAACACCCAAGATTACGTAATGCGCCACGGTTACGTCGCTGAATCGTACTATAATTCCTCAACGGATACTTGGAAGGGGGTTGAGTCGGATAACGATGGCTTATGGACTTCTATGTATGCAGCGGGTGAGCTTATGCGTTATGCCTCTCTTAAGAAGTCTACGACTGCAACTAAAGAGGAAATAGCATCTGCAAGACAATCGGCTATGATTTCAACCGAAGCTGTTTTGCTTTTATCTAATATTTGTATGCGCGAAGGTACGGTTGAGAGTTACGTAAGATATCAACCCAACGGAAGATTTGACGACAATCCTTATGGTAACGATACTGCTAATGGAAGATATCAATCTCAACTTGCTCTTGAAAAAGAAGGCGACTATTCGTTGAATATTCCTTCGGTTAGTCCTGCAACTGCTTTTGAAATCGCATATGATAAGTTTATTAACGAGGGCGAAATGACCTACTTCTTAGTAGATGGTTACTTGGAGCCTTTTGTAGAAGAAGATTGGTCCAATCCTTTGTACAACGAGGATGGTTCCGTTAGCTACGAAACTCGTACGCGTTTGCTAAAAGGCTATATTGCTCGCACCTATTCTACCGCGGATGAAAATAATATTCCAGACGGATATATACATTATCAATTCAAATACGATGAAGAAGGTAGATTGATTGCAGAAGGCGCATCTACTATGAAGGAAGACGAAAGGGGATACTATTTGAATGGAGAAAACCTTCGTGGAGTAGAAGTTAATGCCGATGGCGAAATCCCCGCACGTCTATGGAACGACCTTAAAGAAGCGGGTGCGATTGGTAAAGACACTACTATAACCGATATATTCTATAAGGGAGATACTAGCTCCGACGAAATAATAGGACATATGTTCCTATATAAATTGGCTTACGATATACTAGGAAGCGAAGACGCGGAAATCAAAAAAATTATTAGTAATACAATGGATAATTTCTGCCAACACCTTACCGATAACGGATATATGATGGTTGATGCAAGTGGTCAACCCGGTACTTGGTCAAAGTTTAATCGCGCCTTCTTCTACAATAGCTCGCAACTTGGTGGCGCACCTTTAACGTCGTCGGTTGCGCTATGTGCTTTCAAAGTGGGTTATTACGTTACGGGCAACCAAAAATGGGAAAACGAGTACCGTATGGCTGCACTTGACCCTGCATACGAGTATGCCAAACTAATGACTCAATATAGTGAACAATGCTATCTATATATGATGACGCTACTTGACGAGTATCTAACGGAATATGCGCTTGGTATTATCACGGTAGAAGACCTCAAAAAACAATACGACCTTTCTCCAGATTCCGAACTAACGTCGCTATTGACTCGTTTATTTATAAACTATTCCGACGAAGAAATGGCAATGCTTGCTTACTATATTCTATTCCAACTTGAAACCGATGAAACTTTGTTAGGATATTATCGCTTAGGCTTGAACGATTGGTGGCAATCTATCCAATACTCCGAAAATCCGCTTTGGTATTATATTTATCAACTAGCATATCCAAATGAAAGAAAGAGCGATGCTTATGGTAACGATTTGCTAGAAACCGCCGCTTGGCAACTATCTCGTCATCCTATAGATACTCGCCAATATTCGGCGTCGAATAAGAATCGTGATGATATTTACGTTCTTGATATGGCGGATATGGGCTTAGGCGAAGGAACGCAACTTAGTTACGATATTTCAGGTGATAAAGATATACTAGATTTGGGCGGAAACATATTGGGTATCTTTACAGCTCTCGAAGAAGCTCCTTATCTTGATTGGAAAGTAGCACCGGCTGATGAACGAGCATTACATAAATATAATGGCGCAAGCTATCGATTGGAAACCGACTATAATCCCAATTGTATGGAAGGCTCTACAACCTATACTTTGCCTTACTGGATGGGTATTTATCACAACTTACTAGTGGATATAGATTAGCTTAAACGTATAACGAAAAAGCCCCGAATTTAGTGCGTCAGTAATAGAGATTATTGCTGACGCACTAGTTATATTTGCCTATTGGCAAGTTATATTGCTTTCGCAGTTATGTTTTGCTACGCAAAGTTATATTTACCCATAGGGTAAGTTATGGCAAATACAATATAACTTTGACTGCAAGTCAAAATATAACTTTTAGAATTACTCTAAAAATATAACTGTTTGCTATGGAAACTCAATACAAAAAACTTAATAACGATTGTGGTGTTATTCGAAAAATGCTAATTTCATCGTGTAAAACACTTAAAGAGAAAAAATAATTGAAACTCGACTTTTAGTAAGTCGAGTTTTCTTTTGCCCACGTAAAACAGATTGAATTAAAGTTAATTTTATGTTATAATAAAGTTATCGATAAATAAGAATTTGATGAGGTTTATATGTTATGTGTTTGATATGCGATAGAATTCGGATGATTAAAGAAAACAGCAATCCTTGGTTTGTCAAAGAATTGACAACGGGTTATGTCGTCATTGGTGACAACCAGCATTTTAAGGGGTACACACTATTTCTTTACAAAGAACATAAAACGGAATTATTTCAGTTAGACTATGTAACTAAAATGAAATTTTTAGAGGAAATGTCTGTTGTAGCAGAGGCTGTATCAAAGGCATTTGGTGCCGAAAAAATGAATTATGAGTTGTTAGGTAATGGAGATACACACCTTCATTGGCACCTATTTCCAAGAGTAAGCGGCGACTTGGAAAACTACGGAAACCAGGGCAAAGGTCCCGTTTGGTGGTATCCAATAGAAAAGATGTATAGTCCGGATAACCTTCCATCCGAAGTTGAATTAAAAGAATTTAAAATACTGCTGGAAACAGAATTAGATAAATTATTATAAAGACAAATTCCAATTTTTCGAGTTGTTAATCTTTGTGGGAAGATTTTCAAAACTTTAGCACACTATACTTAACAAGTTAAGTCGTGTGTTTTGCAAAGCAAAAAATAAAGAGTAGCAAAATTTTTGCTACTCTTTTAAAATGTCGTAAAAAATCCCTAAGGGACAAGCCCATTAATCGGGGCTTGTCTATATTTAATCTAGAGAAACACAAGTCAAATAAGCTGATTTCGTGGCATCGGCAATTTTTCCAACTTTGTTACTATCACCGATAATTAGGGGAGTGTATCCCAATTGTTCCAATTCTTGTGCAAGTGAGTTGTTCGGCTTCGAGCCAAGGGCTAGAACTACGTTATCAACCTCTAGTTTGGTAATAGAGTTATCGTTAACGTTTTCGGTAATAATAAATCCATCACCAATTTCAAGCAACTTTTCATTTAGTTTAAACGTTGTATTAGCTTTTTTTAGCTTTGGTAAAACGTCGTCAACGTGTTGCATCCAAGTACCGGGAGCAATTGATTTAGCCATTTCGATAATTGTAACTACGTTACCCTTTTCGACTAGATAATGGGAAGTTTCTAATCCTGTCATACCCGAACCTATTACAGCAACGTTAGAATTGATTATATCAACGTTGCCACTCAAAATATCCTCGAAAGTATAAATATTATCAGGATTATAATTACCTTTGAATTTGGGCTTAATAGGGGTGCTACCTGTAGCAAGTATAACTTTGTAGGGAGCAATATTCTTTATCTCATCAACGGGGTTTGTTACTTTTGTTTTTACTATTACACCGCTATCAATTGCGTTCTTTAGAGCATCTTCAATAAACCAAGCGGTTTTAGCTTTTTTAGGAGGAGCGGAAGCAAGATTTATTTGTCCACCGACTTTATCACTCTTTTCAAGCAGGGTAACTTCGAATCCACGTTTTGCAAGTATTTCACTAGCAATTAGTCCGGCAGGCCCTGCACCAACTACAACTATTTTTCTACCATTGCCATTCTTTAAAAGCTCTTCGTTTTCACGTCCTACGAATGGGTTGACGGAACATTCTCCGTGTGAGCCAATATAGGCATTGTTTTGCATCGATTCTATGCAGTTTAGGCAACATATACAGCGTTTTATGGTTCCTGTACCATTCAAAGCTTTGTTTGCAAAGTGCGGGTCGGCTATTTGTGGTCTACCTAAACATACAAAGTCTTGGATACCTTCTTGTAGTTGACTTTCGGCTTGCTCGGGTGTGCGTATAAGGTTTGCTGCAAGCACGGGAACGTTTACAGCTTCTTTGATAGCTTTAGCCATATATTTTCTCCAACCGGGTTCGAAAGTTACGGGCTCTAGCCAATAGTTGAAGGTATCGTAGCCTGCTGATGATACGTCGATTGCATCGGCTCCGTTCGCTTCTAAAATCTTTGCAATTTTAACACCTTCTTCAAGGTCGTATCCTTTACCTTCTTGTCCTATAAGGGCATAGCATTCGTCGGCAGAAAGTCTAACGATTACAGGGAAATCTTTTCCGCATCTTTCTTTGATACCTTTTAGAACGTTGCAAATAAATCTAGTTCTATTTTCTAATGAACCACCGTATTCGTCAGTACGTTGATTGGTTACTGGACTAAGGAATTGTTGGAATAAATATCCGTGTGCCGAGTGCAATTCAACACCATCGCATCCTGCTTTTTTAACCCTTTCGGCACCATCGATAAATTGCGCTTCAAGCTCTTTGATTTCTTTATATTTCAATGCTCGTACTCTACCGCCTGCAAAATATGCCGGTTCACATTTTGACGGTGCAACGCTACTTAAAGAAATATTGTTTTCTATCAAAGTAGGACCTACTTTTGGGGTAAGCTTATAAAGCATTTTACTAAATTTACCCTTTGTCAAATTTTCCATTTTGATACAAAGTGGAACCGTTCCTACCAATAAACCAATATTTTGCCTACCGGGATGGTGTAATTGTATGAATATTTTTGCACCGTGTTTATGTATTCTTTCGGCGAGTTGCGATAGGGGTTTAATATGATAATCGTGGCTCACCGCGAGTTGTGCGAATGCAGCAGAACCCGTTTTATCGTTTACACGAGTTATTTCGGTCATAATTAGCCCGCAACCACCTTTCGCGCGTTCTTCATAGTAGTTTATTAGCTTTTCGGTTGGGGTGCCGTCAAGGTTAGCAAAACCCATTAGCATAGGTGGAAGAACAATGCGGTTTTTTATCTCGCAAGTACCTATTTTCATAGGACTTGATAAAAGCTCATATTTCATAATTTACTCCTTATTTGTTTGAAAGTTCTTGCACTTTTGCTTTGAATTCTTTAAACTTTCTCTTTTCTAATGCCCAATATACGTTTCTAACGAATGGTAAGAATTTCATAAGAACCTTTGCTACGCCAAATAAAGCACAGGGACTAACGGTCTTTTTGCCCTTTTCTATGCCCTTTACCATTTTCTTCGCTACCACGTCGGGAGTTTGAACGGGGAATGGCTTTTTGAACTCTATTTCATTTGCCGCTTTAAAGAAACCTGTGTCGGTTGCAACGGGGTATAAGCAGGTTAGTTGAACGTTTTTAGGCATTTCTAAGCGTAAGCCCTCTTGGAAGCCTTGCATTGCAAATTTTGATGCGCTATATATGGTAAATCCGGGCATCGCCATAGTGCCTATTGCAGAAATGGTTATTGCAAAAATACCTTTTCTACCATCAAGGTATTCCAAATATTTTTGATAAGAATAAATAGGGGAGTATACGTTGGTTTCAAACATTCTTGCAACTCTATCCCAATCAACGTAGTTAAATTCCTCGTAGTAAGGGTATCCTGCATTTGCATAAAAAATATCTATAGAGCCTAATTTTTCAAGCGCGACTTCAAATATTTCATCCACCGCTTCTTTGGAAGAAACGTCTTTTTGTAGCACTAAAACGTTTTCATTAGCCATTCCTTCAAGAACGTCTACGTTTTTATCAACGCATAAAACTTTGTTATCATTTTTGAGTAGCTTTAAAACTTCTAAGCCGATGCCACTATTTGCACCGGTTAGAACAATGTTTTTACCTTTAATCATAGCTTTTCTCCCTTTGTTTATTTATGATATTTTATCACGAAAAAACTATTAATTCAATATCAAATAGAATTTATAGAGTTCCTATTTTGCCTTGCAATAAGCTTTAATAATCTAGGGCGATTATATCTTTGTAGTATTACGAAAACAAGGTCTATTAAAGAAGCAAAAAACGAGGTGGCGATAAAAACTCCCAGCGTGCCAAAAGGAATATAGAGAAGGATTGGTAGATAACTTAGTACTATAATCACTTCGTGAACGATTTCCGATTGGCAAGTAGCCGATGCAATTTCTTCTAGGCTATGCTTTTTAACGTCAAAGGTATCCGGGGCAAAAGTGGGCAAATGCTTTTTCCATCTTTTAACCTTGATAAAATCGTAAAATTTAGCTTCGAAAGCTCTGCTTTTAAACCACCAAGCATTATAATCAACTTTGTTTTTTAGGAGAGCGTTAATAGTATAGCCTACGGTCAACCGCATTATAAAATGATAGGCGAATACGCCTACGGTTATGGTTATACTTAGCAGTACGTCGTTTTCATAGAAGAAATTAGGAATAAATAGTCCTATAAAAACGATAGCTAATATTGTTGATATAATCTTGATAGTTTTCGCCATAGTAGTAAAATAGAGAGCCTTTGCCCTCTATTATATCTTTATAGATTGTAGTATTTATCAAATTCTGCAGGATGAGGTATCTTGGAAAGTTCACTTACCTCATTGCGCTTAGTCTTAATAAAGTTCTTGATAAGCTCAATGGGGAATACACCACCTGCGGTAAGATAATCGTTATCCTTTTCGAGAGCATCTAATGCTTCACCTAAAGAGGTGGGGAGGTGTTGTAGCTTTGCTTTTTCCTCATCTGGTAGATGGAAGAGGTTAACGTCATAGGGGCCCCAACCGTTTGCGTGAGGGTCTATTTTATTCTTTATGCCATCTATACCAGCCATCAATATTGCAGCATAACAGAAGTATGGATTGCACGTTGCATCGGGATTACGAAGCTCAAATCTTCTCTTTTCCGGACTCTTAGCATAAGCGGGAATTCTAATAACGGCGCTACGATTAGATGTTGCATAACCAACGGTTACGGGTGCCTCAAAACCGGGAATTAGACGCTTGAAAGAGTTAGTTGAGGGATTTGTTAGTGCGCATAAAGAACCAATATGTTTAAGCAATCCACCCATAAAGTAATGTGCGGTTTCGCTAAGTTTTGCATATCCGTTATCGTCGGCAAATAGGGGCTTACCATCTTTTAGCAACAGCATATGTACGTGCATACCGCTACCTGCTTCACCATAAATAGGCTTGGGCATAAAGGTTGCGGTCTTTCCATATTTTAGGGCTGTGTTGCGGATTATATATTTTATCCACATTGTTGCATCTGCCATCTTCGACATTTCGCCAAGTTGAGGTTCTATCTCGAATTGACCGCTTGCGGCAACTTCGGGATGATGGTAGTTTATTTCTATTCCTGCATCTTTCATATGCATACACATTTCGCTACGGAGTTCATAGGATTGGTCAAAAGGTTTAGCAATATGATATGCCTTTTGTTTGGGAACGATAACGCCTTTTGTTTGGGTTGCGCTATTCCAGTAAGATTGCATGGCATCAATAGAATATCCTACTCCGTTGGGTTGTACTTCCCAACCGACTTGGTCAAATAGATAAAATTCGAATTCGGGAAGAATAAGCATAGTATCTGCAATACCTTCCGTTCTCATATAGTTTTCTGCAGCAAGAACAATATTGCGAGGATATTGAGCAAGAGGACGATTTGCGGGACTATCTATAATCATTGCATTTCCGGTCATAGAAAGTGTTTTGATTTGACAAAATGGGTCTATAACAGCGGTATTAGGGTCGGGTATAAAAACCATATCGCTTTTTTCAACTACTGCATAACCATAGTTAGAAGCGTCAAAGCCGATACCATTTTTCATAGTATCCTCACTAAAGTTTTCAGCGGGAATAGTAACGTGGCGATATTGACCATTTATATCAACCATTTTAAAGTCAACCATCTTAACGTCGTTTTCCTCAATAATCTTCAAAACGTCTTGCATACTTTTTGCCATAATAAACTCCTAAGTTTAGATTGTATTTAATATACCAAAAAAACCTATCTAAGTCAATACTGATATAAATTAATTGTTAAAAATTGAATATGAAGTTAAGAATTGTTTATAAAAAAGTTATTGTAAATTAGAGTAGCTTTTTTCTTTTCAAAAATTTTTAAAATAGTTCTTGTTATAATTTAATTTTGTATTATAATGTATAAGTAGAGTAAAAACAAAGGTATTTAATTATGGAAAAAAGCAAGTTAAAAGGATTATTAGTTGGAAAATTTTTAGACGCAGTAGAATATGTAATTATACCTATATTGCATCGTAGCACTAGGGACTTAAAGGTGGTTGAGAACTTGCGATATGGTGATGGACCACGTGAAGAACTTGACGTTTTATACAAAGATGATGATAAGAGGAAGCCACTACTTATTTATATTCACGGTGGTGGATTTATTAGTGGTGTTAGAAAAATGCGCAAATATATTTGTGCTGATTACGCAAGGGCTGGTTACGTAGTATTTAACGTAGATTATGAACTTGCTCCTCGTAAGCAATTTCCATATCAATTAAAACAGCTTTTCAAGGCGATAGAATGCGTTTGTGATAATGCCGACAATTATAACGTCGACTTAAATAAAATCGTTATAGCCGGGGAGTCTGCAGGAGCATATTTCGCATCGTACGTTTGTGCCATTATAAAAAATAAAGCGTTATACGAAAAGTTGGATATAGATTTTAAGTACAAGGACGAAATGGACGTTAATTCCGCAGTGCTTTTAAATGGATGCTATAGTGCAAAAAGTATGAGTAGCATCAATTTTCCAAATATGCCAACGTTTGTAGAGTCGTTTTTCGGTATATCCAAAAAAGATATTTCCAACCTTCCCGAATGTGAACTTGCAACTTATTCAGCTCTTGAGCAAATCGGTAACAACTATCCTTTAACTGTTGTTGGGCGCTCTAAAGCTGATGGTTTGGATGCCGAAAGCGTTAGATTGATAGAAAAGCTTAAAGAGAAAAGCGTGCCTTACGTAGAGTTTATGGCAGGAGGTATAAATAGTCCTCACGGATGGTGTTTAGCTACTTTTACCAAAGAGGGTAAAAGATGTTTAAATATAACTTTAGAGGCTATCGAGCAATAGGGAAAATTCAAAAAAGGTACAAGACAAGAGGTTAAAATATGAAAAGAAGTTTATCAATTATATTAAGCATACTACTTTTACTTGCTATATCTTCTTGCCTAATCGGTTGTGATAAGGATACAAGCGATGGTGGAATAGACTATTCTCTAAATAATAATTTTGAGGTTAGTTGTACGGAAGATAATACTAGTATTGTGTATTCACCCACGACGGGAACTCCCGAATACGGTTTGATTTTTTATGTTGGAACAGCTATAGAATACGTACATTATAATTATCTTGGAGAAGCGCTTGCTAAGCAAGGATACCTTGTGGTTATACCTAAGGTTACTGCAGGACTAGCATACTTGTTATATAACGAAAATGAAGTTGCGTTTACAAAGTATCCGAACGTTAAGTTTTTCGTTGGTGGCCATTCTCAAGGAGGCGGAGCCGCGGTAAGGCGAGCTCAAGAAAATGTTGATAAGGTTCAAGGTGTAATTTTGTACGCACCTCTTTGTTATGGTAGTGATAGTATAAGGACGTTAGGCTTACCCACGCTTTTATTGGAAGCAACGAAGGATGGAGTCCTTACTGCCGATATGAAATCGGATGCTAAAACCAGATTGCCCGATAATCGTACGGAATATATGTTAGAGGGCTGTCATATGAGTTTTAGCTCCCTTGATGACGATGGAACTTTATCTTTCTTTAAGGATGGACCCGCTACAGCAGAAGTTAAAGCAGAGCAAAAAAGTAAGACCGTAAATTTTACTATGGCATTTATGAAAGAAGTGGTTACTAAGTAAAAACCTATAAATAAGTTGTTAAAAGCACCCGAAAACGGGTGCTTTTATTTCGTTTTTATTAGTTGTTTTTTTGATTTGCTTTGCTCACTGTTCGCAAGGAAATTTTACACAATGATTTGTATAGATTCAAAAGTATCGTTTTATTTTGGGTCTTTTACGTTTCTTTTTGCTCTACAAGTTTTACAATATTTAGGAATGTTTAATCCTTTTTCTTTATAAAAGCGTTGCTCACCAGCTGTAAAATAAAACTGAGAACCGCAACCTTGACAAGTGATAATTTGGTCTGCTTCTTGGAACTGTGGATATTGATTTTGTGGCTTAGTAGTCTGGGTTGAATTTATTATAGCCAACATCTTTTGCTTAACTTCTTCTTCGTTCTTTTTAACCCAATTGAGTTGACCTTGTAAGAAGATAACCCATTCATCGGGAACTGTTGGCATAGTGCCTAAAACGGAAGTTCCGTGTCCATCGATGGCATTTCTATAATGATTGATAGTTTTGGTAGAAGCTTGGATATCAGGGGGTAATATTTGGAGATAAACCTTCCAAATACTTTTACTATCTTGCATTCCAACCAAGCTTTTCAAATAGGTTTCAAGTGTATTGTACACATCGGTAAACTTTGACATTTTCTCTCCTTAGTAAAGGGCAACAAAATCCTTACCTTTTTATTACAACAATGATTATAACACTTGAAGAAGTTTCCGTCAAGAAGCAAAGGTTTTAGATAATAATATTATTTTTTGATATAAAAAACGGACACAATTAGTGCCCGTTTAATATTTTGTATTGAACTTAAATTTTCCCAGATTTTACTGCTTCAAAGTCTGCTTCGATTTCGGGAGAGGGCTTTTTGGTTAGTAGTGAAACTACTACGATAAGAATGGTAGAGAATATGAAAGCAGGTAGAAGCTCGTAAATAGCAAAAACGCCACCAAGATTACTGATTACAAGTTTCCAAAGGAATACCATTCCTGCACCGCCGACCATACCTGCGATAGCGCCGGCTCTTGTAGTTCTCTTCCAGAATAGAGAGAAGAGCATAATAGGACCAAAGGTTGCGCCGAAGCCCGCCCAAGCAAAGGAAACGATTTTGAAGATTACGCTATCTTTATCAAGTGCGATAACTGCGGCAATAACAGCGATAATACAAAGCGTAAGTCTAGAAACCCACATAACCTGTTTATCGGTAGCATTTTTCTTAAAAATGCCTTGGAATATGTTTTTCGATACGGAGGAAGCTGCAATCAGTAGGTACGAGTCGGAAGAACTGATTGTTGCGGCAAGGATACCTGCCATAACGAAACCGGCGATAATGGGTGGGAAGAAACTAGTTGAGAGTTTGATGAAAATATTTTCCGAATCGGCATTGGTTAGGAATTCATTTGGGAAAAGTTTTCTACCCATAATACCAATGAAGACTGCGATAGCAAGAGAAATTATTACCCAAACCATAGCTATTCTTCTTGATGCGCCTAATTCACTTTCTTTGCGAATAGCCATAAAGCGAAGGAGCACTTGGGGCATACCAAAGTAGCCAAGTCCCCAAGCAAGCATAGAGAAGATAGAAAGAACGCTATAAGGTTTAGCTTCTCCCCAAACGACAGCGTTACCGGCTTCATTAACGCCGGGATTTGCTAAGCCAAAGAAATCCAAAAATCCGGGGATACTATTTGCATTATCTATGATAGCACCAAAACCACCTGCTTTTATAGTACCAATAATTATTACTACCGCCAAAGCTATTATCATAACTATGCTTTGCATAAAGTCCGAAGCACTCTCTGCAAGGAAGCCACCGACCAACGTGTAGAGAATTACGAACAATGCGCCAAGTAACATCATCCATTCGTATGAGAGTCCAAAGAGTGAAGAGAAGAGTTTACCACAAGTTACGAAACAGCTAGCAGCATAAACCGTAAAGAAAATAAGAATAAAGATAGATGCGATAAACATTATAATCTTATTTTTCTCGTGGAAACGATTGGAGAAGAATTCGGGAAGGGTTATCGAGTTATTAGCTCTAATACTATATCTACGAAGTCTTTTTGAAACTATAAGCCAATTTAGATAGGTACCAATTGCTAGACCGATTGCAGTCCAAACAGCATCGGCAAGACCGCACCAATATGCAAGACCGGGAAGCCCCATAAGTAGCCAACCACTCATATCGGAAGCTTCCGCACTCATTGCGGTTACCCACGGGCCGAATGAACGTCCACCCAAGAAATACTCTTCGGAGCTTTTATTTGCTCTTTTGGCATAGAAAAATCCAATTCCTAAAACAGCGAGCATATAAACTATCATAGCAATCAAAATTTGAATTTGGTCTGAAGACATAGTATTTCTCCTTTAAGTAAACGTAAAAATATAATATTTTAATATAATATCATATATCACTTACATATTCAAGACGTATATTAAAAATACATCTTACAAAATAGTGGGGCAGGCAGTGGAGATAAGCCGGGAATAAAATCATCTCTCAAAGACTCTTAAGGTAGAACTCTTACTGAAGCCCAAGCAAAATTCTTTGCCGATAGCGGGGTTAGAGATGAGCAAGGCAATTTGCTTGTTGTTTATCATTACAACAAAAAAGCAACACATTTCTTCTTCGACTGATGATAATCCCCAGCCTTCACGTCCGAAACGATAAGAAGTATGAACGTTGCTTATATCTTTATAATACCCAGTTCAACCAAAAATGTAAACGATTGTGAAGGATTATTATTTGATTGTATGCGCAAATTGATTTGGGGTTATTCCACAATATTTTTTGAAACATTGTATAAAGTGAGTTTGTGAACAAAAACCCAATGAGTATGCGATTATATTTTGTGGAGTGTTGCTACGTAACAAAGATTTGGCTTCTTCAATTTTTTTGGACATTATATAGTCGGTTATGGCTGTTCCGGTTTCCTTTTTGAACTTTCTAGGTAGCCAAGACTTGCTATATCCCATAGCAGTAGCAATATTTTCTATCGTTAGCTTTTCGTGCAGATGCTTGTCGATATAGTTTATGCAAGTGTGAATTTCTTTTGAGTAAGTAGGGTGGGAGTACTCTTTTACGGACTTGGTAATTTTGATAAAAACGGTTATTAGGTAATCAACTATTTCCTCGGGTTTTGTCATTTTGTCTATTTTAATGATAAACGAGTCTGCCAAATTATAAGCCATCATTTCGTCCAATCCACCTTGTATTGCGTATCTTGTACCAAGTGTAATGCAACAAACAGCCCAGTATTGTATTTGTCTTAAAGAATCGTTGGATAGTCTACCTATAACAATTCCATCTTTTATAAAGTTATCTATACTATTTTTAACCTTTTCTACGTCTCCCGCTTGTACTAACGAATAAAAGGCGGTTTCTACCATATAAGGAGTATGAGTAACACAAGTTTCGCGTTGCTCAAAAATGGGGTTGTTAGTTGGCGGTAAAATATTGATGCTTACGAGTTTATTAGTTTCCATAACGTTATTTTATCATAATTATTTGCTGATTACAACATTAAAATGATATGGGCGACAGAATTATGATATAACGACAAAGATATTGGCATTAAACTAAGACTACAAACCACAAGAACTTTATTATTCAATCTAAAAATTCAATCTAAAAAAGGAGAAATAACTATGCAATACAATTACGATGCAGTTGTTCAAGCCTTAAACGCAAAGATTGTCAGCACTAAATATCTTGGTGGTGGTAGCTTTGGCAAAGTTTTTAAGGCCACTCTAGATGATGGTAGAGTAGTTGCCATCAAAAATTATTCTAGGAAAGATTTGAGTGAAACAGAGGCAAAAACGTTGAAAATTCTTGCCGAGTACACGAGTGTAAAGGTACCGGAGGTTTATTACTATAACGAAGACTTGTTGGTTATGGAGTTCTTAAAAGGGCAAAACCTTTTACACCCAAAGTTTATTTTTAAATCAAAATCAAAGAAGAAAGCACTTGCAAAAGAGATTATAGATGGTATTTTAGGTTGGGAAAATGCTACAAATGAGAAATTTGGTTATTTAGAGGATGCGAAATATGATACTTGGTCGGAGTGTTTTGAAGAGTTAAAACTAAAGCCAGCGATAGAATATATGAATAAACTATACGCAAACGGTAAGTTTAACAAAAAACATTATGCGTTAATTAACAAAGCAATTGAAAAATACAAAGCCATTAAAAACGAACCCCAAAAACCCGTTTTATGTCACGGTGATATAAACATAATGAACATTATGGTTGAACCTAAAACCTTTAGGCTAGTTGGATTTATAGACCCATATCAGCCGATATACGCAGATTATGCTTATGGTCTTTATCCTTTGGTAAATATGTGGGGAAACGTATATTATCTTTATGAAACTTACAAAGAAATAACAAACAACACTGATGGAAAATTGGATTTCAAGGTTGTTTTTTATGGACTAATAAACGAGATTATGTTTATACCCGAAAGCGGTATAGATTTTCCACCTTGGTATCAACTTTGGATGAGAAGATTTAAAAAATGTAAATTCTAAAGAATAAAGCCCTAATAGAGTATTTTAACAAGACTATTAGGGCTTTTAATTATCTAAAAGAAAAGACAGTAGCGAATTGATTCTGGGTTCGCTACTGTCTCACTTGGCGGAAAATATTGAATGTAAAACTGTTTTTTAGGTGTTTTCTGTCACACTTTTGATTTTTGCTGTGTCGCTCAAAATTGCTTATTGATATAATAAATAATTTATGTTACTATTTTAATATAGTAGGAGAGTATTATGTTTAAGCATTTACAAGAGATTGATTATAAATTATATGAGCGCTATTTAACGTTAGAGAAAAACATTAAAGCGGGAAGTAATTCGTTTTATGATGCTTACCTTGATTTGCAAGAGCAGTTTGTAAAAGAGGTTGCTGTTTTTTGTGAATTTGATATTAAAGCAAGAGAAACATGTGGGGAACTTTTGAGAAGAGATGATATTAAAAAAATCTTTAAGGAAGTTCTTCGCGTGGACGATTTTACCTATACAAAAATGCAGGACTATACGTTAAAAGTTAACGCACATAAGCACAAGGGCGAAAAGAATATTCAAATTGATACGATAGTTAGTTATATGAGAATTATCTATAACGCTACCAGTTTGTTTGCCGCTTATAAAAATATAGAAATCAGCGAATTTGATGCGAACTATTTTATTTCAATTTTTGGCGCTCTTGAAAAGGAAAATGCTGTACTAAAAACGGAAATGGTAAAACTCAAAGAAGAATTGTTTGTTTCCGTTGAGTCGGGTAAATTAAAAGATAGCGATATTGTTGCTTATAAAAGTTTGCTTTCTCAATCTGAGATAGATAAACTTGATTTAGAAGAACAAAACAAAGAGTTGCATAGACAGATTAGCAAATTAAAAGATATCAAACTTTCTTCTATGGAAGAGAAGTTAAATAAAACGATAGAGCTACTAACAGAACTTACAAGTAGTGTGGTGGAAAATAGGGCTATTTCTTATGCGGTAGGCGACACAATTTGCGGGGCTGAAAGATTTAAATCATATGTAGAAAGAGCAAAAGAGGAATTAAAAAATGATTGATAATAATATTTTTGATAGGGTTGATGGCGTTGAATCTAAGGTGAATGACGTTTCGGCAAAAATGGATAGTTTGACGGAAAAGATAGATGGACTATTATCGGTAAAACAAACGGCAACAACGACTCATCAAACCGAAAACCCACAAGTTGTATTAAAGAGATTTATTTCAAAAGCAAAAAAAGAATATTGTTGGCTAGGTTCAGAAGCAGATTTCCAAAAGGAAAAGAAAACAGCGCTAATACTTCTTGCTACTTTAATTGGGGCTATTGTCTTTTCAACGATTTTTACAAGCATCGCATTTGGAATGTATAGTGCGTTTACGCTGTTTGAAAATATTTGGCTTATTATGATGTGTTTTATGTCGTTTTATTTGATGAAAGCAAAACGATTTTATGAGTGTTATGAGTTTTCATTGACGAGTTGCTTTAAGTTTGAGCCTGATGCGGACGGAGTGCTACGTATGGGTGTTCCTAATAAAAAATATAAAGTGATTTTAGTCTTAACTTGTATATCTGCCATTTGCAATATTATAGTCGCTTGGATGGAAAATAATAGTGGTATGGCATTACCCGCTACGATTTTTGAATTAGCAGTTTTTGGGTTAAGTATATTTGTATTTAATTTTAAAGCTTTAGATTTTTTCTATGGTTATTCAAATTTACGTTTTACGGGTGCAAATGAATCAACAGGGCAAAAGGTTGTTTTAATTTATGAGCCGATAATGAATAAACTTTATACGGAAGAAGATTATTTAAAGCAATTTCCGTTTTGCAAATAAAAAACGCCCTTCCCTTATTCAGAGAAGAGCGTCAAAGCGTCTACACCAAAAAACGCTGCTATTTGCTGTATAGTATCAAGGTTTTTAATACCCTTGTTCACCCATCTTCCGATGGTGCGAACGTCAGTACCGAATTCAAAAGCGAATTCTTCTTGAGTTTTATACTTTGAGTTTTTGATAAGACGTTTTAAGTTTGCCCCAGCAACTAAGCCAAGGTCTTTGATATTTTGTTCCATAATATCTACCTCCTTTGCTTAGCTTAGGCAATGCTCCAGAGATTTCAATTAAGAACAAAGATATTATACCATAAAACAACAAAAAAATCAATGCATAATGGTTTGTTATAGGACAAAAGTTGTCCTGTGAAAATAATTTATAATGTTTTAATATGTATGTAAATGGAGGTGTTTATGGAACAAAAGAAAAAATATAATATTAGGTCTTTAGATTTTCTTAATGCATCTATCGATGAGATTTATTATAGAAAAAAGCATTATATAACAGGGGTTGATTTGCTTGGTTTTAAGGGGCAAATGTCTTCATATTTTGTTCAAATAGAAAGATTATTTAGATATGTTTATTTTTCGGATATCAGTCTTGATGTTGAAAAGATAGATATAGAATTACTAAAAAAACAGTTCCCTTTTATATATGGAAACTTTTCAAACAAGCAATTTACTATGTTTAGTGAGAAAAGCGAAAAAGTTGTAGATGGTATTACGTATTATTTCTATTTAATAGAGCAACTTAGGAACATGAATTTGCATGCGGTTATTTCAACTAAAGTTGCTAGAATTTTCCAGGTAGAAGAATCATTTATAAGAGCGTTTCCAAGCCTTTCGGATAAATTAGTATATTCGAAATCAGGCGTGTTAACAATTGCAGGGATGTTGGCACTGCTTATGCCAATTATAGACGAAAAACGATTAAAATATTTAATCGGATATTTGTTTCAAAATTGGGGATTTGATTTGTTTAATGTAGAATTTAAGAATAGTTGGGATGTTCAAAATAGGCTTATAGACTATTTACAAGGGTTATTTCTAACTAATTATGAAATAGCTATTCGAAATGACCAGCCATGCGGTGATTTAATAAAAGACATTTTTGGAAGAGAATATGAAAATCTTATTATTGAAGGAACAGATATTGTTCGTTTTCAGTTGGACCTATCAAAAAGATTAAACTCCCCCAAGTTTTCTATTGAAGGCAGATTGGAAAAGCAAGGGAGAAACTATTTCCTTACAATAGAACAAGGAAGTAACATAGGCGTTTATTTTGATGAAACTTATACTATAGAGATAAATGATATTAAACAATTTTGTGAGTTTTGTTGTATGGTGCCCACCTTTTTATCAATTGCTTATTTATATCACAACAAGATTTTTTGCTTTAATTCAAAAGCAATTAATGCAATTTCATATGAATCATTTCAAAAGTTAAATAAAATTAAATTTTATAGAGATAAGAATATTCCCATTCTTTGTTATGGTAGCAAAAATGCAGACATAAGGGAAATCAATAAAGTATTTAGCGAATATTTATTAAAAATGTTTTTAGATTTTGAGGAAGCAATTGTATTTAATAACAATATACAAATATATGATACTTGGTCTAAATTTAGCGATATTACTAAAGCACTTAATTTACCTCTAGAATTAAAAGATAAATTAATTTCGTGTAGAAATTTTTGTTCGCACATTGGTATGTTGGATGAGTTTAATTACAGTACAAAAGATAGCGGGTATAAGATAACCATACCTTTTATTTGTGATACGATTTCTGAAACTTATCAATTTCTTAAAGATTCAGGCAAAAAAAAGGAAGCTTTTTGGCTAAAAACTAGTTTTCACAAATATGTGTTAAATAGCATTGTCGGAGTAAAATATAAAAGAATTTTTGAAACGTCGGTACGATTATTCAGCCAAGGCGGATATAAGGTAAAGGAAACTTGTGAAAGTATTGAAAAATCATTAGGGGCTGTTAGAAACTCTTATATTGATGCTGTATCGGAAGAATCGCTTATAAAAGCAACAAATGAAAAATTCTTTTTCTATATTCCACAATCATTATTTGAAACAAAGGAAAATAAATTTGTGTTTTCAAAATTAAATTTGATTAGAATTTGTGAAGATGATTTAGAAATAAGAGGTGGCTCTGTTGGTGTTAAAGTATTAGAGTTTTTCCAAACTCCAAAAACCAATTTAAGAAAAATATCTAAAAATGGTAAAGTAGTGCAGTTAAAATTAGTGGATGAAGTTGAAGAAGGTATTTTAACAATAAAAACATATAAAATAGAAGATTAAAAACAAGACAAAAGTTGTCCTGTTAAAAAGTTTTCACTGCTTGTACAATGTAGTCAAGAAAAGCGCAAGGAGCGAAAACGAAATGAAAAAATACTTTTCAGTAACAACAAAATGTGGACACGTAGGGAAACTTAATTGTGTATGGATTGATTTTGCGATTGTAGCAGAAAGCGCTAAAGAGGCAGCTCAAATTGCAAGACAAAAGGGAAGAGCGAAACATCATCATAAAAATACAGTAAAAGAAGTTGTAGAAATTTCTATATCAGATTTCTACAAATTGAAAGCAAAAAACGATTCAGACCCATATTTACACGCTAAAAATCATCGTGAACAATTGCAAATCGAAGGATTTGAAGATAGAATTGAGATTGATGAATATAACGTTGCAAGAAGGTATCAAAAAACTTCAAAGAAAGAATCCTTAGAGTTTAGAGTAAAGAAAGCAAAGGTTATTGAAAAAAGTCACAAAAGAGCCTTAAAAGAATACTTCTATGAGGAGGCATTTGCATGCTAGTATATGTTAATTCAATAAAATTTAATCGCAGTCTTGTGGATGGCCCGGGCGTAAGAACAGTTGTATTTTTTCAAGGATGTGATTTAAGATGTAAAGGTTGTCAAAATCCTTCCACTTGGGAAATGAAAAACGGAACGGAAATGACAACAGACGAACTTGTGACTATTCTTGAAAAAGAAGTTGTAAACAAGAAAGTAACCTTTTCAGGGGGAGAACCTCTTATGCAAGTAGACGCGCTTATTGATATAGTAAAAAAACTTGAAGGGTTTGATATTGCTGTGTATACAGGACATGGGTTTGAAGAAGTTCCGCAAGAACTGTTAGATAATATCAAATATATTAAAACGGGGTCCTTTAAGGAAGAATTGAAGTCTACGGTGAAACCTTACGTTGGTTCTACGAATCAAGAATTTAGGAGGGTGAAGTAATGCAAAAATGTAATGAAAACGCTGCAAATCGTTATAGCTACATTGGCGAAGTTTATAACGTTGGCGAAAGAAAGAGAAAAGAAGAAATACTAAATAGCCTTCCTACTGAGTGGAGCGACCTTCATAAAAAAGGGTATATTCATATCCACGACCTTGATGCGTATGGACTCACTTATAATTGCCTTACTTTTAACATATTAAAAGATTTTCCTTACGAGCGTTTTAAGGATATGAACGAGCAAAGAAAAATTCTTGCTACGTTTGAATATATCAAGAAACTTTTCGCTGATATTGGCAACGAACAGTCAGGTGGTATGGCAATCGCTAACTTTGAAAACGAAATTGCTTATATTTTAGAAAATATAGGCGTTGATTTTAGCGAAGATAATAAAAATACAATAGCGAATGCGATTTACAATCTAATCGTTTGGTGTAGCGAAACGCATACTCGTATGGGACAAACGTCTTATTACGTTTCTCTTAATATTGGTCTTGCTAAAAATGAATTTGCACGCTTTATTGCTTACACACTTATTGATGAGTTTGAAAAAGCAGGGGATTTAATCTTTAAGCCAAATATTATTTTCAAAGTTAAAGCTGGGGTAAATCGTTTTAAAGAAGATAAAAACTACGATATACTTAAAAAATCATTGCTTTGTACGGCTAAAAAGATGATACCTACTTACGTTCTTTGCGACAGCGAGCCGAATAAAAACGTTGATGCTGAAAAACTTGCTATTATGGGTTGTAGGACGAGAGTTGTTGCAGATTTATTTGGTGAAAATTCTTCTATTGGCCGCGGAAATATTGACAACATTTCAATCAATCTTCCTAGACTTGCTTTAGAAGTCGACAGGGGTTTTGCTAATCTTTCCGTTGATGAGAAAATCGCAAAATTCATTGATAAATGGGATAGCGTTGCCAAAACAACTAAAGATATTTTGCTTGATAGATTTAATAAGGTTTGTTCTCGCTTGCCCGAAGATTTCCCTATCAATAAAAAACATCATCTTTGGATAGAAGATTTTGACGACGTTAAGAACGTTTTCCGTCATGGAACGTTATCTCTTGGATTTATAGGTCTTTCTGAAGCGTTTGAAGTGTTGACGGGTGAAAGATATTATAATAATGCGGACGTATACGTTTCAGCGCTTGGCTTTGTTAAGCACATGCGTGATTATTGCGAGTTTTTAAGAAAAGAATACAATCTCAATTTCTCACTTTTAGCAACAAGCGGTGAACTTATATCGGGTAGATTTATTGATATGGATAGAACGGAATTTACGCCGTCTGCTCCAATCTTTGAAAAAGAGTTTTACACAAATTCTTTCCATATCAACGTTGATAGTGATTTGTCTGCGTTTAGGAAAATTCAGTTAGAAGGTCTTTTCCACGAAGTTTGCAACGGTGGATGTATTACCTATGTGGAACTTGGCGAAGCACCACTTGGAAACGACGAAGGATTGTTAGAATACATTGAACACGCAATTAAATCAGGTGTTCACTATTTAGGTTTTAACTTTCCTAAAGACGTTTGTAACGGGTGTGGCGCAAGCGGTGTTTTTGACGAATGCCCTATTTGTAAAAGCAAAGAAATAACAAGAATACGCCGAGTAAGTGGTTATTTGGAGATTTTAGACGGCTTTACTAAAGGTAAAAAGAACGAAGAAAAAAATAGGAGGGCAAACTAAGTTGGCAACGTTTTTTACGAGTGACATACATTTTGGCGATGAACGAATAATGAAGTTATGTGATAGACCTTTTGCAAACGTTAAAGAAATGGACAAATATATTGTCGATAAATGGAATAAAAAAGTTTCTAATAGTGATACGGTTTGGGTTTTGGGCGACATTGTTAGTCCAGAGCATTTCAATAAGGATTTACTTAATAGACTAAACGGTAAAATATATCTACTTTTAGGCAATCACGACTATACTGCAAGAGAAATAATTGCGAGCGAAACAAAGATAGAACTTTGCACT
Source organism: Clostridia bacterium (assembly GCA_017403145.1). Classification (GTDB taxonomy): domain Bacteria; phylum Bacillota; class Clostridia; order Christensenellales; family DTU072; genus Stercoripulliclostridium_A. The sequence goes on from JAFQOO010000002.1 coordinate 92,412, forward strand.
GAAAATGCCTTATATTCTGATAATAATATTGTTATGTGTCATTATCCAATTATGGATTGGAATGGTAGGGATATCGGAACCATTCACTTATATGGTCACGTTCACAATAAAAAAATTGCAGGGATGAAAGAATATTTTGCAGATAAACTTGCCTTTAACGTATGTATGGACGTAAACGATTTTGAGCCAAAGAGACTTGATGAATTAATAGAAAAAGAAGGTAAAAAAGATTTAATTAAAAAAATTGGGAGGGCGAACTAAGTTGACACATATTGCGATTGAAGGTATGGATGGCGTTGGCAAGACAACTACTTGTAAACTATTAGCAGAGCGTCTTGGGTATAAATTTATAGAGAAAAACTTGCGTTTCTTGTTTGATGAAAACGATGAATTTGATAGTTATTTTAGAATTCGTGATAAAGTAAATGCTAATTCTGATAGACTATTTACTTCTTGGTTTTATGGACTAGGAAACATTTACCTTTACACTATGTTCAAGGATGAAAATATTATTACCGACAGACATTTCCTTTCCAACTATGCTTGGAGTGGAACGGACGATAATACCGAAGTTTACGACTTGCTTGTAAAGAAACTAGGTTTCCCTGATTTAACGGTTATTTTATATGCTGATGAAACAGCAATATTTAACCGTTTAAGAAGTCGTGATGAACACGATAGCGACCTTGATAAAGTGAAAAAAGCAAAAGAAAAGTATGAAAAAATGGTTTTCTTCTGCGAAAAATATAAAATGCCGTATATGGTGGTAGATACAAGCAATCTTACTCCCGACCAAACGGTAGAACTCATTATGAAACGTATAGAAGGTAGAGCGTAATGGCTATTAGTATGGATATGAAATACACTGCTTTATATTGGGCGCTTCGTTTTGTTGAAAACGAACTTGACGTTCACGTTAAAGATTATAGCGGTTATAAAATTGTCATTGATGCCGAAAAGCAAATGGTAAACTATGGCAATAAAATCAGAGTGTTTGGTGAAGAGTTAAACTTTTTGAAAAGACACAAAGATTTTGTTGTTTTAGAGTGTGTTGATAGGTTGCTACTTAAAGGTTATAAACCCACTGATATCGTCTTAGATGGTAGAGAAAATTGTCCTGATATTGTTCTTAATGGTAATATCGAAATTTACTGCGAACAGTGGGGTAAGGGTTATTTATCGGCTACAAAAACTTTTAATCCCGATAAGAACAACTCAATATTATATACGTCAAGACTCGTTAGTGGACTTTTGGAGTATAAAAACATTATCAAAGTAGATAACGACGTATATAATTACGGTTTGTTTGAGCCAAACGTTCCTTTGTATTCAATAATTCCGCAAAAAGCAAAAGAAGTCGTTATCGAGCAAACAGTAGATATCGACGATTATGAAATCTTTGAAGATAAACTTATAACGTATAAAGGGAAATCAAAAGTAGTAAAAGTTCCCGAAGGGATTACTACAATTGGTGCAAGCGCATTTTGGAATAATACTTTTGTAGAAAAAATTATTTTGCCGAAGTCATTAAAAAGGCTTGGCGGTGATTGTTTTTACTACTGCACAAATCTTAAAAAAGTTAATATTCCAAGTGAAGTTTGGATTATGGGTAATAACCCATTTGCAGGTTGTCCTTACCTTGACATTACAAATGAAAGCAAATGTTTTGTTTTAGAAAATGGTGTATTATATAATCAAGATAAAACAAATCTTATTCACTATACGATAAGTAAAACAGACACAGAATTTGTTGTTCCGAGTGGCGTTACTTGTCTTGGAAAGCATTGTTTCTTCGCTTGTGATAATTTAGAAAAAATAGTCGTTCCCGAAAGTGTAATTCGTTTTGAAAACAATCCTTTTTCGGGCTGCACAAAGTTAGATGTGGAAAATAAAAGCCCATATTATCATTTTGAAAATGGGGTTATATACAACAAGTTCAAAACGACAATTATTGGTTGTTTGAACGGCAGTCAAATTGATAGGTTTATAATTCCCGAAACTGTTACACTTATTAGTCGAAATTCATTTTGGAATTGTAAGGGAGTAAAGAATATCGTAATTGCTAAAAACGTAGATAGAATCGGCTATAATCCGTTTGCAGGGGCAGAAAATCTTCTTTTAGAGAGTGAAAGTTCATTGTTCCTTGCCGAAAACGGTATAATTTACGACCAAAATAAAACACATATGCTTTGCGCAACAAACCGTGCGGTTGGCAAAACGTTCAAAGTTCTCGATAGTGTAACTCACATAAATCGTGGCGTATTTAGTGGATGTAAAGATTTAGAGCAAATTGACTTTAACGGTGTTACCTATATTGACAAAAGTTCATTTACAAACTGCACGTCGCTAAAAGAAGTTTATATTCCTGATGGCGTTACTTATATTGGAGAATGGGTTTTCTCTTATTGTAAAAACTTAAAAAAGATAAGCATTAACAAAAATACGTATGTAGATAAAAATGCGTTTAATGAATGCCCGGCAGAAATTATTTGGAGAGATTAAATTGAAAAATCTAATTATTGAAAGTGATAACTTAATAGCAATGCAAAACTTATTGCCTACGTATGAAGGTAAAATTGACGTAATGCCGATTGATCCGCCTTATAATACCGAGATAGAATATATTGAGTATAAGGACGGAAACTACGATAATGGTTGGATAAACTTTATGCAATTACGTTTAGAAGTGGCGTATAAATTGCTCTCTAAAAACGGTGTTATGTTTATTCATATAGATGAAAACGAATTACTTTCACTTACGATGCTTTGCTCTAAGATATTCGGTGTGAAAAATATTCTTACTATGGTTTGGAAAAAGACAAACGAAAGGTTTGATCAAAATCGAAAAGAGAAACCATTGGAAAGTGGTATTCGTAGAACGCACGAATACGTTTTGCTTTGTTTTAAGGATAGAGATAACACAACCTTAAATCCTATTAAACAGCCTGTTTGGAATGGCAAAGAGTACGTTGAAATTGAAAAACCACTTGAAACGGTTATAGACGATTTAGGAACGACTTCTTCGGCAAAAGATGAACTTGCTTATCTTTTAGGGGATAGAGCCATTTTCTCAACGCCAAAGCCCGTAAAACTTATTAAAGAGTTTGTTAGAGCAGGAAGCAATAAAAACTCTATCATTCTCGACTTTTTTGCAGGCAGTGGAACAACGGGGCACGCTGTTATGGACTTAAATAAAGAAGATAATGGCAATAGAAAATTTATACTTATAACGAACAACGAAAGTAATATTTGTAAAAAGGTTACAATACCGAGAATACAAAAAGCGATTGAGAAGTTTGAATATAAAGAAGAAGTAGAAATAGTATTGTCGTAGTAGTGCGGTGGGTGTAAAAGAAACCAAGGCATAAACCGCTTTTTAACGGGCGAAAACAACTATTGTTTACGAACTCTCGGGCGAGCAATTTGAGCGGCCAAAATCGGCTATAAAGGGCTGTAAACAAGTAAAAGAAAACAAAAAAATAACCCAATCTGAACGTGGTGTTCGGATTAGGTTATTGATGGCGGAAAGAGTGGGATTCGAACCCACGGAGCCCGAATAGGGCTCACACGATTTCGAGTCGTGCGCGTTCAACCAAGCTCCGCCATCTTTCCAATGCTTTAATATAATAGACTATTTTTTTAGTTTTGTAAAGAAATTTAAAAACTTTTAATAGGGTAAATCATTTTATTTTTACGTTTTGGGTTTTATTATATTGGTTTTTTATAATAGTAATGCTTAATTCTATTTTTAATATTATTATTTTTTATTTATTTCAAGAGAATTAACAAAAAAAACATAATACCAAATATTCAAAATTTGTGAGTAATTTTTAGGAATTATAGCCACGGTGTTTGTATAAAATTTAGATATTATGCAAAATGGTTTATTTTTAAGGGGTGAAAAGGTGATTTTTCCCCATTTTTTTAGAGCTATTATAAATTTTCGCTATTGACAATGTTTCTTTTATATATTATGATTTAAATAGTAATATAACTTAAGTTATTAGAAAGTTCATTATCTAATCGGACTTTCTTTTAATGCAGTTAAAAAAAAGGAGAGGTAAATATGGCAAAAAAACCAATTCAGTATGATGAAAAGGGTCATCGCAAGTTTGGTATGAGAGACAAACTTGCATATGCGGCAGGTGACTTTGGCTGTAACATGAGCTTTGCGCTCAAGGGCACGGTTCAAACGTTCTGGCTTGTTTACATGATGATGGAGACGGGATTGCTTTCAGCACTTTTATTAGTAGTGCAAATTTGGGATGCAATTAACGATCCAATGATTGGCGCATTAATCGACAAAGACAAGGGTAATTATAAGAACAAGTTCTTTGGCAAACTTGGTAAGTTTAAGACTTATATCTTTATTGGGGCTTGTGGGTTACTTGTGGCCGGCGCATTGGTGTTTATTCCCATACCTAATGCTGACGTTTGGCTAAAAGCAGTTCTCTTTATTTTAGGATACATTGTTTGGGATGCTTGCTACACAATTGCTAACGTTCCTTACGGCTCAATGCTTTCTCTAATCACTGAAGATTCTGGTGAAAGAGCACAACTTTCTACTTGGAGAAGCGTTGGCTCAATGCTTGGTAACATTTTCCCCATGGTTCTTCTTCCCATGCTTATTTGGAGAAAGGAAGTTAACCCCGATGGCACACCTATGTTAAATCCTGAAACCGGTGTTCAAGTAGAAACCTTGCTTGGCGAAAGAGTATTCTGGGTAGCACTTATAATGGGTATACTTGGTTTCATAGCATTCATATTTATGATTAAAACGGCTACTATTCGTGTTGACGAAAACACCGTTAAAGCAGGCGAAGAGGTTCAAAAGTTTAACGTTCTCAAAGCATTTGGTAATTTTATGAAGAATCGTCCCGCTGTTGGCGCTACCATTGCGGCAATGGGTATGTTCCTTGGTATGCAATCGGCATCTACCGCTACCACTATTATGTTCGCTACATATTTTGGTATGGCATCTCTTTCTGGTGTCGTAACCATGATAGGATTCCTTCCCATGTTTCTCTTTATGCCTTTTATTAAAAAATTGGTTAATAAGTATGGCAAAAAAGAGTGTTCAGTAGTTGGCACTATAGCATCGCTAGTAGGCGCTGTCATAATGTTTATTTTCCCAGCAATACCTAATAAAATTGTTGGACTTGTTATTTATATGATTGGTCTAATACTTTTCGGCTTAGGTATGGGTGTTTACACTTGCGTATCCTGGGCGATGATGGGTGATGCTATAGATTATAATGAATGGAAGTTCGGTGCTAGAGAAGAAGGTACTGTTTACTCTCTACACTCATTCTTTAGAAAACTTGCTCAAGGTGTTGGACCCTCTGTCGTTCTTCTAATTATGGGGGCTTTGGGATATGTGGAAAAACTTGGTACCGGTGGTCAAAGTGCACAAACCGCACACAACATGTGCTGGTTGGTTGCAGGACTATATTTATTCAGTGCAGTTCTCCAATTCATTGGTATTGCATTCGTCTACAATCTTGACAAAAAGACCCTTGATAAGATGAATGACGAACTAGCAGAAAAGCATTCAAAAGTATCAGCAGTAGCACAAGAAGCTGAAGCAATAATTGATGCTGAATAGTTACATTAACGTAAAATAACACTAATGGTTGACGAGGAACCTTTATGGTTTCCTACGTCAACCATTTCTTTTTTTGATATCAAACTAAAAATAAAAAGGTGATTTAATGAGACAAATTTTTAATCTTAATGCAAAATGGGCTTTTACAAAGCAAGCAAATGCTGTTCCTAGCGAAATGCCTAAGGATTGGTACTTTGTAAATCTTCCTCACTCTTGGAACGCTATAGACGGACAAGATGGTGGAAACGATTATTATCGTGGCACTTGCTACTATGCAAAGAATATCGATAAGATGGATTTGCCGGAAGCTGATAAGTATTATCTTGAAATTCGTGGCGCAAACTCTTCTGCCGACGTTTACGTAAACGGTAACAAGCTCGCACATCACGATGGTGGATACTCCACTTGGAGAGTCGACGTTACTGACTATCTTGAACGCAACACTCTTGTTGTTATTGCAGTAGACAACAGCGCAACCGATAAAGTATATCCCCAAATGGCAGACTTTACCTTCTATGGTGGACTATACCGCGACGTTAACCTTGTATGCGTTAATGATAGCCATTTCGATTTGGAATACTATGGCGGAACCGGTGTACAAATTACCCCCGAAGTAGTAGGTAAAGATGCAAAAGTTAACGTTAAAACCTGGATAACCAATCTTAAAGATGGTCAAGCAGTTCGTTATACCATTCTTGATAAAGAAGGTAACGTAGTAGGTGCTACGACCTCTAACGCAAGTGAAGTTAATCTAACCATTAGTAACGTTACCTTGTGGAATGGTAGAAAGAACCCTTATCTATATACTCTAGTAACCGAACTAGTAGAAGGGGGAAAGGTTCTTGATAATCTATCCACTCGTTTTGGCTGTCGTTATTATGAAATAGATGCTAATCGCGGATTTATCCTTAACGGTGAAGAATATCCTCTTCGCGGTGTTTCTCGCCACCAAGACAGATGGGGTTTTGGTAATGCTCTTTTACCCGAACATCATAAGGAAGATGCAGAGCTTATTTATGAAGTAGGTGCAACTACTATAAGACTTGCTCACTATCAACACGACCAATATTTTTATGATTTATGCGATGAAATGGGCTTTGTAATTTGGGCGGAAATTCCTTATATTTCTCAACATATGCCCAATGGTAGAGAAAATACCATCTCACAAATGAAAGAACTTGTTACCCAAAACTACAACCACGCATCTATCGTAGTTTGGGGACTTTCTAACGAAATTACAATGAAGGGCGAAGCCGACCCCGATTTGTTAGAAAACCATAGAATTCTTAACGATTTGTGCCACACTATGGATAAGACTCGTTTAACCACTATTGCTGCGGTTTCACCTTGTCCCATTGAGTGTGAATATATCACCATTCCAGACTGTGTATCATATAACCATTACTTTGGTTGGTATGGCGGAGATACCAGTATGAACGGACCTTGGTTTGATAAGTTCCACGCTACTCACCCCAATATTCCTATCGGTTGCTCCGAGTATGGTTGCGAAGCTTTGAATTGGCACACCTCTAAGCCCACTCAAGGCGATTATACCGAAGAATATCAAGCATACTACCACGAAGAACTCATCAAGCAATTATTCTCTAGAAAATATATGTGGGCAACCCACGTATGGAATATGTTTGACTTTGGCGCAGATGCTCGTTCTGAGGGCGGAGAAAATGGTCAAAACCATAAGGGCTTAATCACATTTGATAGAAAGTATAAGAAAGACTCATTCTATGCCTATAAAGCTTGGTTGAGCAACGACCCCTTCGTACATCTATGCGGTAAACGTTACGTTGATAGAGTAGAGGATATTACTAAGGTAACAGTATACTCCAACCTACCCGAAGTAGAACTCTTTGTAAACGGCGTTTCTATCGGTAAAAAGAGTGCAGACGACCATTTCTTCTATTTCGACGTTAAGAACGAAGGTGAGAGCGTTATCGTTGCTAAAGCAGGCAATTATAAGGATAGCGGAATCATTCGTAAGGTAGAAGTATTTAACGAAGCATATCGTTTGAGAGAAAAGAGTGCAATTCTAAATTGGTTTGATATTACCGAGGTTGAAGGCTATCTTTCTATAAACGATAAGCTTTCCGATATTATGGCAACTCCCGAAGGAATGGGTATGTTTACCCAATTGTTCGGCGCTATGATGCCTAAGCAAGGCGACACTGTAATGGGCTTTGAAATGAACGAAAGTATGATGCAAATGATGGGTGGATTTACTCTAATTCGTCTAGCAGGCATGATTGGAACTATGGGAGTTAACCTCACCAAGGAACAATTGCTTGGCATAAATGCTCAACTAAATAAAATCAAAAAACCCACCAAATAGGGTGCCTTAAACTGAATAACGGAATACTAAAGTAGATATTTTTGTTAAAAAATTAAAATATAAATAAAGATAGCGGTGCTTATAAGTACCGCTCTTTTTTTTCGCTTTAACGTAGTTGAATTATCCTAAATCATTTTGTTCTTGACTTAATTGCGCGCGTGCGCTATAATGTATACGTATATATATGAGCGCACGCATACGCACGATATTATAAGGAAATTATGAAAAAAGCAAATCCAATACCCAAAACACCGAAAGAAAAGAAAGAACGTAAGCCTTTAACCAAAAAACAAAAGGTGATTTTGATAACTGTAATATCGGTGGTTTCCGCATTGCTTATTGCCGGAATAGTAACGCTTGTCGTTTTGTTGGGTAATAAAGATGGTGGTAGCGGTAAATACGATATGCCTTCTAGAAAAATTCAATACGAGTATTATATTGACGAGGGCGATACTGTCGGGTTTACTCTCAAGGATAATTTTAGAGAAGACGTTCCCCTTAAAGAGTTTACCAGAACTCCCGTTTTTACCGATGAAAACATTTTACTTGACGACAATCTTTTATTGAAGGTCAAAGAGGGAGCAAGCGAAGGACAATTTGCTAGTTATAATTATTCGTACAAGGGCGTTGTAATAGCAGTTATAAACGTTAAAGTAGTTGATGCCGACGAATATATCCACACTCCACAAGAGCTCTTGAACGTATCTATCGAACAAGATAAAACATATATCGTTAAGAATGATTTGAACCTTAGTGGCATCGAGGGTAACATCTCGCAATTTATAGGTTCAATTCACTTTAACCATAACGCAGTTAGCGGTTTCAATGCTTCCAACGGCGGTTTATTTAAAGAGTTGAACGGAGCTACGATTACCGGGCTTGATTTGGTAAACGTAACCGGTTCGACCATATTAACCGATTATGGTAATCACGGGATTGTTGCCGATTATGCAAGTAATGGTAAAATGCGTTATTGTACCATAAGCGGTAACGTTAATATTTCTTCCGTAGCTGAGGCTAACGACGTTTTATACGTGGGTGGTTTCGTGGGATATGCTAGTGCACTAAAACGCAAAAACTACGTAGACGTTGAACCTGCATACGTGCACTTGGTATCGTTTTTAGATTTGAACGTTAGCGGTAGCGGAGATTTTAGAGTAGGCGGACTTGTTGGCGGAATTAGAAACGCAACCCTAAATAATTCTTTTAATCACGGAAAAATATCCGCAAACGTTAGCGAAACCCAAGTGGCAAACTTGAAAAATTTATATATTGGCGGTATGGTTGGGGCATTATCAAAAGAGTATGATGCTATTACCCAAACCAATTTTCTTGACGAAAGCAACGGATTGTACTCATATTGTGATATAAACGTTAACGTTCAAGGTGGTGGCGTACATAACTCAATTAACGTTGGTGGCGTCTTCGGTTACCTAGAAAACCATTCCGTAGTTAATTGCACCTATGGCGGTAAAATGGATATAAATTTGACAAGAGCTAGCCTTAACGCAGGCGGGATTATAGGTTGCACGAATAATTATACCACCTTAAAAATGAACGTTCGTGGTATTATCGTTAAAGGTGAAATTAAAATATATTCTCTATCCAACGTATATGCCGGCGGATTGATAGGAGAAAGTGTGGAAACACAATATTCATCAGTAGAGCAATCTATTACTCCCACGATAAGCACGGATAGCTCTAAAGTACAAGGAACCCAATTGGCAACTCCTAACGTTGCTAATGCAAAATAAGTAAAGAACCCAAAATAGTCGGAGGACGATATGATTTACAGACTTAAAGACAAGGAAAACTTCAAAAAGTTCAAAGTTACAAGCGATAATCGCCTTGATTCTCGTGCATACTTTATTCCTTTTTCCAGCTTGAATAAAGCGCAATCAAGCACTCTTTTGAACAAGAGATATACCTCGGATAAGGTTAAAGTTTTAAACGGAGAGTGGGATTTCAAATATTATCGTTGCGATAAAGAGCTTCCTAACAAGTTTGATACAGAAAGCATAGCTTTTGATAAAATTCCCGTTCCTTCTTGTTGGCAGTTTTTGGGTTACGAGCCACCATATTATACTAACATTAGATATCCTTTCTATACCGAGCCTAATAAAATTACTCGCAACAAGGTAGAGGGAGATTATGAATCTGATATCAATGGTGAAACATATGCGGTTGGTACGAAGCAATACAATAGTGTAGGCGTATACAGAACCAAATTTGAAATTAGCGACCTAAATAAAAAGTACATACTTTCATTTTTAGGTGTATCTAGCAACGCCGAAGTTTACGTTAACGGTAAATACGTAGGCTATTCGGAGTGTAGTCATAATACTCAAGAATATGCTATTGATGCATTTGTAAAAGAGGGCGAAAACGAGCTGGTAGTTCTAGTACATAAATGGTGTACGGGTTCTTATCTAGAAGACCAAGATATGTTCCGTAACAATGGTATTTTCCGCGACGTATTGCTTTTTGTAAACGAGCCTACTTATATTTATGACTTTGAGTTCTTTGCAACCAAACGTAATGATTCTTACGATGCAATATTAAACGTTCAAGTTGTTAACGGAGATAAAGCAAGCGTAACCGCTATGCTTACCGATAAAGGTAAAGTAATTGCTATGCGTTCCGTATCGGTAACCGATAAAGCGGAAATTATGTTTGATAGCCTTAAAGTAACCGAATGGAATGCCGAGGAGCCCAAACTCTACGATTTGACTATCACTCTTATGAATGGTGGAACCATAACCGAATGTATAGTTAAAAAGGTTGGCTTTAAGAGTGTTCAAATCGATGGCAAGGTATTCAAATTGAACGGACGTCCCATTAAAATTTTAGGTGTAAACCATCACGATACCTCTCCTAAGACGGGATATTATCTAACCCCTGCCGAAATAGAAAGAGACGTTAAACTTTGCAAAGAGTTCAATATCAATGCGGTACGTACTTCTCACTATCCCCCGGACCCCACTTTTATAGAGCTATGCGATTTGTATGGTTTATACGTTATCGATGAAGCCGATATCGAAACTCATGGCTTGTCCCCAGTAAAGCAAGTGTCCAAGAAAGCCGGCTGGAAGAATAAATATTGGGATAGAGTAAACGGTATGTATATGCGCGACCGTAACTCTTGTTCCATTATTATGTGGTCGCTTGGTAATGAGGCAGGCGGAATTCTTTGCCAAGATTATTGCTACAAGATGTTAAAACCTTTGACTTTATTACCTATTCATTACGAAGGAGCGGTAAGAACTGCTCGTGGTAGCTATGACGTGCTAAGTATGATGTATCCATCCGTTGATAGTGTTAGAAAGATGTGCGAAGGCAAGACTGCTAACGTATATCCCATCGCTAATAGACAGGCAAAGAGTAAGCCTTTCTTCCTTTGCGAATATGCACATGCAATGGGTGTAGGCCCCGGCTCTCTTGAGGATTACGTCGAATTATTCTACAAGCACGACAATATGCTTGGTGGATGTATTTGGGAAATGGTTGACCACGCAGTTTGGCACGAAGGTAAAAAATATGCTTACACTTATGGTGGAGACCACGGTGAATATTTGCACGATGGTAACTTCTGTGTAGATGGTTTATTCTACCCCGATAGAACGCCGTCCACCGGAGCTTATGCTGTCAAGAACAGCTATCGTCCCGTTAGAGCGAAGATGGCTGGCAATGGCATAATAGCGCTAACCAATTACAATGCTTTCCGTAATGCAAATTATTTGACTATTAAAGGTACTTTATTGCTAGAAGGTAATGCAATATTCAATTTTGATGTTCCCTCTAACATTCCCGCAGGCGCAACCAAAACCTATAACCTAAACTTTGAAGCTCTTGGTGGCGATATTCAAATAAACCTAGATTATTATGATGGTAGTAACGTGGTTGCATTCGAGCAAATCAGAGTGAGCGAAGCTCTAACCGAAATCAAACGTATGGGTAGAGGTCGCAAGATAGAGGTTAAGAATGTCGGTAAACTCGTTAAAGTAGAGTTCGATGGTGGTTCTATTACTTTTGATGAAGCTAATGGTACTATCGTTGATTATCGCGTAGGCAATACTCCCATACTTGCCGATAGACCGGCAAAAGATGGTTATTTTGGTAGAGTATATCAAAATATTTACCGCGCACCTACCGATAATGATATGAACGTTAAGAAGGCTTGGCATAAATTCGATTACGACAAGCTCACTATGAGAAAGGAAGATTTCCATTATCAAGTATTTAGTGATAAAGTTGAAGTTAGCGCAACCTATTCTATGCTAAATAGTAAGGGTAAAAAAGCCTTTAGCGTAAAAGACGTATATACCATTCTTAATAGCGGTATCGTTAGAGTAGAAAGTAGCTTGACTGCCAACAAGAAAGTTTCTCCCATATTGCCCAGAGTAGGTAAAGTATTGGAAGTAAACACCGATTTTAGCGACGTTATTTACTACGGATGTGGCGCTAAAGAATGCTATCCTGACTTTAAATCTCAATCAAGACTCGGCGTATATCGTACTACGGTTGAAGCACTTGAAGAAAGTTATATCAAACCTCAAGAAAGCGGAAATCGCACCGATATTCGTTACGTTGCTCTTCGTAACGAAAAGGGCGAGGGTATAATGGTATTTGCCGACGTAACCCCTTTGAATTTTGGTGTAAAACGTTATACCGATAGAGCTCTTGCAAGTTGCACCCATCGTGAAGATATCAAATACGATAACGTTAATTACTTATCAATAGACGGATATATGGGTGGAATAGGTACCAATTCTTGCGGACCTATGCCTCTTGAGAAATATCAGCTCAAAACTAATAGAAGTTATACCTTCAGCTTTAAAATTGTTCCCTTTGACGATTTGAGCGAAGAGATACTTTCTAATTCGTAGGAGAAAATATGAAGATATATTGTTTAGATAGACAAACTATCGTTAAAGACTTTTATGATTACTCAATTTTAGATGGACTTAAGCCGGCAACCGAGTTTAACTTTACCGTATCTCGTTATGCCTATTACGTAGTTCAATTAGTTTTGCTACCCTCGTATGATAGTAGGGGCGTTAAGGTCGTTACCGAAAGTTTATATGGCGATGGTAGAGAAATCGAAAAAGCTATAACTTGTTTTAATACGCAAGGTATAGACGTTAAAGGTAACAAATTTGATAAAAAGTTACCTCTTTTGGAAGGTGAATTGGCACCTGTGTTTATTGGATGTGATTTCCAAAAAGCAGAGCTTGGCAACTACTATACCTACGTAACTATCGACGATAAAAAAGTAAAGCTTAATTTTACGTTAACCGATGAATTGGTCTTTAACGAGGGCTACGATAAAGGCTCGACGCTTGCTCGATTAAATTGGCTCAATTCTACCGCTTATAGGGATAAAAAGCTAGTTAAGGACTACGAAGCAATCGTTGCCGAAAAGAATACTTTGTCATTTACCGGTAAAAAGGTTTCGTTTACTTCCGATGGCTTGATAGAAAACGTAGAAAGCTATTATGGCGAATCGAATGCTCTTGAAGAGGAAGTAACCAAAAAACTTTTCTCTCGTCCTGTAGAACTACAAATCGAAGGACAAAAAGTAAAATACAATAAGATTAAACTTTCTACTCGCACCAATCGTGCATACGTTTCCGGTGATGGTAGGAGCGAAAAGTTAAAGGTAGAGGTAAATGCAAAAGCTACTTACGAAGGTTTAATTAACTACGAGCTCAAGTTAACTGCGGAAAGTGATGCTATACTTTCTAATATCAAGTTGAACTTCTATTTTGGTTCAGCAACCTATCTGTCGGGCTTTGGTAAAGAGGGTGGATATCTAAAGAGCAACGAGGACTACAAATGGAGTGCGGAAAAACCCTGTGGTAACATATTTATAGGCGACGTTAACTGTGGCGCTGTTATTCGCTTTAAGAACGATTTGAACGATACGTCGGCACCTATATATAATTTATATTCCAGCACACCTTACTCGGTACCAAAGGAAACTTGGGATAACTATGGCAATGGTGGTATAACCCTTACTCGTACAGAAGAAGGTGCTACGCTTTGTGCATATACGGGTAAAAAGATAATAAGCAAGGGAGATTCGTTATATTTGTATTTCGATATTTCCTTGACTCCATTTAAGCCTATTACTATGAAAGAAACTTTTGGTAATAGACTTGGTAAAGATGGTGTAGAGCTAACCTATGCAACTATGCTTAATCGCGCAAAGCAAGATAAAATAAAGTATCTTTCTTTACGTAATGCAGGCGTTCTTAATCCTTACATAAATTATCCGTTTGATAGAGTAGAGGAACTCAAAGCCTTGGCAATGGAATCCCATAGAGCGGGTATTGGTTTAGGTATCAACTATGGACTAGGTGAACTGAGTACCAGAGCGAAAGAAACTTTCGTATATAAAGCTTTGGGCGACGAAATAATTTTCCGTACAGATAAGCCAACCGATACCGAAAAGGTTTTGACCGATAATCTTGGCGCCGGTGCAGTAGAAGCAAGCAAGATAACCTTCCTTAGTGGTGCAATTGGTCAAGGTAAGGATATGAGCTATTATACCGTTCCCAGAAGTCGAATGGATAACTTCTTTGTAGAGGGCGTAAACTACCTTATCAATTATGCCGATTTAGATGCTATAAGTATGAAGAATCCTACTATTAGTAGAACTACCGCGGAGCGTGTTGCTAAGTGCGTACGTAGTAAACGTACAGGAACAGGCGTTATGGAACTTGAAATTAGCAATAGGTATAATGCTAAGAACGGATATACGAATGCTTTGAGTTCATACGTTAACGTTTTACCCTTTGTAAATATGCTTTATATTGGCGAGGGTTACGATTTAGGACGTTCTCCCGATTACGTTTTAACGGAAGCAAGCGGAATAGTATACGGACTATGTGCGGATACTTCGGTAGGCGCCGGCATTACTCGTAGTTTGGTTTATGGTATGATGCCCAAATATGGTGAAGACGAAGTTTATAGTTGCGCAATAGGGGATTTGAACAAGTTATTTAACGAGTTCGATATAGAAAACGCCGTATTTAAAGGCTTTTGGGATAAAACGAATCCTTTCAAGGTGGATAATGCAAACGTATATTGTTCAACTTATATCAATGGGGACAATATGATTGCAGTTTTCTATAATGCCAACGAAAAAACTACGTCATTCGAAGTCGGTATTGAAAATAAATTTGGTTATACAACTCTTGGTAAGAAGGTTCGTGCACCGGAAATTGAATCTCTACAAGAAGCAAGGAGAGTAAATTTCGGTAAGCCAATGAAACTAAAATCAAAACAAGGACTTATAGTATACGTAAAAAAATAAATCAATTTTGGAGATAGTATGAAGAAGATTTCTCTCGTGTTAGTAGTCATAATCCTAGCTGTAAGCGTTGGATTAGGTATTGCTTTGGTTCAAAAAGAACTAGATGCTCAAAATAGTAAAGACGGAAAAGAAATTCCCTTTACTAATTATGAGGTTGACTATTTTGATGAAGCTACGAGAGTGGATTCTAAAAATGGAATAAGAATAAATTTTAACGAGGAAACCACCTTTAATACCGTCGTGCTAAAAGAAAGTGGCGACGTCATAAGGGAGTTTTCTCTTTTTTATACGGATAAAGAGGGCAACGATAGGTTTATTTATAAGCAAGATTTGGTAGAGGGATATAGATATTGTTCTTTCCCCACTATTTCTACTACCTCTTTATACGTGGAAATCAAGGGCGTAGAAGGTGAAGCGTGGAATATAAATGATATAGAAATATATTATATGGGCGACACCTATGACAAAGATTTTAGAGTAACCGCCTACGTGGTAAGCCAATATACGTATAAAAAGAGTAGCGTAGAAAGGGAGCATTTTAAAGCTATCACTCACGTAAATCTTATATCGACTGTTTTCTTTACGCAAGAGGGTGATATATATTTCCTAGATAGTTATATCGATGGCGTTTTGATTGATGGAAAGACGATATTTGAAACTTCGCTTGCAAATATAAAAGAAGTTATAGAACCGAATACCACGATAGTTGCCACCTTGCTTGGTCAAGATAAAAATGGCAGTGGGCTAGGTCAAAGGGAAATACATAATACAGCCTTTACCACCTATAAGGATAATTTTATTAAAAACGCGCTTGAATTTAAAGAAAAATATAATCTAGACGGACTTTCATTCGATTACGAATACCCCGAAACAATGGAAGAATATGCCGTTATGTTCGAAGCTTGTCGCACTTTGAAAGAACAAATGTCGCCCGGCTCACTAATGACGGTAGCACTTGGTACTTGGTCGATTTATAAACCTCTTATATTCGATAAGACGCTTATGGAATGCGTTGATTGGGTGGAAAGTATGAACTATGATGAAATGCGCGAGGACCCCCACAATTATCATTCTACTTTTTCTACCAGCTGTTACGATTTTATAGAAGATATAAGACTAGTCAATAATTCTTTCGGCGAAAAAGCAGAGGGTATTTATACCGACCTAAAAGACGTTAATTTAGGATTACCCTTCTATTCTAGACCCACGGATGGTAGGGGATATTGGGGCAACTACGTTGACGTTGCCGAGAGCTTGGGTAAGTATACCAACGTTAAGTTCGACGAATATTATCAAGGTCAATTGCTTCCCCCAACCTACTATAATAGCTATCAAATGATATATGATAAAGTGTGCTATTGTATCGACCAGGGAATGGGCGGAGTTATGGTATGGCACTACAGTTGTGATGCTCCCTGGGATAGCGGGCTATCGTTGTGGCGCGCGATATACGAAGCGGTTGAATCTAGAAAATAGTCATATTAGGCTATCTAAACAAAGAATTTAAGCACCCAAAATGCTATTATCATACGATACTAAGTTTTGAGTGCTTTTTTTATGCAATTCTACTAGAAACAATATTTTATTTATAAAAACACAATATCAAAAATTTCTCTTGAATTTTGCGCGCGCGTGTGTTAAAATTATAAGCGTATAAATATATTCATAAGGTGTCAGTATGATTAAAAACAAAAGCCGATTCAGTTTTATAATACTACCTATAATTTTCTTGCTTGTTTTAGTATGCGCTTTTTCTTTACGCGCGCCCGCAAGTATATCTGCGAATGCGGAAACCACTTCGCTTTCTGGTGATGGTACCAAAGATAGTCCCAAGCATATTACGACCATTGACGACTTTTTATTCCTTGTTGAGCGCGTTAACGACGTTAATAGTAGCGAGGACTATTTGAACTACTATTATGCTCTAGAAATTGATTTGGATTTAAGTAACGTGGAAGTTGTACCAATTGGAACAGAGGAACGTCCTTTTAATGGTTATTTTCAAGGTAACGGTAAAATAATTGATGGGTTTAGTATCAATTCGACTGCAAACAATATCGGCTTGTTTGGTTATACTGGTACCAATGCTGTTATTACTTCCGTAGGATTGGTTAACTCCAATATCACCGCATACAATTCGGCTAATGCAGGCGGTATCGTTGGTTATAATCAAGGAACTATCAGCAATTGTTTTTATCAAGGCACTATCAATGCTAGACAAAACGTTGGCGGTATCGCCGGCATAAATTTGGGTAGCATCGTTCAATGCTTTAGTAATGGTAACGTTATAGCATCGGCAACCGTTGCAAACCTTGGTGGTTTAGTAGGACAAAATCACAAAACGTTACAATATTCCTATTCTATAGCAGACGTTGAGTCTACCAATGCTAACGCAGAAAACGTTGGTGGCATAATTGGTGGTAGATATACCTCTCAAGTAGAAGCTACTCCCACGGGAACCTTCTTTAATGGTTCTTTGAATGCCGGTATGGATTCTATCGGTTATGGTGAAAGCTCCATAGATAAAACTCCCGTAGCGTTAGATGCGACTAGAACACAATCTCTAACTAGGGAAGAATTTAATACCGAGACTTTACAAAAACTCTTTGGTAATAGTAAAAACTGGGTGCGTGATGCATTCACCGTTACTAATCATTCCTCATACGTTGCACCTTTGCAATCCGTTTTCAACAATAGACTCAAAGAAGAGGTTAATAATAGTGAGCTAAAGAGAAATCTTGAAACTGCTTCTTCCGAGCGTATGTATGGTATAGATACCACCGCAAGCAGTACGGAAGTATGGGGTAGTGAGAGCAATCCCTATCTGATATCGAATGAAACTCAACTAAGAAATCTTCAACGAGCTGTTTCGGAAAAAGGGGAATCTTATTTTGAGAAATACTTTTTGCAATCTTCAAACGTTACCCTCACCGAGCAAATGTCGCCTATCGGTAATAGATATTTGAACAACGTATTCCAAGGAACCTATAACGGTGGCAATAAGACCATTTCCGGCTTGGAAATCACCGATACTATGGAAGAGCCCAATTACCTAGGTTTGTTTGGTTATATTGGTGCATCTTCTACTATTTGTAATTTAACTCTAGACGAAACTTGTTCTATTAGAGGACTAGAATCTATCGGTTCCTTTGTTGGCTACAATCAAGGCGGAACCATTAGGAACGTGGAATCCAGAGCAACCGTAACTGCTCAAGGAAAGTCGGGCGGTATCGTTGGCTTGACTAGAGAAGGCGTATATGAAAACGTTTTATCACAAGCTACTTTAAAACTACGCGGTAGTAACAATGGTGGCCTTTATGGCGTAATCGGTGGATATCAAGAAAAAGAAGCAAGAGATATAATAAACGTTTGGTACTTTGTAAAGTTGAACGAAACCGGCTTTACCGATACCAATAGAATGGGAAGTGTGCTTTTGGTTGATACCAATAACGGAAACGTTACCGCGACTAAAGATAACAATGGTAATATTCAATTTAAACAAAATAGTGCCTCTCAAGGGTTTAGCGTTGAGTATAGGAGTGCAGAAGAAACTACTATATGCAATAAGGAAACCTTTGAACCTACCGAGTATTCCAATTTGCCCAATGCCGTTTACGCACGTTTTGTAAAGACAGTTAAATACGTTCTAAAGAATGATGCTAATGGTAGCTACGTTGATAGCATTGCCATATTCGATGAAGAAAATAACGAAACCAACAAGCTTTATAGCGGACAAAACTTTGTTCTATCTATAAAAATTCTTGATAGTGCATACGTTAGAGGTATCCTTCCTATGGATACTCTTTCCGGCATAGCGCTAAAATACAAAGATTCAACGGGAAGGGAAACAGAGCCCCAATATAACTATAATGGTAACAATGCATCTGTTGAATATAGAGCAACAATGCAAAACGATTTGGATAAGCTGGAAATTGAAATCACCATTATAAATTGGAGCGAAGAGGTATTCTCTAAAGACCACGTATATGATGGCGAGCCGGTAGAATTCCCCATCGAAAAGCTAGAAAAACCCGCTAATTACTCCATAATAGTAAACTATAGCGGTGGTTCGGCTCCTGTTAGAGCAAATCAAAGCGCAAGCGAAAACCATTCTTATACGATTATTTACCAAAATGAAAGTGGTATTAGAATGGGCTCAAAGAATGGTAATATTCACATCAATAAATGTCAACTTTACGTGCCTTTAGATGCCCTACAAAACACTAAAGAGTGGGATGATAGCGACCTACCTAGTGTTGCAAAAGTAGATAATACCAAGGTGTATTTCAAAGTAAATAACGAAGATACGCTAATAGGTACTAGAAACGACGTGGTTCAAGTAAATGCTACAATGTCATTTGGTTTGAATGATATCCAATACGATAGCTTAGGCAATTACGTTAAAACTACCATAAAATATATTTTTACTCTTTCCGGCAAAGATGCGACTAACTATCTTGCACCCACTGAGGCAAACGGAACAGGAACAATTGTAAGACGTCAAATAAAAGTAAGTCTTGATAGTTACGAAGGACAATTTTCTGGTGTAGGCAAAAAACCTAGCTTGAGCGGTAAAAAGATTATAGCTAGCGGTGTTATTGCAAGTAAGCCATATGAAGCAATTTATACTTTCCTAAGTGCTGAAGGAGTAGATATAAAAAACGAAGCAACTTATGGCTCGGTAGGCTACTATAGATTGCTAATTAGCCTTTCCGACGAGTCTAAAAAGTATTACGAAATATCATTCCTAGATGCTATTAGTGAGGAAAACGGTGCTTATACGTATGTTAATTACAAGGTTGTTCCTTATAAAACCGATTTGATTTATCTAATAAATGGAGAAAACAAAGATAACGTAACTTATGATGGAACTTCACATACCGTAAGTGCATATTTCTACGACGTATCAGGAAAGCGCGTTGACGTAAGTTCGTTGGCTATTGCAGATAACAACGGAGATACCGTTACCAATCTTTTGAACGCCGGCGAGTATGTTGTTAATGCTAGTTATAGTGATGCCAACTACGATTTATCGGCTTCTAACGTTAAAACTTTGATAGTTAACAAAGCTGAACAACAAGAAATTACCTTTACTTCTTCCGCAACACACGACTTTGGTTCAACCTATATTGCTACTGCGATAGGTGGTAGTGGAGAGGGCGACATCGTTTATAGCGTAAGCGAAGATTGCTTAGATATGGCGACCTTTGAAGGTAACGTTCTTACCATAAATAAAGCTGGCGTAATAACCATTATTGCCACGAAACACGACGAAAGCGGTAATTACAACGACCTTTCAAAGAACTTTGATTTGACGGTAAATAAGACGGAAATAAGCGTATGCGTACAAAGCTTTGAAATAACCTATTTAGACGAGCCTACCTTTAGCTTCGTATCCTCTACCGGAGAGGAACTTGATGGTGTAAGTGGAGTTAACGTAATCCTAAATGGCAACCTATATTCAGGCGAGGTTTTGGACTTTGGTAGCTACGAAATCACTCTATCCCTTGACGACAATGCAGAAAGCGATGGCTATATTTTGCAAGTAGGCGAGTGCGGTACTTTGACAGTCAAAAAGCTAGCTATTATGGTAACTGCAGAAAATAAAGAAGGGGTATATGGCGAGCAACTAAAGGAACTTACCTATTCGATAAGTGATAGTCGTGTAAGTGCACTAAACGGAGAATTGACAACCACTGCAAGAAACGTTGGCGAGAACGATATTTTACAAGGTACTATAACCGAAGAAAATAATAGCAATTTCGAAATAACCTTTGTTCCTGCAAAATATACCATTACCCCTAAGGCTCTTATAGTTAAAGCTATTGCGCAAGAAAAACGTTATGGGGAGGCTGACCCCGTTCCCGCATATGAGGTAGAAGGCCTGGCTTATGATGATACTGCAAAGAGCATAAATCTCACCGTTAATATGTCAAGATTTTCGGGTGAAGATTCCTATATTGAAAACGTTGAAGCATATAGTAGTTATCAGTATAGACTAATCGACGATATCACTATGGATAGTGATAACTACACTGTAAGTTTTGTTACGGCATCTTTAACTATAATTCCGGGAACCCCAACTATTGATTCTTGTGAAGTTGTGAACGTTTTGCCCGATACTAAACTAAACGATGAGAATAAGCCTAACTTGGTTATAAAAGGAAGAGTTTATGAAAATAGTGTTTGGAGCGAGAAAACGTTGGATGGCACCGTTCAATGGAAAGAAAGCCTAACTCCTAACTTTAGTAATTCTGCATCGCTAACCTTTGTAGCTATATTTACTCCTAATAACAAGAACTATGCTCCTCTAGAAGTAGACGTAGAAGTAAAAGTAATTCCCGTTGAACTAACGGTAAGATTTGTTTCACCCAAGCAAATTGTATACGACGGAAACGAACACGACGACGTAGAGTACGAGTTAGTGGGACTTATCGAAGGCCTTGATGCTAAAGAAAAAGTAACCTACGATGGCGACGTTAAAAACGTTGGTAACTTTAGCGTAAAGGTAGTAATAAACAACCACAATTATAAATTGGCAGGTTCCGGTGAAACCACTATCAAAATTACTAAAGCTGATTTGTTGATAAAGGTAGAAGACCTCACTATAGTAGAAGACGAGGAAGCAAAGATTGACTATCTATTTGTTGGCTTCCAAAAGGGAGACGATGCCGATTGTCTAACTAAGCAACCTAGCGTACAGCTCTCTAACGTACCTGGAACGTATACGATAACTCCTTCCGGAGCTAAAGCCGATAACTATAATATAAAGTACGAAAGCTTTACTTTCAAGGTATTAACCAAGAGCATTATAAACGACGAAGACGGATTATCACTAAAGGGTGAATTCGATAGCGAAACCAAGTTTGAAATGGTAGAAAGCACTTCTAACGTTGATATCAACAATAAGTTTGCCGAGGTTCAAGAGGGGTATAAAGCTCTTGAAAATATGGGTATTGATAAAGTATACGACCTCAAATACTCAGTAGGAGAACAATCAATAACCATTGAAGGTAGCGTTTATTTAACTATGGCTATTCCCGAGGGATATGAAGACACCAAGCTCGCTTATGCAATACTCACTAACAACGGAGAGGTTGTATACGTTCAAGACGTTCTCTATGATGGTGATAAAGTTACTATCAACGTTACCAACGCAAAAGCATTGATGCTACTAACCGAGCAAGAGGATAACTCGTTTATGTTGTACGTAGCGATAGGCGCTGTTGTTGTGGTCGTTGTAGTTATTATACTAATCGTTAGGGCGGTTAAGAAACGTAGAGAAGCTCGTTACGTAAAGTACGAAGATTAAAACTCATAAATTAAAAGAACCTGCATTTCGAAATGCAGGTTCTTTTTTTATGTGATAGATTACTTTTTACGTGTAAATAATGCCGGTAAAATGATAGGCTTCTTTTCACCGATAGATACCATTTGTTTTGTAATTAACTCTTTTAGCTCTTTGCGTACTGATTTATATTCCTTTGATTTAACTAGGTTGTTCTTTTGGATAGGGTCGGCTTTAACGTCGTACAAATAGTCTTCGAAATATACTTTTGCTTTTGCTTTAATATATCCTATGCCAACAGCTCTTATTGAGTAAAGATAATCTTTGGTTCTAATAGCTCTACCAACTTGCGATTCACTGATTTGCATAAAGGCATATCCACGAGAACTCTCGTCGATTAATGAGTTGCCACTATAACTACTAGGAATATCAATTCCTGCAAGAGAAAGCAAAGTAGGGGGTAAATCTATTAAGCTAACAACGTCTTCAACCTTTTTACCGCCTGTAAATGCACCGCCTTTAATAATAAGAGGAATATGCGTGCAACTATCGTGAGGACTTCTTTTGTATTCAAGATTTCTAGTCTTAAAATGGGAACCGTGGTCGGAGGTATAAATGATTATAGTATTATCGTAAATACCTTTTTCTTTCAGCTTTTCAACAAGCCTACCTACGTTATAATCAAGTCTATTTATTGCGCTTATATAATCGGGATAGCTCTTTTTATAATCGCCTTTAAGGAAAGTTAAATCATCTGGGATAGGGTAATCCTTGTAACTTTCAACGGTGGGCTTATACCCTTCATAACAATGCCTATCGTTTTGATGGTGAGGCTCTAGTTGTGATATGAACATAAAGAAGGGCTTATCGGCAGAATGATTGTCGATGTACTCGGTGGCAAAATCGTTAATGCAGTCTGCCCTATATCCTTTAAAATCAATTTTGTTTCCATTCTCGTCAAAAACATATCCGTCGTAACCGTGCGACGTGAATTCCAAAACGTCTGCAGCACGGACGTACTTATATTGTCCTTGACGGTCTTTTGGGATACTCGTACTTTCGCAATGGATACCTATACCGGGATATCTGTCGCTTGCTAGATGCCACTTGCCAACGTAGGCGGTATCGTATCCGGCTTCGTTAAAATATTCAGCAAGAGGCTTGATGTCTTTCTTGAGCGCTATGCCATTCCAATATGAGCGGTTTTCCGTTGCATAGGTACCGCTTTGAAGACAGGCGCGAGCAGGACCGCAAACAGGTTGGCAGGTAAAGCAGTTTTCGAATTTTACACCCTCTTCCGCAAGGGCGGTTAGAGAGGGGGTAAGGGTAGGTGTTACCGTGTCCCAACGTTGTTGGTCTGCAAAATAAAAAATAATATTTGGCTTTTTCATAAAGCATATTATACTACAAAAATTACCAATAATCAATAGTTTATTTTACGATACAAGATATACCTTTGTGAATATAAGAAATGCCTTGTATGCGTGCGCGCATATTTATTATTGACTTTTTAAAAAAAATTTGATACACTAAATTTAACTATGGTTTAATAACTTTGGTCTACAATTATTAAAAACCTTAAAAAGGAGAAAAATATGCCCAAAGCTCCCAATCCTAGAAAAGCTTTAGAAAAAAGGATTAAAGAATTATCCGTTCCCGCCGCAGAAAGTACCATTATTAAACAAGAATATTACGACAAATTTGATTGTAAACGCGGTCTAAGAGATATCAATGGTAAAGGTGTTTTGGTTGGTTTGACCGAAATATCCGAAATTATAGCTGCTAAAGAGGATGAAAACGGTGTTCGCACTCCCGTTGATGGTGAGCTATATTATCGTGGTATTCCAATTGAAGATATAGTAAAAGGCTTTGTAAAAGAAAAAAGATTTGGCTTCGAAGAAGTCGTATATCTATTGGTTTTCGGTAAGCTTCCTAACGAAAAGGAGTTTGATGAGTTTAAAAATATACTTTCTACCCTGCGCAAGCTTCCGCAAGGTTTTCTTCGCGACGTAATTATGAAGAAATCGTCTACCGATATGATGAACGTTTTGCAACGTAGTGTTCTTACATTGTATGCCTACGATGAAAATCCCGATAGTATCGCGATGGATAACGTGTTGATGCAATGCCTAGATTTGGTTGCAAAATTTCCCATTCTTTCGGTATATGGTTATCAAGTATTTAAGCATTATCACGAAGACGGCGACCTTATTATTCACCAACCTTCTGCAGAGTATAGTACCGCGGAAAACATTTTGAAAATGCTTCGTGATGATGGTAAATTCTCACCTTTGGAAGCGAAACTTCTCGATTTATGCTTAGTGCTACACGCAGAGCATGGCGGTGGTAACAACTCTTCGTTCACTTGCCACGTGGTTACAAGCTCGGGTACCGATACCTATTCGGCAATCGCCGCGTCCTTGGGTTCTCTAAAAGGACCTCGACACGGTGGTGCAAACGCAAAGGTTATAAGAATGATGGATGATATTGCCGCTAACGTAAAGAGTTACAGTGATAAGGATATCAAAGATTATCTAGGACAAATTCTAGATGGAAAAGCCTTCGATAAACAAGGCTTGATATATGGTATGGGACACGCTATATACTCCAAATCTGACCCTAGAGCAAAGATTCTAAAGAGCTTCGTTAAGCCTCTAGCTATCGAAAAGGGTATGGAAAAGGAGTATTCATTATACCGCAAAATAGAAGTTCTTGCTCCCCAAGTTATTGCCGAAAAGCGCAAAATATACAAGGGTGTATCAGCAAATATCGACTTCTATTCGGGATTTATATATCGTTTGCTTGGTATTCCTACAGAACTCTTTACCCCCATATTTGCAATTAGTCGTATAGCTGGTTGGTCAGCTCACCGCATTGAAGAGCTTGCTAACGCAGGTAAGATTATTCGTCCTGCATACGATGCTGTTGCACCCCGTTCAAAATATGTAAAACTAAGTGATAGAAAATAGGAGATTTATATGTTAAATCTTATTCCAAAACCTAAATTTCAAGAAGAAAGATTTGGTGAATTTGTAATAAATTCCGAAACCACCTTGTACGCCGATGATAACTTGACCTATGCAAGAGACGTTCTTAATACTTTTATAGAGGGCGCTTGTGGATATAAACTTCCCGTTGTGGTATCAAAACAAGCATCTATAGTTTTCTTGTATGATAGACACGTTCATAAAGAGGGCTATACTATGGAAGTTAATATCGATAGCATAGTTATAAAGGCTTCTAGTAGTGTGGGCGCATTCTATGCTGTACAAAGCATAAGACAGCTTACCGGCGGTGATTTGATAGAAAACCCCGACTTTTTAACACTACACGCATTGTATATCGAAGACGAGCCTCGTTATGAAGTTCGCTCTATAATGTTAGACGAGGCAAGATATTTCCACGGAGCAGACGTAGTGAAAAATCTTCTTGATATGATGGCGTATTATAAGCTAAATACCTTGCATTGGCACCTAACCGATAACGAGGGCTGGAGAATAGAAATCAAGAAGTATCCTAAACTTACCCAAGTCGGTGGTATAAGAAAAGGTAGCCAAACTATGGCTTGGGGTAATAAATTCGTCGATTGGACCTTGCACGAGGGATATTATACCCAACAAGAAATAAAGGAAATCGTTCAATATGCCGAACGTTTGAATATTGCTATCATTCCCGAAATCGATATGCCTGCACATATGGGTGCTGCTCTAGCATCCTATCCGTGGCTCTCTTGTAGCGGTAAGGAAATAGAGGTCCCCATCGTTCACGGTGGTTCACCCGATAAAAATGGTATAGGACATATGATTGCTTGTCCCGGTAAAGAGGAAACAACCTTCCGTTTTATTTATGACGTTTTAGACGAGATATGCCAGCTTTTCCCCGCTCCTTACGTTCATATCGGTGGTGATGAAGCACCCAAGAGTGAGTGGAAAAAATGCCCCGATTGTCAAAAATTGATAAAAGAAAAAGGACTAAAGGACGAAGAAAATCTACAAGGTTATTTTAATAACAAGATAGCGGTTTATCTAAAGCGTAAAGGTAAACGAATGATAGGCTGGAACGAGATTCTATCCGCAAAGAAGTTAGACAACTCTATTATTGCTCAATATTGGACTTTTAAGCGCGATATGAAAGTAGAAAACTACTTGCTAAGCGGACACGACGTTATATTGTCCAAACATCAAGCCTTTTATTTTGATATGACCTATGCTCAAAACAATCTTAAAACCACCTATGCTTTTGAGCCCGAAAAGTACAACCTTAATTCGAAAACAGGTGGTATTTTGGGACTAGAAGGTTGCTTATGGACGGAATGGGTACCTACCGAGGAAAGGATAAACTACCAATTATATCCCAGAATGCAAGCTTTTGCCGAGGTCGCTTGGTCGCCGAGTGAAGTGCGCAACTATAAAGATTTTATCGTTAGACTCAAAAAGCATCTACAAATTCTTGATAAGTATGGCATAGAATACTGCCCCTTGAGTATGGTAAATCAAGGTGGACTAAAGCGTATAAAAGCTATGTCGGAATTCCAAAATAAAAATGCTCACGCCGAGTTTAATAGGGCTATGAGTATAAGGAAGAAAAAGAAATATCGTGTATGATAAAAATTCTTTCGCTTAAAACGGAGATTACTAAAGAACAACGTTTTAAACATATAGAGTTTCCTTTCGTCTTAAACGAGGATTACTCTAAACTAGAAATAAACTATCATTATTCTCCTAAAGACTATTTAGGAGACGATGGGTACGAAATGGCTCTAAACGCCTTTAAAGAGGCATATGGAGATGTTAGGGTAGAGGTAGACGAGGTAATTAGTGAACTTCCGCTAAAAAATCACGTTACGCTATCGCTAACAAAGGATACTCGACTTGTAGGAACTGCCCATAGGCACGCAAACGATATAAAAATCATCGTTGGGAAAGATGGCTCGACGGAAGGCTTTTATTCGTTAGATGTAAATAGCGGTAACTATGCCATAGTGTTATCGGTTCACGCGATATTAAGCGATATAGTTAACGCAGAAATAGAAGTGGTTGCTTATGAATAAGCTAAAATTCGAGTTACATACGCATACCATTCATAGTGATGGAAAATTTACCACCAAATCACTTGTGGAAAGTGCTAAAAAGTGGGGATACTATGGTATTGCGCTAACCGACCACAACACTGATAGCGGGGTGGAAGAAGCGATAGAATGGGGTAAAAAGCTTGGCGTGTTGGTAATACCCGGTATAGAATGGACAACCTTTTACGGACATATAGTCGTGCTAGGCGGTAATTCGAAGATAGATTGGCGCACCATTACACCGGATAACGTTATAGAAAAGATACTTGAAGCGAAGGCATCGGGTGATATAGTCGGGCTAGCTCATCCATATAGAGTGGGTTATCCCGTATGTACGGGCGGAAGGAATTGCTTTCCTAGAGAAATGCTACAATATATCGATTTCTACGAGGCGATATCCGGCGAAATAGAAGAACCTACCAACAAAAGGTCAATTAAAGAGTATTATGATTTAAAAAATCGTTATGGAACTAGCGCAGTCTATGGTAGAGATTGGCATAGTGATATCGATAGAGAGGGTGCTACGTATGGTGCAACCTATCTACTTAGCGAAAAAGAAGAAATAACTATACAAGAAGCTCTAAATCTTATTAAAGAAGGTAAAACGTTGATAGGTGATAGAGTGAAAGGTAAAAATATATTGGAGGAGTAAAAATGATTACAGCACACGGTGGAGCACTCAACACGGGAAGAAATACCTACGCATACTTTAAAGCTATGGAAAACCTAGGTATGGAAGCTATCGAAGTGGATATTCGCAAGAAGGGTGGAGAATTGTATCTAGGACACACTCACGTACCACTTTTTAAAAGCAAGAGAATACCATTGCGCTATGCTTTTGAGTTTTGCAAAAAGTTCAATAAAAGAATAAATTGCGACGTTAAGAGTGCAGGCTTAGTAAAACCCGTTCAACAACTTGCTGAAGAAATGGGTATCGAGCATCTAGTATATTTTACAGGTTCCGTTTCTCCTAACGAGGTAAAAGATTTGGGAGGTTGCGATTTGTACGTGAACAATTCTTTCTATGCTTCCAAATATTTATTGACCATAGGCAATCTTCTTAAGATTAAGGAGTATCTTGATAGCTTTAATAGTGAAAGAGTAAAGGGTATAAACATCAATTATCTTTTAACAAATAAAGAACTATGGTTAAAGGCTATGGAGCTTGGTATAGGTGTATCTATATTTACTGTAGATATCGAACAAGTTTTGGAGCAAATAATCGATTTGGGATTTGATAATATTACTACCAACAAAGTTACTTCTGCACTCAAATTTAGAGAGAAAAATAATTAACTATTTTCTTGCAAATAGATAATATAGTTACTTTTTATGCGCAAAATATAGGCATTTGGGTAACCTAATTGGTTGATAATTTAATAATGGAGTTTAAAATGAAAGTAGATTTTGAAAATGGTGCGTTGGTTCACTACGACGATTTTTGTTCAAGGTCTTATTACGATATATCCAATAATCTTCTTACCGCTCAATTCGATGGAATGGGCGGTATTAGTAAATATGCGGTAATAAATAAATGGGACTTTTTCGAGTGCTACTATAACCAAATGGCTATTAACGATAAAGTTTTCGATTTATATTCCCCCAAAAAGGTTACTATGGTTGGTAGAAAAATGGTTATCGAAACGGAAACGGACGAAGCCATCATCAAAATAGAGCAATTTGCCGACGACGTAACTAACGCAATCTTCGAAGAGTTTAATATCACAGCTAAAAAAGGCGACGTCAAGTTTGAAAACGTTATAAACTTCGGCGTCAATATGACCTCCTACTTGAAAAATTTATTTAATTCTAGGCTCAGTATTTCCAACTTTGCTAGGCTGGTTTATGGTACTGTGGGCGCGGTAATCAAGGGACATAAGCATAACGAGGATAGGGGAAATTATATCGTTATGCGCAATAGACTAATAGAAAATTGGTGTCTTGATTTTGCTGTTTCCAAACCTGCTTTTCCAAGAGAAACCAGCGGTATGTACACCAATCAATTTAGCGCTGAGTTATATCTAAAAGAGGGTAAAAGCGGTTCGGTTAAAATCGTGGTAAGTAACGGAACTTATAAAGATTTTAGTTACGTAGACGTTGCTGAACTTTTTGAACGTTTTGACGAATATAAGCAAAAGGCTAACGAATATATTGATTCATTGCCGGTCCCGGAATGTTGCAATACCGAATTTTTAAAGGCTTATTACAAAAGCTTGTATAACTGCTCGCTATCAATGTATAAAGAGATGGGCGATTTCAAAGGATTTTTAGCAGGTATCGTTTATCAATCTCCTGCAAGAACCTACTTTAGAGATGGATATTGGACCATATTGAGTGTTCTTCCCAACCGCCCCGAACTTGTTAGGAACGAAATATTGACTTTAGCTACCGGCGTTGATAAAGATGGTAAATGTCCTAGTGCGGTTAAATACAACTTTAAAAATTGGTGGGGCAATCACTATGATAGTCCATCGTTTCTAGCAATTATGGTATACGACTACGTTAGGGTAACGGGAGATAGAAGCATCCTTACGGAAAAATGGCGCAAGTCCAACGTACTTGATGCTTGTCGTATGGTTGTTGAAAAACTCGCAGAATGTTGCGACGATACAGGCTTGCTTTATAAGGGTGGCGAATATAATAGACGCGATTGGTGCGATAACGTTTTCCGTATGGGATATTGCACCTATGACGAAGCACTTTTCCAAAGAGCTCTCTATGCTTTAGGTGAACTGTACAAGGGGATAGACGATAATCTTTCCAAAGACTACTATGTGCGTGCCGAAAAAGTTAAAAAAGCAATAAACGATATACTTTGGGAACCTAAACTTGGATATTATGTGAACTATAAAGACGAAAACTTTGTTGAGGATAATCTTTCGATAGATACGGTTGTTTGCGCATTATTCGGCATCGCCGACAAAGGAAAAGCACTTTCTATGTTATCCAAAATGGAGTTATTGTTGGAAAGTAAAAACAATAAAGAGCAAAAAGCAGGGGACTTTGGTTGTCTATCGGTATATCCTTTCTACAAGGACAATAAAGCGGTCGTCATCAAGTCGAGTTTGCCATACTATTACCATAATGGGGGTGATTGGCCTTATTGGTCAGCTGCCTATGCCTATGCAAAGCTTATGTATGGGATGGACTATGAATATCCGTTAACAAGGTGGTTCAAGTATAACCTAGAAAAGAAAAACTTTACCCCGGTGGAATTTTTCGCGCCTTGTCATCCGGATGGTTCGCTTTTGCAAGCGTGGTCTAGTATGGGCGCTTTTGTGCTTAGCTATATAGACGGTAAGTTTTTCGATTAGTAGAAACACTGGATTTTTTGGCAAAGCGGGAGAAAAACTCCCGCTATTTTTTTAATATTGAATTATTGCTTGCACGCGCGCGTTAAATATTAGTAAATAATTCGTTTTTCGTTTGCCTTTTTATTATATTTATTATATAATTGAAGCAGTTATTTATACGAGGAGAATAACAATGCGTCAAATGCGTCGATACGGATTATTTATTTTACTAATGGTTTTGGTGTTAACTTGTACGTTTGCACTACTTGCTTGCTCTAACGATAACGATGATAGCGAGAGCGGTTCCGACGTCCTTAAAATCCGTATTGAAAACTTGCCCGAGAAGTCCGTATACTCAGGCGACCTTATCGACCTTGACGACGCATCTATAATTGCAACTACTAGAGATGGTACCGTTATTAGCGTACCCGTTACTCAACAAATGCTTTCCGGTTACGATGCCAATAAGCTGGGCGAACAAACGGTTACCATTACTTACGAAGGTTGCACCACCACCTTTATCGTTAACGTTCTAAAAGCCGAGGTTCAAGCAATATCTATTGCAGAGCGTCCCGTGGTTATTTCGGTTGTACAAGGTGGCGATTTGAGTTTGAGCGGTGTTAAGCTAAAAGTTGAACTACAAAGTCGTTCCATTATTATTGATAATATCAATTCTGCAATGATTCGCGGTTATAGTAAAGAGCTTCCCGTTGGAACCCATAACGTTTATATCGATTACGCAGGTTTTTCCACTTCTTTGGAAATAGAAGTTTTACCCAAATCGGTTATTTCTTTACAAATAGTTACCAAACCCAAAAAGTTACAATATTTTGTCGGCGACGAGTTCAATCCTATGGGATTGAGCGTTTTGCGTAAATACGACAATGGCACCCAAGACGTTATTTCATACGAAGAAAATGGTTCCTTGTTTAGTTTTGAAAAGGATTTTACCAGAGAAAGCTCACGTGCTGTTGTAAAAGTTATAGTAGACGGATTATTCGTTACCTTTAACGATTGCGTAGTTAAAAATCCCATCGTAACCAAATTCGAGGTAGACGTTGAGCCTATAACCAAACCCATAGTTCTAGACGGAAGAGAGTTAACTCCTGCATCAGCTATGCTCAATATGGTAGAAGGGGCAAAAATCGATTGGGCAAAGGGAAGTGGTACCGTTACTTATGATAACGGAGATAAAGTTTCCGTAAGCCTTTCCGACCCCTCGGTATATCCTTTCTACGATAGCACCGATTCTACCCATATCGAAAAGGAATATTGCTTTAACGACGTAGGTGCTCATATCGTTTATTTGCGTTATGGTAATAGCGATTTTTATACTCCATTATATATAACCGTCAAAGCGAAGACTCCTATGGAGCTGTTGCTCGGCGATACTCGTATCGAGGGCGAAAGAATAGAGGATAGAGTATTTATCGATGGTAGTCGTTTCTCAACCACTTTCCTAAGATATAACGTGCTATATAACAACGCTACGTACGAGTACGACGTCAATAACGTCAATGCTTGGGGAAGCTTGCAAGAAAAGATGCTTGCAGACGATGGTTCTACTTTTGATTTATCGGTTACCCGTCTTGACGAAAGCGACGGAAAGCAACACGTTAACTTTTCATATCGTGGCATATCTGCGGGATATAAGATTAACGTTATTCCCAAGACTGCGACTGCTATGACGGTACAAGCACCTTATAGAGACGTATACGTAACCGGTAGCACTCTCGATTTTGAAGGCTCGTATATTTACGTTCAATACAATGATAACTCGTTTGAGCGCATAAGCCCCATTCCCGAAAAAGCCGTAACGCTATTCGATAGCGAAGGTAATATGGTTAATACTATGTCTTTCATAGGCGAATATACCGTGCAAGTTAAGTTTGACGAATTGGTTAGAACCTTCAAGGTTAACGCAGTCGATAGTGCTGATATGGTAACTATGATTACCCTTACCGAAAGAAAACAAATTAGTAACGGAGATGGCACGTATAATACGACTTTCAACGATATATCCTTTGAAGAAACCTATTCTTATGCAAGTTTTGATGCTATTCCGTTTGAAGATATATTTATGAACGTAACTACAAGTGCGGGCGTAAATATGATTGCTTTGAGCGAAGCAGAAATGATTGTTGGCGACAAATATGCCAATGGAGCTCAAACTCTATTATTCCGCTATGAAGGATATCTGTTCAATCTTAACATAGATATCGAGGGTAGAAGAGTTTCTTCTATAGAAATCAGCAAGGCTCCTATGAAATCGGTATACGTTCTAAATACCGACGTTGAACTTGATATAACCGGACTATTGGTTACAAAGGTATTCAACGATGGTGATAGGGGAGAACAAAACTACTTTGATAAGCTATGGTCGTTTAGTGGTTATGACTTGAGTGTAGTTGGCGTTCAAAACGTTATAGTTACCTACGATTTGGGCGACCGCGTATATACCACCTCTTTTGAAATCGAAGTAGCAGATTTAGAAGTCGTTTCCATCAGCTTTGACGAAAACCAAAATGGTGTCGAAACCTTCGAGATTGAAAATGAAAACGGTGATATAGAAACATTTAGAGGTATCAAGGTAACCTATCGTGATGATTTGAACCTTACCTACGTATACGATTACTATGATTCCGAAGGATTACCCGTTACCGAAATACATACTTTATATTTTAACGTTACCTACGAAAACGGAATCGTGGTTCAAAGAGAGTTAAAAGCAAGCTACGTTTCTTATGACAAAAACGTAAATCCCGAAATTAGTGGCGACTTTAAACTTTCCGCAAGAATAAGCTATGGTGGACAAACTACCAATATGAACTTATACGTAGCGGTTAGAGAGCTAGAAAAAATAGAAATTTATAGCTTACCCGATACCATTACTTATGCAGAAGGACAAAACCTTAATAGGGCAGGCGGATATATTCTTAGAACTTATAGTGATGGTACTACCGATGTACTACCTATGACCAATGGACTAATCGGTGTAGAAGGCTACAAGGTAAATCCCTTTGCAAACGTTCAAGGCGGTACATTTATTGACCAAACCGTAACTTTGTCTTATGGTACTAAGAGCACCGAGTTTACCGTTAGAACCTATAGAAAGCTTGTAGCATCTCCCACTATCGGAAATTCAATCTTTAGCTATGGCGATACTAGTGTTCCCGTTGTTACCATCAGAGAAAGCATCGCGGGATTCCAAATTCCTACCACTTCTTTGGAATACTTGGTAAATGGTTCTTGGGTAACCGAGCGCCCCATATATCCTGGCACCTATCCTTTGAGAATAATGGTACACGAAAACGAGTACTATGAGGCTAGCGTTATCGAAAATGATTCCGTAAATCTTATTATTAGAAAGAAGGCTATCATTATAAAGATTGACGCAGTATCCAAAGTATATAAAGAAAAAGACCCCACCTTTACCTACGTTATCGAAGAAGGTGAATTGGTAGGTAGCGACTACGTTGAAATAGAACTTGTTCGTGAAGCAGGTGAAGACGTAAAATACGTTGGAACGGGCGCTAATAGGGTAATAGGTTCCTATGCAATCACCGCTAGATTAACCGAAGGCGGAGCTAACAACAATGCTCTATACGAGCTAGCATACGAACAAGTAGGTCTTACTATAAATCCCAAGACCGCGACCGTAAATGCAAACGGAGCAGTTATTAACGTTGAGTTTATATTACCCAACAACTATAACACTACCACTAATACCATAAATTACACGGGAATGCCTATAAACGCCTTTGGTGCAAAATACACCGATGCAAAAGGCTTCACTATTAGAATAGATGAAAAAGACATTCTCTATTATGATGCAAGCGGTAACCTAGTTAATGGTCTACCTAAAGAAAAGGGAACTTATATCGTAAAGATTTCGGATAACTATTCCTTCCAAGGCAGTTATACCAGAACGTTTACAATAGTAGATTAAAATAAAATAACATATAAAAACATCCAAGGAGGCAAACTTTATGGAAAATGAACAAAAGTACTCAATTTCACAATGGGAAGAACCTGGTCGTATATATGCCGACCTTAAAAATCTAACCTCTCAACCTATTTGGGAAATAAGCGACGAAGAACTCGAAAAAGTCAAAGTTCACTTTGATACTAAGTGCGCAAAGTCAAAAGAAATCACCACCGAAGCTAAAAAATATATCCCCGGTGGCGTTCAACACAACCTTGCGTTTAACTTCCCCTTCCCGATTTGTATGGATAAAGCAGAAGGCGCATATCTATATGACCGTGATGGAAATGAATATATAGACTTCCTACAAGCCGGTGGTCCTACCATTCTAGGTTCCAACTATCCCGCAGTTAAAGAAAAAGTTATTGAACTTCTAAATACTTGTGGACCTGTTACCGGACTTTTCCACGAAGGCGAAATGCTATTAGCTAAGAAGATTAGCGAACTTATGCCTGCTTGTGAAATGTTCCGTATGCTTGGTTCGGGTACCGAATCTGTTATGGCAGCTATTCGTGTAGCTCGCTGTGCAACCAAGAAAAAGAGAGTTATTAAAGTTGGTGGTGCATATCACGGTTGGTCAGACCAAATGGTTTATGGTCTAAAGATACCCGGTAGCCGTCAATTCTTGGAATCACATGGTATAGCCGGTGGTTGCTACAAGAACACCGACGAAGTTCGTCCTAACGACCTCAAGATGCTCGAAAAAATGCTCAAACTCAATAGTTTGAGAGGCGGTACTGCAGCTGTTATCGTTGAACCCGTTGGTCCCGAAAGCGGAACTCGTCCTATTTCTCTTGATTACAACGAAAAAGCAAGAATTCTTGCTAAAAAATATGGCGCATTGTTCATCTTTGACGAAGTTGTTACCGGCTTCCGCGTAGGCACTAGTGGCGCAGCAGGTTACTTCTTTGGTAAGTATGATTATGATAAAGAACTACCCTTCGAATGGATTATCGAAGACCGCAAGATTGAAGATGGCAAAGTTGTTACCTTCAAACGTCAAGCAACCGGTAGAGATATGTACCCCGATTTGACTGTATTCGGTAAAATCGTTGCTGGTGGATATCCTGCAGCAGGTGGCGTTGGCGGTAAGAGAGAATACGTTTCCTTGATGGCAGCCGGTGTTGCTGGTATGGGTAAGAAAGCATACGTTGGTGGAACCCTAGCAGCTAACCCCTTGTCAGCATTCGCAGGATATTGCGCAATTTGCGAAATCGAAAAGAATGATGCTTGCGTAAAAGCTGGTCGTGCAGGTGACCGTCTAGCAGCAGGACTAAAAGAGCTAATCAAGAAATATGGTCTACCTTACGTTGTTTACAACCAAGGCTCCATCGTTCACCTTGAATGTACCGGTGCAATGTCATTTGACTTTAGTTCAATGAACCTATTGAAATCTGTTATTCCTATGCTCAAGAAAAAGGCAGAAATGCTCAATAGAAAGAAGGCTATGGAACATATGGGCGCAGCATATATGGCAAATGGTATCGTAACTCTTGCAGGTTCAAGACTTTATACCTCTATGGCTGATACCGATGAAATCATCGACGAAGCACTCCGTAGATTTGACAAAGTATTTGCAACCGTTGTAAATACCGGCAAAAAATAAATCAAAATAAATTTTAGGAAAAGGCTATGAAAAACAAACTCATAAAACAAATTTTAGAGTTTTGCAAAGAGATGGAAGAGGATAAGCTCGTTAAACTCGGCGACACCATCAGCGTTAGATTTGATGGTGGTATGCTTATCACTTCCCCTCTAAAGCCTATGGCAGAAATTGGTGAAGAAGATATCGTATATGTTGATAAAAAGGAACCCAAAGACGAACTTTCGGCACTCCATTTATCAATTTACGGTGCACGTGAAGATATCAATGCTATCATAATAAATCACGCACCTTACTGTGTAGGTATTGCAAAAGGATTGAAGAAGTTCCCCGCTTGTCTTGACGATATGGCACAAATTATTGGACCTACTGCAAAAGTAGCACCCTCTGGTAAAGCTGTCGACGTTATAAAGACTCTAAACGGCAGAAACGCTTGCTTAATTAAGAACGACGGCGTTATCGCAACGGGAAGAACTTTGGACGAAGCTCACACCGGTTCATTGGTTTTGGAAAAGGGCGCTATTGCATACGTTGGCTCGACCGTGCTTGGTAATGCAGTTAAGATTAGCACTTTTGATGCACTCTTGATGCGCTTTATCTATAAGACCAAGTATTCCAAGAAAGACCAAGCTGAAAAGCAAGCTGAACTCAAAGGTTAGGAGGGAGTTATGACTGAACAAGAATTAAGACAACAAGTTAAAGATGCAGGCGTAGCTCTACTAAAAGAAGGTTTGGTAAGAGGTACTTGGGGTAATATCAGCGTTCGTATGGACGATAAAAAAATGATAGTAACTCCTAGCGGTATGGATTATATCCGTATGAAGCCAGAAGATACCGTTGTAGTAGACATCGAAACCCTTGAGTACGATAGTCCCGTTAAGCCCACTTCGGAAAAGAAAATACACGCCGCAATATTGCGTGATAGACCCGAAATAAATGCGGTTATACACAGCCACCCCGTATGGAGCTCCGCTGTTGCAGCTGCAAGAAAGACAATGCCTTCTATCACTCCCAAAATGAAAGAGTTGGTAGGGGAAGACGTAAGAACGGGCGATTATGGTCTACCTAGTACCAAAAAGTTAACCGAAGGTGCTGTTAAAGCACTCAAGGATAGAAACGCTTGTTTCCTAGCAAACCACGGTATTTTTGTTTGTGGCAAAACTATGGAAGAAGCATTCGAGATTATGCGCGAAATGGAAAAATGCTCCAAACTATATATTGATAATATAGTTAAAGCCGAGCTCGGCAAGGAAGAAGTAGATTCTAACGATGTAATCGAAGTGTTTTACAAAAAAATTAAATAGTTCGGAGGGAACAAATGAGTAATTTTAAATCAAACGTCAACAATTTGGTTAATAAATTGTTTGGCACAACTCCCGGCGATGGCGAAATGCAAGCGAAGGAAGGTATTGCTTATAGTATAGCAGGTTTTGGACAAAACTTTATTTGTACTATAATCGGTAGCTATCTTACCGTATTTATGACCGATGCGCTAGGATTTAACATCGACGTAAAAGTCGGCGCTCTCACCGGCGTAGTAGCAGTTGCAGTTCTAATGCTCGTAACTCGTCTATTCGATGCCTTTAACGACCCAATTATGGGTTCAATCGTAGATAAGACTCGTACCAAATATGGTAAATGTCGTCCTTATCTCCAATGGATGCCCATTCCTATCGCTATAATGACCATATTGTGCTTCTTACCCTTCTATAAAACCAATATGGGTAGCTTTATAGGTCTATCACTCGTTTACGTGGTATGGTCCGTTACTTATACCATAGTTGACGTTCCTTATTGGGCACTTTCAACCGCAATGACCAACGACACGACCAAAC
Source organism: Clostridia bacterium (assembly GCA_017403145.1). Classification (GTDB taxonomy): domain Bacteria; phylum Bacillota; class Clostridia; order Christensenellales; family DTU072; genus Stercoripulliclostridium_A. Next base: position 130,751 of record JAFQOO010000002.1, read on the forward strand.
GTGGTAATATGCTTACCATAGCTCGTATGTTTTGTACCGTTGGCGCAGGTATCGTAACCATTTTCGTACCTATGATTACCTCTGCCGTAACCGCAGATTATAAGTACGATGCACTCGCAGTTCGTTTACCTAATAGTACGACCGTTGTTACCGGTGATGCAGCAAAAGCATTCTTGGATGGCTCAACCAATTTCTTAGGACAAGAATCTTGGGCGCTAAAAGAAGGCTTGGAAGCACAAGGCTACAAGATGATGGAAGGACTTTTGAGACCAGAATTTGCAGCTCAAAATGCAGAAACTCTTCGTTGGACCTACTTTATTATTTGTGTAGTATTAGTAGTTCTTGCAGTTCCTATGTTCTACTATGGATTTAAAAATACCAAAGAACGCGTTGGCGTTGCTGCTGACGGTGCTACAATGGAAAAACCCAATTCGCTTGGCCACAATCTAAAGCTTCTATTTAAGAACAAAGAACTTCTTCTTATCGTTTTAAGCGGTATTCTCGGTGGCGCAAGAATGGTTTATACCTATACCGGTGGTTTATATTTCTGTAAATACGCACTCCAAAACGAATCTGCATATTCAATGCTTACAATGTTAGTTATTCCCGGTGGATTGCTTGCATCCGTTCTAACTCCTTGGATGACCAAGAAATTTAGTAAAAAGACTTCTTACATAGCAACCCACATTCTTGGTGCGGTAGCAATGGTAATTATGTTCTTTATGTGGGACTTTAAGTCAGGTACTTTTATAAACGGTGGTCTAATCGTTGCTATCATTTGTATGATACTTCTTGGTATCCCCCAAGGTATCAACAACATTATGACCTATGCAATGATAGGTGATACTGTTGATTATCTCGAATGGAAGACCGGCGAACGTGGTGAAGGTATATGCTTCGCTATGCAAACCCTTATCAACAAAATCGGTATGGCAGTTGGCGCATTTATCGGCGTTCTAGCATATGCTATGGCTGGTATTAGCCCCTCTAACCCCGAAGGTTCTATGACCATCGAAGGTCTAAACAAACTATGGATGATGTTGGTACTAAGCGGTGCTGTAAGCTTTATCGCTTGCATTATTCCTATGTTGTTCTACACCATATCCGAAGACAAACAACGCAAGATGGTTGAAGAAATCGCTGCAGGTACCAATCCCGGTGCTGCAAACAAAGTAGAAGCTCAAGTTGAAGCATAATTATTAAAAATCAGTATCCAAGGCACCTAAAATACGGTGTCTTGGATACCTAAACAAATAAAAATACGTTTTGAACTAGTCAAGGAGGTTAATAGACTATGGCAAACAATGAAAACAACCACGGTGTTGCTAGTATCGCTCCGCAGCAATCCATCGTAGTTACCAATCCCCAAGGTGTAGAAAGAAGAACTAACTACTCCGACGTCGTACCCGTTGATTTTGTACACGGTATTCCCACTAGAGGTATCATCAATACCGCTCCCGTAGGTAGAACTCCCTCGGCACAAAGAAATGCCAACAGAAGAGTTAGCGCCTTTAATACAAGCAAGCCTATTTTCTATAGAGTAGCAGTTGATGGTAGACCTAGCTGTATCGTGTTCCCAACTCCCGGTGCTAAATTGTATTATTTGAATTGTGTTAAGACTGCAATGGGTTCTTATCCTATCGACGTTGTAGCATATTCCGTAATCAATAATAGGGCTTATTTCCTTATTGCATCATACGACCAAGCTCCCGTAAGCTATAGAAGATTTTTCGATACCGTAAACTCTCTATATGCTCGTTATTTTAACGATAATTTCCAAACTGCCGGTTTTGTATTCAAGTCCAAGCTACGCGTTAAACAACTAAAAAAGATAGAAGACGTTTGTGAAAGTATAGCTGTTATAGAAAGCCAACCTTATGCAAATTACCTAACTCATAGCTGGGCATATCCCTTTAGCTCCTATGCAAAGCAAGGTAACGATGATAGTGGCTTTATCGCTTGTCGTGATAGCATATATCGCTATGAGGCAACGGATAGAGTGGAAAGTCTTATTGCTAACGAATACGCAAAAGGTTTAAGAACTATCCCCGAAGATTTCTTCAATTTCCCGGAAATCGACCGCTTTACCGCCACCATAGAAAACGTTCTTATCGATTATGGTTGCTTCACTAAGCGTGCTATACCCAATAGTTTGATGCCTAGAATTATCGCAGAAATAAACGAACGTGGTGGTTTTGAATACGAAAGAATAGCTCGTAGACTTGCACTCAATAAACGTGATAAGTATGCAACTCTAGTTAAAGTAATAGGGGAACTCGCAATAAATATGCACCAATCCTTTGACGAAAGCGTAAAGGCTTTGGACGTTGCAATCGAAGACAATGGTCTAATGCGCGACGTTATAGTTTGGATATCCGATAGATTGGGATATTCTATCGACCAAATCTTTGCGATGGTAGGCATTGCATACTGCACCGTATCAGCTGACGAGGTTGTATACTTTAACGATAAATTCCTCGTTGAAATCATCAAGTTCTTGTGTGATACCCGTAACGTATCTCCCGAATTTGTAATCGAAAAGTTTGGTATTCGCAACACCTTCCAAGACCCTAACCGTATCTTGAGTGTTGTAAATATGTGCAAATAATCTAAACAAAGTTCACCTAAAAGGCACCGCCGATGCGGTGCTTTTTCTTTTATGAAATCCTTCTAAAATATTAAAAATCGCGTACGCAAGCGCACGCGCGGGTATAATTATAGTAAAACCACCGCTCAATTCGTTGTTATCGCGCGCGCGTTATGTTATAATTAGCGCACATACACATATATTTGCGCGCGTGGGGCGCGTATAAGAGGCGTTATGAACAAAAAACTAGTTTTAATTTTACTTGCTACAATTATGGTCTTTTCGTCCTTGTTCGTCCTTGTTTCTTGCGGGGAAGAAGTAAGTATTGACCATTTAGAGATTTACTCTATGCCCAAAACCGAGTATAGTCTTGGCGAATCTTTGGATATAAGAGACGCTAAGATTAAGGTTGTGTATAAGGACAATACCGAAAAGTTGGTAGATATTACTTCCAGTATGATTTCCGGTTTTGATTCCAATACGCTTGGTGAACAGTACATAAAGGTTTACTACGAAAACCATAGTACCGTATTTACCGTAACCGTTTCTCGTTCTACGGTAACTAGCGTTGAGCTCGTTATTCCCGATGCGAACGTTAATTATATAGAAGGTCAACTACTACGCACCAATGGCACCTATATGCAAATAAATTTCCTAGATGGAACTACCGAGCGTATCAACGTTACGAAGGAAATGTGCACGGGCTATGATGCAAACAAGCTTGGCTCTCAAATTATTAACGTTACCGGCTATTTGGATGGAGTAGAATATAGCTCTTCTTTCGTAGTAACCGTAACTGAACGTGAACTTACCGGCATTGAAGTAACCACCGTCCCCACAAAGCAAATTTATTACGTTGGTGATAGCGCCCTTGACCTCTCCGGTGGTGTATTGTTCTTGAAATATAATAGCGGATACGCCGAATACGTAGATATGACCGACGTTAACGGTAAACCCATTGATGGTCTAGAAGTATCTTGGGATAACTCTAAAGTAGATAATCGTTCCATAGTAAACGTTACCTATGGATTTAAAAACACCTCTTTCCAAATTCAAGTAAAAGTTAGAGACGTTAGCTCCTACGAAATATCGGTAGGGGAAGAATTCAAAAACCCGATGCAAAATCTTGCTCTAGATTTAACGGGATTGACGGTAACTATAAACTACAATAACGGCGAACACGAAATAGTAACTTTACCCAATGAAAAAGTTACCATTGTTGATTACGATAGTTCTATAACCGGCAAGCAAGAAGTTACCATAGTTTTTAGTTATGGTGGCGTAGAACTTGCTACTAGAGGCAAAATGGAACTAAACGTAATTCCTCGTGAAGCTTTGACTTTGGAAATGGTTACCACTCCCACCATTTATCAAGATACGGAATTTGACGTTACCGAGTTTGAACTTTGCGTAGTATACAACAATGGTGAACGTGGCGAAGCTTTCAATCTAAATAACGCAATGATAGCTTGGGAAAACGGTATCCCACGTACGTCCTATTCACAAGAGGGAAGCTATAGCTGGTATATCATTTATCGTGCAGGTGTAGAACTAACCTATAACTTTGAAGTAGTGGGTTTAGAGGTAATCGACGTAGAATTACAAAGCTCTAATAACGTAACCGCATATTTAGGTGAAAACCCCATTACCGAAAACGTACTTATGACCATAACTTATAATAATGGAATGGTTAAAGAAGACGTTCAACTTGTTCCCGAAATGGTTGTTAATTACGACCAAAATAAGGCAGGTTTGCACATTGCAAATATCAATTATTACGACGAATACGAAGAAGGCTTTATCGACCAAGAAACCGTTCTATACGTAACCGTAGTTAGAGAAATATCCGACGTTATAATTAAGGGTAACTATCGCGACGTTTATATCGTAGGCGAAACCTTTACCGCAGAAGGTATGGAGCTAGAGGTTTCATATAAAGGCGAAGGTAGTACTGCAACCATATACGTTCCTGCAGATACTAGAGACGATTTCTATAAAGAGTGGTCTTTCTCAACCGAAAAAGGATTGACTTTTACCGAAGTCGGTCAACATATAATTTATTTAGAAAATGCAGGCTTAAGAGAAGCTGAGTCTTTTGTTATTACCGTTAAGAATAACGTAACGAGCATAGGACCTCTTTATAAGAAGGTAGATGGAGTTCTAAAACAAGTTAGTGGTTTCGAAAAGGAAGCAGACCTATATAAAAACGTAGGTTTCGAAACGGTACTTGAAGGTGTAGAAATAGATTTAACCGATTACTTTATTTTCGTTGATTTCGAAAGCGTAACCCACGACGAATATATTCAAGTAACCAAAGAAATGATAGACTACAATGCAAAATATACTGCATTGGGTGAAAGAGAGGTTACTATATATTATCCTGACCGCGATAACTATACCGGCGATGAGTTCACTATGCACAAAACCATCGTTACAGTGCTCGAAAAGAGCGTAATAGGCATCAAGCTTCTATCAGCGCCCGATAGAACTATCTATTATCAAGACGAAAACAACTATAATGGCGTAAGTACCGATTACACAGGTATGATGTTAAGCTTGGAATATGATAACGGAACCTTTGGTTCAATAAATATCCAAGAAGCTATTGCTCAAAGTCGTTTGAATATTGGTAACATCGACGTAAGAGAACAAGGTTTGCAATCAATTTCTTTCTCTTATCGTACTATAGAAGACGAACTTTACGAAGGTAGCTTTGAAATTCAAGTAGTAGATTCTACTCCTGTTTCTATCAGCTGGGCATCGGAAACCATTCCTTACGTTGAACTATCACTTGGTAGTGCATTCGACGTATCAGGCATAGGCTATATTGACAATAACAATATGATTAAGCCTTTAGACGAGCTACTATTAAGCGTGCTTTATTCCGGTAATACCGTTTCCGTTCGCGTAGAGCTAAGCACTCTATACGAAGATGGTCTAATAAGCGTTGAAGGTTATAACGCAAATCAAACCGGAATACAAGACGTAAGATTGGTTCATAAAAACGATAGCTCTCTATACGTAACCGTGAAAACTAACGTTGTTGAAAGAAGGTTAAAAGAAATCAATCTAGTTAAGAATGGTACGGTAGTAGGCGACGGAGATAAAATCGAAGTTATCCAAAGTGCTGTAATAGATTTAACCTATCTCTCTTTACAACTTGTATTTAGCGACGACGTTAAGACCTTGATTCCTATGGCGGCGGAATACGTTAACGTATCGGAAAGCAATCCTAACGGATACGACGTCAACGATGCAACTATTGGCGAACGTGAAGTTACTATATCCTTTACATATGCTAACGAAACAACTCCCGTAACAAAGGTTGTTACCTTTAACGTTAAAGAAAAGAGCTTGGTTAAGATAGAAATCAATGCTATTCCTCAACAATTCTACGTTGAGCACGAAGAATTCAACGTTTCACAAGGCTCGATTATGCTTTATTACGACAATGGTACAACAGCAGAGAAGCCCTTGAGTGAAGCAAGTATTACCAATTCTTCGGCATCTTTCTACGTAGATAAGAGTCGTTTTGATAATTCGGAATTTACCGGATTTAGTAAAGTTCAACCTATCAAAGTTAGATATGGCAACTGCACCGCAAGCTATAACGTTTATATGCGTGATAGACGTAACGTAGAAGTTACCTTCAATGCAGAAAACCAATATTCATACACCTATGGCGAGGTTGGTTTTGAAGATAGCGATTATCCCGTTTCCATAACGATGATGGGTTACGAGGCATATGGTGATACTTTACCCGAAAAGAATATTTCCAATTATACTATTGAATATATTCCCAAGGCAATTTGGCAAACCCAAAAGAGAGTACAAGGGGTTGACTATACAATCGTTCCTAAAGAAGTAGGTGAATACGTAATCGTTATTAGTTATAACGTTGATTTGGATAACGTTCAAGATAGTATTCACAATGCTTACGAAGACGATTCCAAGACTCTTGTTATAAACAAGAAGCCTCTATACGTTTATTTCCTAAAGCAATCTAAAGTTTACCATACCGACACTCCTATGGTTTATATCGTTATGTCAGGCTCTGACGTTGACGTAACCAAAGATAGCTATCTAGATAATGCTTCAACCAATCCTCTAGAGGAATTGTTTATCAAGGGCGATGGACTAAGAACCGCTTCCTTCAACCCCGATTACCTAGAGTATTATTCCTCCACCAAAGCATACTTGTGGGGTGGCGAAATCGATGGTAAACCCGTACCGGTAAAAGATGAATACGGTATGCCTTTGTTAATCGATTTGTTCGATATCGTATATAAGAATAAGTCAACAGGTATAACTATTGACGTCAACGAAGGAACCGCTGCCGGCAGTTACAGCTTGGCTATAGACAATCAATTTGTTTCACCCAACTATAACGTAGTATATAAAGACGTCGATTTCACTATTGAAAAACGTAAAGTCGGTGTTATACCGCAATCACTCACTTATGCTTATGGTATCGACGTTGTACCTTCTATAAGCTATACCACCACTAAAGCTAGAGCGAAGGATGCCGATGGTAACTTTATTAAAGATGAACATGACCAATACGTATATATCAGCGATAGTGGATTGTATGGTAGCGACGTATTGCTCGGTAGCCCCAGAAGCACAAAGCTCGAAAATAGGGTAGGCGAGTACGATATCGATAGTGCAGGTTCTCTTGCAGGTATCAATAACCCCAACTACGAAATCGACTTGATTATAGATGATGCTCCTAAGGTCAAAATCGTAGCCAGAAACATTTACGTAAAGACGGATAGCGTTATAAAGGTTTATGGTGAACCTTTCGTAACTCCTCAAGTAAAATTCTTCTCCGACCCTGCTTGTACCACGGAAAGCGGTGCATTTGCAACGGGCGATAATCTAGCTACCATTGGTAACTTGGTTTATCCCGAACAAATAGACGTTACGACAAACGTTGGCAACTATAAGTATTCTTGTGAAATCGATAACTCAGGCGCAGGTAGTATGAACTACAACGTTGTTTACGTTAGTGGTTACGTGGAAGTTGTAAAACGTCCTGTTAACGTAATAGCAATAGCAACCACTAAGATTTATGGCGAGCAAGACCCCGTTATCGGATTCAATATTACTCCTATAGCTGGAGAAAATGCTTCCGGTATTGTAAATAACGATGCATTCGAAGGAACTCTATCAAGAGTTCAAGGAAATAACTATGGTGAATATACCATTCAACTAGGCACCCTTAACAACGATAATTACGATATTAGATTTACTTCCGCAACCTTTAGCATACTAAGGAAGAATCTATACGTTTACGTTGCAGAAGAAGACCTAAGCAAAGTTTACGATGGTAAAGTTCCCGCTATTGACAATTATACTTTGTATGAAAGTCGTGAAGAGGGCGCTATAGAATATATCGACGATGAGGCAAGACAATTTATCAGCTTCAATTTCAAGGGAGAAAGCAAAGGTTTCGGTATATACGAGGTTGGTGTAAAAGTAAGCTCCAACAACTATTCAATCGCTCTCTATAACGAGAATGGATATTCTTACGAAATAGCTAAGAGAAAGGTTGCTATTACTAGAAACGAATTCTTCGATTTGCCCGATGGCTTGGAATATAAGGGCAGTGCTTACCAATTCTATGCACAAATCAATCCTAACGATTTGCAACACGTATACAACAACGATGGTAGTTATGCAACCGACGATAACAATAAGCCTCTATTCGACGACCCATCGGTAACGTTATCTATCCAAAGTGCAACAAATCAAGGTACCTATACCGTAAACGTTGTCGAGCTAGCAGACAAGAACTACGAAATCGACGTTGAAAACACCAAGCCAATAACCTTCTCTATTTTACCGCGCACTGTTAAAGTAGTTATTAAGACCAATGCGGATAATAACACAATAGAACGTGAATTTAACAACCAAAGCGCGTATATTAGTGCTGCAGACTATACTCTAGAAAATCTAATCGATGGCGAGGGTATACCATACTTTAACATTGGTATCTATCTAGGGGATAAAGTAGTTTCCGCAACTAACGTAAACTATGATAGCACTACCGGTGAAATAGTTGGATACGATATTAAGATAGTAGAAAACTCTGTAGACCCCAATTACGTTGTAGAACTAGCCGCCGATTATAAATATAAGATAGTTCCCAAGGGCGTTATTATTAGAATTTACGATAAATATCTATCCAAAGAATACGATGGAATAGCTCCTAGCATAAAGACTTCTATGTTTGCTCCCGTTAGCGCTGTTACGGGCTTTGATAGTAACGACGTATCATTTGAGTTTATAAGAGAAGAAAACGATGGCAGAGATAATACTTGCGTAGGTAACTACTCCATTAAAGTAACTTGTATGGATGGTAACTTTAACGTTACGACCCAACAACCCCACTACATATATCAAATCGTTAAGTCCGACGTATCGGTATCCATAAATTCTCAAAGTATGGAAAAAGCATACGATGGTAACGACTTCTCGTTTGACGTGGACGACTTAACGTTTAGCGATTATTATGGCAATAGCCTAATTGTTCATAACTTTGCTCATAAGCAAGGAAATAACGACCCATATCAAACATTCAAAGACCAACTCAAGGCAATTCAAACCGCTATAAATACTCTAGATAGTCAAATAGGGCTAGTTGACTTTAGTGAGTTGAGTTATGCAAAGAACAATCTAACGACCTCTATAACCAAAGCAAACGAGTTGAAGAACATCTTGAATTCTTCCAATAACCCGATGCAAGATGATAATACTACCGATATTGCATCTGCTCTTGATACCATTATTACCTATCTAAACGATGCGATTAGCGCTATCAATAATGGTGAAGCAGAAACCGCCCAAGGATTATATCGTCAGGTTTCCAATAGTTTGATGCCTTTAATCAAGACAACTTACGATAAAGAGCAAAGCTACGTCGCATTCATATTCGGTACCGAGATTGATAATACTTCAAATAAGGTTGGAAGCCATCCCTTTACCGTAGAGTTTAGTGATTACAACCGTAATTTCAATCTACTTAACGCAAATAGGAACGTTAACGTTTCTAAGAGCACTCTATACATAAACGTACCCACACTCGAAACTACCTATGGTGTAACCATAGATTCACTTGGTAAGATTTATTTCGAATTGTACGACCCGCGTACCGGTAGCATAATTGACACAGAAAGTGCTAACTTTAAGGTTGAAAATGAACCTACGATAATAGGGGATTTCAAGAACGTTGGTAACTATGACGTTGACGTAAGCAATATGTATATTTGCGAAGTTAGTGGTATAAAGAGCGAAAACTACGTTCTGTTACCTGGTGAAATTGGTAACGTTATTATAAACAAGGCAATACTTTCCCTAGTTATCCAAGACGTTAGTGATTCCAATATATTCGTTTATGGAAAAACTGTAGAAAGTTCGCAATTTACCGGTCAATATAAATACTTGGCATCCGATACTATTCCCGCAAATCCATCTACCAAGAAGGAAGCAGAATTAATTGAACAAGCAAATGCTTGGGCAGAAGCTAATGGATACGTTGGTATGGAACACACTAGCTTGATGAACCTATATTATGGTGGATTGAAGTTCGACGATAAATTCGAAACCATATTGCGTACAAATGCTGTTAAATACAATTGTTATCTAAATGGTGAAAGCGGTACCCAAATTTTTGATACCTCCATCTTTGATGCAGGCGCTTATAAGTTGGGCGCAACGGGATTTAAAGCTGATAACTATGAAATTAGGGTTATACCCGGTGTGTTGACTGTTGCAAAACGTGAACTTACCATATACACTCAAGGTGATTATTACGAAAAAGAATATGGTGAAGAAAACATAGACTTTATCTATACCAACTTTGCAGGAAATGAAGATGCATCTTCCGTTATGGTTTACGTTGATAATAATGAAGATGGTATATTCGATGAAGAAGTTTGCTCACTTTCCGAAATGATTTGGAACTACACCTATGGTGAAAATGGTAACCCCTTAGACCCCTTGACTCCCGTTGGCGACGACGAAATGAGCATTACTCCTTTGATTGAGAAATACGTCTTGAAGAATTATACTATCGATTTTAATAATATAATTATTAAAGTTGTAAAAGCTCCGTTGTATTGCACTTTAAGTCCCGTTGAGGGCAATCGTATCTCTTCCGTTTATATGTCTTTACCTGATGAAGATTCATATAAATTCACCTATAATGGATTGAAGAACGGGGAAAGAGCAGAAGATTTAATAAACAAAAAGCCTACGATTAACTTTATGAATGGCGGTTCCTACTTTGATGCAGGTACCCACGTTCTAGGTCAAGCCAATCTAGTTACCACTGGTATAGAACTCGCTAACTACGAATTGTTGGTAGAGGAATTCCAATATCAAGTTGACAAGAGAAAGGTTAAAGTAAGCCTAAAAGACGTTGACCCAAGTATGTCCACTTTAGCCGGTAAACTCTCCATTACGCCTTATATGGCAAACGTTGTAAATACTAGTGCTGGTATTTCTAGTGTCGAAATCATAAGTGGTCAATATGGTTACACCAACTTCTACTTTGAACACGATAATGACGAAGTGGCAGCTGCATTTAGCTCGGTTGCAATTACTAGATATACAAAGTCGGAAGGTGTAATGAATGAGGTAAAGACCGAAACCGGTTCAACCCATACCGAAATTTATAGATATTCCGAGATGTATAAACATAGAATAACCGGTACTATAAATTATAAAACTAACACGGCAACCTTACAACTAAGCAATATGAGTATGAACTCTATTAACTTTGAGTTTGAATACGTGCCGTTTGAGGTTAAGGTTTATAGCAGTATTGTTAACGTAGGCGTTAACTTGGGCAAGAAACTGGTTGCAAGCGATCTAGCATTGACGGATGATGAAATTAACGAGTTAATTACTTTCTCTATTCTCAAGTCATCGAACGAAGTTGCTAGCGCAACAATAAAAGAAATGTTGGCTAATGGTTCGTTGAGCGTAGATGGTGCTATACCTAATGCTACCAGCGTAAATGCATTGATGAAATATACTTTGACGGATAGTGCTTATAACTATCAACTTGCAACTGCGTTTACAAATGAGTACTACACTAACTACAATTATGGAACACTCAACACTAACGTTCTTACAGTAAGCGATAGTCGTGTAACTATGTATGACTATTCTAACGTTGCATCTTGCGAGCTACCTTTACGTTTCTATCCTCAAACTACCGCTGTGGTTAATAATCCCACGTTAAGTGATAGCATAGAGTATAAGAAGCAATATAGCAGTAATTCTATGGTAACTATAACCGCTCAAGAAACCTTGTTCAATGCAATGGCTCTTGAGTTTAGTGTTCGTCCCAACGCTTCTGTCAAGATGCCTAGATTGGAAATTGGCTTTAATGCAGATTTGAACGGAAACGTTATAAGCTTAGCATTCAACAATACTTCCAATAACGTTGTAACCGTTAAGGTTCAAAGCGGTTCTAAGGTTGGTTCAGCTACCTATGCTGTAAGCTATGGTAACCTATTCGATGGAAATATGCACGAAATACGCGCATATCTAGACAAAGAAAGTTTAACCTTAATTATTAGCATAGATGGTACTAGTGGAGAAATGCTATCTCTTGCAGGTATACTAACCGAGGATGAACAAGTAGTATTAGACTCTCCCGAAGATATCGTGGAAAGTTCTACTCTAAGCCTAACTCTCGGTGGTGATTATATTATTAGAAATCTCACCCTTTCCGAACAAGGTTTATACGATGGCTTAGGCGCATATATCTCGTTGCCCATAAACAGCGCAAGCGTGGTCAAGGTTACGACTTTGTTAGATACATTCAATGCAAACATCACTAATTTGAACGCATTGTTTGGACTCAATAGATTGAATCTTAATTATACCGACGAGGGAATGCAAGAAATCAAGTCGCATTATTCCGTTGCATACTTCATAAATGGTCAAAGCGTAGAATACGATTCGACAGCTACAAGCATCGATTTACCCTCCGGTATTCACTTTGTTGAAATGGCACTATATAAGGACGGAGCTTTGGTAGATTATGAAGCTGTTCACTTGAATATTGTCAGAATGTCTAGAGTAAGCTACGTTGATGCTGCTACCGGCCACGACGAAAAAGTCTTTGTACCCGGTACTCAATTGCCTCTATATGCTATATCCGGTGATTACGTAGCACAAGGTAACGAAGATACCACTTTAGTAGCAACCGATTCACAAAATCAATATGGTTACTACTTTGGTAGCAATCGTCTACATAGTGATATTTATCCTTATTCATATTTCAATATGAGTTTCGTATTAGAGCCTAGTGCAACTTACGATTCAGCAACCGGCACCGCCAAGTATGCTATAGGAAATTATACCACTACGATAGAATTATTCTCATCTAGCGAATTTGGAACAGTAGCAGGAGCACGTGCCGTAAGTGATGCTACTTACCAAGGTGCTGCTCTTGAAATTACGCGTGTACAAAGTGCAGACGTATCATTCGGTTCAAGCAACAATGCTTATACTTATACTATTAGACTTGTTTACTACGTAAATGGCAAGACCGATAATAATTCTATAATCATTGCTTCTGGTGTAACCGATTGTGCTTACGAGGTAATTGTTTATAAAGATAGGAACACTTCTTACTATGGTAATAACGGAATTATCGTTTCTATAAGAAGCTTGTATAGTGATACTGCAAACCTATACGAATTCAATGCGGAAGAGCTAAATGCTGATAGAGCAAAGATTTATGTTCAAGCAAATGGCTTTGGCGATAGAATGACCGTTTATAACGTATCGTATGAGGAAGAACCCGTAACTTATAGAGATTATCTTGTAGCAGGTCAATACGTAAGCTCAGAAGGTTCTGTAATGCTCCAAAAGGATGAAAGCTTAACCTTGATTAACAATGCAGGAACAGCCCTTTACAGCAACTATAACAACCTCGTATTCAACTTTAACGTTGATGACGACTATGGCATTAGCAGTGGTGATATCCTTACTATAAATCTTGCAGAAAGCAAACTCGATGGTAGTGGTAATGGCGTAAAACTCGTATACGATCTATTGAACAACAAGATAGCCTTCAGTTTCTACTTCAATGGTATTTATGCTATAGCTCAAGAATGGACGCTAGATGGAGAAGCAACCGGTTCTCACAAGCTACAAGTTAAGTTTGATAAGGAATTAGTTCTTGACGATGCAAACACCTACGTTGGTGGTGATAGCGCAAATGATAACTTGGTATTTGAAAACCTAATATTGACCGAAACTATGGGTGAAGCAGTGGTACATTATACGATGGTAACCGTTATTATAGATGGTAACGAAAAGACCTTCTATATGCCATTATACAACGATTTAGGTTGCTGGATAATGGAAAACGGACTACCTTATAGTACTACAAACAATTACTCTAGCGTAACAGGTTTAACCACAACAACACCCACCTTCTTGCCTTTATATACCTATACATCGGTTGAAACAAACGTTGATGTTGGTATAATGGTAGACGGATATATGGTAACGATGGGCGAGAATAACACCTATACGACAGGCGCTGTAACCGAAAGTCCCGCACTATAACCAATAAACCCAATATTGTGCAAGCAAAAATAAAAAAATGCTTGCACAATAAGGGTTGTTATGTTATACTTAACAAGCACTAAAATAATAAGCCTCCATGGTCAAGCGGTCAAGACGTCGCCCTCTCACGGCGGAATCTGGGGTTCGATTCCCCATGGAGGTGCCAAAATAATCCCAATCGAATAATCGGTTGGGATTATTTTTGCACATCTCATGGGGAAAAGCGCACCCCGTTGGCTTTAGCCAAAAGGGGTGCGCAAGTTGCGAAGCAACCTGGCAAAAGTGAAATGCTTGCATTTCAAGTGCACTAATAACTTTCTTTTTTACGTGTAATAATATTTTGTATACCTAACGTCATAATGCGAGACATTCTTTTGCGTTCCCCATGGAGGTGTGCAAAGTAAAAAAATATTAAACGAGCAAAGTGAAAGAAATACACCCCGTTGGCTTTAGCCAATGGGGTGCGCAAGTTGCGTTAGCAACCTGGCGAAAGCAAAATGCAAAGCATTTTGAGTTTTTAACAAGATTCACATATTTATGTGACATTATGTTTATATACTTCAACCATTAGGGCAAGACATTCTTTTGCGTTCCCCATGGAGTGCAAAACATATCTCTGACTTTGCTTTTCGGAGAGGATAACTTCATCCCCGTTGGCTTTAGCCAAAAGGGGTGCGCAAGTTGCGAAGCAACCTGGCAAAAGTGAAATGTAAAGCACTTTATGTATAATAAAAGGTATAAAGGTTACCCGTTCAAAAGTGTTTTAGGTTTTATTTTATCTTGCAAAGTATCTGCTTTTTGGCTATAATATAAATATGGATTTTAAAGAGATGTTAAAAGATTTACCGTTAAGCCCCGGCGTTTACTTGATGTTGGATGAGTTCCAGCAAGTTTTGTACGTGGGTAAGGCAAAGAATTTGAAGAATAGGGTTAAAAGCTATTTTCTTAATTCGGCTAATAAGACGGAAAAAACTATGTTGCTCGTTCAAAAAATCCGTGATTTTAGGTATATCGTAACGTCTACCGAGGTGGAAGCTTTGGTGCTTGAAAATAATCTTATCAAGCAATATAAGCCTTACTATAATATTCTTTTAAAAGACGATAAGAGCTATCCATATATAAAAATCAAAATGAGTGAGGAGTATCCTCGCATCGAAATTACTCGCAAGCTTCGTGCTGATGGTAGTAAATATTTTGGTCCCTATATGATTGGTTTATCCATTAGAGATACTATGGAGCTTATTCATAGCGTTTTCCCCGTTAGGAGCTGTACGGGAGATTTAAAGAAAAATAAACCTACCAGAGAATGTCTAAACTATCACATCGGGAGGTGCGTAGCCCCTTGTACGGGTAGAATTTCAAGCACCGAATATAAAGAAATCATCAAGAAGGTTATGTCGTTTTTGAGTGGTAACGATAAAGAAGCTCGACAAATATTGGAAGATAAACTCAATAGGGCAATCGAAAAAGAAGAATTTGAGCTAGCTATAAAATACCGCGATAGTTTGGAACTGCTTGACAAGTTAATTAGAAAACAAAACGTTAACTTACCTAAAGACCTAAATATTGATATATTCTCTTATGCAAATAATGGATTATATGGCGTTATAAATTATACCGTCGTACGTGGAGGTAAGGTTGTAGGTAGTGAAAATGCACCTATAAACGAAGCTTGTGAACCGGAAGAAGTGCTTTCTAGCTACGTAATGCAATTTTACGAAAAGAACCCTATAGTTTGCGACGAGATTTGTTTGTCGCACGAGCTTTCTTTTGAAGCAGAACTACAAGATTATCTATCGCATTTAAAGGGTAGTAAAATAAATTTGCATAGCCCCAAAGGTGGTATTCGCGCACAGCTCACTACGCTATCAATGAACAATGCGAGTGAAAATTTGCAAAAGACAGTAACAAAAATTGCTTCTAACGAGGCTTTAACCCGTGGCGCGGTAACTCAGCTTATGGAATATTTGGAGCTACAAAAGCCACCCAAACGTATGGAATGTTATGATATATCAAACATATCGGGAACGGACAAAGTAGCCAGTATGGTTGTTTTTATAAACGGAGAACCGGCAAAAGAAAGGTATCGTAGATTTAAGATAAAAACCGTTGTTGGAAGCGATGACTTTGCTTCTATGCGAGAGGTATTATCAAGACGTGTTTTAGAATTTGGAAGCGGAGATTTATCGTTTGCTGAAATACCAGACCTTATTATCGTTGACGGTGGCAAAGGGCAATTAAGCTCGGCTGTAAGCATTCTGGAAGGAACGGGAATAAGTGTAGTAGGCCTTGCAAAAAGAGAAGAAGAAATCTTTAGACCTTATGAAAGCGAACCCGTTATTCTTCCTCGCGATAGTTTGGCACTCAAGCTTTGCCAAAGAATACGTGATGAGGCGCACAGGTTTGCAATAACCTATCATAGAAAGTTGCGTGGTGAAAGACAAACGCGCTCCAATCTTAAGAATATAGAGGGTGTTGGTGATAAAAAAGCGAGAGCATTGCTTGCATACTTTAAGAAAATAGAAAATATAGCTAAAGCTGATATCGAGGAAATAATGAAGGTTGACGGCTTTGGTTTAGAAACTGCAAAAGCGGTAAAGGCTTACTTTGGAGAACAAGATGAAGTATAAACTAATAGTATCGGATTTTGACGATACGATAGTTGATGACAGTCAATATATTAGCGAAAGTACCATCAATGCTATAAGAGATTATGAGCAAAGAGGTGGCAAGTTTGTGTTTTGCACGGGAAGAATGATATCCGCAATCATTCCACACGCCCGTAAAATGGGATTAAAAGGTGATATAATAGGATATCAAGGGGCTGTTGTTGCCGATATCGAAAGCGGTGCTTTCTTAATAGAGCACGCCATACCAAATGATAAAGCTATAGATGTTGCCGAGTATTTGGAAGCAAAGGGACTATATTACCAACTTTATCAAAACGATACGTTTGTAATCGAAAAGGAAAACGATTATTCCAATTTATATCGTAAATTCACGTTTAAAGAGCCAATAGTAGTGGGTGAAAGTTTGCTTTCTTATATGAAAAGAATAAAACTTTCTCCAACTAAAATATTGCTTATTAACGAGCCCGAAAATATACCTTGTATTTTAGAGGAATTACAAAGTATTTTTGGCGATAGATTGCTAATCAATAGCAGTAAGCGTTTTATTATTGAAATAGTACCTTTAGGTATAAACAAGGGTAGTGCGGTGAGAGATTTGGCGGAAAAATATAATCTCTCTCTTGACGACGTTATAGTAGTAGGTGATGGGTTAAACGATATACCTATGCTTTCGTGTGGAGCTTATGGAATAGCAGTAGAAAATGCTAATCCAAAGCTAAAAGAGATAGCAAAAGCAATAGCTCCCCCGTGCACAAAAGAACCAATAAAATGGATAATAGAAAACTATACTTTCTAAAAAATAGCACTCGATTCGAGTGCTATTTTAATAACTTTGGTTACATTACTTTTATGTTTTGAGGACCCAAAATGCCAGATAACTCTTTTTGTACGGTTTCCAAATCTCCAATAGTATGCGTATTTAGATATACTTGCCTATTGTGTTGGAACTTTACCGTATTAGGTCCGGGATGAGCTTCTAGAATTTGATTTATACGGTCGAGCTTGTCGCCAAAGAAGTCTTCGTCTTCGATTTTATAGTATAGAACACGAGTGTCTTTTTCCACCTCGACTACCTCTTCTTTTTCAGCCAAATCCCAGGGTTGCAATTCACTTATCATAATAGTATAACTATCATCTCTAATAGAAAGTCTACCCTTAATGCGAACTAGAGTATCTGGTACAAGGTATTGTTTGGAGGTAGTCATTACTCTACCTACGCAAAGGCATTCTATTCTATCGTACATATCTTCAAGAACGATAATAGCCATATCACCACCATTTTTGGTACGTTTCTTTTGTACACTTGCAATGATACCACCGGTGGTTATATTCATATTATTTTCTAGTTTACTTTCTACTTTTTCAACGTACTCGCCATCTTCATCGTTATCTTCCTCGTGTTTAGAGGGGAGCATAGAGGTGTTGAAATTGAACATTTTGAATTCTTCTTCGTATCCAGCCAAGGGGTGTCCTGTAACGTACATTCCTAACATTTCTTTTTCGGCAAGTAGCTTTTCACGTTTAGGATATTCATCTAGTATGGTGTATACGAATGGTTCCTCTTTTTTGTTTGCGTCTTCACCCAAGAAATCAAAGATATCAAATTGTCCGCTTTCTTCTTTACGTTGCTTTTCTTTACGCTTAATATCAACTGCAGAAACAATTCTTTCAAGATTAGTTAGCATAGTAAGGCGGGTCATACCTGTACAGTCAAACGAGCCACCCTTAATTAGACTTTCTACCATACGTTTGTTAGGCGTTTGACCGGTCGCATTAGCCATACGTTCTACAAAGTCATACAAATCCTTGAAATCTCCGTTACGTTTTCTTTCTTCTACAACGGCATTCATCATTTCGGTACCCACGTTTTTGGTACAAGCTAAGCCATAACGTATACCCTCGGGGTCAGGGGCAAAGAATGCTTCCGACTTATTGATACTAGGCGGTAATAGGGCAATTCCCATATCTTTTAATACTGCCATATATTTTTTAGTATCGTCGGGCTTATCGATGCGGTTGTTAAGAACGGCTGCCATAAATTCTTTGGGATAATAACGTTTATAGAAAGCAGTTTCGTAGCTCAAATAAGCGTAAGCTGCGGCGTGTGATTTGTTGAACGCATAGGAAGCGAACTTTTCTATTTCTGCAAAAACGCTTCGACCTACTTCTTCGGATACTCCGTTACGAGTACAACCTGGAATTATAACGTTACCATTTTCGTCGTCTAGGCCAAATAAGAACTTATTCTTTTCAGCGGGGATAAGGTGAACCTTTTTCTTGGAAATAATCGCTCTAAAGTTATCCGCATCGGTCATTGAGTATCCTGCAAGCTCTCTTGTAATGTGCATAGCTTGTTCTTGATATACGATTATACCGCCCGTAACTTCCAAGATGGGTTTTAGCCTTGGATGCTTATAAATAATCTTGTCCGGATTATGACGGTTTTCAATATATACGTCCTTGTTATCCATAGGACCCGGTCTATAAATAGAAATACCGGCAATAATATCTTCCATTCTATCAGGCTTTAGTTGGGACATAAATTGCTTCATTCCGCCACCTTCAAGTTGGAATACTGCATCGGTATTACCATCGGCAATAAGCTTGTAAACTTCGGGGTCTTTATATCCAAGCTTGTGGAAATCGATATCGACACCATAGTTGCGTAGCACGTAGTCGTGTGCCATCTTAACGTCGGTTAACGTCATTAGTGCTAGGAAGTCCATCTTTAATAGGCCGAAAGTGTTTTCAACCTCTATCATATTGAATTGAGTAGTCAATTCATTACCGTTTTTAGCAAGAGGAATACTTTCGATAGCCGGATGTTTATATATAACAACGCCAGCCGCGTGAATAGACGTATTACGTGGTAAACCTTCAACTTGCGCTGCAATCTCTATAACCTTTTTAACCTCTGGATTATCAATATATCTTTGGTATAAATCTTTGGAAAGATAGGGACTCTTTGGGTTAACAAGGTCAAGAATATGAACTTTCTTATCATCACCACCAAAGTCGGGGATTTCCTTGGTTATAGCACTAACTTCGCTAAATGGGAGTTTATAAACACGAGCAACGTCCTTTATAGCAGCTTTCTTTTTAAGCTTACCAAAGGTTATTATCTGTGATATGCGGTCTTCACCATATAGCTCGGTAACGTGTTGAATAACTTCGCCACGACGGAAGTAACAAATATCTATATCGAAGTCGGGCATTGAGGTACGGTCTTTATTTAGGAAACGTTCGAAAATCAAACCATATTCAAGGGGTTCAACGTCGGTTATTCCAATAGCGTATGCAATAATAGAACCTACGCCCGAACCTCTACCTTTACCGATAGGAATATCGTTGTTTTTTGCCCAGAAAATAAATTCCCAAACTATCAAGTAGTAGTCGGCAAAACCCATCGAAATAATAACGTTTAGCTCTTCTTCGGCACGTTGTCTTATTTCATCCGTGATGGTTCCATAACGTTTTTCTAGTCCCTCATACGCGATTTTACGTAAGTATTCGGGTGCGGATAGATTGTCTGGACAAGGAAATTCAGGTATCTGATATACACGTTTAGGGAAGTCAAAGTTACACTTTTCGATAATCTCATAGGGAGTATCAAGGCTATCCTCGTAACCGTGCATAACCTCTTTCATCTCCTCGTAGTTCTTTAGATAGAAGCCATCTCCGCTAAACTTTAATCTGTTGGGAGTGTCTATAAAAGATGCGGTACCTATACACAAAAGAACGTCGTGCATTTCGGCATCGGTTTTCTCTATATAGTGAACGTCGTTTGTGGCAACGGTTTTTACACCTATTTCATTAGCAATACGTTTTAAAAGGGGAAGAACTCGTAGCTCTTCTTCGATATCGTGGTTTTGAAGCTCGATATAAAAATCGCCTTCCGCGAACATACCTTTTAGGCGTAAAGCATAAGCTTTTGCTTCCTCATATTCTCCTTTTAGAAGCAAACGAGAAACTTTACCGGCTATACAACCGGATAAACAAATAAGATTATCGCTATATTTTTCTAATAGTTCTAGGTCGATTCTAGGCTTATAATGGAAACCTTCTTTATATGCGTAGCTGTTGAGTCTTGCTAAATTTTTGTAACCTTCATAATTTTTTGCTAGCAAAACTAAGTGGCAGTTTTTATTACCTTCATCGGTGTTTCTGCCTTCTCGGTTATGCATATCTTCAGTAGTGTAGAACTCACAACCGATTATGGGCTTGATACCTTTCTTTTTGCACTCAGCGTTAAACTGTACCGTACCATACATGTTACCATGGTCGGTCATAGCAATAGCAGGCATATTGAGTTCTTTGGCTTTTGCAATAAGCTTTGGTATAGCGGCTGCTCCGTCTAGTAAGCTATATTCTGTATGAACGTGTAAGTGAACAAAATCTCTATTTTCCATATAAGTATTCCTCTATTCCAATTCATCTGCGAGTGCAAGCAATTTGCGCATACGGTGATTTAAACAGCTCTTTGAAGGATTTCCTTCAATTTTTGTAGCTAACTCCGAAAGTGATAATTCGGGATAATCCAATCTTGCTTTAGCGGTATCTTGTAGTCCCTTGTCGAGAGAATGGAGCATACCGCATTTTTGTAGTTTTTCTATGGCTGTTTGTTGTTTTAAGCTAGCTTCAATAGTTTTATCTATATTTGCCGAGGTGCAGTTATTCTTTCTGTTTTCATCGTTACGGATGGAGCGCATAACTATGGTGTTTTGAATTTCTAGTACCGCGCGCATTGCACCGAGTAAAGCGCATAAGTCGCTGATTTTTTCGGCATCTTTTATGTATATCGAAAATGATTCACCACGTCTACGCATTTTTGGTTCAGCGTCCAATTTTGTCAAAATGTCTAGTAAATCTTCTGCAACCTTTTCGTCTCCAAGATTAAACTCCATATAGTAACCGCCCTTACTAGATATCACGGTTCCATTTTCATCCAAAGTGAAGGATGGGATGGATATGGTACCACTAGCCAAAAAAACCCCTTGTAGAAATGATTTTTGACAACAAGGTGAGGCGATTAGTTCTTCACATATTCCTTCATAAAGTTGGTAAGGAGCAGGAGAAATATAGGTTTCTTCCAATAAATCGAAGCATTTTGCACCGGGTAAATCCATCTCGTAAATTACCTTTCTTTCTTGTTGTCTCATCTTAACGACCGGTTCGAAGAAAATAAGCTGTTTTACTAGTTGCGCACTTTTAACAATTAGCTCCGAACTATGATGTTGTATATTTATGCCAAAACCGGAACTTGTAACGTAGTAGTTACCCGCACCACGAATAAGCCCGGATATAAAGGCTCTTTTACAACATGTATTATGGATTTTTCCCTCTATCAAATCTTCTTTTACGATTTGAGATATGGTGTGTTCATTGTTCAATATCGTTTACCCCGATTATATCAATTTCTTTAGTTAAGTCTATATCAAATTTTCTTTTTACAATAGAAGTTGCAAGTTCCGCTAAACTTAGATAATCACTAGAAGTAGCATTGCCTATGTTAACAATAAAATTGGCGTGTTTTTCGGATATTTGAGCACCGCCTATTTTTGTTCCTTTAAGACCTGCCTTGTCGATATAGTATCCTGCGCTAATACCCGTTGATGGCTTAATGAACGTCGAACCTAGGCTAGGTAAGTTTGGTTGAGAAAGTCTTCGTTTTTGAGCATAATGCTCAATTATCTCTCGCAAGTTTTTGTTTGAAGGTGCAAGCTCTAGTTCTACGCCTGTAACGATTAACCCATCAAAGGTATTGTTGCTTGAACGGTAACTATAATTCAAGAGTGCCTTATCTATTGTTACGTAATCAAGGTTAGTAGTTTTTATGGCAAGAACTTTACTAATCAAGGAGCCAAACTCTACCCCGTAACAACCTGCATTTTTTATAGTGGCACCGCCTATAGAGCAAGGTATGCCGGAAAGACGTTCTAATCCTTCAAGATTGGCAGTTGAGGTAACGTGTGCAAGATAGGGGAGCTTAACACCGGCACCAACCAATACTTTATTGTTACTAAAAGTAATATCGTTTAGCTTAGAAAGCAAAATGATAATACCTCTAAAACCTTTATCGCCAATTAAAGTGTTAGAGCCATTGCCAAGAACGTAGTAGGGAACAGGGAATTGGTTTAACAAATCCAAGACTGTTGATAATTCACGAGCGTTACTTGGATTTATTACCAAATCGACAGTTCCACCACTTTTAAAAAGGCTCAATCGTTTGCCTTCTACGTTTTTATGGTACTCTATGCCTTTTCCGTTTATAACGGAAACTATCACGTTAACATTATAACAAATACCCCGATTCATTACAAGTCCAAGCCTAACTTTTTACAAAATTTTAATTTGATAGGAAGTACCCTTATAGAAGCAATGATGAGAATGCCGAGTCCGACTATACCAATAAATGGGTATACAAATTTTATAACGTTACCAAAACCAATCGAGGATAGAACTAGAGCTAGCATACAAACAGCGTATGCATTCATACCCTTTCTTTTAACAGCAAGTTTGAGGGAAGATAGGCAACTTGTTAGTATCGAAGAAATTATAATTATAGCACCAAATATATCTAAATTTGTATCTTTAGCTACAGAATATAGGGGGATTTCTTGACTCTCTGCGCCAACCACAATACTCCTTACCATAGTTAAAAATAGGGAAATAAAGATAGCTATTATTATGCAAATAACAGAGGCATCCTTAGAATTTAACTTAGTACAATAATTGCCTGCATATATACCTGCGCAAGTAGTATTCATCCCTGCGTACAGTAGTGGACTAAGAATAAAAAACCCACCTATGATTTTAGAGTTTTTAAACCAATATAAAACTAAAAGGAAAACGAGTACAAGAGGCACCGTTATAGAACATATTGATTTTATAAAATTGTTGCCTAATTCATATAAGAGTAAAGTAACTATTGCCATTATAAAAGCACCATATCTTATACCTAGCAATTGATATAATATAGCTTCCGCACCACCCAGCATTGCTACAAGAAAAATAAAATTTATAAATTTGATAATAAGATTACCTATCCATTGGTACTTTCCAAATATGCTACCTACGATATCACCATTATTTTTGATACCTAATATAATAAATGGATAGGAAAAAATACCTATTAAAACACCGCACAAAATAACGGAAAAGAGGTTGGCATTTCCTAAGAAAACAACCACCTCTTTACCGCTAGCAAGACCTGCGCCTATAAGAGCACTTACGAAATTCAATGCAACCACAAAATCTTTTAATAGTTTCATATATAATGATACGTATCAAGTGGCGCAATAATAACTCGCTATTTAAATGATTTGTTTATCAATTTTTCTAAGAGTGCAACGGATAGATACATTAGTGTCGCGAGTACACAAAGTAAAATAGTAGAAGCCATTACCAAATCTAGTTTAAAAACTTGGGAGCCATAAACCAGTAGATAACCTATACCTTCTTTGGAAACCAGATATTCACCCATAATGGTACCTACCCAACTTAACCCAACGTTAATTTTTAAAATGGAAATTATGTTGGGCACATTGCTAGGAAGAATAAGCTTCCAAAGAATTTGGAACTTGCTTGCACCCATTGCTTTCAACAATTCTATTTTTTCTTTATCAACAGAGTTAAACCCCGTGTGAGCAGAAATAATAGTTATGATTACACATATGAGTAAAGCCATTGTTATAATTGCACCTCGACCTGCTCCAACCCATATGATAATTAGTGGCCCAAGCGCAACTTTAGGGAGAGAGTTTAGTACTATTAGATATGGTTCCAATATGTCGCTCAAGGTTTTACTCCACCATAGTGCAATAGCAATAAGCACACCAATTAAAGTGGAAAGTAAAAAACTAATTATCGTTTCATATAAAGTAGCTCCGGCGTGTTTCCATAAATCTCCGCTTTCATACAAGTCCTTTAACGAGATGGCAACACGAGATGGAGAGCTGGTAATAAAAGGGTCGCTCCATTCAAGATATGCAGATAGCTCCCAAATACCAAAAGCCAGCAATAGGATTCCTATTTGAGCAATTAGGACTACGATTTTATGAATTTTTATCTTTTTTAGATATTTTTTATGCTCTTCACTCATTGCTAACCTCCAGGTCTTTCCAAACGTTGCGAAAGTATACGTTAAAGGACTTTTGTTCTCTTCTCTTTAACGGTGGGATAGTTCTATCGAGTTCTATGTTATATATGGTTTTAATCCTTGCAGGTCGCTCGGTTAAAACAACCACCTTTGTACTCATAGAAATAGCTTCACTAATATCGTGTGTTACTAGTATTGCAGTCTTTTTTTCTTCGGCAATAATATTTGCTACGTCGTCACAAACTGCAAGACGTGTTTGAAAATCAAGTGCCGAAAATGGTTCGTCGAGTAATAGTAGCTTCGGTGCACCAACAAGAGTCCTAATTAACGCAGCTCTTTGACGCATACCACCAGATAGTTCACTAGGCTTCTTATACATAAAGTCTTTTAGACCATACTTTTCTAGTAGTTTTTTTGCATATTCTATTACCTCTGGCGTTTTATTTCTTTTTATTTCCGGTGAAAGTATTACGTTTTTTAGTATATTTCGCCATTCGAATAGCTGGTCTCTTTGTGGCATAAGAGCAATCAAGTCTTTAGCTTCAGCCAACTTCTGGTCGCCAATAATAACTTCGCCCGAACTTGGTTCTAGTAATCCTGCAAGTATCGAAAGTAGCGTTGACTTTCCGCATCCGCTAGGCCCAACTATAGAAACGAACTCGTGCTCGTTAACCGATAACGTGATGTCCTTTAGGGCTTCGGTTTCTCCACTTGGCGAATGGTAAATGTGTGATAGGTTTTTGAGCACGAGTAGTGGCATATTACGTCCTCCTATTTTAAACTTTCTACTATACTGTTATCAATAACGTCTTCAAATGCAACGTCCTTATCTAGCACTTTACTGAACTTTAAGATATCGATAAGTTTATCATAGTCTTCTTTGAGCATTATAGGGGAAGTCTTGAATGCTCCAATTTCTTTGTAGGCTTTAACAGCGCTCGCAAGGTCGTCTACGGAGTTACCTGTAAAACTTGGTGCAAGGGCGTTAGCGACGGTTAGGTCATCACTGTTCATTACGAAATCAATACCTTTTAGAATTGCTTTCATAAAGCTTTTAACGGTGTTTTGGTTATCCTTAATGTAATCTTTGGTTGCCATAAAACAAGTATAAGGAACGGTACCGGCTTCGCTACCTACGTCAGTTTGTATATAGCCTTTACCAGCATTTTGATAGGTGGTCGCAACAGGCTCGAACATTGTGCAATAGTCTCCGGTCCCTGCACCAAACGCCGAAGCAATCAAGTCGAATTGTACGTCGTAGTTTATTGTTACGTTCTTTCCATTGACTAGTCCGTTTTTGTATAACGCATATTCTAGGCACATAGCAGGCATACCGCCTTTTCTGCCTCCTATTATTTCTTTACCTTCCAGAGACGACCAATTGAAATTTTCCACCTTATTTCTTCCTATTAAAAACGAACCATCTTTCGTCGTTAATTGTCCAAATACGATAGGGTAATTGCTACTGCCACCGGCATTGACGTATATGGCTGTTTCAGGTCCGGCTAGTCCAATATCTGCTTGCCCGCTCATAATAGCGGTCATCGTTTTGTCGCTTCCTCCGCCATTAGTTAACTCGATGGTAAGTCCAACTTCTTCAAAGTATCCGTTATTTATTGCTACGTAAAGCGGTGCGTAGAAAACAGAGTGTGTAACCTCGTTTATTTTCACAACGGTGCCTTCGTCGTTTTTGCAACTTACTAGTGAAAGCGTGGCTATTGTTAGAATTGCCATAACTAAAAAAATGGTTATTAACTTTTTCAAAAATCCTCCTTTTAACACTACATACTATGAGTTAAAATTAAAAGGCGGTTACACTTATTTACAGTTAAATTTAACAATATGAACTTGAAAAGGTTGGCTATATATGGTATAGTAATTAATATGAAAAAGGTATTTATAATTACAATCTTAGTTATGGTGTTTATTGCTACTGCACTTGTTGGCGGAGGTTTTTTTGCTGTTGCCGAAAACGAGATTGTTATTTCTAAGATAACAAAGGTGAATGCTGATGGTGAAATAGTGGATTATGATTCCACTTATTCTAGAGACGTAACAATAAATTATACTTTCCAAACAGCTCATAGCTATTACGTGGAAGTATACAAAAAGGTAAATACTACATACGAGTACGTTCGAACCACCGATAGTAAACTTGTCCAAGAGGGTACGGGTATTTATACCATAATAGACGACGGAGATTTGAGAATAGATTGTATGGCTAACGATTCTAATGGGGATGAGATAGCTTCTATATCAATTACTATCAAGTCTGACGTAAGTGCGCCTAGTATCCCCACGATAGATACCGATGGAGCTATGGACGTTTCTCACTCCGAAAGTTTTAGCGTAGGATACGTAATAAATTATGACACTCTTTCGGGTATAGATTTTACTCGTTCGAATTATATGTTTAAGGACGTTGATGGCAACGTTGTGATAGATGAAACACCTGTATCAGAAGGGTATGATAAAGCTCTTGTAGGTGGTATAAATCAAAACGGAACTTTGGTCTTCACTATCTATGATAAAGCGGGTAACTTTATCGTCGCAGAAAAAGAGTATTCTTTACACTATTACGTCAATTCTACCGCTCCAACCATTGTAGTTACACCATCAAGCGGTTATAGTCCTAACGTTATGGTAACGCTAAGTTGGCCAATGGGCGTTAGTTACAAATACTATAAAATAATAGCTAATGGAACCGAGCAAGCACGTACTTTGTACACAACGCCATTTAGCATAACGCAAGAGGGCACCGTAGAAATTAGAGCATACTATTTTGAAGATGGTGAACAAACGTTTGTATCAAAGACTATAAATAACGTAGATAAAACACCACCCACTGCTTCTAGTATTGCCGAAAGCATTAACGTTAAAGTAAACCTAACTTCGGCTGAACCAATCGTTTTATCACTCACTCCAAACGATGCAAGAAGTGGAGTAAAAAGAGTTTATCTTAAAAATTTCGGCACCGAGTTTACTAGAAGTGGAATTAATACTTTTTCTTTGGACGTTAGTGCAAGGTTGGGTACAAGCGTAATTATAGTAGCTGAAGATAACGCGGGCAACGTTACAGAATATAACTATCCTTTGAATGGATATGACAAAGATAGAATAAGTTATTATGCAAATACTTTTAAAAACCTGAATGAAAACGCATACGACGCGGTCGCTTGGAGCGAACTACTAAACGCATATAGTAGGCTTTCAAATCTATTATCTTCAGCAGATAGTACCAGTGGCGATATTTCTAAATACGCACAAGAAGTTGATAGTGCAATCGAAGGCAAACACATAGTTAAGGTAACCATAACGGATATTATAGATGGCTTAAACAACGATTTTAGCGCAACGATAACAGAAAACGCTACCAACGTAAAGAAGGGTGGCAAGATAAACCTTTCAGTCAAAAAGCTTGACGTTAGCGAAGGAGAATTTAACGAAAAACTATCCGTTGGCGCAGCTATTGCAAAGTTCCCCTCATATGAAGGATATGGTTTTAATCTTACTCTCACCGATAGAGAAGCTCAACCGGTTACCATATACAACCAAATGAGTGTTTCTTTAACCATTCCCGGTGTTGGAAAACTTGCAAAAGTTTATAGCGAAAAGGACGGAGTCCTTCATCAATTATCTTCAACAATAGAAAATAACGTACTAACTTTCCAAGCAGCAAGCGATGGCAATTTCTATTTGATAGTAGAAACCGATATCCCCGAAGACCCTGGTAAGGGTTTGATGATAGGGGATAAATTCTATCCTCTCGACCTATTGTTAATTACAGGCGGAATAATCTTTGGTGCGATGTTACTTGTAGGTATTCTTACCCCGCTTATCTACAAATTGATTAAAAATAAAAAGACTGCTGGAAAGAAATTTAACTATTTGAAATAATGGTAAAATATTTTTCATATTTATAATTGTTTTATTATGAGAGGGGATGTGAGTATGAAAAAAAAGGTAATATTAATTTTATTTATCATTCTTATTTGTGGCACATTATCGCTTACAATTTTTTCTTGCACTCCAAACGTTGGTGAGGACGAGTCTAACGGAGTTACGGACGACCACAAGAACGATGAAGCTAATCCTCCACTAATAGAAGATCTTCCTCAAGACAATCCACAAGAAACTCCCAAGGAAGAAGAAAACAAGGAAAGTTTCCAATTTACAGTCGTCAACGAGGATGATACGAAAGGCGAAATTGTTGATTCGAGTGGGGTATACGAAGAGGGTAGTTTAGTATTGTTATCTGCAACTATCCAAAGCGTTTACGGATTTGAAGGATGGTACGATGAGGATGGTGTTTTATTGAGCGATGATATGCTATATACCTTTAGTATGCCACGTGAAAGTAAGCAAATAACTGCAAGGTGGACTGTTAATCCTTCCCTTAATGCATTCGAGTATGAGATTGATGGAGAAAAAGTAACGATACTTGGGGCATTATACGACGGAATAGAGAACCTAGTTTTACCTGAAGAGGCTACGGATTTGGGGGATTTTGCATTTAGCGAGAACGTCAATTTAACAAGTGTCGTTTTACACTCCGGAGTGGTAAACGTGGGAGCTGGCACTTTTAAGTCATGTACCAATCTTGCTACTGTTACGCTTGGAACCGCGGTGAAAACTTTGGGCAGAGAGTGCTTTTATGGTTGTGAAAATTTGGAAAATATTATTTTAACGGAAGGTCTTTTAAGTATTGGTCCACGTTCTTTTTATAACTGTAAAAAGCTGGCGGAAATAGATATTCCTACTACCGTAGGTGCAATAGAGGACTATGCTTTTAGGAACTGTGTAAGCCTTAAAGAAGCCGTAATTCCGCAAGGAGTAAACGTTATAAATGCCTATCTTTTTGATGGATGTACTTCGCTGGAACGAGTAACTTTGCCCGAAAGCGTCACTTTTATAGATAATAATGCTTTTAATGGATGCAATAGGTTGGTTTCTATTAATATCCCATCAAGAGTAACCTATATTGCAAGTAAAGCATTTGCAAGCAGTGGCATAACGACGGTTACAATACCCGCGAGTGTTACAAAAATTGGAAAGCAAGCATTTGAAAACTGTTATGCTTTGGATGAAATTATATTTGAAAAAACCTCGTATTGGTTTTATACCGAAAATATTGCTATTTGGAACGCCATGGAGGGCGGTATATTCGTAAACGTTTCCACTCCAAGCGATAATCCTAACAAATTTAATCAATTATACGCCGACAAATATCTTTACTATTCCGATACTATATAAGGCATAAAAGTAGGGAGCGAAAGCTCCCTTTTTTAGGTGATGGTGGCACTTTTGATAAAGTGCGGTTTTTGAGTCTCATTTGCAATGTTATTACAATATCCTAATACTAATTATATCGCTAATATCTGCAAGGGTGGATACAAGATTTTCGTCTACCTCTAGTGAGATATTGTCGTCGGTATCTATTATTGCGTATCCTATTGTGCCACGCTCTGCGTAATTAAAGGTGCAATCAATGGTGCTTAGGGTAGCTTTGATGTCGTCAAGTGCCTTAGTAGCGGTGTTATAAATTATTGTTATACGATTTGCTAGCGTACGTTCAATTTTGATATTGGGGAAATTGACCGAATTTATAACGTTTCCGTTTTCAAGATATTCTTTGATTTGTGCACTTGCCATAATTGCACAATTTTCTTCGGCTTCTTCGGTGCTTGCGCCTAAATGGGGGATAGCAATAATACCATTAACGTTTAGGCAATCTTCACTTGGGAAATCAACCACGTAATTTCTTACTTTACCATTGCCGATAGCTTCTTTTATTGCAGTAACGTCAACGAGTTCACCACGTGCCATATTAAGTATAATTACACCGTCTTTCATTTTGGAAAGAGTATCGGAGTTAATCATACCGCGAGTAGTGGGGAGTAGGGGAAGATGTAAACTGATATAATCACTAACAGCGTACAAATCGTCTAAATTGTTTACTACGTTTATATAAGCCTCGTTTCCTTTGTAGAAGGGGTCGTAGCCAACGACTTTCATTCCAAGAGCATTTAGAGAGTTAGCTACTTTAATACCTATAGCTCCAAGACCTACGATACCAACGGTTTTACCTAAAATTTCGGTTCCGCCAAAGCTCGATTTGCCTTTTTCTACTTGTTTTGGTACGTCGCTTCCGGAAAGGGTATTTGCCCATTTGTTACCACCGATAATATCTCTACTAGCAAGCAAAATACCGCAAATTACTAATTCTTTAACAGCATTTGCGTTAGCGCCGGGAGTATTAAATACGCAAACACCGGCATCAGTCATTCTATCTAAAGGTATATTATTGACGCCTGCGCCTGCTCTACCGATGCAAAGAAGGTTATCGTTGATTTCATATTCGTCCATTTTGAAAGAACGAACTAAAATAGCATCAGGGCTAGTGGAATTATCACTAACGCTATAATCATCGTTAAAAACGTTGTAAATCTTGTTGCTGATTTTATTTAGAGTGAGTATATCAAACATTATTTATTCTCCAATTCAAATTTCTTCATAAACTCGATAAGGGCTTTAACGCCTTCAACGGGCATTGCATTATAGATGCTAGCACGCATACCGCCAACCAACTTATGACCTTTTAGTGAAACAAGACCAGCTTTTTCTGCTTCTTTAACGAATTTAGCATTTAGCTCGTCGTCGCCGGTTACGAATGGTACGTTCATAATAGACCTATCAAGTGCGTTTACAGGGTTTGTGAATAGTGCGCTTCCGTCAATAAAATCATATAGAAGTTTTGCTTTATATTCATTGATTTGTTGTATAGCTTTAACGCCACCAAGTTTCTTCAAATGACGGAATACTAGCATTGCCATATAAATCGAGAAGCAGGGGGGAGTGTTATATAGTGAGTTAGCATCGGCTTGAGTTTTATATGCAAGCATAGTAGGGCAAATGGACATTTCTTTACCGATGAGGTCCTTTCTTACGATAACGATAGTTACACCTGCGGGAGCGATATTCTTTTGCGCACCGGCATAGATAAGGCCATACTTATTAACGTCGATAACTTCGGAAAGGATATTGGAAGAATGGTCGGCAACGATAGTAGCATCGGTTTTTGGGAACGTTCTATCTGTATAACGGGTACCGAAAATCGTATTATTTTGGGTAATGTGAACGTAGTCGATATCATCACGGAAGGTTACGTTTTCGGGGATATAAGTGAACGTTTTATCTTTGCTAGAAGCTGCTATTTGGATATCGCCATATTTTCTTGCAGCTTTTTCTGCTTTACCGGAGAAGTTACCAGTTACGACGTAATCGGCTCTACCTTTTTGTAATAAGTTAAGGGGGATAGCATCAAATTGTTGTGATGCACCGCCTTGAACAAATAAAATTTCGTAGTTGTCGGGAACGTTTAGAAGTTCTCTTAGTAGGGCTAGAGCCTCCATATGGATTGCATCGTACCATTTGGAGCGGTGGCTCATTTCGGTAACGCTCATACCACTGCCTTGATAATCAAGGAAATCTTTTTGGACGGATAGTTTTACTTCTTCGGGCAACATGCTGGGCCCTGCTGAAAAATTGTAAACTTTCATAATGTGTCTCCAAATTATATAATAATTTGTGTACTATTATACAACGAAATTTCTGTGATGTAAATAGCCAATTTCAATAAATGTTAAAAACCTTGTAAATATGACACTTGAATAATAGTTGAAAGTGGTTTATAATATAGAAAGTATAAAGTTTTTAAATAGATTAAGTAAATAGAATTAAGGAGAAAATATTTTGGGAAAGAAAGCAAAATCAAAATTAAAAGTTATATTTTTAGGAGGAGTAGGGGAAATTGGTAAGAACATGACCGCACTTGAATATGGTGATGATATTATTCTTATTGATTGTGGAATGACTTTTCCCGACCCCGAAATAAATCCCGGTGTAGATTATATTGTGCCGGATTATAGTTATTTGTTAGACAACAAGGAAAAAGTAAAGGCAATCTTTTTAACGCATGGACACGAGGACCATATAGGTGCGTTACCTACGTTTTTAAAGGATATACCTGTGCCGATATATGGTTCTAAGATATCAATAGCATTCGTTGACAATAAGCTTCGCAAGAATAACCAAGATGAAGCGGATGGTAGAGTCGTTGATGACGGAGACGTTATAGAAGTAGGTGCATTCAAAGTTGAATTTATAGCAGTTACTCACTCCATTGCGGGTGCATTCGCATTGGCAATAGAAACCCCTTATGGAATGATATTCTATACGGGTGATTTCAAGATAGACCACACGCCTGTTGATGGTAGACATACTGATTTAACACGTATTGCCGAGCTAGGAAAGAAGGGTGTGTTGTTGATGATGCAAGATAGCACTAACGTTGAGCGTGCAGGCTACACTATGAGTGAATCGCAAGTTGGCAAGAGCTTGGATAACATCTTTAACGATAATAGGAATAATCGTATAGTGATAGCCACGTTTGCTTCCAACATACACCGCGTGCAACAAATTATTAACGTTGCAATAAAGTATGGTAGACGAGTAGCTTTTAGTGGTAGAAGTATGGAGTCTATGGTAGAGATAGCAAAGAAAATTAGAGCTATGAGCTATCCCGAAGATAGCATTATACCGCTAGACAAAATCAACGAAATACCCTACGATAGATTGTGTATAATATCGACAGGAACGCAGGGCGAGCACGATAGCGCGCTTACACGTATGGCGTTTAACGACCACCGCAAAGTTGTAATAGGTGATAATGATACCGTTATTCTTTCTGCATCGCCAATTCCGGGTAATGAAAGAAGCATATATAAGGTTATAAATAATCTTGCTAAGCAAGGTGCTAAAGTTATTTACGAAAGCCTATACGAAGTCCACGCATCGGGACACGCGTGCAGAGAAGAGTTAAAGTTAATGCTTGCGTTGGTTAAACCCAAGTACTTTATTCCCGTGCACGGAGAGTATCGCCATTTAAAGAAGCATATTGAGCTTGCTGTGGAAATGGGTATTCCAAAACAAAGAACGTTGATACCCGAACTAGGTTTTTGTATAGACGTAAGCAAAAAAGGCCTACTCCAAGAAACTCCTGTAAAATGGGGTTCTACTATGGTTGTCGACGGACTTGAAACCGATTATGAACAAGTACTCGATAGAAGAAAAATTGCAGCAGAAGGTCTGGTAATAGCACTTGTAAAACTTGATAGTGCTCATCAAGATTCTCCCGTAGAAATAATTACCAAAGGAACAACGCTAGATGAAAAACTTTTGGACGAATTGAAAGAAAGCCTAGAGTACAAAGCTAGCGGTGGTGATTTCTATGGAATGTATCGTGAAGATGCCGAGAAAGTTATTCGCAAAACGCTAACACGCATATTCTATTCTCGCATAAAGCGTTGTCCGTTAATCGTTCCTATAATCGTAGAGTAATGAAAACCTATTTGATTTTTACAGATTTGCATAGAGCAGAGGTAGCTACCGCCATAAAACAAAATATCAAGGCGGAGCTTCCTAATGCTAGGGTGGTTATAATTGATGATATGGATTTGCATGCCAATCCTATGCTAGATTTAATAGAATCGCTTACGGTTTTCAAGGTAAATAAGGAAAAGAGGGAGGCTCGCAAAGAGGAAAAGAAGGCGGAAAGAAACGTTGACGAAATCCCGGCATTCAGCAACGAATTTTTAGAAAAGGAAGAAAGCTATCAAGCGATGGTGGGGTACTTTAAAAAATTTACTCCGGACGTAATCATAACTATAGGATATGGTGCATTCCAAGAAGCAATAGCCACCCGCGACTATCTTGGTTCATCTGTCAAAATCGTTAATTATATTGATGACTATACTCTAAACAAGATGCTAGTAAGTCCCTATATGGATGGATATATCGTAGAAAATCTTCCTATGAAAAAGCAACTGATGGCACTTGGTATCGAACCTAAAAAGATAGCCATTTCCGCACTAGCGATAGAGAATAAATATTTTGATGAAGAAGAAATAGCAGGGAATTATAGGCTAGCGTTAAATCACTTACGTCCCACTATGCTATACGTTGCAAGGAATGATAGAATTGACCACAAGAAGAACGTAAATGCACTAAAGAAGTACGAAAATAAAGTAAATTTAATCATCTACTGTGGCTACAATAGGGAAAGTTATAAATATTGTCTAAAAGAAGGATTGAATGCTTTCAACGAAGGTGTATCGCTACCTATGCTGTATAACAAGGCAGACGTTGTGTTCACTACGGGCAATAGTTACGATTTGAGTGTTGCGCGTGTGATGGGCAAGCTCCTTTGCGTAATGGATAGCGAGCTAACCCTAGAGCAAAGGAACCTTACCTATCTTAAAGACGTCGTAGTGGATTGTACCTCTAACGATAATCTAAAAACATTTTTTAATACCTATCCAAGTAGCGAGCACCGCAGTTTATCGTTACGCGCTAAAGTCGTGGTTCACGCCAATATTTTGGGTGCGTTAGAGAAGATTTTGGGTTAGTCTTCAAGCCTACCGCTTTCGAACATATGGGCTAAACGGGATTCCTTCATATCAGTTTGGGGAATCCATTTTTCTATTATAAGGAATGATAGTGCGTGCAAGGTGAATGCCACACCACAAGATAGCATTGTCCAACCAAAGTTATAGTTCAAGCTGATTTGTTCGTTGCCAATTTGAACTAATAGGTTTGCAAGCAACATACCTATTACACTGCTTAGGAAAGAGTATTTACCATTGCGAGTAATCATAAATAGTAGTACACCGCTTACAAGAGCATATACCCAGTTTGTGGTTGCAAAAAATTCGTTTCCTGTTAGATTTGCAATTCTTGTAACTGCATAAATCAAGCCACCGGTAATAAGACCAAGCGCCATAGCGACCATGCTAGTAGAAATTTTACCAAGTATAAAGAAACAAACGAAAATACCTATATAGAATATCAAAGTACCGATGCTAAAACTAAAACCATTGGAATTTATAACAGGTATAAAGTTTAAACCGATGACTAGTGCAAAGAATACTAGAGGTATTATCCAATTCATTCTAAAATCTTTTAGTATAGGTCTACCTAGTCCTACTATAATCATTAAGGCAAGTATGCCTAAAATTATCATACTAATTAACATATAGAGTTTCTCCTTTAATTATTGGGCTTTGGTAAGCCTAGTTGTTATTGTGTACGATTAAATAAAATTTATACTTGTTCTAAAACAAAAAGCAAAAATACTTTAATCTACTAATTTTAAGTGGTATAATAAAAATATGATACAAGTAATACCTGTACGAAATGATGAAGTAATAATATTAGAAGAGCTTGCAAACGCAATTTGGCGCGAGTGTTATACCACGCTTTTAGGCATTGAGCAGGTGGAATATATGGTCAAGAAATTCCAATCAAAGGATGCCTTTGTCGAGCAAATTGATAGTGGATACGAATATTACTTTTTGGACGTAGATGGTGCAAAAGCCGGATATCTAGGAATATGTCAAGAGGGGAACAAGTTGTTCCTATCCAAATTGTATTTAAAAGAGTCTTTTCACGGTATGGGACTTGCTCAAAAGGTGTTAAAAATAGTTGTTAATATAGCTATAGAACGTGGTCTAGATAGCATATATTTAACGGTAAACAAAGGTAACGTAAAAGCGATAAGGGCATACGAGCGCTTTGGCTTTATAAAAACCGATTCCATAGTAACGGATATAGGTAATGGTTTTGTTATGGATGACTTCGTTTATAGTTATCCTATTAAATAAAAGGACGAGTCTAACAAAATGCAAAATAAAAAACGTCGAAAGTGATTTTTCGACGTTTTTTTGTTTTGTGCGTAGTTAAAATTTAGATTTCTTTACGGTCGTTGAGTGCTCTCGAAAGCGTCATTTCGTCGGCGTATTCTATTTCACTACCCATAGGTATTCCGCTTGCAAGACGAGTTACTTTTACTCCCAACGGTTTTAATAGTTGGGCAAGATAGGTAGCGGTCATTTCACCACTAACGTCGGGGTTAGTGGCAAGTATAACTTCTTGTACACCATTTAGACGTGCTAAAAGTTCTTTAATACGTATTTGGTCTGCACCTATACCTTTTTGGAAATCAAGGGCACCGTGTAGTACGTGATATAGACCATTATAAGTACCCATTTTTTCAAAAGCTTGAATATCGCGAGGTTGTTCAACTACACAAATAGTCTTTTTATCTGCATTTTTACAACGTTCGCAAACTTCTTGGTCGGTATAGTTACCACATTCTTCGCAAAAATGTATGGTATCCTTTGCTTCTTGAATAGCTTCTATAAAATCGGCTACGTCCTCGTCTTTCATATCAATAAGATGGAATGCGTAACGAGTCGCAGTTTTTAAACCTACTGCGGGAAGCTTTCTAAATGCAGCAATCAGTTTTGATAGAGCTTCCGGTTGCATTTTAGAACAATCCTCCAAGACCACCTGCACCACCTGTTAGCGGTCCCATAACTCTTTGTTGTTCCTCTTCAACAAGCTTCATTGCTTCGTTAAAAGCGGCAATAATCATATCTTCAAGCATTTCTACGTCGTCGGGGTCAACTGCTTCGGGCTTAATTTTTATGGAAGTTAAAGTTCTATCACAACCCATAACTACTTCAACCATACCGCCGGCGGAAGTAGCAACTACTTCGCTTTCGGCAAGCTCTTTTTGTGCTTCGGCTAGTTGTTTTTGCATTTGTTGTGCTTGGCGCATTAGTTGTTGCATATTATTGCCACCGCCAAAGCCACCGCCGTATCCGTTAAATTTTGCCATATATTACCTCCAAATTACTATATGCGTTAAATCCGCATTCGTTATTTATTTTTATTTTCAAATTTTGGTCCAAATACGTCAAGTAATTTTACCATTTGTTCATCGTTAACCTTTTTACCAACGCTTTTTGCATTAACTACTTGGAATTGATAGTCGGCATCTTCCGTAACTTCTCTTAGTGAATTTTCACATAAGCTTTGGTTTTCGGTGCCATCGAATAGGGATAGCGTTGCGTTGTCGTCAATATAGAAAGTTAAAGTTTTGCCACTCAATGAAAAGTTGTTTTGTTTGCTAAGCGCTCTATACAACATTATTTGGTCTTTTTCACGTAGAGCAGTTATTAGTAGACCAACGACCATTTTTGCATTTTCATCAACTCTCTTTTGTTTTGGAGCCTCTTCAAAAACGGTTGCAGAACTATCTTTAGTAGCAAATTTTGATAGGGTATCTTCTATTTTGCTTTTAGAAATAGTCGGTTGTGATACTTGCGTAGGCATTACCGTATTGCCGGTTAGAACCCCACGACGAATTATCTTTTCTAGCTCGTTAACACGTGCGGTTAAGGCATCGTTACTTAGTTCGGTTTTAAGTTCACTCGCTTTAACGAGTAAAGCTTCAAAAACAATTCTAGGTTGGGTAGTGTAACGAAGGTTTTGTTCGCTAGTTGCAAGTATATCCATAACTCTTGCAATTTGATAGTTTTCGTGTTCGTCGCCAAGTACTTTTACTAGACTATGCTCTTTTTGATTAAAGCCACATTTCCAAGAAGGTAAATTTTTAACGGTAATCAGGTTGCGGAAAAATTCAGCAAGTTCCTTGTTTAGAGTGGTAAGCCCTTTGCCTTTAGCATATACTTCCTCGGTTTTTGCAATAACGGTTGCAGTATCACCGCTTAGAATGGCTTTTGCGAGAGTGTATAAAGTATCAAAGTCGCTTGCGCCTAATACTTCCAATACGTCTTCGTATTTTAGACCATTGGGGCTATAGCTTATGCACATATCGGCAAGGGAAAGTGTATCACGTACGCTACCTTGTCCGTGAAGGGCAAGTTGCTCTAATGCTTGGACGTCGTAAGGATAGTTTTCTTCATCAAAAATGGATTTTAGTAACTCAACCAACTCATCTTGGGAAACCAATCTAAAATCAAAACGCATACAACGAGATAGAATGGTTTGGGGGAGTTTATGCACTTCGGTCGTTGCAAGAATAAATATTACGTGAGATGGTGGTTCTTCGAGGGTTTTAAGAAGTGCGTTAAAAGCACCTATAGAAAGCATATGAACTTCGTCGATTATAAATACTCTATATTTGCCGATTGTAGGTTGAAAATGTACGCTTTCTTTGAGGTCGCGGATTTCGTCAACACCATTGTTAGAGGCGGCGTCCATTTCTATAATATCAACGTTATTGTTGCTAAGTAAACCTTTACATACCGCGCATTTACCACAAGGAGAGCCATTTACGGGCGAAAGGCAATTTACCGCACGTGCGAAAATCTTGGCACTTGAGGTTTTACCCGTTCCGCGAGTACCCGTAAATAGATATGCGTGTCCGAGGGTGTCCGTTTTTATTTGGTTGATAAGGGTGGTAACAATATGGTTTTGTCCTATAACCTTATCCCACGTTGATGGACGATATTTGCGATATAGAGAAGTGTGTGCCATTATGCGTTAATCTCCAAACTATTAAGGAATTTTTCAAATGCTTGTTGACCTACTTCGGTGTTTTTAAATACTGCGGTACATTCCAAAATCTTTACGCAGGTATTGTTTACGTAGTTTACAACAGCCTTTTCTGCATCGTCGTTTGAAAGGGTGGTTCCGCAGTCGTTTGCTAGTTGAATTATCATACCCAAGTGTTTTGATAGAGGATGCTTTTCATCGCTTAGTTCAACAAAATTCAAGGGAGTTTTTCCTGTCATTATATCTACTATTTGGGTGATTTCGCTTGCTAATCTGCCGGGGAGAATAAACGTACCCATTGCTTCGATTAAGCCGATACCTTCCTTTTTGATATTATGCATATCTTCGGTGGGGTGGTATATACCGTAAGGATGAGCTTCGTCGGTGCGGTTGTTGCGTAAAATCAAATATAAGCAATAATCACCGTTTTCGATTGTAGCTATGGGGGTAATAGTATTATGAGGAGCATCGGTATGGGCTATAACGCCAACGTTTTCGTCGGTATAATTTCTCCAAGATGCAAGTATTTTTTGTGCAACAGCTTCAATATCTTTTCTGTTAGTGCCGGAAAGTTTAATAACGCTATTGTACCAGTCAAGTATTCCAATATTTACGCTGGGATATTCGTTGGTAGCAAAAGCTTTTCTAACAGGGCGGGTGAACATAGGTAATACTTTTTTACCGCCTTGATAATGTTCGTGTGCTAGTATAGAACCGCCAACGATGGGTAAATCGGCGTTAGAACCCATAAAATAATGGGGGAATAGTTCTACGAAATCAAGTAGTCTTGTAAAAGTTTTGGGAGTGATAGACATCGGTTGATGGTTTTCACTAACAGCTATACAATGGTTGTCAAAATAAACGTAAGGAGAGTATTGCATAAACCAGGGTTCGTCGTTTAGGAACATTGGGATTATGCGGATGGTCTCGCGAGCAGGATGACGATAGGAACCTTCAAAGCCCAAGTTTTCTAAGCAAAGCATACATTTGGGGTATTTGGTTTGGGGCATACTTCTTTCTAGTGCAACTTGTTCGTTGGATTTTTCGGGCTTAGAAAGATTTATCGTGATAGTAAGATTTCCGTTAGGGCATTCTGCGGTCCATTTGATATTCTTTTTAATATCGGGCATACGGATATAATTGCTATTTACGGAAAGTTCGTTTAGATAATTTGTAGCGGCTTCTATTCCGTTATTGCGAACCAATGAATCAAAATTTGACATTACTACACTGGGGCTGGGCATAACTAAACCGATGATTTTGGTTTCGTATAGTAGCTTTGCCTTGGGGTCTGCAAGACCTTGTTCTACTGCATAATCTACTATTTTATCTATGATTTCGGTTTGGAAATCGGGCAAAGTTTCATCGGGTGTAGTGGGCTCGGTCAACTTTAATTCAGCGAGTAATCTATTGTGAGCATAAACTGCATCGTAATAGTTAAGACCTAACTTTTCTTTAGCATAGGCAACGAGGTTAGCAACGTGTTTAGTAATGTTAGTTTTGTTTGACATAATTAAATCCTTAAAATTATCGTTTACTTATTAAAATATATGTGTTATAATTACACTATCCTATATTATACACGGAGAACACGATTTTGGCAATATTATACGATAAAAAAAGTTTACTAGAAAACAATAAATTTGTTAAAACCGCTACCGCATTGTATGGTGGTAACGTGGAAAAAGCCGCTGAACGTTACGAAGCTTTGGCTAAGGCTCACAAGGAAAACGTCGATGGCGAAATTATCTTCTACTCCGCTTCCGGTAGAATAGAAGTAATAGGCAATCACACCGACCATAATAATGGTAAGGTACTATGTGCAGCAGTATCGGTAGACTTGCTTGCTTGCGTAACTCCTTTAGCAGAGCAAAAGATTATAGTCAAGAGTTTGGGATACCCTGTTGTAGAAGTTGATATCCGCGATTTGGATATTCACGAAGAAGAAAAGGGTGGCTCGTTTGCTCTTGTGCGCGGTGTATGCAAGGCATTCAAGGACCGTGGATATAACATTGGCGGTTTCTATGCAACTACCGTTTCCGACGTATTCAAGGGCGCAGGAATGAGTAGCTCTGCTAGCTTCGAAGTATTGGTATCCGCAATTTTGGATAACCTATACAATGGCGATAGCATTAGCGCAGTAGAAAAGGCTATCATTTCTCAATATGCCGAGAACGTATACTTTGGTAAGCCTAGCGGACTAATGGACCAATCAGCTATTGCTCTAGGCGGTGTATCCTATATTGATTTTAAAGACCCCGCTAATCCTCAAGTAGAAAAGTTGGATTGGGATTTTGATGATTCAACCGTTTTCGTAGTAAACTGTGGCGGAGACCATTGTAACCTTACTCCCCAATACGCCGCTATCCGCGAAGAAATGGAAGCAATTGCAAAAGAGTTTGGCGAAGAAAAGTTACGTTTTGTAAACGAAGACGAGTTCTATATGTCCATTCCCGAGCTCAAGAACAAGTTTAGTGGTAGGGCAATACTACGTGCAATGCACTATTTCGAGGAAAACGAACGTGTAGAAGTATTGCGCGAGGCTATTAGAAACGGGGACGAGGAACTAGCATACGACGTTATTTCGGCATCTGGTATCTCTTCTTATCAAAAGCTTCAAAACTGCTATGCTGAAGGAGACCCCAGCGAACCCATTCCTCTAGCACTTGCTCTTTGCGGAGCTTTGGAAGGCGTACTAGCATACAGAGTTCACGGAGGTGGCTTTGCAGGAACCATCCTTGCCTTCGTAGACAACGAATACGCTGATGATTTTAACGAGTTTATGGCACACACCTTTGGCGATGCTAACGTATATCGTCTTAAGATTAGAAACGAAGGCGGTACCAGACTCGATTTAGGAGAAAACGATTAATGATTTTATCTCAAAACATACATTGGACGGGGCAAGTTGACCCCGTCGCTTTCACTATTTTTGGTAGAGATATTGCCTGGTATGGCATTATTATCACTCTTGCAATGCTAACGGGACTTCTTGTTGCCACTTTGCGCTGTAAGAAAATAGGTCTTACCTTTGACGATTTAGTCGAAGTATTTATATGTGTAATTCCTCTTGCTATAATTGGTGCAAGACTAGGATACGTTATGGTTCGCCCCGAATATTTCCCAAGCGACTTTACGTGGGACGATTTCGTTAGAATTTTTGCCGTTTGGGATGGTGGATTAACCATTATGACGGGAGTTCCTTTCGGTGTCTTGGGTGCTTGGCTATGGTCAAAGTGGAGAAAGGTCGATTTTATCGACGTAGCCGACGTAGTTATGCCGGTAATACTTCTTTCACAAGGACTTGGTAGATGGGGCAACTTTATGAACCAAGAAATATATGGTGCGCCCATAACCAACCCTTCGTTGCAATGGTTCCCAATGGCTGTCTATATTGCTAGAATGGGTGGCTGGTACCAAGCAACTTTCTTTTACGAAATGGTACTAGATATTGCATTCTTCGTGGCAATAATCATAATTCTACGTCATTTGAAAGTCAAAGGTGCCGGCGTATGTCTTTACACTTTTTCGTATACTCTAATTCGATTTGTTTTAGAGTTCTTCCGCGACGATGGTTCTTTGTACGACGTTGTGAACTATAATCAAATTATATGTGGGGTTATAGCACTATTAAGTGCAGGATTGCTTGCTTTCTTAATAGTTAGACAAGTTAAAAAAGGTGAAAAAATATGGTATGGCAAAGGCGGTATACCCAAAGAGCTTTTACCTACAGTTCATATAGTAACTAAATCTAAAAAAGAAAAGACCGAAAACAAATAGGAGCTATTATGAGAAATCTTACATTATTAACCGATTTATATCAACTAACAATGATGAATGGTTATGCGGAAACCGATATGGCCGATAGAGAGGCTGTGTTCGATTTGTTTTATCGCCCAGCACCTGGCTTGGATTTTGCTATAGTTGCAGGCATTGAGCAAGCTATAGATTATATTAATAATCTTCATTTTGACGAGAGTGATATTGCATATTTACGTTCATTAAATTTGTTTGGTGAAAAGTTTTTTGAGCGTATAAAAAAGTTCCGTTTTACTGGCGATATGTATGCTTTGCGCGAAGGGGAAATGATTTATCCCTATGAACCCATAGTTACCATAAAAGCCCCTTTATTTGAAGCACAACTTATCGAAACTGCACTACTTAATATAATAAACCATCAAACGTTGATTGCAACTAAGGCAATGAAGATGGCAAACGAAACAACGGGAGCGATTTCGGAATTTGGTTTAAGACGTGCGCAAGGTCCGGATGCCGGTTTATATGGTGCTCGTGCCGCGATGATTGGGGGATGCTCGTCTACTTCAAACGTGCTAGCTGGTAAGATGTTTGATATAAAGATAAGTGGTACTCACGCTCATAGCTGGGTTATGAGCTTTAGTGAAGAAATAGAAGCGTTTAGGGCCTATGCAAAACTAAATCCCGACACTTGTCTTTTACTAGTTGATACCTATGATACGTTAAAGAGTGGCGTGCCTAATGCTATAAAAGTGTTTGACGAGCTAAAGGCTAATGGACATAAGCCTTTGGGTATAAGACTTGATAGTGGCGACTTGGCGTATTTGAGTAAGCGTGCAAGAGAAATGCTAGATAAAGCAGGTCATACCGAGGCCAAGATATTTGCTTCTGGCGATATAGACGAACATATTATTGCTACTCTTAATGCACAAGGAGCAAAAATCGACGTGTGGGGTATTGGTACAAAATTGATAACCTCCGCACCTCGTCCCGCACTTGGTGGCGTATATAAGCTAGCTGAAATACAAAATGGTAATGGTGAATGGGAACCTAGAATGAAATTTAGCGATACACCCGAAAAGATTACCAACCCCGGCTTCAAGACCATATATAGAATATATGATGAGAAGGGTATGGCGGCGGCGGATTTGATTGCACTAAGAGGGGAAGAAATAGATACTACTAAACCTCTAACAATATTCCATCCAATCGAAACTTGGAAAAAGACCACTTTTGAAAAA
Organism: Clostridia bacterium; assembly: GCA_017403145.1. Classification (GTDB taxonomy): domain Bacteria; phylum Bacillota; class Clostridia; order Christensenellales; family DTU072; genus Stercoripulliclostridium_A. The sequence continues at coordinate 175,079 of JAFQOO010000002.1, forward strand.
TACTCTATAAGAGAGTTGCCGGTATGTGTTTTTGAACGCGGTAAGCAAGTTTACAAAGTTCCTACTTTAAAGGAGACTATAGAGTTTGCTAAACAATCTAAAGGTGAATTTTATGAGGAATACAAGAGATTGATAAATCCTCACGTTTACAAGATAGACTTATCCGACAACCTTTACGATTTGAGAAAGGCATTGATAATAAAAAATCAAAAGTAAGAAAGAAGGCACGTTGAGTGCCTTTTTTAATGCGAAAAATCGACAAAATTTTTCAAAAAAAGCAGTTCTTATAAGGCTATAATCTATGTATGAATTGGTTTAAATTTAAAAAGAAAAAGAAGAATATTATAGCAGAAAGTTCTATTACTAACGCGCAAACTGAGCGAGTAGAAAGTTTAAAAGCCGAAGTGCATAGGTTAGAAAAGAAAATAGAAGAATACGTTGCTAGAGAAAGAGAAATCGGCGAGGTTCTAAACTTTGCTAGACTGCGTGCAGAAGAATATGAAAAAGAAGCGAAGATAAGATATACTTTAGAGAAAGAAAGGCTTTCGTCGTATAGAGAGAAATGGCAAAATAGACTAGAAACACTAAAAGATGCCGATAGGTTGGGGGAAGAAGTTTTAGAGTGTAACGAGTACTTTAAAAAAATTTCTAAAGATTTAAAAGAAATTGTTGAAGGGGAAAAGGTGAGTTGCGACGAGCCTACGGAGACTTTTGTTAGAGAGACAAAAAGGCTCAAAGAGCTTGGGATAACGAGCGCACCGGAAAGAGTTCTATCCGAAGAAGACCTCAACAAGTTGCTTTTGCAATTCAATGCTTAAAGGTAACATTATGGTGGCATAAAGATACCTAAAGTCTAAAAATATCGCAATATCTTTCTAAAACAAAGCCATTATTTTTTTGCTATAACGGAACTACGATATTTGTGAAACATCTACTTTTTTATTTTCATAATGGTTTTTCAATAAATTGAAAACGAATAGAAATTTTAAATGTTTTTCATATTACGCGCGCGAAAATTAGACTTGACTATTTTTATAAGTTATAGTAAAGTATACAATGTATAAAAATTTATTCTAGCGAGGTTTTTCTAATGGCATTATTAAGAAACGACGTAGCCACAAGTAGAAAATGGGATTTATCTATTTTGTTCAAGACACAAGAAGATTATGAACGTGCTTTTAAAGAAGCAGAAATGGAAATTCCTTCTATTTTGGAATATAAAGGCAAATTGAACAAAGACAATGCAATAGACTGCTTAAAAGCTAACAGCAAGCTTTCTAGAAAGATAGAAAAGCTTTATACCTTTGCTCATTTGCAAAAAGATGAGGACACTTCGAACCAAGCGTCCCAAGCACTTGCGGAAAGAGCAAGTATGCTTCTAACTAAATTTGCATCGGCGGTATCTTTTATCGAGCCCGAAATATGTAAACTTTCTACTGCTACCTTGAAAGAGATGGCAGAGAGTGAAACTTATAAAGATTATTCTTGTTTGTTGAACAATATCATTCGTGAAAAGAAGCACATTCTTTCGGCTAAAGAAGAAAAGATTATGTCGGAAATTTCTTCATTTACCGGTGATTTCCAAAACATATTTATGATGTTAGATAACGCCGACTTGAAATTTAACAAAGTTAAAGCAACGGGAGAGGAAACCGAACTTTCTCACGGTATGTATTCCGTTTTACTACAACATCAAAATCAAGACGTTAGAAAGGAAGCTTTCGACAACTATTATAACGCATATCGCAATTCTATAAATACCATAGCGGCAACTTATTCTGCATCGGTTAAAAAGGATTGCACTCTTTCTGCTTTGCGTGGTTATAAGAGTGCTTTGCAACGTGCATTGTACGTAGACGATATTGATAAAAAGGTTTACAACAACCTTATAAAGGCGGTCAAGAAGAGTACTCCCGCTCTTCATAAATACGTCAAATATCGCAAGAAAGCTCTTGGTTTAAAAGAACTCCATATGTACGATATGTACGTATCTATCGTTAAGGACGTGGACCGTGAGTATGAATATGAAGATGCCTATGCAATGGTTTTAGAGGCACTAAAACCTCTTGGCGAAGATTATAGAAAGATAATGGAACGCGCATACAACGAACGTTGGATAGACGTTGAAGAAACTAAAAACAAACGTAGTGGTGCCTATTCTTGGGGTATTTACGATGCGCCTCCTTACGTTCTTTTGAACCATCAAAAGACCTTGCACGACGTATTCGTTATAGCACACGAAATGGGACACGCAATGCATACCTATCATTCAAACGCTAACCAATGCTACGAAAAGGCAGATTATCGTATATTCGTAGCTGAAATTGCTTCTACTGTAAATGAAGTGTTATTGCTTAAACATTTGCTAAAAACGGCAGAGGGTGAGGAAAGAAAGTTCCTATTGTCCTATTACCTAGATATGTTCCGTACCACGCTATTTAGACAAACTATGTTTGCAGAGTTCGAAAAGTATGCACACGATGAATATGAGCAAGGACGTCCTTTGACTGCGGAGAATATGAGCGCAAAGTACTATGAACTCAATCAAGCATATTATGGCAAGGGTGTTATCCACGATAAGGATATCGAAATAGAATGGGCACGTATTCCTCACTTCTATAATGCTTTCTACGTATATAAATATGCAACCGGACTTACTACTGCGGTGAACATTGTAAACAAGCTTCTCACCGAAGAAGGTTATCTTGATAAATATCTCAAGTTCCTTTCTACCGGCGGTAGTTTATATCCATTGCCCACCATCGAAATAGCAGACGTCGATTTAAAGAGTATGGAACCCTTCGATTTTGCTATGAGTGAGTTTAAAAAGACTCTTGACGAATTGGTTTCTCTATGAGTAAAAGGATAGCCATAACTTTAATAGTTATCGCGCTAGTAGTATGCGTGGCGTATGCTATAATTGGATTTACTACCTTTAAGGAGTGTCCGATTCAAACTACCACGCCTACTGACGTAGTGAAAGCCGAGTGTAAAGCGGAATTGATTTATAACGTTTTAATGTACAACACCGGTGCTTATAAATATAGTATTCAAGCATCGGTTAACGTCGAAAAACTTATAAAGAAGGCAACGGTAACGGAAAGATTGGCGATTACTCAACAATCAAAGGATGCAATCGAGGCTATTAAGACTGATTGGGAAGAGCGCGGATATCATATAGATATTCACGAAGATTATTTTGTATCTGCAACAATAGCTTACTATGATAGCTATGAACAATTGGCTCTTGCCAATGGTCAAACCGGTTACGACAATACCAAAAGCGATTCGCAGGTTTATCGTGGATGGCTATATAACAAGATAGTATCCGAGCGCTACTCTGTCTTTAAAGAAGAAAACGGAAGTGTTTTGAATAAAGCGGAAGAGCTTCTTAATAAGATTGATGGTATAAATCTTGGGGACGTATCTTTGGTTTACAATTATGGTACGAAATATAAAACTACAACCATAGCTTCTGATGCAGACCAAATTTATCAACTAACTGATAAAGAAGCAGGATTATACACCATAGTCCACGAGTTTAGAATGACAAATGATAATAGGGGAAGAGTTGTAACGTTAGTGCAAAACACCCCTAACGTATATACTTGGTATTTGTTGCCTATAGTATGCAGTTTGCTTATAGCAGGCATAACGATATTGATAGCGAGTACCAAAAGGAGTAAATAATGACCGAAACAAATGAAAACAAAGTTGCTATAAAGCGCTATCCATCAAACAACGAAGCGGAACAATATTTATTGTGCTGTATGCTTATCGATGGCGACGTTGCATCTACAATCATCCCGGAAATGGATGAGGGATTTTTCTTTAACGCAACCCACAAAAAGATTTTTAACGCGATGCATAAGTTGTATGCTCAAAACGTATCTATCGATGCGATTACCGTATACGATGCTCTCGTAAAAGAAAATCAAGCTGATATTGATATTCTAAAATATTTGACTGATTTGAGCCAAATTACCCCTAGTGCTGTAAATTATCGAGATTTCTTTAACATTTTGCATCGCGATATGGTAATGAGAGCGCTCATTAAAATTGGTAACACGATTGCCGAAGACGCTTATACTTCCGATGATGCCGAAAAGTCTTTAAGAAAGGCGGAAACCCTAATATACGACCTTGGAACCAAAGGATTGGGTGTTAATAGCGGTCTTGAACATATTGCAAAACCGGGACAAAGATATATCGAAAGATTGCTTACTATGCGTAAAGATATCAATTCAGTTAAAGGACTTAAAACCTATTACGATATTTTCGATAAGGTTACCAACGGTTTGCAAGCTGGTTCACTTATAATTCTTGCAGCACGTCCTTCCGTAGGTAAAACTGCATTTGCACTAAATTTGGTTGCTAATATGATTAGGAACCAAAACGAAAGTTCCACTGTTGCATTGTTCTGCTTGGAAATGTCAAGGGAGGACTTGGTACAAAGATTGCTTGCTATAAATACCGACGTTACTATGGATTCATTGAGCTCGGCAAGATTTAACGATGACCAATACGATGAGTTGTGGAATGCCCACTCCGCAGCTTCAAAGTGTCAAATCTATCTAGATTATAACTCAGGAGCTACCCCAGCATATATTTCATCACAATGTAGAAGATTGCGTAGCCAATCTACAAACAAAAAAATCGATTTGGTTATTATCGACTACTTGCAACTTATGAGCAACGACAAGAGTAATCGTAACTCTACTCGTCAAACGGACGTTGCTGAAATGAGTAGAAACCTAAAGAATATGGCGATGGATTTAGGTTGCCCCGTTATAGCATTATCACAAATGTCCCGTTCTATAGAAGAGCGTGATGACAAAGAACCCAAGCTTTCCGACCTTCGTGAATCTGGTTCAATCGAGCAAGATGCCGATATGGTACTATTCCTATCTCGTGAAAACGAGGCGGATAAAGGCGCACCAATATCGCATATGATTATCGATATAGCAAAGCATCGTAATGGTGAACTCAAGAAAATACGTTACGTATGGGAGGGTGCTCACGTTAGATTTACCGAAGCTCCGCCTTCAAATCAAAGTTTTGATAATAACGTATACGCTAATGCAAAAACAAAGAAAAAGCCACCTCAACAAATATAACTATTAAGCACTCGCAAGAGTGCTTATTTTTTTGCATAGACGTTATGCTTAAAGCATAAAATTTTATATGAATTTTATAAAAGAGAGCTTTAATTATAAAATAACGATAATAGGCGGAAAGGAGCTTTGCATAGAAGGGCACAAGGGTCTTTCTCATTATAACGAAAATGAAATAGGCGTAAGAGTAAAAGGGGGGAATATAACGCTAACGGGTGATGGATTATACGTTAATGAGATTAACGAAGACGAGTTAATAATCAAGGGCAAAGTTTCATCTTTAGGAGTTAGCAAATGATTTTTAGAGAAAAAATAGAATATGCAATAACGGGAAACGTAGAATATATAATCAATTTACTTGCAAAACATAACGTAGCGATAAATAGACCTATAGTGAAGAACGATAGGTGTTTTGTTAAAATATCTTCAAACGATAGAGAAAAAGTAGAAAAGATATTAAAGAATTATGGTAAAAAGTTTGAACTAATAAAGGTTTATGGCAAAGGGATAAATATAAAAAAATTGGCTAAGAAACACTTGTTTTGGGTAGGTGTAATCATTTCTACATTAGCCATTTTTTTCTACTCACAAACTATAATAAACGTCCAAATTATTGGGCTTAAACGTATTGACGAAAGCACTGTTTATCAAGCTGTTTTGAGCGAGATAAAACCACCGATTTACGTTACTAAAAACCTTATGAATAAAATAGAAAAAACGGTTATGAATATAGATGGTATTTCGTATGTATCCGCTAAAAAAGAAGGTCGAACACTAAAAGTAAATATTGTAGAAGAGTTATCTAAAATCGATAAACTAGATACCCAAAACCTCATTTCGGTAAAAGCAAGTGAAGAGGGTATGATTACAAAAATCGTCGTATACGGGGGAACCTGTTTGGTAAAGGTAGGCGACAAGGTTTCAAAAGGTCAAGAGTTGATAGCACCATATCATCTAAACGCAGATGGGGATAAAAAACCAACGTTGGCTTTTGGGAAAATAGAAGCAAAAATCACGAAAGAAATACAGCTAACGTATTCAAACGAAAGGGAGTATAACGAGCGATTTTTACAAGAGTACGATGAGCAAACAAGGTTGGTAAAAGAGGGATTATCGAAAGACGAAAAATATTTAGGAACACACTTTTTCGTAAAAAACGTAGACAAAAGTATAGTTTGTAGTATATACTATGATATTATAACGCGCATCGCGTAGGCGCTTATAAAAGGAGTATGTATGAAAAACAAGAATTCGGTTAAAGCACCGAAAGATAAAAAAATAGAAGCACGTAAGCGTGATATAGCTTTTAGAATATTAACGGTAATAGGTGTTTCGCTTTTACTTGGTATTATTCTAAGACTTTCCAAAATAGATGATTTTAATTCGGTTGGTGATTTCTTTACCGGTGAAATATGGTTACAAATTTTAATATTGAGCGTGCTTATTGCTACCGTTCTATCAACGTTATATTTTTATTCCATCTACGTTCGTAGCGATTTGCGTAAAGATAAAAAGTTATTGCCCGTTTTATCGGTTTCTATCATTATAACCTTTGCGTTATCTTTGATATTTAGCATCTTTATCAACGTTTATATTGCACCTCTCGTACTTGCATCGTTATTGGTTGCAACCTTGCTTGATAAACGTATTGGACTAGTTACTACCGTTCTAACTTCACAAGCCTTCTTTATCGCTTATATAGTTGTTTTTGGCGGTGAGCATTTGGTTGATATTGCTGCAGCAATAATAACTTCTATGATAGCCGCGATATTCCTTGTATGCAATATGGATAGGTCAGGTAGTAGATTTAAGTTTACGGGAATAGCTATAATCGTAGGATTATGTACCGCACTTATACCTGTTTTATTGAACCTAATGACCGACCGCACAAACGTGGTAAATATGTTAATGAGCGGATTATGGTCCTTCCTTTCTGTAGTGCTTTCAGTAGCTTTATATATGATTTTCTTACCTATTATGGAATATTTATTCCGTATCAATACGGTATTCCGTCTAGGCGAACTATGCTCCTTAGAAAGTCCGTTACTTAAACGTCTTGCAGAAGAAGCACCCGGTACCTTTAACCATAGTATAGCTGTTGGTAATTTAGCCGAACTTTGTGCGGATGCAATCGGTGAAAGTCCTCAGCTTGCAAAGGTGTGCGCTTATTATCACGACGTTGGTAAGCTAAAAAATGCAGAATATTTTATTGAAAATCAAAAGGGATATAACCCTCACGACGACCTTATTCCCGAAGTTAGCGTTTCTATGATTATCAGCCACGTTAATGCAAGTTGCGAGCTAATTAAGGAAGCAAAACTCCCCGAAATACTTGCCGACGTTGCTCGTGAACACCACGGAACCACACCGGTAAACTATTTCTTGTACAAGGCTCAAACATATACGGAAGAAGACTTGGATAAAATCGAATTTAGTTATCCCGGCCCTAAACCTCAAAGTAAAATTGCAGCAATCATAATGATTGTTGATACCGTTGAGGCAGCTTCACGTGCAATTCAAGGACTATCCAGCCCCGATAAGTTTAGAGCATTTATCCATAAACTTATTAAAGAAAAAGCCGACCACGGACAATTTGAAGAGTGCGGAATTACCTTCAAGGACCTCAAGACGATAGAGGACACCTTAGTTAACATTCTTCCTTCAATGTATCACGCAAGAATACAATATAACAACCCAAGAGAGTAAAAAATGATAAATTTATACAATTCAGATAACTATGAAAAGATTTTGGAGCGCGCTATAAAGGGCGCTTTCAAACGTTTTAAAATAAACGAAAAAGAAGTTGAAATCGAACTTGAACTTTTAGATGCCGAAGAAATCCGCGAATTAAATCGCGACGAAAGGGGCATAGATAAGGTTACCGATGTTTTAAGCTTTCCCAATTTGGAAGTAACTTTACCTTTTAACGCTAGCGACTATGAAGACGATATCGACCCAGAAAACGATTGTGTTATTTTGGGTGAAATCTATATTTGTCTTTCTAGAGCTATCGAGCAAGCAAACGAATATGGTCATAGCGTGGAAAGAGAAATAGGCTTTTTAGCTACTCACGGAGTGTTGCACCTTTTAGGCTTCGACCACGAAGAAGAATGCAAACGCGAAGAAATGGAAGAGATTCAAGAAGAAATACTAAATTCTGTTGGAATTACTCGTGATGGCATTTTGGAAATAGATGAAATGGAAGAGGAAGAAGAACCTTCAAGGTGTGGTTATGCCGTTATTTTAGGTAGACCTAATGCTGGTAAATCAACCCTTATAAACCAAATAATAGGGGAAAAAGTATCAATAGTTTCTTGGAAACCGCAAACCACTCGTAATAGAATTATAGGCATTCTTAATAACGATAACGTACAAATCATTTTTGTTGACACCCCCGGTATACACGCTCCCAAAAACGAGCTTGGCAAATTTATGATGCATTCCGTAAAAGTTGCCTCTGAAGACGTCGATGCAGTTATATACGTTGTTGATGCCGAAAAAGGCTTGGATATCAGCGACGTTGAACGCATTAAAAAGAACGTCGAGGTTGGCAATAAAGTTGTTGTTGCAGTAAACAAAGTAGACCACGTAACCAAAGAAAAGGTAGCGGAAATCTTAATAGAACTAAACAAGATAGATGGTTTAGTAGCAGTTGTTCCAATATCTGCTTTACGCGGTAAAAACGTAGATGCACTCGTTAAAGAAATAACCGCTCTTATGCCGGAAGGCGAAAAAATGTATTCCGAAGACCAATATACCGATAGAAATATGCGTTTTATGGCATCGGAGATAATTCGCGAAAAGGCTCTTAGATTACTAGATAAGGAAATTCCTTATGGAATTGCAGTAAGCATCAATAAATATGAATATCGCGAAAACGGTATACTCGATATAGATGCCGATTTAATCGTACAAAAGCAACAACATAAGCCCATAGTTTTAGGTAAAAAAGGAGAGATGATAAAGCGTATTTCTACCTATGCTAGACAAGACCTAGAGGAAATGACGGGCGATAAAATCTTTATGACTTTATGGGTAAGAGTCAAGGAAGATTGGCGCGACGATTTGAGTTTACTTAACAATTTGGGATATAATAAACGCGACGACGCATAAAGTATAAAATTTGTTGTATAGCTCATACTTATCGTATGAGTAAAGATATTGAAAAAGTATTTTACGATGCTTTCCAAAAGAGTGGGAATATTGGATATTTTATGTTGTATTCTCGCTTAAAGGAAGAAAAGGACGAAGATGGAATTTAAAACCCAAGCACTTTGTTTAAGGTCAACGGACTACGGGGAATCAAGTAAGATAATTACTTTGTTTTCTGCCGACGTTGGGAAAATAGGTGCCCAAGTCCGCTCTGTCAAGAACCCAAAGTCCAAGCTTAAGCAATGTGCTATGCCCTTGTGCTTTGGGGAATACATATTGCACAAAAAAGGTGATTTTTATATTGTTACAGGTTGCACTGTAGAGGAAAGCTTTTTTAATATTTGGACCGACGTTCACAAATATTCCGCTAGCCAAATCGTTCTTGAAGCTCTTGATAAACTATCGGAGTCCAACGTGTCCGACGTACAAAACTTGGTTAGCGCAGTTCGTACTTTGGAAGAGATAAATTATTCTGGTGTTCTTCCATACGTATATGCTACTCATTTTCTGGTTGAACTCCTTCCACAACAAGGAATCAATATCGACGAAGACGAATTGCCTCTAGAAATGGTTCGTTCCATAAGTGCATATCGTTATGCTTCTATCGACGAGTTGGAAACTTTAGAGTTAACTATTAACGATATTATTAAATCGCTAAATTTTGTAAATTTGATTTATAAAAATAGGGTAGGGGAAAAGTTTAATTCAGTTATAGAATCGCTAAAAATATTGAATAGCCTCGAATAAAAGAGGTTATTTTTATTTTATAAATATATTTATAAACTAAGATTAGAATTTTACTTGCACTCAATCTTATTTTAAAGTATAATGTTAATCGTGTGAAAACAAATACAATACTATTTTTTATAGGAGATTAAATATGACAAAGTACGTTTACTTGTTCAAAGAAGGCAATGGTTCAATGCGCGAACTTCTCGGCGGTAAAGGCGCTAACCTAGCAGAAATGACTAAAATAGGTCTTCCTGTTCCCCAAGGTTTCACCATTTCAACCGAAGCTTGCACGAAGTACTATGATGACGGTAAAGAAATCAATCCCGCTATCTGTGCTGAAATTATGGAAAACATCAAGAAGATGGAAGAAATCACCGGTATGAAGTTCGGTGATATGGAAAATCCTCTTCTAGTTTCCGTTCGTTCCGGTGCTAGAGCATCAATGCCCGGCATGATGGACACCATTCTAAACCTTGGTCTTAACGAACAAGTTGTTGAAGTTCTTTCAAAGAAATCCGGTAACCCTCGTTGGGCATGGGACTGCTACAGAAGATTTATCCAAATGTATTCCGACGTTGTTATGGAAGTTGGTAAGAAATACTTCGAAGAACTCATTGATGAAATGAAGAAAGAAAAGGGTATTGTTCAAGATATCGAACTTACCGCAGAAGATTTAAAGGAACTTGCAAACCAATTCAAGGCTGAATACAAGTCCAAGATAGGTCAAGACTTCCCCAGCGACCCCACCGAACAACTATTTGGTGCTATCAAGGCAGTTTTCCGTTCATGGGACAACCCCCGTGCAAATATCTATCGTCGTGATAATGATATTCCTTACAGCTGGGGTACTGCTGTTAACGTACAACAAATGGTATTTGGTAATATGGGTGAAACCTCTGGTACCGGCGTTGCATTTACCCGTAACCCTGCAACCGGCGAAAAGAAACTTATGGGTGAATTCCTTATGAATGCACAAGGCGAAGACGTTGTTGCTGGTGTTCGTACTCCCCAACCCATCGACCAATTGAAGGAAGTTATGCCTGCTGTATACGATGAATTCGTAAAGGTATGCGATATCCTCGAAAACCACTATAGAGATATGCAAGATATGGAGTTCACTATCCAAGATAAGAAACTCTATATGCTCCAAACCCGTAATGGTAAGAGAACTGCTCGTGCAGCACTCAAGATTGCTTGCGACCTAGTTGACGAAGGTATGATTACCGAAGAAAAGGCAGTTCTTATGATTGACCCCAGAAACCTTGACACCCTTCTTCACCCCCAATTTGATGCTAAAGCATTGAAGAATGGTAAACTTATGGGCAAGGCTCTTCCCGCTTCTCCCGGTGCAGCATGCGGACAAATCGTTTTCAGCGCTGAAGACGCTAAAGCATGGGCAGCACAAGGCAAGAAGGTTGTTCTAGTTCGTTTGGAAACCTCTCCTGAAGATATCGAAGGTATGAAAGCCGCTCAAGGTATTCTTACCGTTCGTGGTGGTATGACCTCTCACGCAGCTGTTGTTGCTCGTGGTATGGGTACCTGTTGTGTATCTGGTTGCACTGCAATCGCTATGGACGAAGAAAACAAGAAGTTCGAACTTAATGGTAAAGTTTACCACGAAGGCGACGAAATCTCCATCGATGGTTCTACCGGTAACATTTATGATGGCATTATCCCCACTGTTGATGCAACTATCGAAGGCGAATTTGATAGAATAATGACTTGGGCAGATAAGTATAGAAAGCTTGGCGTACGTACCAATGCTGATACCCCCAGAGATGCTGCTAAGGCAGTTGAACTAGGTGCCGAAGGTATCGGTCTATGCCGTACCGAGCATATGTTCTTCGAAGAAGGCAGAATCGACCCCTTCAGAGAAATGATTTGTTCCTCTACCGTTGAAGAACGTGAAGCTGCTCTTGAAAAGATTCTTCCCTTCCAACAAGCTGACTTTGAAAAGCTTTACGAAGCACTACAAGGTATGCCTGTTACCATCCGTTTCCTTGACCCGCCTCTACACGAGTTCGTTCCTACCGAAGCTGCTGATATCGAAAAGCTAGCTAAGGCACAAGGCAAGACTGTTCAAGATATCAAGAACATCATTTCTTCCTTGCACGAAGCTAACCCCATGATGGGACACCGTGGTTGCCGTCTTTCCGTAACCTATCCTGAAATCGCTAAGATGCAAACCAAGGCTGTTATCCGTGCTGCTATCAACGTATCTAAAGCACACGCAGATTGGAACGTTGTTCCCGAAATTATGATTCCTCTAGTAGGCGACGTAAAGGAACTCGAGTTCGTTAAGAAGATAGTTGTTGCAACTGCTGACGAAGAAATCGCATCAGCTGGCGTTGAAATCAAGTATCAAGTAGGTACCATGATAGAAATTCCTCGTGCTTGCATTACCGCTGACGAAATCGCAAAGAGTGCTGACTTCTTCTGCTTCGGAACCAACGACCTAACCCAAATGACCTTCGGTTTCAGCCGTGATGACGCTGGTAAGTTCCTAGATTCTTACTATATGTCCAAGATTTACGAAAACGACCCCTTCGCAAAACTTGATAGAAATGGTGTTGGTAAACTTATGGGCATCGCTGTTGACCTCGGAAAGAAGAACAATGACCATCTCCACTGCGGTATCTGTGGTGAACACGGTGGCGACCCTGCATCCGTAGAATTCTGCCATCTAATCGGTCTTGACTACGTATCTTGCTCTCCCTACAGAGTACCGATAGCACGTCTTGCAGCAGCACAAGCAGCTATTAGCAACAAGAAATAATAACTAATCATAAAAAAGCACTCCAATCGGAGTGCTTTTTTTATTTATAACGTTTAAATTATATATTTAGTAGTAATAAATAGTAAATACTATAAATTGTATCTTGAATTATTATTTATTATATGGTAGAATATTCATATTATATTTGTGGAGGAGAAACTATATGTCAACACAAGTTGTAAAGCAAGGTGGTTCCCTAAAGAAGAAACTAAAGAAATGGGAAATCGCTTTAATAGTTATCGCATTGATAATCGCTATTGTTGGCGGTGCTTTACTTTATGTTTTCTGGGACGTAATCTTTAGTAAGGCAACTGCTTCTGACCTAGGTGCTTATCCTGAAAATTTCGGTATTTTCGCCGATTCAACCGAGTATAGCATTTATAAAGATTATTCGGAACACTTGGCACAATTCGAAGATGAAATCAAAGCTGGTATGGCAGATGATGCTACTGACGAAGAAAAAGCTCTTGCAGCATTCATTATCTATAGAGTTGCTTGCTTAACCAATGCTACTGCACCCGAAAAAGCAAAATACACTACTGGTGGCGGAAGAGCAACTGGTGTTTTGGAAATGGGCGGTTCTAGTATCGAAGTTGGTGGCGGTATGAAGATGACTTCTACCTATTATGATATTCTTTATCCTAATAATACTCCTGCGAACGTTGATGATTTGTACAATGGTTCTTATGGTCTATATACCGCTAAAGAAGAGTATACTCAACTTCCTTCAAGTGATGACCCCGAATATGGTATTACTGCTAGCCAAGATGGACTAGCACCTATTGGTGAAGTCCTTATCGGCGCATTGCTACCTTTCGCAAGAAGAGGTATTGATACTCCCGAACAAAGCATTACTTGGAATGGTGACGCTAAGAGTAGTGTTATTACTCCTGATGGCGTTACAGGTAAGTTTAAAGATAACAAAGATTCCTATACCGTTAAGACCGCTGAACAAGTAAAAGAAGAAGCTACTTATCTACGTCCTTACGGCGATGATTGGTATGATGAATATGGCCTAAGCTCACACGATATTTCAACCCATATTATCAACACCAAAACCATTATTCCTAGTTCTGTTAAGATTGAAGAGTTCTATGGCGAAGACGTTAATGGCAAACTATTAAAGTGCTACTCCGCTGAGTTCGAAATCGATACCGAAACCAATCGTGGTACTCCCGATAGCGCAACTTATTATGCAGAACAACTTTATCTTGCAAACGCTCCCCTAGATTTCTTAAACGAACTTGGTGGTTACAAACTATATTATAGCGAACTCAAGATTAAGATGACGTTGTTCGAAAATGGTTATATCCGTACTTGGGAAACCGATGAAACTTGGGTTATGTCTGCAAACATTGATGCAGTTAGCGCAACTTGTACCTTGACTTCACGTAACTTTAGTAATGAAGCATACTGCTACGACCACGATACCATTATGCAAGGATTCGTTAATCGTTGGATAGGCGATAGTGCTAACGTAAATATGCCTATGGAAGACCTACCCTTCTATGACATACTAAAAGATTACGAAAAACAAGCATACGGAACCTATCGTTAAAATGAAGAAATATACTTTTATTGTTGAAGGCTTGCGTTGTGAAAAATGCGAAGCCAAAGTGAATGAAAATATTCGCAGTGCTGTTGCTGTAAAAAAGGTTACCTCATCTCACGTTACTGGCGAAACGGTGGTGTTATGCAAAGACAACGTCGACGTTACCGAAATCAAGAAGGTAATAGTTGGTCTTGGACATAAAATACTAGAAACCAAAACGGAAGACGTAGTAGAAGAAAAGAAAGGTTTATTCGGTTTCTTCAAGAAAAAGTAAAGTAATAATCAGGCGCAATTAGTAAAATAATTGCGCCTGATTTTTTGATTTAAAAATATTGTTATTGAATAATCAAACGCTATATTATATAGCGTTTTTTATTATAAGATTGGTATTAGCATTTACAAAGGGCGCTGATTTATGGTATAATATAAACATCTCAAAAAGCTTGTTAAGGTGTCTATGAAGGAAGATTATTTGCGTTTTGAAAAAGAGTTTCTTTCCGAGTATGCTCAAAAGACGACTGATACGCGCGGTAGGTTGCATTCTGAAACCGAGTGCCCTATGCGTACGGAGTATCAACGTGATAGGGATAGAATACTGCACTCTAAATCATTTAGAAGGTTAAAGCATAAAACACAAGTATTTTTAGCACCAAGTGGCGACCATTATAGAACTCGTATGACGCATACTCTAGAAGTAATGCAAATTGCAAGAACGATGGCTAGGGCTCTTCGTTTGAACGAGGACTTGACTGAAGCAATAGCGTTTGGACACGATTTAGGGCATACACCTTTTGGGCACATAGGCGAAAGAGTACTAAACGAGCTTTCCGGTAGATTTGAACACAACGAACAAAGCTTAAGAGTAGCCGACGTGTTGGAAAACGATGGAGAGGGACTAAATTTAACCTACGAGGTTAGAGATGGAATTTTGCAACATAGAAGTGATGGTGTACCTATTACGTTGGAAGGTAAAATAGTAAGCTATGCAGATAGAATTGCATATCTAAACCACGATATAGACGATGCAATCAGAGCGGGGCTTATGAGTGAAGATGATATCCCAAAAGAGATAGAAAAGGTGTTGGGTATAGGCAAAAGAGCGAAAATAAACAATCTGGTAAAAGATATAGTAGTTGAATCAAAAGATAGACCCTATATTAAACAGTCTTGGGAGTTCAAGGAAGCTATGGGCGAGCTCCGCAAGTTTATGTTTAAGAACGTATATTTTTCCGAACACGCTAGTGCCGAGGAAGTAAAAGCTAAGGAATGGTTGATAAAATTATATGATTTCTTGAAGGAAAATCCTCAAGAGGTGCCGGAATTATATCGCAAATTATCGATGTTACCTCATCAGTATTTGCTAGACTATATCGCAGGAATGACCGATACGTACGTTATTAAACTACTCGAAAAATATTTCGACTATAAATGGGATAGTATATTATAAGAGATGAATTTACTTGAAAATTTAAATGATGTTCAAAGACAAATAGTAACCGATACCGAAGGACAAGTACTTGTTCTTGCCGGTGCAGGCTCTGGTAAAACCAGAGTACTTACGCATAGAGTTGCGTATTTGGTCGGTGAAAAAGGGGTATTTGGTTCCAACGTTTTGGCAATAACTTTTACTAATAAAGCTACCGCGGAAATGAGAGAGCGTTTAGATGCTTTACTTGGCGAAGAACACGGCGTTTGGATATCAACCATACATTCGCTCGCGGCACGTATTTTAAGGCGATTTGGCGAATATATAGGCTATGATAAGAACTTTTCTATCTACGACGAAACCGATTCAAGTCGCGTAATAGCAAAGGTTATACAAGAGGCACAAATAGACGAGGCTAGGTTTATCGAAGCTCTAAAAGGTCATATATCAAAGGCTAAGAATGAGGGTATGAGCCCGGAAGAGTATTATCACGAGATTAACGGGTTTGTAAACGATGCCGACAAAATTGCTAAATTATACGCTAGATATGATGAACTACTTCAACAAAACAATGCAATGGATTTCGACGACCTATTGCATAAGCTAAAAAAATTGCTTTTAACTTGTGATGAGTGTCGCGTTTACTATCAAAATAAGTTTAGATATATCCACGTTGACGAGTTCCAAGATACAAATAGAGTGCAATATGAGATAATAAAAATACTTGCCGAAAAATGGGGCAACCTATTTGTTGTAGGAGATGACGACCAAAGTATTTATGGTTGGAGAGGAGCTGTAGTAGAGAACATATTAAACTTTGATAAGGAGTTTAAAGATTGTAAAGTCTATAAGTTGCTTGAAAATTATCGCTCCACGTCGGAAATACTAGATTGTGCAAACAACGTTATAATGAACAATAAGGCCCGCCACGAAAAGAAATTGTTTACCAATCGTGGTAAGGGTGTTAAAGTCGAGTATTATAACGCTTGGAGTGATAGGAACGAGGCTGAATGGGTTGTAGGTAAAATAGAGTCCCTAGTTTTTTATAACGGATACCGAAAATCAGATTTTGCGATTTTAGTAAGAGCAAACTCATTAACTAGAATTATCGAGCAAACGCTACAAAGCGCAAGGCTAAACTATAAAGTAATAGGTGGCTTCAAATTCTTTGATAGAAAAGAAATTCAAGACGTATTGGCATATATGAGGGCTATATCCAACTCTAAAGATGGCTCTGCTATTGAACGTATTATCAATTTCCCCGCAAGAGGAATAGGTGATGCAACCGTTCAAAAGCTTGACTATTATGCTAGAGAAAGAAATACTTCTATGCTTAAGGTTTTGCTAGAGCTTGATGAACACGAGCTATATCTTCCAAAAGGAACTGCTAAAAAGGTAGAACCGTTTGCGGAAATAATGCGTGATTTATATGCTAATAAAAATCTACCTGTAGATTTATTTATGCAATACGTTGTAGAGCGTGTGGGCTTTGAAAAGTATTATACCGCTAATGATAAAGAAGAAGAGGTAGCTAGATGGGAAAATATTGGTCAGCTACTCAATTATGCTAAAGAATTTTGCTTAAGCCATCCCACCTATACTTTGCAAGAGTTTTTAGAAACTGTTACTTTAGAAGAAAGCAGTAAAGACGATACTCCATATGATAAAGATAAAGTAACCATTGCTACTATGCACTCCGTTAAAGGCTTGGAGTTTAGAGTGGTATTTATAGTTGGTTGTGCAGAAGAAGTATTTCCAACTGCTCAATCTATAAGATGTGGCACGGTAGAAGAGGAAAGAAGAATAATGTACGTTGCAATTACTCGTGCGAAAGAGAGGTTATACATTTCCAATCCTCAAAAGCTATATCGCTTTGGTAAAGTGCAAGATTGTTTACCTTCTAGATTTGTTCAAGAAGCAAAGGGTGAGTTAGAGAATAGTTATAAATTGTTCCAAGAAAGGTCAAGATATCTAGATGGTCTAGGTAAAAGACCTACCTATCTTGACGACGAGCCTGCATCTTCTAGAATTAAGAACAATGCATCAACAAGACCGCAACCTATTGTTCCAAAGCCCAAGACCGCAAAACCGGTAGCTAAAGATTTGACAGGCTTTGTAGCTGGAGCAAAGGTAAAACATCCTAACTATGGAGAGGGTAGCATCATCATAGTGATAGGCGAGGGTGCAAACGCTACCGCAACTATAGGTTTCCCCGGATTAGGTGTTAAGAAGTTTATACTTGCTCTGGCACCTTTAACACTTATTAAGTAGGAGTGCTTTATGGAAAGAATGAAAGAGCTCGTTGCTCTATTGAATAAATATGCATATGAGTATTACGTATTAGACGAGCCTACGGTATCCGATGCCGAGTATGATTTATTGTACGACGAATTGGTTGCGTTAGAAAAGGAACTTATCTTTGTTTTGCCAGATTCTCCTACCAAGCGTGTTGGTGGCGAAACCCTAAAAAGTTTTCCAAGCTATACTCATAAAGGAAGATTGTATTCTCTAGATAAAGCAAAAAATATCGGAGAGGTTGAAGCCTTTTTTAATAGGTTAAAAAAAGAATTAGGCTTTTTACCCGAGTTGACTTTAGAGCATAAATTTGATGGTTTAACTTTGTCTTTAACTTATGAAAACGGTACTTTGATTCGTGGCGCAACCCGTGGAGACGGAGAAGTAGGCGAAGACGTAACCGAGCAAATTAAGACCATAAGAACCATTCCGCTAAAAATAAAATTTCAGGGACTTATTGAGATACAGGGCGAAGGAATTATGAAGTATTCCGCATTTGACGAGTACAATAAAACCGCCGAAGTTCCCCTAAAAAACCCCCGCAATGCAGCTGCCGGTGCAATTCGCAACCTTAATCCCAAAGAGACTGCAAAAAGAAAATTGGATTTTTTTGCATATAATATAGGTTATCACGAAGGAATTACTTTTGAAAGTCAAAAGGAAATGCGTGATTTTATAATCGATAATGGTTTTATGGTAGGGGAAGAGTTTTCTCTCATAAACGACCTTGACGAGCTAGAAAAAGCCCTAACCAAAATAGAGGAAAATAGAAGCAACCTAGATTTCTTAATCGATGGCGCTGTAATCAAGGTTAACAAGACAAGCTTGCGTTTAGACCTTGGTTATACCGAAAAATTCCCTCGTTGGGCACTTGCATATAAGTTCAAGGCTATAGAGACCACCACCCTTTTAAAAGACGTTGTTTGGCAAGTTTCTAGGACTTCAAAATTGAATCCTTTGGCAATTTTAGAGCCTGTCGATTTGTTAGGAGTAACCGTACAAAGGGCTACCTTAAATAACTATTCGGATATCCAAAGAAAGGGTGTTAAGATTGGAAGCAGAGTGCTTGTAAGAAGAAGTAACGACGTAATTCCCGAAATTATGGGGGTATATGAAGATACCGAAAATTCTCGTGAAATATTACCTCCGGAATTTTGTCCTGCTTGTGGTGCTCCTACTAAACTTGATGGTGTTTTTTATTACTGCACTAACCAAGTTGATTGCGCCCCACAAATTATTTCTACGCTAGACCATTTTGCCTCTAAGCCTTGTATGAACATCGAGGGCTTTTCCGAAAAGACGGCTGAGCAACTATATAATGAACTTAAAGTTACCTCTCCGGATAGGTTGTATACTTTAACCTATGAAGAGTTATCACTATTGGATGGCTTCAAAGATAAAAAAATCAAGAACTTGCTTGATAGTATACAAAAATCCAAAAAGACCACTCTTGCACGTTTCTTGTTTGCACTTGGCATTCCACAAGTAGGAAAAAAGGCAGCAAAGCAACTAGCCGACCATTTCAATACTTTAGAAGCGGTTATGAATGCAACACCATTTGAACTTATATTGCTCGATGATTTTGGCGACATTATGGTAAACAACGTAGTATCGTATTTTGAGGATGATAAAAACGTTGAACTTATCAAAGCACTTTTGAAGAACGGGGTTACTATTGAGCAAGAGGAAGTGGTTACCGAAGGCATATTTGTAGGTTATAACGTTGTATTTACCGGCGCTCTTACCAAATACAAGAGAAGTCAAGCTCAGCAAATAGTAATTGAACGTGGTGGGAAATGCGCGGACACCGTTTCTAAAAACGTAAATTTAGTCGTAGTCGGTGCTGATGCCGGTAGTAAACTCGAAAAAGCTAAAAAACTCGGCATAAGGGTTATAACCGAGGAAGAATTTGCTGAAATGGTAAATCAATAAAAATTTATTTTTATTGTGGATAACTCCAAATATTTTTACTAAAATACTTTACATATCGCGTGCGTGTGTTAAAATTTAAGTATGGCAAGCGGTAAATTAAGTGGTCAAAGTTTAAGAGAAAACGTTTTGAACCTTCTTGGTAGACGAAGAAAGGAAGTCTTGGTTGGTGCCAACCTAGGCGGAGATTGTGCTTCGTTGATAGGAGAAGGTTCTTTTGTCGTTCACACCGACCCCATTACCGGCGCAACCAAAGAAATTGGCTCGCTTGCGGTAAAGGTTGTTTTAAACGATATTTCCGCGGGTTTTGGCGAGCCTATTGCATTGCTTTTAACTTTGCTTTTACCCGAAAATATGGATGAGTGCGACGTTAAAAATATTATGCAAGATGCAGAACAAGAAGCTAAAAAATGGAATACCGAAATAATTGGCGGACACACCGAGTTTACCGATGCGGTCAATCGTCCTATAGTAAATGCTGTTGGTATAGGAAAAAGAGCAATCGATTTTAAACCATATAAGCCTACTGTTGGCGACGAGGTTATAATAACAAAAAATATAGCGCTAGAAGGAAGCTTTATTCTTGCCGAGCAATATCACGATAGATTTGATTTTTCTTACGAGGAAGAACAAGAATTAAAGAAATATGCACAAAATACTTCGGTTATGCAAGAAGCAGCTATCGTTCGTAATAGTGGTATCAATGCTATAATGCACGACGTTACAGAGGGTGGAATATTTGGTGCACTTGCGGAAATTTGCGATATAGCGAACGTTGGCATACAAATAAGTTGTGCAAGCATTCCTATTTCTAAACTTACGCTAAAGATTTGCTCCAAACTAGATGTGAACCCATATAAGCTTATTTCTAGTGGAAGTATGATTATCATAACTAATAGAGCAAGCGATTTATGTGAGCTTATAAGAAATAATGGTATAGAGGCAGTAGTTATCGGTAAAGTAATAGAAGGAAGAAACCTTTACGTTTTGGACGATAATGGAGAAAATATAAAAACATTTGCGGAAAGAGATGAGTTGTACCGCAAAATTGGAGAATAATATGTATAGTATGACGGGTTATGGCAAGGGTGTTGCCGAAAAAGACCAAAGAAAAATCACAATTGAAATCAAAACCGTAAATCATAGGTTTTCCGATTTTACCTTCAAAATGCCGAGAAATTTCCAATTTGCAGAAGGAACGTTGAGGACTTTGTTGAACTCTAAAATCAAGAGAGGACACGCAGACGTCTATTTGACCTACGAAGACTCTAGAGTAGTATCCACTGTTGCATTGAACGTTGCTCTTGCCGAGGGATATAAACAAATAGGCGAAGAATTGCAAAAAATAGGTTACCAAAACAATTTGAGTGCAGAGTCTTTAATCCGCATACCCGAAATGGTAAAGACTACTGCGCTAGAAGAAGATGAAGAGCTTTTAATGTCGCTTGTTAAAGAGTCCGCGGAAATTGCACTAAATAATCTTCTAGAAATGCGTAAGAACGAGGGTACAAGATTAGTTAGTGATATCAAGATAAAACTAAACGATATTGCTGTGGCTGTTGAAGAAATTGCTAGTCGCGCTCCCGAAGTAGCAAAAGAATATCGTGAAAAATTGACTGCCCGCGTTCAAGAAGCACTTGCTCAAAGTGATATAGACGAAGGTAGAATTGCACTTGAAGTTGCAGTATTTATAGATAGAGCGAATATCGATGAAGAAATCACTCGTCTTCGTGGACATCTTGCACATTATCAAGATATATTCAACGAAGGTGGAGCAGTTGGTAAAAAGCTTGATTTCTTAACACAAGAAGCAAATCGTGAAACCAATACTATCGGTTCAAAATGTAACGATATGTACATAACAAAACGAGTATTATTCCTAAAAAATCAAATAGAAATGATACGCGAACAAATACAAAATCTAGAATAATTTTATAAGGAGAATATAAAAATGATTGAACCTCCCATTGACAAACTTATCAAAAAAGCACCTTGCCGTTATGCACTAGTACTCGGCATCACCAAGCGCGCAAAAGACTTGCAAGATATGGAAAGCAACGAGCTTGAAGAATCCAATATGAAAGCAGTTTCCTACGCAGCTAAAGAAATCTACGAGGACAAAATTAAGATTATCGTAAACAAGTAATGAAAAAGACCATTATCCTAGGGGTAAGCGGTGGAATTGCTATATATAAATCCTGCGAAATAGTTTCTAGGTTCGTAAAACTTGGCTATGACGTTAGGGTTGTTATGACGCGCAATGCTACCGAATTCGTTACACCCTTAACTTTTGAAACCCTGTCGAACAACAAGGTAGTTATCGAAACCTTTGATAAGGATAGGGAATTTGAAGTGGAGCATATAAGTTATGCCAAGCTTGCCTCTGCCTTTGTTATAGCGCCTGCAACTGCAAACGTAATAGCAAAAATTGCCGATGGCATATGCGACGATATGCTTACTACTACGATTTCCGCAACCAAAGCTCCAGTATATATTTGCCCTGCAATGAATACGAATATGTATCTTAATCCAATAACGCAAGCAAATATTCAAAAGTTAAAAGATTTGGGTTATATCTTTATTGAGCCTACCGAGGGAAGACTTGCTTGTGGCGACGTTGGTAAAGGTAAAATGGAAGAGCCTATAAATATCGTAAATATAGTTGATAAGGCACTTACCCCTAATCCCGATTATCGTGGCAAGAAAGTTATGGTTACCGCCGGAGGAACAGAAGAACCTATAGATGGAGTTCGTTTTATAGGCAATCGTTCGTCTGGCAAAATGGGTATGGCTATAGCCCAAGCTGTTCTTGAAAGAGGCGGAGAGGTAATTTTGGTTAAGGCGAAGGTAACTGCTCTCATTCCCAAAGGAATAGAAGTTATCGACGTTAAAACTACCGAAGAAATGCGAAATGCAGTAATAGGCAACCTTGATAAAGTCGACGTTGTTGTTATGGCTGCAGCGCCCGGGGATTATAAGGTAAAAAACTATTCTCAAAGCAAAATTAAGAGTGAAAGCCTTACTTTAGAGCTTGTTAAAAACCCTGATATTGCAAAAGAAGTCGGCGCAATCAAAGGTGATAAAAAGCTCGTGGTATTTGCAGCTGAAACCGATGATTTGCTACAAAACGCACTCAAGAAATTGCAGGCAAAGAATGGGGACTTGATGGTAGCAAACGACGTTACTATGGAAGGAGCTGGCTTTAACGTAGATACCAATATAGCAACGTTAATTACCGCAAACGGTGCACTGACTTGCCTAGAAAAGATGCCCAAAACCGAGCTTGCTCACGTTATACTTGATGCTTTACTAGAAATCTAATGTACTACGAAGTTATCGTTGATATCTCTAATTCGGAAATCGATAAGGTTTTTGATTATCACGCTCCATTTAGTGTCGAAGTGGGGCACCGCGTGTTGGTGCCTTTTGGTAGACGCCAAGTGGAGGGCTTTGTTATAGGTAAAAAAGAAACTTCTACTTGTAGGCACGATATCAAGGATATAATTTTAAAGCTAGACGAGTATCCGGTTATTTTGCCGGAAATGATAGAACTAGCAAAATATATGGCGACCAAAAATCTCCGCCTTATAGACTGCTTAAGACTATTTATTCCTGCTAAGTTACGCGGTGGTAGAATCAAAGTTCTCAAAAAGAACTATCTTTCATTTAATACCGATTTATCATTAGAAGAGGCTTTGAGTCAAGTGTCAAAAGGCGCAAAAGCTCAGCGTTCTATCATTATAAAACTAGAGAAATTGGGTTTAGTGTTAGAAAGTGAACTAAATGCCGAATACTCGCCCTCTGCTGTAAAAGCTCTTGTAGATAAAGGTATTCTAATTAGACAAGAGTTAGAAGAAAATCGTGTTCCCGAAAGCCTAAAACGCGACAACAAGGTTGTTACTTTCACCGAAGAACAACAAAAAGCGGTAGACACAATAAACAATGGCTGTGCAGGAACTTACCTTGTTCATGGTGTTACCGGTAGCGGTAAGACCGAAATCTATATGAACGTTATAGATAACGTACTAAAACAAGGCAAAACCGCAATTATGTTGGTGCCGGAAATATCACTTACACCTCAAATGCACGGTCTTTTTAGGGCAAGGTTTGGTGATAAGGTTAGCGTGTTACATAGCGGACTTTCCGATGGTGAAAGATATGATGAATGGAGAAGATTGTTACTTGGTCAAGCACAAGTGGCACTAGGAGCAAGAAGCGCTATATTTGCTCCCCTTAAAAATCTTGGTATAGTAATTATCGACGAGGAACACGACAACAGTTACGTATCGGAATCCAACCCAAGATATTTTACACAGGAGGTCGCAGAGTTCCGTACAAAGTATAATGGTGCGAAACTCATACTAGGAAGCGCGACTCCTGCACTAGAAACATACCACAAGGCAATGAGTGGTAAATATACTCTAATAACACTCAAAAATCGAGTAAATAAAAAGCAGTTACCCATAATAGAAACCATCGATATGAGGGACGAAATAAGGCTTGGAAATACAGGTGTATTTTCCGCAGGTTTAGTTTCGGCGTTAGAAGAAACTCTTAAAGATGGTAACCAAGCAATGCTGTTCCTAAATAGGCGCGGATATGCATCTTTTAAGAGATGTAGAAATTGTGGGTTTGTGCCAAAGTGCCCCAATTGCGACGTGAGTTTAACCTATCACCAAGAAGACGAAACTTTACGTTGTCATTATTGTGGCGCCAAATATAGAACCATCAATAAATGCCCAAAATGCGGATATGAGAATCTAAAAGAGGGCAAATTGGGAACCGAAAAGGTGGTTGAAGAAGTTTTAAGATTGTTCCCAACAGCCAAGGTTCTTCGTATGGATAACGATACTACCAAAACGAAAGATAGCTACGTTAAAATACTTTCGGATTTTGGCGAAGGTAAAGCGGATATACTTGTAGGCACCCAAATGATAGCTAAAGGACACGACTTTAAAAACGTAACTTTAGTTGGAATAATCGATGCCGATTTATCCCTTTATTACAGTGATTATAGGTCGGCGGAAAGAACCTTTCAACTTATAACACAAGTAGCAGGTAGGGCTGGTCGCGAACAAAAGGCGGGAAGAGTTATAATGCAAACCTATTCTCCTCGCCATTACGTATATGGTTTTGCAAAGGAATACAATTACGAGGGATTTTATAAAAAGGAGATAAATACTAGGGAACTAACAAAATATCCTCCTTTTACTAAAATCGTAAGGTTATTAGTGCTTGCAGAGAACGTTGACGATGCTAGGATAGGAGCGGATAAATTGACTGCAAAGCTAATAACTTTAAAAACAAAGGTACAAGGCATAAGAAATCTTCAAAAGATGTCTGCACCACTTAAAAGGCTTCGTAACTTTTATAGGTATCAAGTGGTTATCTGGTTGGATATAGAAAGTGAAAATGACCTGATGCCTTTAATATATCAAATAGCTAACGATGGTAATACTGATAGAGTAACGGTATTTACCGAGATAAATCCACAACAAATGCTCTAGGAGAAAGAAATGGCAATAAGAAATATTTTTCAAGAAGGTGAACCGATTTTACGTAAAAGAGCGAGAGAAGTAGAAGTGTTTGATGCTAGACTTCATCAGCTTATTGACGATATGATAGAAACTTTGCACACTTCGGATGGCGTTGGTCTTGCGGCGCCTCAAGTTGGTATTTGTAAAAGGGTTGTAATAATAGAACCCACCGAGGGTGATATAACCGAGATGGTAAATCCTGTTATAGTTTCAAGTTCTGGTAGTCAAATAGGGCTAGAAGGATGTCTTTCCGTTAATAGTTCAAAGAATGGTAAAGTAAATCGTCCTTCCAGATTGACGGTAGAATATATGGATAGATTTGGTAATAAAAAGAGTATGACTGCAACCGATTGGACTGCTCGTGTTATTTGCCACGAAACCGACCACCTAGACGGAATACTATTTATAGATAAAAAAATCAAAGAGGGTAAACGTTAATGAATGTAATCTTTTTGGGAACGGGTGATTTTTCGCAAGTCGTACTCAAGGCAATATATGAAAGTCGTCATAATGTAGTGGCGGTGGTTTCCCAACCGGATAAAGTAAATGGAAGAAACGGTAAGATTACCTATTCACCGGTAAAGAGTTTTGCATTAGAGAAAGGTCTACCTTTGTACCAATTCAATTCTATCAGTAAAGAGGGCAAGGAAATACTTGCTTCGCTCAACGCCGATATTATGCTAACCAGCGCATATGGGCAAATATTATCGGATGAAATAATTGGCATTTGTCCTCACGGAATAATAAACACACACGCATCACTCTTGCCCAAGTATCGTGGTTCGTCGCCCATTCAAATTGCAATATTAAATGGCGATGATGAAATTGGTACAACCATAATGAAGACCGTAAGAGAGGTGGATGCGGGTGATATCATAATACAAAAAAGCATAAAACTTAGTGGTAACGAAAACCAAGAAGAATGCTTTGATATGCTTGCCGACCTTTCGGCATCTTCTGCGATAGAAGCGCTGGACCTTATTGAAAGCGGTCAAGCAACGTTTATACCTCAAGACCACACTAAGGCAACCTTCTGCAAGAAGCTTACGAAAGAAGATGGTAAAATTGATTTTAGTCAATCGGCTCAAGAAATCCATAATAAGGTTAGAGCTTTCTATGGATATCCGGGAGCATTCTGTAACACCCAATATGGTAGGTTAAAAGTAATTAAAACCGAACTAACCGTAAGCGAGCATAAAGGTGCGATTGGTGAGGTTATAGAAAATAAAAAAGAACGCTTTGTAGTTCAATGTGGTAAAGATACAGCTATAGCATTCGTTACCGTACAAGGAGAAGGCGGAAAGGTTATGAGCATTGGCTCGTATAATCTAGGCAGACCTCTAAAAATAGGGACTATATTGAACTAATATGGACAAAGTTTTACTTAGGCAAAGTTATGAATACCTTTCGAAAATCATACGCGAGGGCGCATACGTTAACGTCGTCATTGGAGGGATAAAAGATACTCCTGACCGACCCGTTATCACCAAACTCGTATATGGTGTAATAGAAAAGTATTACGAGCTTAATCAAACTGTTTCTGTTCTATGCTCAAAGGTGCCAAAGCCTGCGATAAAAATCATCTTGATGCAAGCAATATATGCAATTAGGTATCTTGAGATACCAAATTACGCTATTGTTAATGCTAGCGTAGACCTTGTACAAGATATTGGTAAAAAAGAATTGAAGGGATTTGTTAACGCAGTTTTAAAGAAAGCTACTAGGAACGAATACGTTCTTCCTAGTGATGAGAAGAGCGTTCTTGAAGCTAAATACAATTTACCCTATGATTTAATAAAAGCGGTTAGAGAAGATTTGGGTGATAAAGCGGAAAGTGTTTTGATGCCTCCAAGAGATGCGTACGAACATATTAGAATATCAAATAAAGCTAATACTGCCGACGTTCTTGCTCAAATCAAAGAGTATAAGCAAAGTGAAATTGGTGGCTATTTCGTAAAGAATAATGAAGCAGTCAAAAAATTATTCGATAAAGGACTGGTTACCTTCCAATCACCATCTTCTATGTTCGCAGTACTTGCGCTAGGGGACGTTGAAGGTAAAACAATACTCGAAACTTGTTCTGCACCGGGTGGAAAGGCAGTTTTTTCTGCCGAACGAGGCGCTATAGTTACCGCTTGCGACATTCATCCTATGCGCGTTAAGCTTATCGAGAAATATGCTACAAGGATGGGTGTAAAGTTAAAAGCACTTGTTAACGATGGTAAGAATAATCGTGCCGAATGGCAAAACAAATTCGACATAGTTACCGTCGATGCCCCTTGTAGTGGCCTAGGTGTAATTGCAAAAAGACCGGATATTGCGCTGGAATATGATAGCAAAAAGTATCAAGATTTAGTCAAAGAGCAAAGGGCAATTTTGAGACAAAGTGCAAAATACGTTAAACGTGGTGGTATACTTTTGTATTCTACTTGCACCGTTTTGAAAGCTGAAAACGAAAGTACAATAAGGGATTTTCTCGTAAAAAACAGCGACTTTGAAATTATGCCATTTGATGGAGCTGAAAGCGGAGAAATAACCCTATATCCAAGTGAAAACTATGACGGATTCTACGTCGCAAAATTAAGGAAGAAATAATGAAGTGCTTGCAAGATTTAACGTTTGAAGAAATCGAGGAGTTGGTTGTAAGTTTAGGGCAACCTAAATTTAGGGCGGGACAACTATATGATTTACAAATGCGTCATAAGGAGTATGATGAGGCTACGAATTTGCCCAAAACTCTTATAGATGGTATAAAAGCGGATTATTTTGCCACTTCTTTAAAGATTATAGAACGACTTGTAGGAAAGGATGGCACGGAAAAATATCTATATGCACTTAACGATGGTAACGTTATCGAGGGCGTATTTATGCCACATAGATATGGCAATACTCTTTGTGTAAGTACCCAAGTTGGTTGTCGTATGGGTTGTGCATTTTGTGCAAGTGGATTGGGTGGCTTAATAAGAAATTTGACAGCCGGCGAAATTATTGGTCAAGTGCTTTGTGTAAACAAATTACACGGAGGAACTCCTAAAGATAGGGCAATTACCAACGTTGTGTTAATGGGGAGCGGTGAGCCTCTGGATAACTATGATGAAGTAACCAAATTTTTGCGTCTTTTGAGTGCTGAAAAGGGGATAAATATAAGTTTAAGGAACGTTTCTCTTTCCACCTCTGGTTTAGTACCTAAAATCAAAGAATTAGCAAATAGCAATCTTCCCGTAGTATTGACTATATCGTTACACGCAGCTACTGATGAAAAGCGTTCTGCACTTATGCCCGTAAATAAGGCCTATCCAATTAAAGAATTGATTGACTCAGCGAAGTATTATTTTGATAAGACTCGTCGTAGAGTAATATTCGAATATGCTTTGGTTGAAGGAAAAAATAGTGATAAAAAGAGTGCCGACGAGCTTGCAAGATTGCTTAAAGGTTTTCCTTGCCACGTCAACCTTATAAACCTAAATTACGTCAAAGAGAAAGGTTTGCGCGGTATAAAAGGCAACTATATAAAGGAATTTATAGACAATCTTAACAAACAGGGAATTTCTGCAACGTTAAGACATAGTATGGGAAACGATATCGATGGCGCTTGTGGTCAATTACGTGTGAAATATTTAGCTGAGCACGATAACGTAAATAGAGGTGCAGATGAAGATTAAATCACTAGACGGAAAGGTCGTTAAAATAGTATCTAATCGTTATACGGTTAGAGGCGACGATGGTAAAGAATATAAGGCTTTTGCACGCGGAAAGCTACGCTTGCAAGGCGATATTTACGTTGGTGATAACGTCAAGGTTGTGTTTGAAAGGGGCGACGCCATAATCGACGTAGTAAAACCACGTCAAAATCAACTTGTAAGACCTTACGTTGCCAACGTGGATAGTGCTTTAATAGTGGTCGCAAAAGAGCCCGAGCCGGATATGTTGCTAATTGATAAGATAATTATCAATTGCCATTTAGAGGGTATAAAGCCCGTATTACTATATAATAAGGCAGATTTAGCGACGGAAGAGGAAATCAACGCATTATTTGCACCTTATAAAGATTATCTTGATTGTGTAGTTCTTTCCGCTCTAGAAAAGAAAGGGCTAGAGAAATTAAAACCTTATATAGAAGGTAAAGTAGTATGTTTTGCAGGTCAAAGCGCGGTAGGTAAAACCAGTCTATTGAACGCAATACTCGATTTGAATTTAAAGACGGATGGTCTTTCGGCAAAAATAAAGCGTGGGAAAAATACAACAAGACACGTGGAAATATACCAAGCTTTAGGTGGAGATATTATGGATACTTGTGGCTTTAGTATGTTAAGCATAGTATCTATAAATCCCGAAGAATTGATATATTATTACGAAGATTTTATACCATATCAAGATAAATGCAGGTTTAAGAGCTGTACACATACCGAAGAACCCGATTGTGCTATTAAGCAAGCGGTTGAGAACGGAGAGTTGTCAAAAGAAAGATACGAAAGGTATCTTGCAATATACGAAGAAATAAAAGAACATAAAAGGAGACTTTATGACTAAATTAGTATCACCCTCAATCTTAGCAGGCGATTTTGTAAATATGGAGCGCAGTGTGCGTTCACTTAAGGAATGGGGCGCAGACTTGGTTCACTGCGACGTTATGGATGGTGTTTACGTAAAGAACCTAACCTTTGGTATGCCTATGATTAAAGCAATCAAAGGTATAAGTGAATTACCTCTAGACGTACATTTGATGATAATAAAGCCGGAGCGTTACGTTGAAGAGTTTTGCAAATGCGGAGCTTCCTACGTTACTTTCCATCCCGAAGTTAGCGAAGACCCTTTAGGTGCTCTAAAGACCATTAAGGCAAACGGAGTTAAAGCGGGAATAGTTCTAAATCCCAACGTACCTTTTGAAGATTGGGCACATTTGCTTCCCGAGTGCGACGTACTACTAGTTATGAGTGTATATGCAGGACTTGGCGGTCAAAAGTTTATACCCGAAACTTTGGATACTGTAAGGAAAGCTAAAGCATATATTGCAGAAAATAATCTTTCTACACTTATCGAAATTGATGGTGGAGT
Organism: Clostridia bacterium; assembly: GCA_017403145.1. Taxonomy (GTDB): domain Bacteria; phylum Bacillota; class Clostridia; order Christensenellales; family DTU072; genus Stercoripulliclostridium_A. The sequence goes on from JAFQOO010000002.1 coordinate 205,647, forward strand.
AGGGGAAAAGAATGCCGAAGAAGTAAGAAATGCCGGTGTAGATATTTTAGTTGCAGGCTCTGCTGTGTATAAATCAGACGACCCGGCGCGTACCATAAGAATAATTAGGGGAGAGTAACCAAAAGATATATCAACGCATATATTAAAGCAAGCGGAGATATATGAAACAAATAATAGTAATAAACTGTCCCAAATTCCTAAAAACGATATTGCACAAAATACTAAAACTATTCAAAGAATAAGGCGCTCGTTGAGCGCCTTATTTATTATTTGAATATAATTAAAATATATGTTATAATCAAGCAAGGTGATATTATGTTTACTAAAGTAAAAAATTCGTTGTTAAAAATCAATTATAAATTGTTTTTGTCATTGCTTGTTCTTGGATTTGTTCCAACGATTTATACGACGATAAGAATATTCTTTTTGGGGCAATTGCCAGGAGAGTATGCTTTTTCAATAGCAGGACAATTGTCTTGGGTAAATCTTTTATATGAAATATTGAATGAAGCAATAGTGTTACCCTTATTTTTCTTTATTGGTCAAGTTTTAGATGACAAAAATAAATTTGAAAACCGTTTACGTACAGGCTTGATAGTTTCGGTTGGAGCATATCTTTTATTATCATTAGTAATGGTTGCTTTTACAAAACCTTTGCTATATTTAATGGCAACAGATGTTTCTATTATCGAACAATCTACAGCTTATATAAGACTTGAAAGTATAGCAAATGTTTTTTCATTAGTAGTTAATTTTATGATGGTTTGCCTTGTAACACTTGGTAAAGAAAAATATATTTATATAATAACGTTAATTCGATTAGTATTATGTATAATACTGGATACTTTTATGGTATCAACTTTGCCAATATCTTTAAATCTAGGTGTAAATGGTATAGCAATATCCAATATAGTGGTTAGTATTATACTTAGTATTTCACTAGTTGTTGTGTTAAAAAGAGAGGGAATAGAACTTTTCAAAAAAGGGGAATTATCTTTTATATGGATGAAAGATTTTATTAAAATCGGTGGTATTTCAGGACTTGAATCTTTTGTTAGAAATATTGCCTATATGTTGATGATATCCCGTATGGTAAATATGGTTGGTGAACAAGGTACATATTGGGTTGCTAATAATTTTATTTGGGGGTGGCTATTATTACCAGTTTTACAGCTTGGTGAATTAATTAAAAGAGAAATTGCAACGGATGAAAATGCTATAAAAAATAATACTATAGGTTATTTTATGATTACAGTTTTTATATGCATTTTATGGTGCGTAACAATACCTTGTTGGAAACCTTTTATGGAGCACGTATTAAATTTTAGCGACATAAATAAACTTTTTGAATTGGTTATTGTTTTAGTCGGTTTTTATGTGTTATATGCTTTTCAAAACATATTTGATTCTACGTTTTACGGGCTTGGAAAAACAAATTATATGCTATTTGAATCAGTTGTAACAAATTTGATTTATTATGGTGGAGCATTTATTTTATATATTTGTGGGGTATGGAAACCCTCTCTTATAGGCATAGCTTTATTATTTGGTGTTGGTAATGCTTTTGATAGCATAGTTTCTTTTATCGCATATTTATTTTTATTAAAAAAGAAAAGAGTTTTTATAAAATAAAAAATGTTTGGTAATACAAAAAAATATGTATGAAACTACCACAAAAAGCACTTGTTTCCAAGTGCTTTTCTTAAAACCTGTTTAGATAGTTAAAAATTACTTATTAGTCGTTTTCTACTTTCTTTAGGGTGCGTTGGCAACGAGTGCAAACGTATACGTTTTGCATCTTTCCGTTGATGTTAACGTCAACCTTATGTACGTTAGCGCCCCAACTTCTTCTGGTTTTAATATTACTGTGGCTTACTTTATTACCACTCATTTGACCTTTTCCACAAATTGCACATACCTTTGACATGTATAGTACCTCCTACGTATTTTTCGGACCTTATGTATTATATAAAATAAAATTTTATTTGGCAACAGTTTTTAGCTATTTTCTTATTTTACTTGCAAAATTTTTATTATTGCTTTATTATAGTAATATCAATAAGTATGTACACTACAATGTGGATGGAGAAATATGGCACTCTCAACGTTCAATAGATACGGGAATATAAATATATCCGATACCGCAGTGGCGGTTATCGTTTCCCGCGTAGCTCTCGATTGCTACGGTGTAGTTGAACTTGTGTCAAGAAGGCTTTCTGATAGTATAATGATGCTTTTTAAGCGCGAGCCTCTTGGTAAAGGTGTTAAGATTGTTACAATGGACAATCGTATATTCGTTGATATTTACGTTATATTGAAAGACGGTGTTAACCGTGATGCAGTTATAGAAAATTTAAAGTCAAGCATAGAGTATAAAGTAGAACATATAACAGGCATGCGTGTTAAAAGTGTAAATATCCACGTTGTAGGAATAAAATTGTAATTAGACGGGGTTAACCCGCAAGGATATAAATGAAAGTTCTTACAACTACACAATTAAAAGATATGTTAAAAGGTGGCGCGTTGAACCTTGAAATCAACAAAGCCTACGTTGACAGTCTTAACGTATTCCCTGTTCCGGATGGAGATACGGGAACCAATATGAATTTGACTATGCAATCCTCCATAAAAATGATGGATGATTGTTCAGAAGATAATATTGGCGATATAAGTCAAGCTTTTGCTAAGGGTGCTTTGATGGGCGCTCGTGGCAATAGCGGTGTAATTTTAAGCCAGATTTTCAAAGGTTTTAGTGCTGTTCTAAAAGAAAACAAAGAATTAACGACCAAAGTTTTTGCTCGTGCATTGAAGAATGGTTCGCACATTGCATACGATGTTGTAACCTCACCTAAAGAAGGTACCATTTTGACCGTTATACGTTTGGTTAGTGATTACGCACTTAAAGTTGCAGGCAAAAAACAAACCTTTATAAATTTCTTCGAGGCTATTCTTGCCGAAGGTGAAAAGGTTCTTTCCAAAACTCCCGAAATGTTACCCGTGCTAAAAAAGGCGGGCGTTGTTGATGCCGGCGGTAGAGGACTACTTTGCATCCTTTATGGTATGTATAACGTTCTTGCCGGTAAAGAAATGGTCGCGGAAGTTGTTCCCGAAACCGATACCGCAACTAACGTAGCCCAAGAAAATATAGAACACGAATTTGAAAATTTGGACGATATAAAGTATGCTTACTGCACCGAGTTTTTTATCATAAATCTTTTCCAAAAAACTACTTTGAGCGATATCGATAAGCTACGCGATAAGCTCCAAAAAATTGGCGATTCCCTAATCGTTGTCGGCGACCTTGATTTTGTAAAAGTGCACGTTCATACCAATAACCCCGATAAGGCTTTGGGATATGCTCTTCAACTAGGTGAACTTGGTCAACTAAAAATAGAGAATATGTTAGAGCAAAATCGCGAAATAAAGCGCAAGAAAAAAGAAGCGGAACATATTCCACCTAAGCCCGTAGGTTTGGTTTCTATTTGTACGGGAGAGGGTATTGCTACTCTATTTAAAGAATTGCGTGCAGACGCCATTTTAGAAGGCGGACAAACAATGAACCCTTCTGTTGACGATATCATAAAACTCGTTGACGGTGTTAATGCAGAAACCGTATATATTCTTCCAAACAATGGTAATATAGTTCTGGCTGCAGAACAAGCTAAAGAGCTTACCAAAGCAAATTTGGTAGTTATAGCTACAAAAAATATTCCACAAGGCATTGCTGCCGCTATGAATTTTGACCCTAATGCCGACGTTGATACTAACCTAGACCGTATGACCAATGCTATGGCAAACGTTCGTTCCGGTCAAATTACCCACGCTGTTCGCGATACCGAAATGGATGGTATCGAGCTTCATAACGGAGACATAATCGGCTTGTACGAAAAAACCATAGTTGCAAGTGGACAGGACGTGAACGAGGTTGCTAAATCGGTTATTGAAAAAATGGCAGACGACGATACCGCTGCAATTACCATATACTATGGCGCCGGTTTAACCGAGGCGGTTGCTCGCGAACTCGAAGAACAACTTATAGACGAATATCCCTTCCACGATATTATCGTTTGCGAAGGCGGTCAACATCATTACTTCTACTTTATTTCCGTTGAATAATGGAAAATAAAGAGCTTCTTAAGGTAAAAGGTGTAGGCCCGGTTACTTTAGAAAAACTTAATTATCTAGGCATATATTCTCAAAAAGATATTTTGAGATTTTTGCCCTCCAAATACATAGACCTCGATGCCATTTCCGACTTATCGGAAGCTGACAACGGGGACTTTGTCGTTTTAATACTAGAAATTACTTCCGCATCACGTCCTATAAAGAAAGGTAGATTGCAACTTTTCCGTGCTTCCGGTAAAGCCGATGGCTATCCTAGAATTGTTAAACTTTGTTGGTATAACGCTAATTACGTTGCAAAAGTCGTATATCAAGGTGCAAAAATCAGGGTTTATGGTAAGCTAAAAAAAGAGGGTAACGTTTGCGAGCTTATCAACCCTAGTTACGAAACGGTTAACGATTGTGATAACGTAACGCGCGGTATCAAAGCGATATATCCTTTGCGAGGACTAATTCCACAAGCAACCTTTACGACGATGGTACAAGACGTGTTGCATAAAGGAATAGTGGACCATTCTCTTATTCCCCATCGCGACGACCTTGTTTCTCTTGGCGAGGCATATAGATTGGCTCACGCACCGCTTTCTATAAGAGAGGCAAATCTTGGCGCCGATAGAATAGAAATAGAAGGGCTCGTTAAAGAAATCTGTGCTTATAAACTAATTAGAAACGAAACCGGTCGTACCGTTTTTTACGAAGATAATAGGGATACTTTAAATACCATCATTCGTTCGTTACCTTATAATCTTACCCCCACTCAAAAAGAAGCTATCAAGTCCATTGTAAACGACGTTCATAGCAATAAACCCCTCAATGCAATGCTTGTTGGCGACGTAGGAAGCGGTAAAACTATAGTGGCATTACTTGCTTGCGCTTATGCGGTGGCATCCGGGCATCAAGCCGCGGTTATGACGCCAACGGAAATACTTGCGGTACAGCATTATAACAATTTTAAGAAAATTCTAGAACCCTATGGAATTAGAATAGAACTTTTGACGGGAAGCCTTACTGCAAAGGAAAAGCGTCTTGCCCAAGAGCGCGTTTACTATGGTTTAGTCGATATAGTTATAGGTACTCACGCAATTATAACCAATGGGGTTAAGTTTAAGGATTTAAGCTTTGTTTGCATAGACGAACAACATCGTTTTGGTGTTGCTCAAAGAACTTCTCTAATGGATAAAGGTAGAGCGGTAGATACTCTTACTCTTTCTGCAACTCCCATTCCGCGCTCGTTGAGATTGACGGTATTTGGTGATATAAATATTCTAAATATCGATAGAAGACACGATAGCAACAACGTTAAGACTGCAGTAGTAACTCCCAAAAAGCGCAAGGAAATGCTAGACTACGTCGTTAGAATTTGTAAAGAAGAAGGTAGGCAAGCCTATATCGTAGCGCCCAAGATATTCGACGTTGAGGGAATAGACGGTTCGTCGGCTGACAAGCTATACAAAGATATCGTAAAAGCCTATGGCGACGAGGTTTCAATAGGACTATTGCACGGAAAACAAAAAGCAGTCGATAAACAAAGGACTCTTACCGATTTTAGTGAAGGAAAATTGCAAATATTGGTTTCAACCACTGTTATCGAAGTAGGTATAGACGTGCCCAACGCATCGCTTATGGCGATATTCGATGCCGATAGATTTGGTTTAGCCACCCTTCACCAATTGCGTGGAAGAATAGGTAGAGACGGACACGAAGCATACTGTTTCCTCTACACGGCAAAGAGTGGCGACGATATAATACGTTTAGAAACGTTGGTACAAGAGCGCGACGGACTATCTATAGCCGAGCGAGATTGCGAACTTCGTGGCGCCGGGGATTGGCTAGGAACCGAGCAAAGCGGTCGAACGCCCACCCGCCTTTCCGTAAGGCTTATGGCAAAAGCTAGAGAGCTTTCCACCTCCGTCGACCTAGAACTTCATCGTTTAGAGCTCATAGCATATGCACTAGCTCACGAATTTTATAAGATAAGTTTCAATTAAAAATTTTAAAAAATGTCTAAAGCAAGCCATATTTTGGCTTGTTTTGTCTTATATGACACAAAAGTTATTTAATAAGCTACAATGCTTTTATGAAGAAGAATGCACCTAAAATATTGGCAGTAGTTTTACTTTCTCTAGTGGCTGTTTTAATGATAGTAGCAGGCTCGGGCTCTCTTACGGAAATTTTTAAACCTACGCCCAATAATAACGACGACGTTCCGACAGTAGATGCGGTAGGGGATAATAACGAGCAAACGGATAACGAACTTAACTCTGATAAGCTAGATAGCGACGCAACTTTACCTGAAGAAGATGTCGACTATTTCCCAATCAAAGCAGAACAGAACCCCAACTATCGCTATTATCAAAACGTTGAATTATTATCGCCAACGTTGAATGCAACTCATTCGACTACGGAGTTTACTTTTTTGATAGTTACCCATCAAACGGATAAAGGAGCATTCAAAGTAGTAGCTCGTACGCAAACTATAATTAAAATAGACGAAGAAGGTACGATTATTTCCCGTTATTCTATAAAAGTAAATATGGATACGGAATATCTTTACTCAAAAGTAACTTCACAAGGTTTAGTCGTTGCGGTAAAAGATAACAGCAAAACTTATTTGTACACTATATCACTAGACTTTAAGCAAGCCGAATTGATAGAGCTTCCCCTCTTTTCTTCGGTAACGTTATTTGCTTTAAACGATAGTTTTTTAGTATTTGGAACTTCAAGCGAAAACGTTGTGTATAAAATAAAAAACAATACGATAGTATCATCTAGCGTTCTTCAAAGCGGTATCATAAAAGAAGTATATGATTTTTCCAATTATTATGCTGTTTTTTCTAGCGGAATAGAAGGATATTCATTTATTAAATTAAGCACTGATTTAAAACTGATAAGTACTACATCTATTCAAAACAAGTCTATTCTTGCGGTTGCACCTATTATGGAAGAGAATAAACAAAAGTTTATAGTCGCAGAACATACGATAAGCGGTGTGGAAATTGTTAAATATGATATGAGCTTTTCCGTTACTAATGCGGAAAGGGTGGGAATAGGGCTGGCCGAAAGTGCAAAAGTATTTATTAACGGAGAAAGCATATTCTTACTTCTTCACGCTAGCACGGATAGGCTGTATCTAATAGATAAAAATCTAAGCTTTACCTCTTCGAATAACACCACCTTTAAAGGAATAACAGAGTTGTACGATTGTGCGACTACTTTAAACGGATATCTAACGCTTTATACCAAAGAAGATATTCTAACTTTAACCGATATCCGTAATGATGGTACTATAAAATCAATAAATCTAGATATCATAACCAATAGCGCCTTTTTGAATATAGATAGGCAAGGAAACTATATCGTAACGTATCAAACGGAAAAAGGTATAGTTTCCATAGGCATAAACTAAATAAGTTCCATAATTTTTTTTACTATCTCCCCATTAGGAGTATCTCGTTGAACGGGGTGCTCCTTTTGGTTTATAATGGTATCTATTTCATTAAGTAATCGTTGCGGAGTAAACTCTTCTTGGTACAATATGTTTATTAGACCACGCTTATAATAACTTTTCGCATTGTCTATTTGGTCGCCTCTAGAATATTTACTTTTGGGTAAAGGAATACATATAGCCCTTTTCCCTAGCATAGTTACTTCTTGTAAAGAGTTTGCACCACCTCTCATTACTATTATATCTGCTAAGGCATATAGGTCTTGTATATTGTTTGCATAGGGGATAGCAACGTATCCTTGTGTGAATAGCCTACGCTTTTCTTTGTTACCAACTACGTGTATAACGTTATATTTTGAAGTAAGCTCCTTCGCAATATTGAAAATAACGTCGTTTATAACCCTTGCACCACTAGAACCTCCAAAGACTAAAAGAGTCTTTTTCTTTTTGTCCAAACCTAGTTTTAGTATGGCGTTGTTTTTATTGCCTTCAAAAATTTCTTTTCTAATGGGGTTACCAACGTATATCCCACCTTTTGTTTCTGGGAAGCTTGTGAGAACTATATTTGCATATAATGAAGCAAACTTATTTGCAAGCCCCATATTATAATCACTTTCGTGTATAACGATGGGAATACCTAGCTTTTTTGCACCTAAAATAGTAGGGAGCATCGCATACCCGCCTTTTCCAAATACTACGTCTACTTGTTCTCGTGCCAAAATAATTTTTGCTTCTTTTGCGGCGGCGGAAAGTATAAATGGGATTTTAAAGTTTTTCAATAAGTTAGCTCTGTCGAATTTTATTACAGGCGTTTCGAAAAAGTCTATTCCCAAAGCGGGTATCAGCTCTTTTTCCATACCGTTTCCGCCGATATGAATTATGCGATTAAAGTTTTCTTTTAGGTCGGGAAATAACGCAATGCAAGGTAATACGTGGCCCGCGGTTCCTCCTCCGGTTGTTGCTATAGTAGTCAAAATTTATTTCCTTTATTTTTATAATTCTATTGAATTATATTCCAAATAGTGATAAACTATACTATAAGTATTTATACGTGGAGGTCTATATATGAAACTCGTTAACCTTAATACGTTTGATAATAAAACTAATACCGTTTGTGTTTGGGACGAAGTAGAAAACGTTATAGGCGCTGTGGTTATTAGCCACGGTATGGCAGAGCACGCCGAAAGATATGATGATTTTGCAAAGTTCCTAAATAAAAATGGATACGTTGTTCTAGGAGATAACCATCGTGGACACAAATATAATCCTGATGGAGAAAAAGGTATTGTTGATGGTGATTCTTTCCATAACACGGTTAAGGATGCTTTAATGGTAGTAGAATACGCAAAGAGCACGTATAACGTAGAAGTTCTTCTTTTAGGACATAGTTATGGTAGCTTTGTATCGCAAAGATATTTAGAACTCTATTCCGAAACCATTAAGGGATGTATCCTATCTGGTACTGCTTATATGAAAGGGGCTTTGATAGGCGCGGGTTGTGCAATTGCCGGAATACAAAAAGCACTATGTGGTGCAGAAAAAACCGGTTATCTAATCGACAAGATGAGTTTTGGCGCATATAATAAGCCTTTTGAATCACAAGGTCAACAATTTGCTTGGCTATCAAGAGACAAAGAACAAGTTGCAAAATACGAGAACGATGAATATTGTGGCTATCCTTTGTCAATAGGATACTATCATAGTTTCTTTAAGGGCGTTATGGGTATGTATGGTGAAGCTGTTGATACCATATCCAAAGAATTGCCTATTTTAATTGCAGTAGGTAGCGACGACCCAGTTTCAAACAAATCAGTTCTTGCTACTAAACTTTATAATTTCTATAATCAAAAAGGTATGAACGTGGAATATAAAGTTTATGAAAACGCAAGACACGAAATTCTTAATGAAACGAATAATCAAGAAGTTTATGAAGATTTCTTGAATTTTATCAATAAGGTGTACGCATAATATGAAAAAGCTAACTAAAATTTTAGTAGTCGCATTGCTTGTATTGGTAAGCACAATAGCCCTCGTTGCTTGTAAAGAGGAGAACACGCACAAGGGTGATTTTACTCATAACATAGAAAATGTAGACGACCTAAAGAAAGTATCGGAAATGCTAGGCGCCGATTATGATAAGGGTGTTTTTGAACTTAAATCCGATATTATTGTTAATGAGAATTGGGAATCTATAGGCAGTTCTGTAGATAACTCTTTCCGTGGCACTTTTAACGGAAACAATCATACTATTACCTATAAAATCGAAATTCCCGAACCAGCTGAAAGAGACGTTAAAAACGCTCTCGTAAACGAGAAGTATTTTGGTTTGTTCGGCGTTATACATAATGCAAAGGTTTCAAACTTGAATCTAAACGTTATTATAAAAGTTCCGGCAGATGCTACAACGTTTTACGTAGGTGGGCTTGCTGGTTTAATGAGTGGCAATAATACAATTACTAACGTTACCATACAAGGTAGTGTTGAAACCACTATGGGTAATATTTGTAAGTTTATTGACGAGGAAACCAATTGGCGTGAATCCGAGCGTTATGAGATGACCGGATACGTTGGCAGTTTAGCTGGTTTAATTCAAGGTAGTACCTCACTTAATACGATTAGTTCTTCAGCAGTAGTAAAAGTAAATGCTTTTAACGTGGGCGGTATCGTGTCGGGTGTGAACGATTTGTTCGTTGGTGGCATAGTCGGTTCTATGCGCACGGTAAATCTTTCCTCCCTACGTGCAAACACAGAGTATGGTAGTGCTAAAAATCTTACGTATACTGGTGTCGTTTCAGCAATTGGTTCACAAGTAAATGTTGGTGGTATTTTTGGTGCTGCATATAGAATTAACGATGGCGAAAAATGGTTTACTAATAGTACTTCCGTTTCGGCACAAGCATACAAGCGTTTAAGAATAGGTGGTATCGCAGGTATTGTTGATAGGGTAAACGTTAATAAAACTAAGGTTGATTTGGATAATATCAATGCCGAGATATTTAGCAATTCGGTATCACGCTTATTTAACGTAGGCGGAGTAGTTGGTTATGCCGCTAACTTTAGTAATATCAATAATGCAATAAGCAACGTTAATAATATTGTTTTATCTACCGACATCAATAACTATACCGGTGGTTTGGTAGGTATGCTACATTACTCAAATATTTCCAACTCTGTAGCATCGGGTGATTTGTGTTACTATTTATCATCCAATATAAAATCTATTATGGAAATCGGCTACGTTAGTTACGAAGGAAATATGCAAAAAAATCCCTATTATATCTATAGCGGAGGTATAGCTGGCAGAGTATACGGTGAGTCCCAAATAGATAACGTTTCGACTAACTTTAAAGCTTATCAAGGTTTAGTTGGTGAAGTAGCGAATGCTATCGAAATAGTTGTCATTAAAGAGGGAGAAGGCGAAACTTATGATTCTTGGTTTGCTTCTACCGTGTATAATGCCGGTATGACTACCAAGAAAGCCGAAGGAGATATAACTGATGGAGAACAAAAGTATAAGGTAATCCACAACTATAAACTCGAAAATCTAGTTAATGGTCAAACGAACCTATCTTTTGTAACAGACAACTCCAGATGCTATAAAGATAAATCATCTTATAGTAAAGCTGAAGAATGGTATAATGGTATAGGTGTTGAACAAGCGGATACAACCGTATACAACACACTATATAATACGATTAACGCTAACATAAATGCATAAATAGTAGACCGCAATCGCGGTAAAAGGATGGAATATAAATGATTATCACGTTAAGAGAAGACAAGAAAGAATTCCCCATAGGTGTTACGCCTGCAGAGATAGCACGCTCCATTTCGGATGGACTTTTCCGTGCATCACTCGTAGCAAAAGTAAATGATAAAGTAGTTGGTATGTACGAACCTATAAACGCAGATGCAACCGTAGAGTTTTTAACCTTTGATACGGAAGAAGGCAAAAAAGCATATCGTCATAGTTGCTCACACGTTTTAGCACAAGCAGTTAAGAGAATATATCCTAGCGTTAAAGTTGCAATAGGCCCCGCAATTGAAAATGGCTTTTATTACGACTTTGATTTTGAAACTCCCATAAATATGGACGACGTTCCTGCTATCGAAGCAGAGATGAAAAAAATAATAAAAGAAAATCTTCCTATCATTAGAGAAGAAGTTTCGCGTGAAAAAGCTTTAGAGTTTTTCAAGGCACAAGGTGAAATATACAAAGTTGAACTAGTTGAAGACCTACCTGAAGATGCTATTATAACTATGTATAAGCAAGGCGATTTCGTGGATTTATGTGCCGGTCCTCATATTCCTTCAACGGGATACGTTAAGGCATTTAAGCTCACCTCTATAGCTGGCGCTTATTGGCGCGGAGACGAACACAATAAAGTGCTCACCCGTATTTATGGTACGGCATTCAATAACAAGACTGCTCTTGCAGAATATTTACAAGCATTGGAAGAAGCAAAACAACGCGACCATAATAAGCTTGGTAGAGAAATGGGTATATTTATGACCGAAGAGAGTATTGGCCAAGGCTTGCCTTTGCTAATGCCAAAGGGTGCAAAACTATTCCAAATACTTAATAGATTCGTTGAAGACGAAGAAGAAAGAAGAGGATACGTACGTACTAAGACTCCTTATATGGCAAAATCAGACCTATATAAGATTTCTGGACACTGGGACCATTATCGCGATGGAATGTTCATTTTAGGCGATGAAGAGGTTGATAAAGAAGTTTTTGCTCTTCGCCCTATGACTTGTCCCTTCCAATATATGATTTATAAGAATGGCTTGAAATCATATAGAGATTTGCCCATTCGTTATGGTGAGACCTCAACTTTGTTCCGTAATGAAGCGAGCGGAGAAATGCACGGACTTATTCGCGTAAGACAATTCACAATTTCGGAAGGACACCTTGTTTGCACTCCTTCGCAATTAGAACAAGAGTTTAAAGGTTGTTTGGATTTAGCAATGTATATGCTCAAGATTTGTGGTCTTGACGGAGACGTTAGTTATCGCTTCTCAAAGTGGGACCCAAACAATACTGCTAAATATATAAACGACCCTGCAAAGTGGGAACACGCAGAAAACGAAATGCAAAAAATACTAGATAATATCGGTTTAAAATACTCTATCGGTATTGATGAAGCAGCTTTCTATGGTCCAAAACTTGATATCCAAATTCGCAACGTATATGGTAAAGAAGATACTTTGATAACCATTCAAGTAGATATGTTCCTTTCTGAACGTTTCGATATGACTTACGTGGATGAAAATGGCAATAAGGTATATCCCTATATTATCCACCGTACTTCAATTGGTTGCTACGAAAGAACTATGGCATTGCTTATCGAAAAATTCAAGGGTGCTTTCCCGGTATGGCTAGCTCCCGAACAAGTAAGAGTTATGAGCTTGACCGATAGAACGGAAGATGAAGCAAACGCTATTCGTGATAATCTTAAGATGTATGGAATTAGAGCAGAGAGCGACGTTCGTTCCGAAAAAATCGGTTATAAAATTAGAGCGGCACAACTTGATAAAATTCCTTATATGTTAATTATAGGCGATAAGGAAAAAGAAGCAGGAGTAGTAGCTGTTCGTTCTAGAAAAGATGGCGATTTGGGTACTATGAAGTTTGAAGAATTCCTCGCAAAAGTTAAAAAGGAAGACCAAGATAAAGTAATTTGGTAATTAAAATTTGATTATTTTGGCGCAACTTAAAAAATTGCGCCAAAATAATTGACATATTGATTTATATAAGATAGAATATACGCAGTAAAGAAGAAGTAATTCTCACCGTAAGCATAAGTTAAACGGTTAAACAAGTTTGATTTTAATACATTCTAACATTGTTAGGAGTGTAGACTTGTGGTGAGAAGTGCTAAAGCACTTCTTTTTTATACCTTATATAATGTTCGCACGTACGTGCATACATATATAAAAGATAGGAGGATACAAATATTTTTAAAGATTTATTGATTAACACGGCAATTAGAGTGCCGGAAGTAAGGTTGATTGATATGGACGGCGAGATGATAGGGGTTGTATCAAGAGCCCAAGCCCAATCTATGGCTGATGATAGAAATTTAGATTTAGTTCTTATTTCACCCCAAGCAAATCCCCCGGTATGCAAAATCCTTGATTATGGTAAGTATCGCTACGACCAAATAAAAAAGGATAAGCAAGCACAAAAGAATTCAAAGGGTACCGAAATCAAGGAAGTACAATTGAGTCAAACTATTGATATCGGCGACCTAAAAACAAAAGCAAAACAAACCAAAGCATTTATACAGGATAAGAACAAAGTTAAAGTAACTATCCGTATGAAAGGTCGTCAAAACGCCCACCCCGAACTTTCTATAGAAATGATGGCTAAGTTCTTTGATATGGTTTCCGACGTTGCTGTAAAAGAAAAAGAACCCGTATTGGAAGGACGTAACGTTACTATGATGCTTGGTCCAATACCTCAAAAAAAATAAATAATATATCCACATAAGGAGAATAGATATGCCTAAACAAAAAACACATAGCGCATCCAAGAAGCGCTTCAGATTTACCGCTAGCGGTTTGCTTAAGAGAAATAAGCAAAACAAGAACCACATTCTTAACAAGAAAACCCGTAAACGTAAGAGAAACCTTCGTCAAGGTGGATACGTACACGAAACCCAAGCAAAGACCATCAGCAATATGATTTACGGACAAAAGTAGTAGGAGGACACGGTAATGAGAATTAAGAGAGCAGTTACTGCATTAAAAAAGAAAAGAAAAATAATGAAGCAAGCTAAAGGTTACTTTGGCGCAAAGAGTAAACTTTATCGTGTAGCTCGTGAAGCTGTTATGAAGTCCGGCCAATACGCATACGTTGGCAGAAGACTTAAGAAAAGAGATTTTAGAAGACTTTGGATTGCTCGTATCAACGCAGCAGCAAGACTTAACAACATTTCTTACTCACGTCTTATGCACGGACTAAAGGTTGCAGGTATCGACCTTAACCGCAAGGTTCTAGCTGATATAGCTGTTAACGATGCTGCAGCATTCACCGCTCTTTGTGAGCAAGCTAAGGCTGCTATCAACGCATAGTTTATTTGAGCCTTCAATTCGTTTGAAGGCTCTTTGTTAATTTAATGAAAATAATTACTTCTCCACAAAACGATAAAATCAAGGTTATTCGTAGCCTTGGCGACAAAAAAGCGAGAGCTAAGCACTCGCTATTTATCGTTGAAGGAGCAAACCTAATTGCAGATATGCCATTGGGTTATCTAAATGAACTATATATTGCAAAATCAAAGGCGGAAAATTTGATGCCAATAGCGGAGAAACTCAACGTTGAACCGGTGTTGGTTGAAGATTTTGTTTTTGAGAAGATATCCGATACCGTGAACTCACAAGGTATTCTAGCTGTATGTCCCTTGCCTATAAAAAAGGAGATAATGGGGAAAATAGTTATGGTACTAGATGGAATATCCGATGCAGGAAATATGGGTACGATTATTAGAACTTCCGTTGCGATGGGCATAGAAGATTTTATTGCTATAAATTGCGTCGACCCATATTCTCCTAAAGTAGTACGTTCCACTATGGGTGGTATCTATCATGCAAATATAGTTTCTTTTTCTTACGCGGGCGCGTGCGACGCGCTAAAAGATTATCAAGTTGCCATTTTAGATATGGGCGGAGAAAACGTATTTGATTATAAGCCTACGCTTCCACTCGCTTTAGTTGTTGGTTCGGAAGCTCACGGGGTAAGTAATGAAATGCGCGATATTGCAAACGTAGTTCTCGCAATACCGATGTATGGCAACAAAATAGAAAGTTTGAATGCCGGTGTTAGTGCGTCTATAGTTGTTAGCACGGTAATGGACAAACTTCAAAAGTAAATAAAACTTAGGAGATTAATATGTCAGGACATTCCAAATGGGCGAATATTAAAATTAAGAAAGGTAAAACCGATGCTGCTAGAGGTAGCATTTTTACCAAAATAGGTAGAGAAATTGCGGTTGCTGTTAAAGCGGGCGGACCCGACCCTGCGTTAAATAGCAAACTTCGCGACGTTATCGCAAAAGCAAAGCAAAACAATATGCCTAACGATACTATCAATCGTTCAATCAAAAAGGCAAGCGGTGAGTTAGGTTCCGTTAACTACGAAGAAATGACTTACGAAGGTTATGGCGCAGGTGGTGTTGCTGTTATAGTTGAAACTCTAACCGATAACAAAAATCGTACCGCAGGCGACGTAAGACACTTGTTTGACAAGTATGGTGGTTCTATGGGACAAACCGGCTGTGTTTCTTTTATGTTCAAGAAAAAAGGCGTTATTATTGCCGAAAAGAATATGGACGAAGACGAGCTTATGATGATTGCTCTAGATGCTGGTGCAGAAGACATTGAAGCAAGCGACGACGTATTCGAAATATATACTGCTACTAACGAATTATATGTTGTTTCGGATGCATTGAAGGCAAATGGTGTTAGTGTTCTTTCTGCAGAAGTAGATATGATTCCCGACAATGAAGTTGACCCCGAAGGACATCTTGCAAGTGTAGAAAAGATGATTAACCTTCTTGAGGAACTTGATGACGTACAAAACGTTTATCACAACGCAATTTTACCCGAACCCGTAGAAGAGGACTAAAAAATGTTAGTAAAAGAGATTTGTGAACGCACTAAGTTGCAGGCTAATACTTTTGCCGGTGTAGGTACCCAAGTTAAAAACAACGTGCTTATTCGTGCGAAAGAACTTATGCTTGAAAAAAGTGATGAAATCTTGCTTGCAAACAAAAAAGACATTGAAAAAGCAGAACAAAACGGTAGAAACGCTGCTTTTATAGATAGACTCGCTCTAAATCAAAATAGAATCAAGCAAATGGCGGAAGGATTAGATGCTATAGTAGCACTATCTGACCCTGTTGGTGAGATTGTAGAAGAATACGTATTGCCCAATGGTTTAAAAGTTAAACGAGTACGTGCTCCTCTAGGAGTTATTGGAATAATATTCGAAGCTCGTCCAAACGTATCTATCGATGCTGCGGCACTTTGCATCAAGAGTGGAAACGGAGTCGTTTTGCGTGGTAGCAGAGAGTGTGTACATAGCGTTGGTATGCTAGTAGGTTGTATTAAAACAGCTCTTGAAGAAAATGGTTTGTCCGGTGATTTGGTTGGACTTATTGAAAGCCAAGATAGAGAGGCTACAGCCGAAATGCTACGCGAGAATAAGTATATCGACGTTGTAATTCCTCGTGGTGGCGAAGGATTAAAAAAAGTTGTGCTTGCAAATGCTACAATGCCTGTTATAGCATCGGCTGGTGGTAATTGTCATATTTACGTTGCGCCAAGTGCAGATTTGGAAATGGCAATACCGATAATACTAAATGCTAAAACTCAACGCCCATCCACGTGTAACGCTCTTGAAACGCTATTAATAGATAAAAAGGTGGCTGAAGAATTTGTTCCTATAGTTTGCTCGGCATTGGAAACGGCTAAAGTACAACTTCGCGGAACTAGTGATATCAAAGCTCTTTATGAAAACGTCAACTTGGTAGAAGAAGATGAATTTTCACGCGAATATGATGATATGATTATTAAAATCAAGGTCATTGATGGTCTTGATAATGCAATTGCTCATATCAATAAATATGGTACCAATCATAGTGATTGCATTTTAACTCAAGACGAGAGTGAAATCGAAAAGTTTACTAAAGAAGTAGATAGTTCCGCTGTATACGTCAATACTTCTACTCGGTTTACTGATGGTTTTGAATTGGGCTTAGGTGCAGAAATGGGTATTAGTACGCAAAAATTGCACGTTCGCGGTCCTATAGGATTGAAAGAATTAACTAGTGTTAAATACGTAGTTAAGGGCAATGGTCAATTGAGAAAATAAGGAGACTTAAATGAGAAAAATAGCAGTACTTACTAGTGGTGGCGATGCTCCCGGAATGAATGCCGCAATAAGAGGTGTCGTACGTTGTGCCTGTAGTAGAGGTATGGAAGTTTATGGCATCGAGCGCGGATATCAAGGACTTATAAATGGTAATTTATATCGTATGGATAGTCGCTCCGTATCGGATACGGTTCAAAAGGGTGGTACGATACTCAAAACTGCAAGATGCCCCGAGTTTAATACCGAAGAGGGAATAAAAAAAGGTGCAGACGTTCTTAATGCTTATGGTATAGAAGGGCTTGTAGTTATCGGTGGAGACGGTTCTTTTAGAGGGATGCGTGATTTGTCTAACAAACACGGAATAATTTGTATGGGTATTCCCGGCACAATCGACAATGATTTGGGATATACCGATTATACTCTCGGCTTTGATACCGCAGTTAATACCGTTTTGGATGCTATGAATAAAATTAGAGACACTATGACTTCACATGACCGTGCTTGTATTATAGAGGTTATGGGAAGACATTGTGGTGATATAGCATTATATTCCGGTATAGCTGGTGGTGCGGAAAGCATAATAGTCCCCGAACTTCCTTTTGATATAGACGATATATGCCAAAAAATGAAAAAGAACATTATCAAAGGAAAGATATCCGATATTATCGTTTTAGCTGAAGGCGTTGGTAGTTGTTTGGACCTCAAAAAAGAAATTACCGAACGCACAGGAATAACCATTAGAACGGTTAAATTAGGTTATATTCAACGTGGTGGCACTCCTTCTATGCAGGATAGAGTACTTGCTGCACGTTGTGCAGATAGAGCAGTAGAGTTGCTCTATAACAACAATAAAGATTCTAGAGTAATAGGTATCAAACGCAACAAGATTATCGATTTACCTATTGATGAAGCTCTAGAAATCAAAAAAGATTTTAATAAAGAGATGTTAGAAATGGCATCAAGATTAGCACACTAAAAAAATTTACTTAAGGAGATTACAATATGAAAAATTTAGTAGGCGCATGTATGTTCGGTCAATCAGGTGGTCCCACCTCCGTTATCAATGCTAGTGCAGCAGGCGTATTTATCGAAGCTCTTGAGCAAAAGAATATCACCGCTGTTTATGGTGCAGCTCATGGAATTAAAGGTATCCTTGAAGAAGACTTTTATGATATCGGTAAAGAAGATATGGAAGAACTCCTTCTTTTGAAGAACACTCCTTCTTCTAGTTTAGGTTCCGTAAGATACAAATTAAAAGATGCTTCTGTTGATGAAACCGATTATAAGAGAATTTTAGAGGTTTTCAAAAAGTATAATATCCGTTATTTCTTCTATAATGGTGGTAACGATTCTATGGATACTTGCAACAAGATTAGTAAGTATCTACTTAAGAGTGGTTATGAATGCAATATTATCGGTGTTCCCAAGACCATCGATAACGACCTATATGGTACCGACCACTGCCCCGGATATGGTAGCGCAGCAAAATACGTTGCAACCACTTTGATGGAACTAAACCTTGATGCTAAAGTTTATGATAAAGGTCAAGTTGCAGTTGTAGAAATCATGGGTAGAAATGCAGGCTGGCTAACCGCTGCTGCAGCTCTAGCAGATTATAAAGGCCTCGGCGCAGACCTTATTTATCTTCCCGAAATTCCCTTCTCCGTT
Source organism: Clostridia bacterium (assembly GCA_017403145.1). Lineage (GTDB taxonomy): Bacteria > Bacillota > Clostridia > Christensenellales > DTU072 > Stercoripulliclostridium_A. Next base: position 224,762 of record JAFQOO010000002.1, read on the forward strand.
GATAAGTTTGTAAGCGACGTTAAAGCTGTTATGGATAAGAATAATGGTAAATGTATCGCTTGCGTATCCGAAGGTATTCGCGATAAGGATGGCAACTTTATAGTTGAAACTCTTTCCGCAGCAAAAGCAAAGGATGGCTTCGGTCATACTCAACTAGGTGGTCTTGCAGCTCAACTAGCTGACCTTATTAACCAAAAATTCGGTGTTAAAGTACGTGGTATCGAATTTAACCTAATGCAACGTTGTGGAGCACATCTTGCATCTGGTACCGATATAGAAGAAGCATTTAATGCAGGACGCACTGCAGTTAAGGCTGCTTGTGAAGGCGAAACCGACAAGATGGTAGTATTTGAACGTGATATGAGTGAAGGCGCTTATAAGTGCATTTATAAGCTTATGCCCGTTGAATTTGCTGCTAATACCGAAAAGAAAGTTCCTCTAGAATGGATTAACGAAGCAGGTACTGGTCTTACTAAAGAATATATCGAGTACGCACTCCCCCTTATCCAAGGTTCTAGCAATTCTCCTTTGGAAGATGGTCTACCCAAGTTCGCAAATCTAAAGAAGGTTAGCGCAAAGAAATAGTTGAATGAAAAAAATAAAGCTTGGCAAAAGCGCGATAGCGATTATTGTTATTGCAAGTATATTAGTTTTAGCTGGCGGATGTTTTGGCGTTACTTATGCAATATTGCATAGAGAACTCAAAACACCCGTGGCTAGCGTTGTAAAAGTTAATGCCGAGCCCGAATATACTATAGACCTCTCTTGGCAAAAAATATCAGGAGCAGAGTCTTATACCGTTGAATATAAATATTCGCTATATCCAGATAATATATATACCGCAAGTGGAATTAGCGGTACCTCTTTATCAATAAAGATGATAAAAGGGGAATTGCTATATAGGATTAAAAGTGTAGGTAAATATGCATCTAACACTTCTCCGTTTAGCGAATGGCAATCATACGACGTTGAGCCTTTAGAACTAGACCAATTAAGAGTGTTTAACTTTAAAATCGTAGAAGGAAAGGGGTATCAAATAGATATGGATACTTTTTATCCTATAACTTACGTATATAAAGGAAACACCTACGTTGTTAACTATTATGAAATAGCTGTTCACTCGGAAGAAGAAGACTTGACGGAAGATGAATATCAATTCCAAACCTATTCTATTAGCCAACTTAACGAAGGCATCTCATATCACTTTGTGAGCGGGGTTTGGACTTGTTACGTGCGACCTGCATTGTACGTAGAAATAAATGGTATAAAAGACTATACTCAAGCAGAAGGTCTATACGAGTTATATAACGAAGATATAGAATATACTGTAATCGAAATAATAGTATGATTAGAGAAGATTTAAGAAATATAGCAATAATAGCACACGTTGACCATGGTAAAACTACCTTGGTTGATGCGATGTTGCATCAAGGAGGCGTTTTCCGCGACAATCAAGTTGTTGAGGAATGTGTAATGGATAATAATCCTCTCGAAAGAGAACGTGGTATTACTATTCTTGCAAAAAATACTTCCTGTATGTATAAAGGCGTTAAAATAAACGTAGTTGATACTCCTGGACACGCGGACTTTTCCGGCGAAGTAGAAAGAGTATTAAAGATGATTAACGGTGTTGTTCTCTTGGTAGATTCTTACGAAGGTCCCATGCCTCAAACTAGATTCGTTCTCCAAAAGGCTTTGGAAATGAATCATAAGATTATAATTTGTATAAACAAGGTTGATAAGCCCGATGCACGCCTTGCAGAGGTTTTAGACGAAGTATACGAGCTTTTGATAGACCTTAATGCAACTGACGAGCAATTAGATAGTCCTATAGTATATTGTTCAGGAAGGGCTGGCACAGCCTCGCTTTCGGCATCCACTCCCGGAACTAATTTGGCACCTTTGTTCGACACTATATTAAACCACATTGACCCTCCGGAAGGAGATGAAGAAGCGCCTCTACAAGTTCTAGTTTCCGCTATAGATTATAATGAATACGTTGGTAGAATCGCTATCGGTAGAATTGAGCGTGGAGTAATGCAAGCAAATAGTGAAGTAGCAATTTGCAATTATCACGACGACAAACAATATAGGTCTAAAATTACGAACATATATCAGTTTACCGGTCTAACTAAAAGAACGGTTGAAACGGCTAAGGTTGGCGATATAGTAAGCTTTAGTGGTATAGAAAACGTTACCATTGGCGAAACCATATGCTCACCTCTTAACGTAGAACCTATCAGCTTTGTAAAGATTTCCGAGCCCACCCTACAAATGCTTTTTGCAGTAAACGATAGTCCGTTTGCAGGCAAGGAAGGAAAATTTGTTACGTCTAGACATCTTCGTGCTAGACTCTATAAAGAACTGTTAAAAGACGTTTCTTTAAAGGTAGACGATGGAGAGAGAGCAGATAGCTTTATAGTATCCGGTAGGGGAGAAATTCACCTTTCTATACTTATCGAAAATATGCGTAGAGAAGGATATGAATTCCAAGTATCAACTCCTAAAGTTATCAATAAGGAAATAGATGGTGTGCTATGTGAGCCCATAGAAAGATTGTTCGTAGACGTACCGGCTGAATGCGTTGGTACCGTTATGGAAAATATGGGTAAACGTCAAGGTGAATTGGTAAATATGACTCCTATGAATAGTCGCATAAAACTAGAGTTTGTTATCCCGGAACGTGGATTATTGGGATACCGCTCTGACTTTTTGACTGAAACGAGAGGCGAGGGTATTATGAATAGTATATTTGAAGGATACCAACCTTTAAAGGGAGCTATGCCTCGTCGTCAATATGGTGCTCTTGTCGCTTTCGAAACCGGTGAAGCAGTTACCTACGGACTATATAATGCGCAAGGAAGAGGTGTTTTGTTTATCGAGCCCGGTACTCCTGTTTATGCAGGTATGGTAGTAGGTTACTCTCCTAAGCAAGAGGATATCGCAGTTAACGTATGTAAACGTAAACACGTAACCAATATGCGTGCAGCTGGTTCAGATGAAGCTTTAAGGCTAGAAACGCCTAGAAAGTTTTCACTTGAAGAATGTATCGAGTTTATTGAACCCGACGAGTTGTTGGAAGTAACTCCTAAATCGTTACGTATCAGAAAACAAATTCTTTCACACGAGGAACGTATGCGTCAAGTTATGAAAGAACGTGGACTTAAAAAATAATTTTAAGGAGAGATAAAACTATGGAAAAAATACTAGAGGGTATCAAAAATTTCCTATCAACGGGTAATAACCTAACGGTAGTGATTGTCATTTTGGCTATTGTTTTGGTGCTTCTTATCGCTGTTATCGTAACCTCTATTCAAAAAAGAAACGTAGAGAAAAAAGTAGCAAAAGAAGAAGCTTTGCTTAATGAAGAAGAAGCGATAGAAAACAAACCTTTGGATATTGAAACTATCGTTTTATCTCCCATTGTAGATGAGGAAGAAGAGAGCGGGGCTGTTGTAGTAAATAACGAAACCGCTACTCAAATTGCTGATGAAACGGTTATAATGACTCCCGTTAGAGAAAAGAAGAGACCTGTAAAAATGCCTAAAAATATAGTGCATATCCCTCAAGAAAAGGTTTCTAGTTTTGGCGAGCCCAATCCCTCTTCTAACGATGGGAAATTGCCCGGTACTGTACAAATTTATAAAGATACCGAAGGTAAATATCGTTTTAGATTCCATTCATCAAACAAATTTACATTGGGTCATTCTCAAGGCTATTTGGCAAAAGCGGCTTGCAAGAGCGGTATTCGAGCAGTTGTTAGAGCAGCAAAAAACGCGAACGTTGTCGAAGTCGCTGATGAGAATTACGTAAGTTTGATAGGTAAATCGGTTTTTGAAATTTACAAAGATAAAGAAGACAAATTCCGTTTCCGTTTGATGTCTGCAAATGCTATGAATATACTAGCTTCACAAGGGTATTCTTCCAAAACTAATTGCCTTAAAGGAATTGAAAGCATACGAAGAATTGCCGAGTTCCATACAATCGTAGACGATACTTTAGCATAAAGAGTCAATTAAACTTAACTTATTTATGCGCGCGTACGTTAACGGACGCGCGTATTTATTTATATATTATAAAAATTTCCCTATTGACGAAATGGCACTTTTGGTATATTATTGTATATAGGAAAATTATATTGGGGAACTTTGAAATTGAAGATAGTAATTCTTGACGGATATTGTCTAAATCACGGAGATTTGTCTTGGGAAAAATTTAGTTCTCTAGGAGAAATTGTTTTATATGCTAGAACCCCTTACGATAAAATCGTAGAAAGGATGGGAGATGCTAGCGTTATGATAACCAATAAGTGTACTATTGATAAGAAAGTCCTTGATGAATTAAAAGAACTAAAATACGTTGGAGTTCTAGCAACTGGATATAATAACGTAGACGTAGATTATGCTCGTTCAAAAGGCGTTGTGGTAACAAATATCCCTGCATATAGCACAGAAAGTGTAGTTCAAACGGTTTTTGGATTGATTACCGAGTTGTATTCTGGGATAGGGTATCATAACGATACCGTTAAAAACGGAGATTGGGAGAGATGTCAAGATTTTTGTTATTATAGAACCGGGATGCATCAATTGTTTGGTAAAACCATTGGCATTGTTGGGGCTGGTAGAATAGGGTTAAGAGTCAAAGACGTAGCTAAGGCTTATGGTATGAACGTACTAATCTATAGTAAATCGCAACACGCGGTAGAAGATGGGTTTAAATATGCTACTACTCTTGAAGACTTATACGAAAACAGCGACATTGTTTCACTCAACTGTCCTTTAGATAGTTCGAATGAAAAAATGATAAATGAAGAATCACTTTCTCATTTTAAGAGTAATGCGATTCTTATAAATACAGCTAGAGGCGGATTAATTGATGAATTGGCTCTAGCGCAAGCACTTAATAATGGTAAGATAGCAGGGGCAGGGGTAGATGTATTGAGCAAAGAGCCTGCTTCAAGCGATAATCCATTATTAAAAGCAAAAAACATTGTTATTACACCGCACGTCGCGTGGGCAACAATTGAAGCTCGCCGAGCATTGATGGATATAGCGGCTAATAACCTTACGGCTTTCTTGAATGGAAAACCAATTAACGTTGTATAAAAAACTTAAACAAAGAAGAATAGAAAGGAAGGATTATTATGGAAAAAATTGCGATAATTGATTTAGGTAGCAACTCGGCAAGGCTTGTTATTGCAAACGTAATGCCTGGCGGTTATTTTATGGTTGTCGATGAACTAAAGGAACCTGTTAGACTAGCTCAAGATATGGAGATAGATGGTTTCTTACGTCCTATTCGTATTTCTCAAACCATTAAAACGCTACGCACCTTCCGTACTTTATACGAAAGTCACGGGGTAACCAAAGTATTTGCATATGCAACGGCTGCAGTTAGACGTGCCAAAAACCAAAAATCGTTTATAGAAGAAGTACAAACCTCTTGTGGTATCAAATTGCAAGTCATTTCTCAAGAAGACGAAGCAACGTTCGTTTATCAAGGCGTTATAAATTCAATGGAAGTTCCTAAGGGCCTTATAGTTGATATAGGCGGTGGTTCGGTTAAGCTTATATACTATAATAGAAGAGTTATGCTTGCTCAAGATACTTTGCCTTTTGGTGCATTGACATTAACCGAAAAGTTTAAAAATACCGGCACCCCCGAAGAATGTTTGCAAGCAATTACTCAATACGTTGGCGAACATCTGGACCAATTAGAGTGGTTCAAAGATTTGGACCCCGAAACTCAACTTATAGGTGTAGGTGGTTCATTGCGTAATTTAGGTAAAATAAGCAGAAAACTTAAGAAATATCCTTTGGATATGGCTCATAACTATCATATTTCTTATCCTGAATTAGAGACTATTTACGATACCATCAAACCATTAGAGCCCGAAAAGTTGATGAGAATAAAGGGATTATCATCTGCAAGAGCAGATATTTTCCCCGCAGCATTGGCAGTTATTGAAGCAATTAAAACTCGCACCAACTTTAACGAGATAATAATAGGTGGAGCAGGTATGCGTGAAGGCGCTATGTTACGTTACGCATATCCTACTATTGCAGAGAAGCCAATCAGTGATATACTAGGTCATAGCATATATACTTTGCTACATCATTTCAATATGAACATCCAACACGCAGAACACGTGTTTGATTTGAGTATGCAATTATTTAAGCAAGTTAAAGTTATACATAAATTACCTAGACCTTACGTTAAGATTTTGCGTGTAGCAAGTATGCTTCACGACATTGGCTCAAGTATGAAGTTCTACGACCATCATAAGCATTCAATGTATATGATTTTGAATAGTAATTTGTATGGTATTCCTCAAAAGGATTTGATTATGGCGGCTCTTGTAGCTGGACTACATTACAAAGATGGCTTGGAACAGTTAGACGTACAAAAATATCTTGACTTATTGAATGAAGAAGAAATTATTGCAGTTCGCAAGCTTGGTGTTATCGTAAGAATTGCCGAATGCTTCGACCGCAGTTGCGGTGGTGCTATAGTTGGAATATCATGTGACGTTTTGGGCGACTCGGTTATTCTCAAGACTAAATCACAAGGTGATTGCACTCTAGAAATAAAAGATGCCTTGACTGCGCTAGGCGATTTTAAACGTGCATTTAAAAAGAACCTAGAGATATTATAATGAAAGTTTTGTTAGCCTCCGGCTCACCTAGACGCAAAGAACTCTTGGGCGAAATAATCAAAGAGTTCGATATTAAAACCTATCCTACGAACGAAGATTTCCTTGGCGAGACTCCCGAAGTGACCGTCAAGGAAATTGCTTTAAGGAAACTAAAAGCAGTACCTATCAAAGAAGACTATGATTTGATAATTGCTTCCGACACTTTGGTTTATAAGGATGGTGTGTACTATGGCAAGCCAAAAGATAAAGATGATGCGATAAGAATGCTTTTAGAACTTCAAGGCGTTACACACGTTGTATGCTCTGGAATTGCAATATATTTTAAAGGCGATGTGGAATGTTATGCAGATAGCACTTTGGTAACCTTTAACTCGCTATCCAGGGAACAAATTGAAGAATATTTGGATACTTTTTATTGCTTGGATAAGGCTGGAGCATATGCAGTACAAGATGGCATTGTGGTTAAAAAAATAGAGGGTAGCTATACTAACGTAGTAGGACTACCTATCGAAATATTAAGCAAAATTTTAAGAGAGAAAAACGTAATATAACTATGCAAAAACAAAAGATTGTAATTGACCCGGGTTCATCTAATATTACCATCTATGGAGGTGGTTACCTTTTGCGTGAACCTAACGTTTGCGTTATTAGAAGAGGAAATCACGTTGAACTTATTGCAGTTGGTAACGATGCTCTAAAATTGAATGATTTACCCGAGCATTGTTCACTAGTTTACCCAGTTAGAGACGGGGTTGTTGTTCGCCCCGACGTTTTTGCAAAACTACTTGAATATTATTTGAGCGATATTATTTCTTTTTCGCTTGTAAATCCCGTTGAATTATACGTATTGATTCCTTCGGGGCTTTCTAGTGCCGAGCGTGAAAACATTGAATTTGCAGTACAAAAGACAGGACATAAAGATATCACTTTAATAGAAAGTTTATTGGGTTTTGTTCCTATTCTGGGTGATGGTGATAATGCGGTGTGCTTGTTCGGTGGTGGTACTACTGAAATTGGCGTAGTTAATAAAGAGGGTATTGTATCGGCGTGTACGGTAAATATTTCGGGGAATACTATTAACGAAAAGATAATAGACCAAGTTTTAAAAACATATAATTTGCGTATTAGTAATTCTACTGCCGAAAGGTTAAAAACCAGTATTGGTAGTTTGTACGATAATGATTTATCCGTATTAACAATTACAGGTCAAGATATTTTGGATGGTAGAATCAAGAACGTAGAGATTTCTTCTAGTTCTTTACGTGCACCAATCTTGTGGTGTATAAAAAAACTTGCAGAACTCATAGAAAGCGTTTTAACGACTATACCTACTAGTAAAATGGCTGATATTAGTGCAAGTGGCATTTATTGTGCTGGGGCAGGGGCTAACCTTGGTGGCTTAACAGATTATTTGGCGAAATATTTAAAATTACCCGTATACGTAGCTCAAGAACCAGAATCGATAGTGGTGAAAGGTGCGCTCGAACTAATTAACGACAACGCCAATAGATATGCTATGATACTTGGCAATAAGAGGTAAATGCTTTAAAATAGTTTGTATATTTTATATAACTATGTTATAATACTCCTGATAATTTATAGTCAGGAGTATTTTTATGAAAGAATTGTTGAAACAATTGTGGACTATACCCAATATGATTACTTTATTCCGTATTGTGGCAGTTCCTTTTATGATGTGGACTACAATTGACACAAGCACTTATATTCAAGTTGGAAATTACGTTTTCCCAATAATTGGTCTAGTTATTTTATTTGTTGCTGCAACCTCCGATTTATTCGATGGTTGGATTGCTAGAAAATTTAATCAAGGTTCACAATTGGGCGAAATTATCGACCCGTTTGCTGATAAAATTATGCAATGTGCAGCCATCCTTTCATTGGTAATAATCGGATACGTTCATTGGGCTTTTATCGTAGTATTGCTAGCTAAAGAAGTTACTATGATAATCGGTGGCGCATTTATGGCAGGGGATAGCAAAAATATCAAAGCAAATTATATGGGCAAAGCTGCTTCATTCGTTATTTGCGTAGCTGTTATTATGAGTTATTTCCATGCATTCTGGGCAGAAAAAGTGTTTTACTTGGATTGGATAATACTCGGTGTCGGCTTGGTTTTAACGTATATTGCATTTTTCAATTATTTAATGCAAGCAATAGGTATCATTAAAAATATTTTGGCTAAGAAAAAAGTTGCTAAAGAAAATTCTATGGATGAAACTCAATCAACCATAGATGCAGAAGAAAATAAATAATAGTTGAGGTAAGTATGGAACTCCCTAAAAATTTTGAACCACAAAGTTTTGAAAATAGTATATATCAAGAATGGGAAAATGCAGGATATTTTCGTCCTGAGGTAGATAAGAACAAGACTCCTTTTTCGATAGTTATTCCGCCACCCAATATTACCGGACAACTACACATGGGACACGCTCTCAATAACACCATACAAGATACTATTATCCGTCATAAGCGCATGCAAGGATATTCTACTTTATGGTTACCCGGAACCGACCACGCAAGTATTGCTACCGAAGTAAAAATCGTTGATAAATTGCGCGAAGAAGGTTTAGATAAAGAAACCATTGGCAGAGAAGAGTTTTTAAAGAGAGCCTATGAGTGGAAGGATACTTATGGTGGTAAAATTGTAAAACAACTTCGTAGATTGGGTTCTTCTTGCGATTGGTCTAGAGAAGCTTTTACAATGGACGAGCGTTGCTCCAAAGCCGTTAGAGAAGTTTTTGTAAACTTATACAAGAAAGGCTTAATATATCAAGGAAGTCGTATTATAAACTGGTGTCCCCATTGTGAAACCGCGCTATCTGATGCTGAGGTAGAGTACGAAGAAAAAGCTGGCTTCTTGTGGCATATTCGTTATCCCTACGTTGATGGTTCGGGTTATTTGATTATTGCTACCACACGTCCAGAAACATTACTTGGCGATACCGCTGTTGCAGTTAACCCTAAAGACCCTCGTTATACCGACAAAATAGGCAAGATGCTAAAATTGCCTTTAACCGATAGAGAAATACCGATTATTGCAGACGACTACGTTGAGCTTGATTTTGGTACCGGTTGTGTAAAAATTACACCCGCCCACGACCCCAATGACTTTGAAGTTGGTTTACGTCATAACCTTGAGGTTATAAGAGTTATGGACGATGCAGGTATCATAAATGAAAACGGATACGCATACGTAGGTCTTGATAGGGATGAAGCTAGAAAGAAAATTGTAGAAGACCTAGAAAAGCTTGGCTTAATGGAAAAAATCGAGCCCTATACCCATAACGTAGGTGAATGTTATCGTTGTAAAGCGGTTGTCGAACCCATTGTAAGTAAGCAATGGTTTGTTAAAATGGAAGACCTTGCTAATCCTGCACTAAAAGTAGTTCGCGATGGTAAGATTAAATTTATACCCGAAAGATTTGCTAAGACCTATTACAATTGGATGGAGAACATAAAGGATTGGTGTATTTCTCGTCAACTTTGGTGGGGACATCGTATTCCTGCGTGGTATTGCCCCGATTGTGGCGAAGTTATAGTAGAAAAAGAGGACCCCACTTGTTGTCCTAAGTGTGGTTGTAAGAACATCCACCAAGACGAAGACGTATTGGATACTTGGTTTAGCTCTGCTTTGTGGCCGTTCTCTACTTTAGGATTCCCAGATAAGACTGAAGAGCTTGATTATTTTTATCCCACTAACGTTCTAGTTACCGCATACGATATAATTTTCTTCTGGGTAGCAAGAATGATATTCTCCGGTTTAGAACATATGGGTGAAATACCTTTCCCCGAAGTACTAATTCACGGCATTGTTAGGGATGCAAAAGGTAGAAAAATGTCTAAATCTTTAGGTAACGGTATCGACCCGTTAGAATTGATTGATAAGTATGGCGCAGATGCTTTAAGATTTAGCTTAACTACGGGTGTTGCTCCCGGCTCTGATATAAGGTTTAGTGAAGATAAGATTGAGCCCGCACGTAACTTCTTGAACAAACTATGGAATGCTTCTAGGTTTGTACTTATGAATAGCGAAGGTAAAACTCTACCTAAACTAGGAACCTTTAAGTATACTCCTGCTGATAAGTGGATTTTATATAAGCTTAATAAAGTAACTCGTGATATAAATAATTATCTAAAGAAATATGAACTAGGTATGGCAAATGCCGCTTTATACGACTTTATTTGGTCTGATTTCTGCGATTGGTATATCGAGTTAACCAAGCCAGCTTTATACGCAGATAACGAAAAGGCTAAGCTTGCTACGTTGTCGGTATTAACGTACGTTCTAAAGCAAATCCTTAAGCTTATGCACCCCTTCACCCCCTTCATTACGGAACGTATTTGGATGGAATGTGGCGAAGAAAAAACTATAATGTTAGCAAAATATCCTGAATATAAAAGAAATCATAATTTCGTTGAAGACTTTGAAAAATTCGAAGCTATTAAGGAAATTATCCGTTCCGTCCGTAATCTTAGAGCAGAAATGGACGTACCGGTATCTAAGAAGCTAAATCTATACGTTGTAAGTAGCAATGAAAGCTACGTAGCAATGAATGAAAGCTATATCAAAAAGCTTGCAAACGTAGAAACTGTATCCTTTGTTGTTTCTAAGAGCGAAGTAACCGAAAAGAGTGTATCAATCGTTACCAGTGGTACCGAAGTATATATTCCCTTAGGTGAACTAGTTGACGTTGATAAGGAAATGCAACGTTTGAATAAAGAATTGAAGATTATGGAGGGCGAGATTAAGCGTAGTGAAGGAATGCTTAATAACCCCGGATTCGTTGCAAAAGCACCTAAACAATTGATTGAAAACGAAAAAGCAAAATTGCAAGTTAACACCGAGAAGAAGGCAAAACTTCTTGAGCGTATAGAAGAACTCAAAAATATGTAATTATCCTTAAATTCCGCTAAAAAAAACCTCTCTTTATGAGTTAGTATAAAGAGAGGTTTTTTTATGTCGAAAATATATCTTGTAGCATCGGGTAAAGGTGGCGTTGGCAAAACAACCGTATGTGCTAATTTAGGGATTACTTATGCAAAAGAAGGATATAATGTTATTTTGATTGATGCCGATATAGGGCTAAATAATTTGGACGTTACGTTAGGCGTAGAAGAAAGTATAAAGTATGACTTGGTTGACGTTTTGGAAAATAGGGTTAATTTCAATCAAGCATTGGTTGAAATTGAGGGTATAAACAATTTAAGATTGCTTGCTTCATCAAAGGTTAGTGTACCAGATAGGGTAAAAACACCTATGTTTATAAACTTGATTAAAGAAGCAAGTTTGAATGCAGACGTAATATTTATAGATGCACCCGCGGGCATCGATTCGGGCTTTCATAGAGCGGCAAGTGCCGCTAACGAGGCGATAATTGTAACAACTCCTCACGTTAGCGCAATTAAAGATGCGGATAGGGCAATTAGCGTGCTTTCTACCTATTCTTTGAAAGGGATGGGTGTTGTAGTAAATAGATTTAGAAAAGACCTATTTAATAAAGGTGAAATATTGGATGGCGAAAGCATTGCAGAGCTATTAAGAGTACCCTTATATGGAGTTATCCCCGAAAGTGATAAACTAGGGGTGTATTCAACGATACTAGGTTATGGGAGAGATAGAGTAAAGAATGCTTATAGTGAACTTAAGAATAATATTATAGAGTCAAGCTTCAATAAAAAAACAATGGTAAAGAAAGGCATAATTAGGAGGTTGTTTGGATGAAAAGAAAAAAGCAGAGCGACGTTAGTTTTGAACGCTTAAATAAAAGCATGACAAAAGAAAACCTTCCCGATGAAGGTTTGGAAAATTTATTGTTAAGCGATATTAAAAGATTGCTAAACTGCTATTTCGTTTACCAAAACGACGATTTAAGATACCTTTTTAGTAATAATCTTGGTTCGCAAGAGTTTTCTATTACATTAAAATATAGACGTTTTAAAGATATAAAAATTCTTTAATAGGAGTATGAAGGTTGCTAGTCGTAGCAATCTTTTTTATTTCACTTTCGTTGAACGTTTTTATTTTAACAAGGTTATCATCAACTATTTCAAAAGTAGTTTCCGTTTCTGCATTGATATGTTTAAGTAGTCGAATTATCTTAAGATTTTGATGAACAATCAAGGTGGCTTTTTTGATAGGAACGTCCATTCTCTTAATATATGGACAGGATTGACATATTTGCTTATATCTTTCCGTTTCGGAGCTGTTTGTAGTTGAAATATAAAGTATGGCACCAATAAGTGCGATATTTATGTTTGGAACGTAAAAGAAACTAATTAGAAATAAAACGTACAGTAAACCACTTAACGTATAACTCATTCCTTTTAAAATTTGTAACGTTCTTTGAGGGTGTTTAGAAATAGAAAGTAGTATTTTGGAACCATCTAAAGGGAAAAAAGGTAGCATATTAAAAAAGGCAAGTGTAATAGAAGCATCAAAAAAAGTTTTTGTATAGTTATAACTAACCGGTAAAATCCACCAGGAAGCAAGTAGTATTATACAAAGTATAATATTTGAAAGTGGTCCGGCAATAGCTATTTTAAAACTATCCTTTTCGGTAAACAAATCACTTCCTGATATCATTGCGCCATATGGCATAAGGTTAATAGTATCCAAAAAGTAGCCGTGGTTATATGCTACTTTTGCGTGTGCCCATTCGTGCAAGGCTATACAACTCAAACTAGATAGTAGATATACGTATTTATTTTGTAGAACTAAAACGATTGAATAAACAATAAATAGTGGATGGATTTTGACTTTATACATAGTAAAATATATATTCACGTTAAGATTTATTATACTTTTATTCAAATATCCATCTTGAACATATTTTAATTATATGATAATATAATTATATAACTTATGAGGAAAACTGTGGATGAGCAAGTTAGATTTTCTTGTTGGAAAGATTAAAACACTTTTTGGTGAAATAAAAAGTCATTGGAATACACCTGCAGAAGGGAAATACGTACCTTATAAAGAGTACAAAGATATATTCATTGCGGTAGGTAGTAACTATACGGGTACTAAAACATTGGAATACATATCCTTTGGTGTTGGTTGCTATTTGATGATGTATCATTATAAATTGCCTTATTTAACTTATTCCATAATTGGGATTATAAATATGCCATTAAATTATATTTGGTCTTTAATTTGGTGGTACGTTTGTGATAACTTGACCAATCTTCCAAAGAAAACAGAATACAAACTTTATGGTTTATATATAGCTCTTATCGCGATAGGATTAGGTTTAATTATAGGTGATATATCCCAACTATTTAATCAATCCGGGGCATTTATAACATATATGAACGGGCTTGAAGGTTTGAACGCAAGCTCCGTGTTTAAAATACTAGGCACACATATATTATATTCAGGATGGGTAGGAGCTCGTAATATCTTTTGGCGTAAAATACTAGTACCTAAGTTTGGAAGATATAAATATTCCCTATATTGTGATTACGTACCTAAGTGTATTATGGTAATCCTAATAGGTTGGCTACCTATTTATAATATTCCCGACGTTGTTACTAGGGTATGGGTTGCTAACCTATTATTTGCTGTATATAACGTATTTGGATTTGGTAATTGCTTGGAAACTTGTACGCAAAATATTAGTCCTAATTTGGATGAAAGAATTTTGGTTAGAAGTTATCCTATAAAGTTTTCTCATATTTTCAATGGAATAATGGGATTCATTATACCAATAATAATTGGAACGTTGCGCTACGAATGGGCTGATATAAATGTATTTAGATTTGTTATACCTGCTATTTTTATTACTTCTGCATCGTTAACTATGATATTTGCAGGAAGAGTTACAGAAAGAATTCCTCAACCGCCAATTGAGAAAAAAGTGCATATAAAGTTTTGGGATGGTATTTTTGGTGTTCTAAATAATAAATATCGTTGGATAAATACAATAGTCGGTCTTATCGATGCTTTAGGAAACGGGATGCTTGCTTTTACAACGGTGCTATATCTATATACTTTTAGATTGAGTGGGTTAAGCTACGCATTGATAGTGGGGTTGGTTTCTTTTGCCGGCACACCGCCTGATTTATTTACACCATATTTTATTAAAAAATTCTCTTACAAGCAAATAATGATTTTTTACCAACTAACACGCGCTATTGGTAATGCTATCGTTATTGTAACAATTTTGTTAGCGGGTGATAATTTGATGCTATGTGGAACCATTTGTATAATAGCTCTATTCTTAATGGAGATGACTAAAACCGTTCCTACATCCGTAGGACACGATATGAACGTTAGAATTAACGATTATCAAATGTATCTATCAGGCGAACGTTTAGAAAGCTTTTCGGGAATATTTGGTTGGTTTACCGGGCCAATTACTTCTTTCATAAGCTTAATCATACCACTTATGCTTTTGAATTTTGGCTTTAACAGCAATTGGGACGTTTTGTTTATTGATGAATCAAGAGTGAAAATAATTATTATACCTATGTTGATTGACGTGATAGGTTTCTTATTGATGACAATTCCATATATATTCTGGGATTATGATAGTAAAAAACAAAATGCAGTAATGGAAGTATTAAAAAGACGCGCCGAAGTTAGTGCTAAAATCGCTGAAAATAATGGCGAAAAAATTCACGAAACGTTTATAGGTTAAGAGGTGAAATATGAGTGAAAATATGAATAATGAAATTCGCCTTGAAAATGAAAACATAGATAATGAAATGGAATCACCTGCATTGTCAAAAGATGAAAACGTTGAAGTTTTAAATATAAAAGACGATGATGTATGGACTTATAAAATAGAAGGGCTTTCTGCACCAAGAATAAATAAACCTGTAAAAAACAGATTATTAAAGCAAATAGTATTTGTTTTGATAATCGTTGTGGCTGTTGGTTTAGCTATATACTTTAGCGTTGCGGCGGTACAAAAAGATACGTTTGAATTTAAAGAAGTTGATAGTGGAGTAGAGCTTACAAAATTTAATAATACCGGTTATATAAAAGAGTTATACGTTGACTATTATACAGATATAAATTATAAGGATGGGGATAGTAATCCCGAAACCAATTATTATTTTACAAAAGATAGTACAAAACCCATTACGTCAATAAAAGAATATGCATTTAACTGCGATGAAAAGTTAGAGGTGATTTACGTTGGTGCCCAAGTGAAAGAAATTGATGGCAAATCCTTTTATACTTGTAATGCGTTAGAAAGAATAGAAGTGGACGAAAATAACCCATATTACTGTGATATAGACGGAGTTCTATACAATAAAGACGTTACCGAAGTAATTTGCTATCCCATCAAACATTCCAAGTATCTTGCGAGAGAAAAAGGATACGGTGAAAATGTGAATGCTAGCGATGAAAACTATAACGCTTACGTTCAAGATGTGTTGACCTATACGATACCAGCAAGTGTCAATAAAATAGGTAAGCTATCTTTTAACTATACCGATTTGAAAGTGGTGTATTTACCCGAAGGAGTAAAGAGAATAGAAACGATGTCGTTTTTTAGAGCTACAAATTTGGATTACGTATATTCCTATACGGCAGGAGGTCTAAAATATAATTCTTTACCCGAAGGAGTAGAATTTATCGGTTCAGATTCGTTTAGTTATTGTCAAGAGCTAGATTATATGTTTATTCCTTCTAGTGTTAAAGAAATAGGGCATCACGCATTTTGGGATTCCGTTTATAAAGAAAATGGGGAGCTAAAAGGCATTGTAGCGATATATGTTGCAAGAGAAAAAGTTGACTTTAAAAAGAGTGTAGAATGTGGGGACCAATGGAGACCTAAATATGATTTCTTGCTTTTTAAAAAGAACGTAGATACGAATTATGGCGCTCAAAGAATAGCATAATATTTTTTGTATTGCAAAATACAATTTTATATTATATAATAATAAAAGCGAAAAAATTTCGGAGGATGAAAAATGAAAGAAAGTAAATTATGGATTAAGTACATAGTTGATGGTGAAATAAAAGAAGAAGAAAGCTATCAAACTGTCGATTATTCCATTGAAGAAACTTGCACTTCCAATACCGTCAAACTAGTTATAACTCCTAAAAAAGAATTGGAGTTAGTTTCCGTAGCGTTAACCTATGAGCATCCCACAAGAACCGGCGAAAGATTTTACGTTAACGGATATCAAGCTTGGACTACTTCACGCGAAGTTACTATTGATGATAAGCAAAAGGGCTTAACCCCAATCACCAAGTTTACCAAGACAGGTTTTGAATTAGCTGCACTTTCTGGTGATTATAATTTTATAAAGTATCCTAAAAAATCCGGTGTATTCCATAGCTTTACCTATACTTATTATCGTAAGGAAAATGAAGTTGAACTTTATGGTTCACTTAACGAGCGTACGGGATTTACCGTGTTCTATGCCGATATGAACAATGGAATCTTTAAGATTACCAAAGACGTTGAAGGTGTTTTAATAAACGACGCATACGAATTGTTAAACGTTAACAAATACGTTGGTGAATATGATAGTGTATTCGATGCTTATTTCCAAGATTTAAAATGCCCCAAACCTCGTATCGACCATTTGGCAGGATATACAAGCTGGTATAATTATTTCCAAAAGATAGATGAAAATATTATCATTCGTGATTTAAAAGGCATTTCTAGAGTAAAGGAAAGTGTAGGGATTTTCCAAATTGACGATGGCTACGAACCTTATGTTGGCGACTGGCTAGACCCATCTCCCAAGTTCCCTAAAGGTATGAAGTATATCGCTGATGAAATTCATAAAGAAGGATATTTGGCTGGTATTTGGATTGCGCCTTTTAGTGCACAACATAATTCACGTTTAACAAAGGAACACCCCGAATGGTTGTTAAAGAATAAAAAAGGTAAACTCGCAAAAGGCGTTTTCGCATGGGGCGGTGCTTATACTTTGGATATCTATAATGAGGGTGCTCGTGAATATATGCGTAACTTCTTTGACGTTATACTAAACGAATGGGGCTACGATATGGTCAAGCTTGACTTCTTATATAGCCAATGTATACATCCTAGAAATGGTAAATCACGTGGACAAATTATGGCTGAAGCAATGGATTTCTTGCGTGAATGTGTCGGCGACAAACTTTTGCTTGGTTGTGGTGTACCTTTGGGCTCTTGCTTTGGCGTAGTAGATGCTTGCCGTATTAGTTGCGACGTTGATTTAAAATACAAAGGTAAATTCTATAATAAATTAGGTATCAACCAAGAATTACCTTCCGCTCAAAACGCGATGACCAATACTATATTCCGTCGTCATTTGGATGGTAGAGCCTTTTGTAACGACCCCGACGTATTCTTCCTACGTGATTTCAATTTGACTTTTACTATGCAACAAAAGAAATTGTTAGCAAAAGTAAATAATTTGTTTGGTAACGTGCTTTTCGTTAGCGATAACGTAGGTAAATATGGCGATGAAGAAATCGAAATCATAAAGAAAGCGTTTGAAAAATCGCAAGCAATGATTATCTCTGCTGAGTATACCGATAAGGATTACGTAACCATCAAATATATTGAAAATGGAGAACGTAAAACACTCCAATTCGATATGTTAACCGGCGCGACCTCTTCGGAATTGCTATAAAAAATAATAGCGTCAATAGTTGACTATTAAAGTACTTTAGACTCGGCTTTTTTGCCGAGTCTTTTTATACATAAAACCACTTTTTATTGTTGACCTAAAGCTCTAAAAGTATCTAAAAGCTCCTTTGATAGAACGTCTTGATTTTTTATTACTACGTGGCTAGGCCCTTCACTAATAACAGAAAGAAGTAAGTTTATATCGCTATCATTTGTGTATTCTAACGGAGGATATATTTTCCCATCAACAACTATATTTAAAGGTAAAGTATCGGTTATAGTAACACGAGATTGATTTTCTACACCAGAAATAAAATATGATATTAACTCATATAATTCAATTCTATTATCAATTTCGTTTGTGAGCTTATAAGCTAGTTCGCCAAGTTCTTTCCAGTTGGATAATAATCTAGGATTACGGAATTCCATAAGACTGGTTAAAGCTATAACTTTTAGTTTTACAATAGAACTATATATTATTTTTTTGTCATTATTTTTATCAACCGAAAGTAATGCACCTAATAGTGCGAACTTATCATAATTTGATAGATTACTATCCTTAAAACGATAATATAGTATCCTAAACTTGAAAAATGAGTAAATAGCTTCACAAATTATTTTATGGAAATATTCAATTTGTTCGTGTGGATTTAGTACTATTATTTTGTCATAATTTATATACTCTTTTTCTATTAACTCTATCTGCTCGTTATTTTTAATTTTATTTAAAATAAATTTGTATTCGGGAGCGTTTTTGTTAAATAGAATTTCTAATTGTTTCATACCTCTTATTATATGTAACTTAATTCTAATAATTCGCTTAAAAAATTACAAAACTTGTTAGCTTATTTATATTATTTATATTATAAAAATAAAAGACAAAATATTGACTTAAATTAAAGTATATGATACTATATATTGTGTATTTTTGTATAGATTTGGAGGAATCAATGGCGACACTAAAACCTGAAAACGACAAGCGCAAAAATGCTGTCAACAAATACGATGCATCTGATATCGTAGTTTTGGAAGGTCTTGAAGCGGTTAGACTTCGTCCCGGTATGTATATTGGCACTACGGGAGTTAACGGTTTGCATCACCTTCTATGGGAAATAGTTGACAACTCGGTTGACGAGGCTTTGAACGGATATGCCGATACCATTCAAGTTGTGTTATATAAAGATGGTTCGATTTCGGTTGAAGATAATGGTAGAGGTATGCCGGTTGACAAGCATCCTAAATATAAGAAGAGTGGTGTAGAATTGATTTTTACCCAACTTCACGCAGGCGGTAAATTTGATAATAAGGAATATGAATTTTCGGGCGGTTTGCACGGTGTTGGCGCAGCTGTAGTTAATGCACTTTCAGATTGGTTGGAAGTCGAAGTATGCCGTGATAAAAAGATTTATCATCAACGTTTTCAAAAAATCGTTAGTCCTAGAAAAGTACAAAGCGGTATTCCGCAAGGGGACCTAGAGTGTATAGGTTCTACTAAAAAACGTGGAACAAAAACCACTTTTAAACCCGATGCTACTGTTTTTGAAACAGTTGAATTTAATCCAGATACCATTTCTAAAAGGTTAAAAGAACTAGCATATCTAACGAAAGGCGTTACTTTTACCTTTACAGATATGCAACGCATAGATGAAAATGGCGAACCTCGTTTTGAACAATATTTTTACAAAGGCGGTATTATTGATTTTGTAAAGAGTCTTAACGAGCATCGAACCAAGCGTTCGGAAAAGATTATTTACGTAGAGTCTAAAGATAGCGACAAAAAGTTCCAAGTACAAGTTGCAATCCAATATACCGATAAGCCGGAAGATGAAATCGTATCATACGTTAACAATATTCCTACCCACGAGGGTGGTACTCACGAAACTGGTTTTAAGCTTGCTTTTACAAAAGCAATGAATGAGTTTGTCAAAAAGAATAATCTCTTGAAGGCAAAAGACGTTGCACCCTCTGGCGACGATTACCGCGATGGAATGACTGCTGTAATCAGTGTAAGAATGCAAAATATGCAATTTGAAGGTCAAACCAAAACAAAACTAGGTAATCCAGAAGTTAAGGGTTGGGTTGATAGTATGGTTTACGAACAACTAAATCTATTCTTTGGAGAAAAGAAGAATAAAGATTTAGGAACAATGATTTTCAAACTTGGTGTAAGTTCCTCTAAAATGCGTAGCGAAGAGAAGAAATTCAAAGAAGCTATGCGTTCTAAGAATTCTATGACCGGTCAAGTACTCGCTGGCAAATTATCATCTTGCTCCGGTAGAGACTATAGTCGTAACGAGTTGTTTATAGTAGAGGGCGATTCGGCAGGTGGTTCTGCAAAACAAGGCAGAGACCCCAAATTCCAAGCAGTATTGCCTCTACGTGGTAAGCCCCTGAATACTATGAAGAGTCATAGAACAGCTATTCTCCAAAATGAAGAAATACAAACGATAATTTATGCTTTAGGTACCGACTTTGATAAGAGTTTTGATATCAAAAACCTAAAATATGATAAAATTATTATTCTTGCCGATGCTGACCACGACGGAGAACATATTAGGTGCTTGCTTCTAACCTTCTTCTATCAACATATGCGCCCGCTAATTGAAGAAGGGCACGTATATTTGGGAATGCCCCCTCTATATAAGGTCGAGCAAAAGAAAACAGGCTTTAAGAAGTATGCCTATAATGATAATGAGCTCGAAAAAATACTCACAGAAGTAAAAGGAGCTTATCATTTGCAACGCTACAAAGGTCTTGGAGAAATGAATTACGACCAGTTACGTGATACCACACTTAAACCTGGTAGCAGAACTCTAACGAGGGTTACGATAGCTGATTTTGAATCAGCAACCAAAATGGTTTCGTTGTGGATGGGCGATGATGCGGATGCAAGGCAAACTTATATAAACGAGAATGCAAACTTTAACAAGGTAGACACCTTTAAAACCAAATTCGGAGGCTAATGATGGCAAGAGCGAAAGGAACTCAATTAACATTAAATTTAGAAAATAACGTGTTGGAAAGGCCTCTTGAAGCGGTTATGCCGGAATCAATGATGATATATTCCGAGCATATAATTCTAGATAGGTCTTTACCTAGAGTAGAGGATGGACTGAAGCCCGTTCAGCGTAGAATTCTATACACTATGCACAACCTAAAGATGAGTCCGCAAAGCGAATATAAAAAGAGCGCTCGTATCGTTGGTGATTGTATGGGTAAATATCACCCTCACGGTGATAGCTCTATCTATGGCGCAATGGTAAGAATGGCGCAAGATTTTAGTATGCGTATGCCTCTTATTGATGGTCAAGGTAACTTTGGTACTGCAATGGGCGATGGTCCTGCTGCTATGCGTTATACCGAAGCAAGACTTGAGGCGCTTACAATGGAGTTGTTGCGTGATATCGATAAGAATACCGTTAGTTGGTCTAAAAACTTTGACGACACGTTAGACGAGCCTGATATTCTTCCGGGCAGATTTCCAAATCTTTTAGTAAATGGTGCAACGGGTATTGCTATCGGCTTTTCGATGAATATACCTCCGCATAATCTAACCGAAGTTATTGATGGATGTATTTCTTTGATAGATAATCCCAAAATGAAATTGGATGAACTTTTAACCATTATTAAAGGACCTGATTTCCCTGCCGGTGGTTTCTTAGTAGGCGGACAAGATTTATATAACATATACGAAAGTGGTCAAGGTAAAATAGTTCTTCGCGGTAGAGCCGAAATCGAAAATGAAGGTTCTTCACAAAACATTGTTATAACCGAAGTGCCTTGGGGTATCAATCCTAAAGATAAAATTATCAAACGTATTTATGACCTACGTGAAAAGAATAAAGACGTTTATGGTAACGTTGTCGACGTGTTCGACGAATCCGATGGTACAGGCTTACGTATAGTCGTTAAGTTAAAGAAAGGCGAAGATGCAATAAAGGTGTTGGAAGGATTATATAAGAATACCGATTTACAATGCAATTATCTTGTTAATATGGTAGCAATAGCAGATGGCAAGCCACGTCAACTTGGTTTGATTCCTATGCTTAAATACTACCTCAATTATCAAAAGAACGTAATATATAAGCGCAGTAAATTCGACCTTAACGTTGCGGAAAAACGCGCAGAGGTATTGGAAGGTTATCGTATTATAATGCCAAATATCGACGAGGTTATTGCGATAATTAGAGGTGCTTCTACTAGAGCGGAAGCTAAGACAAAATTACGTGAAAGATTTACTCTATCCGAAGCCCAAGCAGAAGCTATTTTGAGTTTGCAACTAGGTAATATCAATAAACTCGACGTTCATAAGTTTGAAAATGAGTTAACCGAATTAAATAAACAAATTGCCGAATTAACCAAGATAATTTCTAGTGATAAAGAGCAATATAAAGTAGTTAAAAAAGAGCTTCAAGAAATACGCGATAAGTATAAGTGCAAGCGTTTAACTACCATTATAAACAGCCTTGAGGATATTGATATTAAGCCTCAAGTATTCGACCCAACCAAACGCACTAATAAACGTTGCATAGTTGCACTTAGTGAAAAGGGCGAGGTTAAGGTATTATCGACACGCAACTTTATATCTGCTAATCGCGACGTAGAGTCTAGTGGACTAGATGGATTAACCAGATGTTTACACGAAGTTAAACCTGACCACACCGTGCTTGTATTCGGCAGTCAAGGTAATTGCTACAAGCTTGACGTAAATGCGGTTAACGAAAAGCAATGGAAGGATAAAGGCGAGACCTTGAATGCGTTGTATCCTGCCTATGCTTCAAAAGAAGAAAAGGCTATTGCGGTACTATCCGGTAATCCAGACAACCTCGATGCTGAAGAAGTATATATCTATACACGCAATGGTATGGTTAAAAAGACCTTGTTCCGTAACTATTTCGTTGCAAAAGATGCATACCAAGTTATGTCTTTAAAGGACGACGATGAAGTAATAGGGGTAGAAATTGTAAAGAAAAACTCTACTATAGTTTTCGTTACTTCCGATGGTCAATGCGTTAACTCGGAAGTTGACGATTATCCGTTGCACGGTAGAATTGCGGGTGGCGTAATTGGTATAAATCTTAATAAAGATGCACACGTTGTCTTTGCTGGACAAGCAGAGGTAGAGCTTGGATTTGATGCTGATGGTAATGAAGCTTATATGCCTCTTGGCGAAATTATTGTAATAACCGATAAAGGTACCGGTAAAAAGGTTATTGCATCCGAGTTTAGTCCTATGAAGCGTGCGCGTAAGGGACTAAGAATAATAGATATTTATGGAGAGCCCTATAAAGTTGCATTTGCTTCTTTGGTGCTTGAACCATATAAATTAGCATTTATAGATGATGAAAATAACCTTCACGAGGTCGATTCGGAAGATATTCGTATCGAAAAGAAAGATACCAAAGGCAAGCCTATCTTGCGTGGTATCAAACTAGCTAAGGTCGTAAAACACGTGGAGGAAATGGAGTAGAATTATGGCAAAACCTATTGTAGCAATAGTTGGTAGACCAAACGTTGGTAAATCAACCTTCTTTAATAAAATGGCGGGACGCAGGGTTTCGATTGTTAACGATATGCCGGGCGTTACTCGCGATAGAATTTACGTAGACGTCGAATGGTGTGGATATAATTTCACGATGGTCGATACCGGCGGTATCGAACTCAAGAGTGAAGACCAAATGTGGCGTCATATTCGCAAGCAAGCAGAACTTGCTGTTGATATTGCAGACGTTATTTTATTGTTTGTAGATGGAAAAACGGGAATAATGGCAGACGATTATGACGTTGCACATATGCTTCGTTGCACAAACAAACCCGTAGTTCTAGCAGTTAATAAAGTTGATGGAAAAGACGATAGCGTTATACACGATTTCTGGGCGCTGAATTTAGGAGAGCCTATGGCTATTTCCGCCGAACAAAGCTTAGGACTAGGGGACCTATTGGATGCAGTATGCGCAAACTTTGAAAAAAACGAGGCAGATGTGGAAGAAGAAACCATCAAGATAGCAATCGTAGGTAAACCTAATAGCGGTAAATCTTCGTTAACAAATAGATTGTTAGGTTTTGAACGTGTAATAGTTTCTAATATTGCTGGAACGACGCGTGATGCGATAGATACACCTTTTGAATATAATGGCAAAAAATGTACGCTTATCGATACCGCAGGTATTCGCAAAAAGAGTAAAGTAGAAGAAGACGTAGAATATTATTCGGTTATACGTTCTATTAGTGCTATTCGCAGAGCTGATATCGTTCTAATAGTAGTTGACAGCGTAGAAATGTTGTCTGAGCAAGATATAAGAATATGCGGACTTGTTCACGATGCCGGTAAACCTAGCGTTCTGGTAATGAACAAGTGGGACTTGATAGAAAAGGATACCTATACTGTCAATAGATTTAACGAAAAGTTACAAACAGAACTTAAGTTTATGAACTATCTTAAGACGGTATATATATCAGCTTTAACCGGCAAGCGCGTAAATACCGTTCTCGATACTGCTATGCAAGCTTACGAAAACGCATCTAGAAGAATACCCACGGGTGTTTTGAACGACGTAATAGGGGATGCTATATCCGTTAACGAACCGCCCACCCATAATGGAAGAAGGCTTAAGATATTCTATTCATCACAACCGTCAACCAACCCTCCCACTTTCGTAACGTTTGTAAACGATGGCAAACTTATGCATTTCTCATACAAAAGATATCTTGAAAACTCACTAAGAAAGGCATTTGATTTTAGTGGCACACCCATCAAAATCATAGTTCGTTCAAAAGATGAAGACAAACAATAGGAGCATATATGTACAAAGAATTAACAATCAATGAACTAAAGAATTTATTAGTTGAAGAACAAAATAGATATAGCGAATTTAAAGCGATGAATCTAAAACTAGATATGTCGCGTGGTAAGCCTTGCAAAGAACAACTAGATTTAAGTATGGATATGCTCGATGGAATCAATTCAAAAAGCAATTTTATGCGTAAAATTGATTATCGTAACTATGGAATAAGCGATGGTATACCCGAGATTAAATCTTTGTTTAGCGAACTTCTAAACGGAATTTCAAACGAAGAAATAATCGTTGCTTATAATGCAAGCTTAAATCTAATGTATGATAGCATACAACGTGCTATGCAATTTGGCGTATTGGGTGGCGAGCCCTGGAATAAACAAGGTAAGCTAAAATGGATATGCCCCGTCCCGGGATATGATAGACATTTTTCGATAACCGAATTGTTTGGATTTGAAATGATTAACGTTCCAATGGGCGACGATGGTCCCGATATGGATATGATTGAAGAACTAGTAAAAGACCCCACGGTTAAAGGTGTTTGGTGCGTGCCTAAATATTCCAATCCTATGGGAATAATATATTCCGATGAGGTTGTTAGACGTTTTGCTAACTTAAAGCCTGCATCAAAAGACTTTAGAATTATGTGGGATAATGCTTATATGGTACACGCACTATATGGTCAAGATAAAATGGCTGATATTTATCAAGAAGCAAAGAAGGCTGGTAACGAAGATATAGTATACGTTTTTGGTTCAACCTCTAAAATCAGCTTTGCAGGCGCTGGAGTTGCTTTTATGGCAGGCAGTAAAGCCAATATGGATGAGCAACGCAAATATATGGGTATACAAACCATAGGTCCTGATAAAATATCCCAATATATGCACGCAACCTATTTCCAAAGCGCAAATGATATTTACGCCCATATGGAAAAACACGCAAATATACTTCGTCCCAAATTCGAGGAAGTTTTGAAAATTATGGATGAGGAATTGAGTGGAACGGGTATCGCGAAATGGAACAAGCCTAGAGGTGGATATTTTATTTCTTGTTTCCTAGAAAATGGTACTGCCAAGAGAACCGTTCAACTTGCAAAAGAGGCTGGTGTTATATTTACTGGCGCAGGTGCAACCTATCCTTATAAAAAAGACCCCAATGATAGTAATTTGAGAATTGCTCCCACGCTACCGCCTATGAGTGAACTTAAAACTGCAATGCATATTTTCTGTTGTTGTGCAAAAATTGCATATCTTGAAAAGGTGTTGGCGGAATAATCGTACCAATAACAATATTGAAAAGGACAGATTTTAGCTGTCCTTTTTTTATTTATGTAAATTGTAATGAAAAGTATTTGTTGCATAAACAAAAAGAATTCAGCATAGAATTTACCAAAATAGTTTGGAGGACGTCTATGCAGACATACGATATATACAAAGATATAGCAAAAAGAACCAACGGAGAGGTTTACGTTGGCGTCGTAGGACCGGTTAGAACGGGCAAATCCACCTTTATTAAGAGATTTATGGAGGAGATAGTTTTAGATATCGTTAGCGACGGATATTCGCGTGAAAGAGCGCGCGATGAGCTTCCGCAATCAGCCGATGGAAGAACGATAATGACTACCGAACCTAAGTTTGTTCCAAGTGAAGCTGTGCCTATTATGGTAGGTGAAAATAAAGCAAGAATTAGAATGATAGACTGCGTGGGATACTTGGTTGATGGTGCGATAGGCAGTGAAGAGGATGGAAAACCAAGAATGATTAAGACCCCGTGGATGGAAGAAGGTATGCCTTTTGAAAAAGCCGCAGAGATAGGAACGGAAAAAGTAATCAAAGAACATTCCACCGTAGGGATTGTGATTACTACCGATGGTACTATAAGCGATATACCTCGTTCAAGTTACGTGCTAGGTGAAGAAAGAGTAGTAAGAGAGCTTGCCAGTATTGGTAAACCATTCACAATTGTATTGAATAGTGCAACACCCGAAAATCCAGATACCATAAACTTAGCAAATTCACTATCGGAAAAATATGGTGTTGGCGTAATTCCCGCTAACTTGCTAACAGCAGGGAAAGAGGTGTTAGAAAGAATACTATCTTCGGTTTTAATGGAATTCCCTTTAAAGAGAATAGACGTTAAATTACCTAAATGGATAAGAGCGCTAAAAGGCAATCATCCTTTAATAAAGTTATTGATAGAAAAGTTAAAAGAGGGTAGCGGAAAAATAAAGCTTAAAGATTTCCAAAACGTAGCTGAGACCTACCATCTTAACGATTACTTCGAGGGTGAACCAGACGTCGAAGTGAATTCCGGGGAAGGTGTACTCGATTTAACTTTTAAGCCCAAAGAAGGACTCTTTTATCAAACGATATCGGATGAATGTGGGGACTGCATCAAGGATGAGTATGAGCTAATGAGTTATCTAATTAAGGCATCAGAAGCTTATAAGCAATATGAAAAACTTAAAGTTGCAATAGACCAAGTACAAGAAACGGGGTATGGAATAGTGTTACCAAGAATGGAGGAAATGGAACTCCAAGAACCCGAACTCCTGAAAAAGGGTACTCAATTTGGAGTAAAGCTAAAAGCAAAAGCGCCATCTATTCATATGATGCGCGTTGACGTTGAAACAGAAGTTAATCCCATCATAGGTTCAGAAAAGCAATCGGAAGACTTGGTTAACTATTTAATGAGTGAGTTTAAAGACGATAAGAAGGGAATATGGAATACAAATATGTTTGGTAAACCCTTATCAAATCTTGTTAAAGAAGACCTAGATTCCAAAATAGGGAATATGCCTGCTGATTGCCAAAAGAAACTTCGTAGAACAGTAAATAGGATAGTTAACGAAGGTAAAGGCGGAGTTATTTGTATTTTGATATAGTAATTTAGATATAAAAAAAGAGTTCCATTTGGAACTCTTTTTATTATGTGTTTGTTGTTATGCTTTAGGAGAATAATTGGGGGATTCTTTGGTTATTGAAATATCGTGGGGATGGCTTTCTACCAAAGCTGCGTTCGTAATCTTAATAAACTCGGAAGAGGTGCGTAGCTCTTCGATAGTAGCTTTACCACAGTATCCCATACCAGAACGGATACCGCCAACTAATTGATAAATAACGTCTGATAGGGAGCCTTTGTAGGGAACTCTGCCTTCAACGCCTTCGGGAACAAGTTTTTTGGCATCTTCTTGGAAGTAACGGTCTTTGCTACCTGCTTCCATTGCTGACATAGAGCCCATACCACGATAAACCTTGAAGCTTCTTCCTTGGTATATTTCTAGTGCTCCGGGAGATTCTTGGGTTCCTGCAAGTAGGCTACCAAGCATTATTGCGCTTGCGCCGGCAGCAAGACCTTTAATAATATCTCCACTATACTTAACGCCACCATCACCAATAATACGCTTACCATATTTATCAGCCATTTCAGCACAATCCATAATAGCGGTAATTTGGGGAACGCCGATACCAGCAACAACACGAGTTGTACAAATAGAACCGGGGCCAATACCAACTTTAACAACGTCTGCACCTGCTTTGATAAGTGCTTCGGTTGCAGCGGCAGTTGCAACGTTACCTGCAATAATGGGGAGGTTGGGGAATTTTTCTCTAATATTGGATACTACGTTAAGAACTCCTTGGTTGTGTCCGTGTGCTGTATCAATAGCTATGATATCAACTTTAGCATCTACTAGTGCTTTTACTCTATCGAGATAGTTTGCACCAGCACCTACAGCTGCACCAACAAGTAGTCTACCATTAGCATCTTTAGCACTATGAGGATATTGGATTGATTTTTCGATATCTTTTAGAGTAATCAAACCCTTTAGGTTACCTTCGTCGTCAACGAGAGGGAGCTTTTCGATTCTATGTTTGCCTAGAATCTTTTGCGCTTGTTCAAGGGTTGTTCCAACGGGACCGGTTATAAGATTTTCTTTGGTCATTACGTTGGCGATAGGTTGATTATAGTTGGTTTCAAAACGAAGGTCGCGGTTGGTAAGTATACCTACAAGCTTTGTTCCTTCGGTAATTGGAACACCACTAATTTTATATTTACCCATTAGTGCGTTAGCTTCAGCTACGCTATGGTTGGGACTCAAATAGAAGGGGTCGGTTATAACACCGTGTTCACTTCTCTTAACCTTATCAACTTGGGTTGCTTGCTCGTCAATAGTTAAATTTTTATGGATAATACCAAGACCGCCTTCACGCGCCATAGCAATAGCAAGACCAGACTCGGTAACGGTGTCCATAGCTGCGGAAATTAGCGGGATATTCAATTTAATGGTATCGGTGAGCTTGGTTGAAAGGTTAGCATCTTTCGGTAAAACGTTAGAATACTGAGGAACGAGTAATACATCGTCGAAGGTCAAACCTTCAGCAATAATTTTCGCCATAAAAATCTTAAACTCCTTTGCACTTTTTTTAATTATATTATTCTAAAATGTCTTTGTCAAACGAATAAACAAAATTATAGTATTTGTAATACAAATAAAGTAGAAATAAATAGGTAAAAATTGTAAAAACCATATTGAATATAAGGTCGAATTTTGTTATAATTTAGTTGATTTTAGGAGAAGTAAATTATGGAAATTATTGCAGCCACAGGAAACAATAACAAAGTTAAAGAGTTTAGAGAAATTTTAGGCGATGAATACGATATTAAATCACTCAAAGATATTGCACTTGATATAGACATAGTAGAAGACGCCGACACTTTTTATGGTAATGCTCTAAAAAAGGCAATGGAAATTTCTAAGGCAACAGGCAAGGTTGTGCTTGCTGATGATAGTGGACTTATCGTTGATGCTTTGAATGGTGCTCCAGGTGTATTTTCTGCCAGATATAGCGGAGAAAATGCAACCGACGCTTCTAATAGAAGAAAATTGTTAAAGGAAATGGAGGGTATTCAAAATAGGAGCGCACGTTTTTACGCAAGTATAGTATTATATTTTCCTAGCGGTAAAATTATTTGTGCGGATGGAGCTACTGAGGGAGAAATACTTTTTGAAGAAACGGGCAGTAATGGTTTTGGGTATGATTCGTTGTTTTACTCCACAGATTTAGGTATGAGCTTTGGCTTAGCTAGTGCCGAACAAAAAAATGCGATTAGTCATAGAGGTAGAGCTCTAGAAAAATTAGTAAAAAATTTAAAGGAAACTGAGTATATTGAAGTTTAAAACCTTAGTTGCTATTTTAATGAGCGTGCTCACTATTTTAACTATGCTTTCGGGAATGTACGAAGGAGGGTTGTTTGTGCAAAATAAAATCATATATGATTTAGATACCACCTATCAAACTTTAGAAGAAGGTTTTGGAGCATCGGGTTGCTGGTGGGCCCCCGACGTTGGTGGTTGGCAACACTATACGAAAGATGGTGAAGACGTTAGAGAAGCTATAGCAAGATTATTATACGATAAAGAAAGCGGACTTGGTTTAGACGTATATCGTTATAATTTGGGAGCAGCAGTTACCCCCGATAAAGGCAAATATTCTCATTATTGGAGGACTGTTGAGAGCTTTTTAACCGAAGATGGAAGCTACGATTTTAATCGAGATAAAAACGGAAGATATATGCTCGACCTAGCACTAAAATATGGTGCAAGTCAAGTAATCCTTTTTGCAAATAGTCCTCCTAATTCATTAACTAAAAATGGCAAAGGTCATAGTAGTGACGGAAAGTGTAATCTATCATCTGAAAACTACGCTGCATATTCAAAATACTTTTGTGATATTGCTGAACACTTTATTTCTATTGGTGTGCCGGTTGTCGCATTGTCTCCGGTAAACGAACCGGAATGGGAGTGGAAGGGAGGACAAGAAGGTTGTCATTACGAGCCTAATGAGCTTGTTGCTTTTTACGAGGCTTTTATAAAGGAAAAAGAAAGCCGTGAAACTCTGTCTAGCGTTAAAGTATCTATATATGAAAGCGGGGTAGTCGCCGGTAGAATTTACGAGTATTTGGAAGCCTTGATGGCATCGGAAATAATTCGCCCATACATGACGCATATTGATGCTCATAGTTATTGGGCGAGTGTAAATGATAAGATGGCTTTTAAGCAATATATAGAAGAAAGGTATCCCGAATTGAAGGTTTCGATGACCGAATGGTGCCAGATGCAAAATGGTAGGAAAAGTGATATAGATCCTGCTCTTACTATTGCACACGTGATAATGGACGACCTTGTTTATCTAGATGCAACCACTTGGCAATATTGGCTTGCAGTTTCCTGTTACCACTATGAAGATGGACTACTATACGTTAATGTAGAAGAGAAAAATGATTTACAAATTCCTCTAAGGTACTATGCGTTTAGCCAATTCACCAAATATTTAGATAAAGGAGCAACAAGGATTAAGAGCGAACTTTCATTAAAGGATAATAATGGTCAAATTAGGCAATGTTCCTTTATAAATCCGAATGGAGAATTGGTAACAATCTTTATAAATAATGGTAATGATTTAGAGCTAAATAACGTTAGGTTATCTAAAAAGTATAATAGTTATGATTTATATTCTACGAGTGCAAACCTTTTAGGTGAACAATTTGTTTGTGGTGGCTCAAGCGCTTCAACGATTAAAATACCAAGAGAAAGTATAACGACGGTCGTTTACAAAAAGTAGTGGTTAAAAAAAGAACACCATTCGGTGTTCTTTTTAGTGGAGCGGGAGACGAGATTCGAACTCGCGACTTTCACCTTGGCAAGGTGACACTCTACCACTGAGTCACTCCCGCATCAATTGTCAACGTTTGTGATTATACTACAACAAAAATAATTTGTAAACAATTTTTACATACTTTTTTAAAAATTTTTTA
>JAFQOO010000003.1 GCA_017403145.1 Clostridia bacterium
TAAAAACGCGTTATTTTAGCGCTATACTTCACTAAATAAAGAGTCCCTGCAGGGCGCAGTACCCAAGTACAGCAACCCTTTGGGACTCTCTCTTTATCTCGTCTAGCATCTAAACTAACGCGTTTTTAAGAGGCTAGTCAACGGTGAGAACAAATTAAACCTTTTCCTTTGAGTGAAGTGAAATGTAGTGAAGCCGAACAATTCGCAGTTACTTTGGTTAACTCAAAGACTACGTGGCTATCACCAAGTGTTGTGGTAACACAAGTTAATCGTTTTACTCATCAGGTTTGCTACGCAAACTACTGCGTTCCGCATTCCGCACTCCGCACTTAAATAAATCCTTGTGAGTGTAGCGTTAGCGGAATGAAGTCGTTCTGCATTCTGCATTCTGCGTTCTGCATTTAATAATCTCATTACATAATAAAAAATCATTTTTCTTTGTATAAATCAACTCCTTCGCGGTAATAATCAAAGCAACAACAAAGCGGAGGTTATTATGAAAGTTAAGTTTAATTCCCAAAAAATCAAGGCGTTCTTTAAAAAGAATATGTATTATATGATTATGGGTGTTTGTGTCCTTGCTATCGGTGCTATGATTACCGTGGCTGTAGTCGTTGGAGATAATAATAGCGACCCCACTCCCAATCAAAATCAATCACCCGACGTGGTCGTTCCCACTCCCGATAACGATACTCCCGTTATCACTCCCCCAGATACCAATATCCCCGATACCGACGTATCCGTTGAGCCTACTCCCATTATCTTTGGTCTTCCAATAGAAAGCGGTAGCGTTATAAAAGATTATACTATGGATACTCTCGTTTGGTCTTCTACCCTAAAGCAATACCAAGTTCACGGTGGCATTGATTATGCAGGTGAGGAAAATGCTAACGTGCTTTGCGTTTACGATGGTACCGTCAAGAGTGTTTCCTACGACGCTCTAAGCGGTCATAAGGTTACCGTCGACCACGGTAACGGACTTGTTACCGAATACAGTTCCCTTTCCGAGCCCGTTGTCGCCGAAGGTCAAAAGATTTATAAGGGTAGTAAGCTCGCTACCATATCCACCTCGTCAACCAAGGAAATGAGCGACGGTGCTCACGTTCACTTTGCAGTAACGTTGAATGGTCAAATTGTAAATCCCTACGACTATTTTATAGAAGGCGATAAATAGTTTACAGCCTTTCAACTCGCTATAAACTATACCTATGGTTATAATATCGGTTATCCTTTTGCGCTCGGCATAGTTCGAGCGCATTTCACTATTTATTTACACCTATTTTATAAGGCTATTTCATATATTTTTAATACAATATATCTTTAATGGTGATAAAATTAAAATATCAATTTATATAAGGAATAAAATATGCTCCGTTTAATCAACGTTCAAAAAACCTATGCAGAAAAAACCGATAGCGCAGTAAACGCACTAAAAGGTATAAACCTTTCCTTTAGAGAATGTGAGTTCGTGTCCATTCTTGGTCAATCGGGTTGCGGTAAAACCACTCTCCTTAACATAATAGGGGGACTAGACCGCTATACCGATGGCGACCTTATAATAAATGGTAAATCTACCCACGATTATAAGGACAAAGACTGGGATACCTATCGCAACCACTCGATAGGCTTTGTTTTCCAAAGCTATAACCTTATACCCCACCAAAATATTCTAGAGAACGTAGAGCTTTCTATGACTCTTGGCGGTGTGCCCAAAGCCGAACGTCGCAAGCGTGCAAAGGATGCCTTGATAGCGGTTGGACTAGAAGAAAAAATCGGTAAAAAACCCAACGAGCTTTCGGGCGGTCAAATGCAACGCGTATCTATTGCAAGAGCTCTTGCTTCGGAGCCCGATATTATACTTGCCGACGAGCCCACCGGCGCGCTTGATACCGAAACTAGCAAGAGCGTTATGGCACTCCTAAAAGAAATATCGAAGACCAAACTAGTTATAATGGTTACCCATAACCCCGAACTAGCGGAAGAATACTCCGACCGTATTATCAAAATGCTAGACGGTGTGGTTATAGAAGATACCAATCCCTACGAGCCCCAAGTAGAGGCGCAAGAGAGTCGCGAAAATGGAGAAGATAGTACCCTAGCTATTGCCGAACAAACCGCGCAAACTACTACGGAATCTACGACCACGGAAGGTGCCCAAGAGGGAAAAGCGACCAAGAGGGGTATTGTTTATAAAAAGAAAAACTCGTCTATGAGCTTCCTGACAGCCCTGCGTTTATCGGGCAAAAACTTGATATCCAAGTATAAGCGCACCATCATAACCTCGCTTGCTGCAAGTATAGGTATAATTGGTATTGCTGTAATTCTTTCCGTAAGCTCGGGTATGCAAGCCTACATAGATAAAACTATGCTAGACAGCACCTCGTTCAATTACGTTATGATTAGCTCCACAACCACCAAAATGGATTTTGGCAACTCTTCGACCGATGCCCTTGTGGAGTATCCCGATAATACCACCGGTGTTAAACCCTACGTTCCCGTAACCGCCGAGGTCAAAAAGCAAAAGCTAGATACCAATTTTGTATCCTATCTGGAAAGTATCTGTAGGCCCGCGGATGAGGATAGTCTAGTAGTGGATATCGCATATTCCTATGACGTGGAAATGAATATCCTCACCGCAAAGGAAGGCGCTTTTGTAAAGGTCAATAGCTCCGCTTGGCACGAGTGCCTAAGTAACGCCGACTACCTCGACGAATACTATGACGCGCTCGCAAAAGGTGAGGGAGTAACGTCATATATTCCCTCTAGTGCAAACGAAATTGCACTAGTAGTCGATACCTACAACAGGCTTTCTACCACAACGTTAGACTCATTAGGTATAACCTATAACCCCGAAACCCTTGACGAAATAAAGTACGACGACCTAATAGGCAAAGAGTTCCGCGTGGTATTCAACGACGGATGGTACACTCAAGGCATAGACGGATGGTATAAGGGCGCAAATACAACCAACTATCAATCGGCTTATCAAAACGAAAATGGTATTACCGTTAAAATCACTAGTATTCTAAGAGAGAAAAAGGACTCTCCGTCCTCTTGGCTTTCTAGCGGTATTGCA
The DNA here is from genome assembly GCA_017403145.1 of Clostridia bacterium. Classification (GTDB taxonomy): domain Bacteria; phylum Bacillota; class Clostridia; order Christensenellales; family DTU072; genus Stercoripulliclostridium_A. Next base: position 3,077 of record JAFQOO010000003.1, read on the forward strand.
TACTCCCCCGACCTAACCAAAGCGGTTATGGAGTCAAATAAAAACTCCGCGGTTGCTCTTGCACAAGCAAGCAACACCCTTACCGACGTTACCACGGGACTTTCTTTCGAACCTACCTCCGGAGGCGCCTTTGGCGGTATGTTTGGCGGTAGCACCTCTACCTATGACGGTATGCTCGAAAAACTTGGCTATACCCAAACTCCTTCTAGCATAATGGTTTACCCCGTCGACGTCAATAGTCGCGAGATTATCATCCAAAAACTCGATGATTGGAATACCCAAAAGGCTAATACCGATGCAGTAGTGGAATATATCGATATGTCTAACCTAGTAACCTCGATACTAGGCAGAATAGTGGATATAGTAACCTACGTTCTAATGGCGTTCTCAATAGTTTCCCTTGTAATATCCTCGGTTATGATTGCAATAATCATATATGCCTCGGTTATCGAGAGAACCAAAGAAATAGGTGTTCTTCGTTCTATGGGCGCTAGAAAGAAGGACGTATCTCGCGTATTCTGGGCGGAAGCTGTTATTCTTGGTATAAGTAGCGGTACGGTAGCTATACTTATAACCCTTATCGTAAACGTTATAATCAACGCTGTTCTTACCAACCTTGTGGGTGTATCTACCATAGCAAGTCTATCGGTAGGCACCGCCTTTGCCCTAATTGCACTATCCACCGTTCTACTCCTAATAGCTAGCCTTATCCCCGCCTCGATAGCTGCAAAGAAAGAACCCGCAGTCGCATTAAGAACGGAATAGTAGTGGAGAAATAAAAAACCTAAATCAAACGAGGTTGTGCTAAAGCACAAATGAAAAAAAGACCTGTTTAGGTCTTTTTTTTGGCATTATATTTGCTTGAACATGTAATTGGGTTTGAATTCTTGGTAGCCGTGTTTTGGATAAAAGCTCCAACTCTCAAACCATTGTTCTTTGTTGCCAAGATGTATTATGATTTTGGTTTTGCCCAAGTTTTTGATGTGGCTTTCTGCAATTTTAAGTAGTTGCGTTCCAATTCCTTGATTTTTAAGGTTGTATTTTACGAATAACCTATGTATCATTGCTTCTTTATCGCTAATAGAATTATATCCAATGCTACCTATAACTCTATCGTTTTCGTCAATTGCTATCCAAAACATATCGCCTTTATCAAAATAATATGACTTTATGTTCAACAAATCTTCATTTAAGCCAGGGACTCTACCTAAAGCATTTTTTGCTTCAAGTATCATAAAAATCAAGTCATCTCTATATTTTTGTTCAAAGGGGATAATCTTCATTGTGGTAGTTTGTTTTCTATAGTAATACAACTAGAAATAAGTAGTCTTTTGATTCTTCCAGCAAGATTGCGAAGTTCCCTGAACTCTTTTTCTTGAATATGGTTTCTTTCAAAAAGCAAAGTTAACCAAGACTCGGATTCTACACATTCTTTGCGGGCAATCTTAAATTTTGAAAGCATATCGGGAAGGCTTTGTGGATATTGTGCCTCACTAATATTTGCAAAAATGCTTGACGAAGATTTTTTTAATTGAAATAGAGTGTTAGACAAGCCTTTATTAACTGAAAGATTATCACAAAGGATATCGATTTTTATCGCAAAATTTTTTGAATAATCGAGTAATGCGTTTTTCATAATGTAATTTTATCACAACATTAGAGAAAAATCAATACAAAGTATTGTATGTAATTATTCCAAAGGAATGTATGTAATCTACACAAAGTGTAGTATGTAATCAAGCCGACAAGCAATGCACGCTTAAGCGTGATGCCATACACGACGACGTCGCAATTACATGCAAACTCAAAGAGTTTGATTACATGCCAAGCCTATGTCGGCTTGGATAAAAAAAGAACATATGCTGTATGTTCTTTTTTTTGGCAGGAGTAGTAAGAATCGAACTTACGTCAAGGGGGTCAGAGTCCCTTGTGTTACCATTACACCATACTCCATTATTAAGGCTTGCGCCTTAGTTTATTATGCTTATTTGTCTACTTTTTCGAGTGCTTTGATGAGTGCATCTGCATCGTATCCGTGTACGCCTGCTGCTTGCTCGATGGTTTCCATACGTGAACAGGGGCAGTGTAGACAGTGCATTCCAAACTTTTCTACTAGTAGGGTTGCTACTGCTTCGGGGTTCTTTGCGTTATCTAAAACTTCGCCTATAACGGTATCCTTGGTTATCATTGTTGACTCTCCTTTTTTTGGTTATTTTATCATAAATATTATATACTCTTATTTATAAACTCGCAACTATTTTAGTTTGCTTTTAGAAATATTAGAGTGTATAATTACAGTATGGATGAAAGAAGTAAAGTAATGCGAAAAATAATGGGCTGTATGCGTCGTGCCATCAACGACTATGATATGATAGCCGATAACGACCATATTGCAGTGGGTTTAAGCGGTGGTAAAGATAGCCTCGTGCTTCTTACTGCGCTTGCTATGTTGCGTAGATTTTCCCCCAATCCCTATAAGCTTTCCGCTATAAGGGTGGATATGGGATTCAAAAACGCCAGCCAAGAGGAGGCTGAGGCGCTAAGAAAATACTGCGAGGACTTGGACGTTGATTATTACTTGGAAAAGACCGACATCGCCGAGATTATCTTCGACGTTCGTAAAGAAGATAATCCTTGTTCTCTATGCTCAAAAATGCGTAGGGGTGCTCTCAATACCAAGTGTAACGAGATAGGGGCAAATAAGCTGGCTCTTGGTCATAATGCAGACGACCTTACAGAAACTTTCCTTCTTTCTTTTATATACGAAGGCAGACTTTCCACCTTCCAGCCAACAGGGTATATGAGTAGAACCAATATGACTCTTATACGTCCCTTGATTTACTGCGCGGAAGGGGATATAAAGGGAGTAACCAATAGACTCAACCTACCTCTAGTGCATAATCCTTGCCCGATGGACCACACTAGTCAAAGGGAGTATATGAAGAATCTTTGCTCCACGATAACCAAGGATATTCCATTCGCCAAGGATAGGATGTTTTCTGCCATTACTCACCCCGAAAGATATAATCTTTTCCCGCCAAAAAAAGGAGATAAAAATGAAGATTAGTATGAAAGATTTACTAAAGCGTACGCTAAATCTTTTCCTCACCTTTTTCAAGATAGGTGCTTTTACCTTTGGCGGTGGATATGCTATGGTAGGGCTTATCCATAAGGAAATGGTGGAAAAAAAGAAATGGATTAGCGACGAGGAAATGCTCGATATCATAGCTATTGCCGAGTCTACTCCCGGCGTTATTGCCCTAAATACGGCCACCTACGTTGGCGCAAAAGTAGCAGGTGTTCTCGGTGCCTTTTTCGCAAGCATAGCCGTTATGCTACCCTCCGTAATTATTATTACCGCAATATCCTTTGCAATAGAAGAGTTTGGTAATAACAAGTACGTCAAGTGGGCGTTCTTGGGTATAAGAAGCGCGGTTGCAGCACTAATTTTGAATGCCGCAATCAAACTAAGCAAACACAACGAAAAGAAGCTGGTTTGCTATATTGTTATGGGCGTAGCTCTTGTTCTGGCAGTACTTTCTACCTTCGAAATTATTGCTCTCGATATGGTGTTTATAATACTCGGAGCGGCGCTGTTCGGCATAATATGGGGTATAGTAACAAGAAAGGTAAAACCCGAAAAAAAGGTTGCCGAACAAAGTGTTATGGATACCGAAATTACCGAAGCTAGCGAAAACATCGAGGTGGCTGAACCCGATAAAACTCTAGAAGAAAACACCACCGAAACCAAAGAAGAAGGAGGAGATAAATAATGCCTTTACACCTTGATTTATTCCTTTCTTTCTTAAAAATAGGTTTGTTTACTATCGGTGGCGGATATGCTATGATACCGCTGATTTCCGATACTGCGATAGGCAAGGGCTGGATAACCGAAGAACTTCTAATCGACTTTATAGCTATTGCAGAGTCCACTCCCGGACCTTTTGCCGTTAACGTTGCAACCTTTATAGGCTTAGACGTAGGTGGCGCGCTCGGTGTATTTTGTGCGGTAATGGGACTATTGGTACCAAGCCTCGTTATTATGCTTGTAATCTTCTATTTATCCAAGAAGATGCTTTCTAACAAGCACGTTCAAGATGCTTTCACAATGATTCGTCCGACTGTAACAGCACTTATACTAGCTGCCTTTGCTTCGGTGTTATACGCAACTGTTGCCATAGAAAACGAAAGTAATGAAACCACCTTTAACTGGTTTGGCTTGGTATGGTTTGCAGTATGCTTCTTCCTAACCTATAAGCCCAAAGTCAATGTGGAAAAATATCCAAAGTTTGCTCCTACGCTTAGCGTTATGAATAAGATTACTCTCCACCCCATACTTCTTATTATTCTTTCCGCAGGAATAGGAATAGTATTCTACGGATTCGTACTTTAAAACTATGAAAAATATAACGATTTTAGATATGCGCGTTGTCCCCGGCGACAGCGCCTACTTGGTTTATACCGATAATACCGCTATACTGTACGATAGCGGATTTGCTTTTACGGGCTATGCTCTTGCTAGCAAAATAAAGGAAACTTTAGGCTCGCGCGAGCTAGATTATATCTTTTTAACACATTCCCATTACGACCATTGTTTGGGCTCGGCATACGTTAAAAAGACCTATCCTAACGCAAAAGTTGTTGCAGGTGTTCATACCGCCGAGGTATTTGCGCGCCCCCACGCTATAGCGAAAATGAAGGAGTTGGATAATGCGCACGCTCGTCATTACGAAATAGGGGAATACGAGTTTCTTGGCGATAGTCTAAAAGTCGACGTGGTTGTCAACGATGGTGATATCATAAAGGCGGGCGACCTTGTATTCAAGGTACTTGCTTTCCCCGGACACACCAAATGCTCCATAGGTTTTTACGAGGTAAGCGAAAAGCTTTTGCTTTCTTCGGAAACTCTTGGCATATATCACGGTAGTGGTATTCTCCCCATCAGTTTGACGAGCTTTAACGATACGTTAAACTCCATTGCGAAGTTAAAGACATTGGATATAGAGCATCTTTTGGTGCCACATTTAGGTCAAATCGATAGGGAAGCCACGAAGCATTATTTGAGCATAGTGGATAGTGAGTTTCAAAAGGCGAAAGAGCTTATAATATCCTCGTTGAAAGCAGGCGTTGATAGAGAAGAAATCATAAAGGAATTTGGGCGCACTTTTGCAGGTGGGGAAATCCAAGATATATATCCGCCCGATGCTTCACGTCTCAATACCAGCCTTATGATAGACTTAATAAAAAGAGAGTTTTTATAATAAAATAATACCCGATATTGCTATCGGGTATCTTTTTTGTTGAACGTATTTTATAGTAGCTTTCCGTCAAAGTCTATCTCGTAGTAGGTGTCCTCAAAATCGTAAAGGCAAATTCTATCCTCTTTTATTTCAAACGAAGACTTGTCTCCGTGCGCTACGAAGGCATCGTTTCCGCGAAAGCTCCATTGCTTTTCAAGGCGGGAATTGAGCATAGTTATTTCGTATTCTCCGTGAATTATAAAACCATCGTTAAAATTATAGATAGAGTAGTTATCGCTAGCGGTATCTAGCTCGGCATAGCGTACCATTTTACCGCTAGTGATATCTATTTGTGTGATTACTTGGTTTTGCATTATCGTCAATATATCACCGCATAACGTAGCAATATCATCGCTAGAACAAACGGGGCTATTGCTAACAAGAGCAATTTTGTACTCCTTGTAGAACAAATCTACCGCGATAGAGTGCGCGTATGAACCGCTACGAGTAAGATTAAATGGGTTAAACTCTATATCGTAGGGGCGGTTATCTTTCGAGCCGACAGCATAGGTGTCGTCTAACTCTATTTTAATTGTGCAAAGTTCACTTTGTAATATCATAATTGTTTTCTATATGCTTCGAATTTATGCCATTAGCATTATGCAAATGGGTATGGTTACGCACGATAGTACCGTTGATATCATTACCTCTTTTGCGGCAAGTCCGGTGTCTTTGTTTGCCATTGATACGAACATCATAGTGTTGTTTGCAATAGGCATTGCAGAAAGTGCAACGAGATTTAGTCTTATGGGCTCGATATCCATAAAGGTGGACATAAGGAGCATAACGACCAAGCCAAGCACGGGATAAAGTATAAGCTTGATACCGGTCGCAATATAAGTACGATAATCTAGGAATAGCTCCTTCATATTCATTTCGGCAAGCTTTATGCCTAACAAGGTCATCGATAGAGGACCAACAGCGTTTGCGAATAGACTAAATACGTTGGCGATGCCGGTTAGGTTAAAGCGTTGGAAATTGATGTTGAATATAAATAGGGGTAGTGCAATTATAAAAGAAAGGGTGGGCGGGTTAAAGAACGCCTTTTTTAGGCTGATGAACTTTTTATCGCCGGTAATAGCATAGTTACCTACAGTCCAACCTAGTAGATTGAATATTACGCAAGAGCAAGATGCGTATAGTATAAGCTCGTGTCTGCCGGGAGCAAGCAGTTGCAAGAAGGGTATACACATATAACTAAGGTTACCAAACGCGCCACCATAACTAATTATGCCTTTTGAGTCTGCATCGAGCTTTTTGATGGGGTGGCAAATAAGCTTACCAATATATAGAATTGCAAGCTCGGTTACCGCGGTAAATAGGAATATAGCAAGCATATTCCAGAGGATATCCATAGTAAAATCGGTGTTAAGGAAGGAGTTTACCGTTACGAAAGGTTGCAAAATATAAAGAAGGGTTACCGATAAAAATTTTACCGCTTCTTCTTTGTTTATCATTTTGAGCTTGGCTACTATAAAGCCGGGTATTGCCATTACAATAAGTAGAGCAACACTTTCCAAACTAGTTAAAAACAGTTGTCCCATCAGTCAATTACTCCGTAGTTAATAAGTATTGTTTCGACCTCTTTTAGTTCCCTATAAACACACTTGCGGTTACCTAAAGCATATTTTATTCCCAACCAATTCAATTTGATTAGAAGGGGATTTTGTAGCTCGGTTACGTACATTAGTCCCTTTACCATAGTGATAAAATCTTTGCGTTCAGCTGGGGTAAAACCATTGTCGCTTATTATTCCGTCAATAACAAGACGGAGCCAATAATCGCATTCTTCCCTAGCTTTATCGTTAAAGGGCTTTTCTTCAAGGTCGGCTATGGTTGTGGAGGAATAGGTATCTTCTTCACCAACGTAAACGGACTTGAAGGCTTCGCTAAAGGGCTTTATTACTTGTTCGCAAAATGCTAGATAGCTATCGTGGCTGGCTTCGGCGGGATAGAACTTTCTTACGAATTCGATAATAGAGAGGTCCTTTCTATCGAACTCCAAAAGAAGTCCCACGACAAGTGCTATAACGTGGCGTTTGTTCATAGGTAAACGGAAGCTTACTCCGTTTTCGTCGTTGACGATAGCCTTGTTGAACTCTTGTCTATAATCTGCGGTCTTAGTAGCGTCCGCAAGCACTTCCATATAGGAGTTATCACTCGCAAGAGTCTTCAAAAACTCCGATATGGCTTTATCGACGATAATCAATCTTGATGAATAAAAAGCATTGATTGCATCGCTAAACTTTTGTAAATTTTTCTCGTTTGCCATTGTGCTATCACTAGTCCTTATATTACTATAAATATAATAACATAAAAATTATAAAAAGTCTTGCAAAAGAGTGCTATTCATTGTATAATAATTTTAACGTTTGTAGCCTTAGATACAAACAAAAAATAGGCACTTCGAGGTGGTATTTATGAATATTTTCAAACTGCTAAAAAAGAATAAGTTATTCTATAACTTTGAAGACAAGGAAATCAATAAGATTTTTGATTGCTTGCACGGACACATCAATAAATATAGCAGAGGTAGAGTGGTTGCAGAAATAGGTCAACCCGTTGACGAAATCGGCATTATTTTGAGTGGTGCCGCCGTTAAATTCATAAAAAAACCCAGCGGTGAGCTAGAAAACTGCGGTGAGCTCTATGCCGGCGATATGTTTGGCGAGGTAGAAGGTTACTCAGGCGACCGCACCTTCAAGAGCTCGGTTGTTATTGCCGAAGAAGCTACCGTACTATATATATCGGTTGCAACTATCGTTAAACAATGCTCCAACAACTGCCCTTGCCACCAAAAGCTACTAGAAAACACCTTGTCTTGCTTGGCTGAACGCATTGATACCATCAACAACGATGCTAAATACCTAAAGATTAAGTCTATGCGTGGTAAAATTGCAAAGCTATTCTACGACAAGTATCTTGCTCAAGGAACCGAAACAATACACCTCGGCTTTAACCGTAACGAGATGGCAGAGTACCTAAACGTATCCCGCCCCTCAATGAGTAGAGAAATGATTGCTATGCGCGAAGACGGTATCATCAGCTTTAGAAAGGATGAAATCGTTATTCACAACGTAGACGAACTACAAAGACTCGCTAATATTGCCAGATAACGATTATGCCTTGGTGGATTTATTTAATAGTAGGAATTATACTTTTTGTTGCAGTCGCCCTTCGAGTAGGGGCGTACTTCATTTTGAAGAAGCTTTATAAGCCTTCAAAACGTGATTATGATTTTATTCTTGACTACGAAATCAAAGAAAAGGGTTTCCAAAAACGTTGGTTGGATATCCCGTTTACCCCATATCGTAGAGAATCGCGCTATGGATATGAGTTGTTTGGAAGGTACTATGAATGTCCTACTCCTTCTAACAAAATTATGCTTTCTATACACGGACACAACTCTTGCGGACTATCGCAAATGAAGTATCTGGAGACCTTTTTAAATCTTGGTTACAACGTGTTTATTCCCGACCACAAGAGGAGTGGCTTTAGTGGTGGCGATATAATAACCTTTGGCGCTACCGAAAAGTACGACCTTATAGATTGGATAGACGTTTTAGAAAAGGATTATCCCGGCAAACGTTTTGCTATATTTGGCGAATCGATGGGAGCCGCGACCTCTATGATGGTTGCCGATATGGATAAGCGCGTAGAATATTTAATCGAGTATTGCGGATACGCCGATTTTGAAGGTTTGTTATCCAAGTACATAAAAAATAAGACTATTAGAAAACTACTAGAGCCCACGTTTGAAAGTGTTTCTAGATTGTTTTTCAAGATTGAGTTTAAAGAATTCAATGCAGGTAAATCGTTAGCTCGCGTTAAAAAGCCAACCTTGATTATTCACTCAAAGGCGGATAAGACCGTGGACTTTTACAACTGCCAAAAGTTGAGAGCAATAAAACCCGATGCGAAGGTGCATATATTTGAGGATAGTATGCACGCGCGCTCAATGGTAAAATATCCCGAAATCTTTACTAAAGTTATTACCGATTTTATCAAGGAAGCGGAAGAAAAAGTCGGCTTGGAGTAATATATGGAGAATACTAACGACGAACTTATCGTAAAGGAGTCCATCGTAGAGGTAGAGACTCCGAACTCAGCGATAAGCAGAGCCAAATCAATATCAATCAGCCCTAAGGCAGTCATAGTAGGCATAATAGTTGTGCTTACTTTGTTTATTACCGCCTACGTTTTGACTTTCGTGCTAGATAAAGGCACCTTCCTAAGAGATGCTGATGGTTCCATAATCGTTGGCACCTATCAAGTTGACGAAACGTTAGACGGCATAAAATGGTGGCAATTTTTACTTGCTCCCTTTATGATTTTGTTACCCTCCACCGAGGGCTCTATGACGGTATGGGCAATACTCTTGTTGCTCCTTATAATCGGTGCTATCTTTACCGCCCTTGACGATAGCGGTATTTTGGTATATATGGTAGAGTACCTTAATTATAAACTAGGACACAGGAAATATTTGCTACTCACCATTATTACCTTTGCACTAATGTTCCTCGGAAGCTCGGCGGGTATGTTCGAAGAGCTTATACCCCTCGTTCCCGTTGTCGTTATGCTTTCCTACGCTCTTGGATGGGATGCGCTCGTTGGCCTTGGCGTAAGCGTGCTTGCACCTTGCTTTGGTTTTTCCGCAGCGGTTGTAAACCCCTTTACCGTTGGCGTTGCTCAAACGATAGGCGGTATTCCAATGTACTCAGGTATAGGCTTGCGCGTTCTTACCTTCTTCCTAGCATATGGTATCTTGATGCTATTCATCATACCTTATGCCAAGAAAGTGGAGAAAAATCCCCAAAAATCTATGGTTTATGCCCTTGACCTAGAACGTAAAAAGAGCTTTTGCTTCCGCGTTGAGGACTTCAAGGAAGAAAAGGGCAAGAACAAGGCGTTGCTTTGGTTCGGTTGCTGGATGCTCGCAATAGTATTGCTTGCACTCGTATCCATTGCTGTTCCCGTGCTTGCCGATTATTTGATGTACATTATTCTAGGCATATACGTTATAGCAGGTATCGGAGCTTGTCTAATGTGTGGAGAGCGCGGTAAAAGGTTGTTCGTTAATCTAGGCAAGGGTATGTTAACTTTGCTTCCCGCTGTTGCACTCATCCTAATCGCCGGCGGTATAAGATATATCGTTGAAGAGGGGGATATAATGGATACCATCCTTTATCATATAGTAAATTTGATAGGGGATAAGGGTGGCTTTGGAACTACCATTTTGATATATCTATTGATATTTGTATTCGAGTTCTTTATCCAATCTGGCTCGGCAAAGGTCTTCCTACTTATGCCTATGGTTTACGATATATGTGCAATGGTGGGAATAAATCCCCAAGTGTCGGTATTGGCATTCTGCTTCGCCGATGGCTTTGCAAACGTATTGTTACCCACCAATGCGGGACTACTATTGATACTTGGATTGACCACGGTAGACTATGCAAAATGGGTTCGTTGGAGCTTGAAAATCCACCTAGCCCTATTTGTGGCAACTCTTGGCGTACTCGCGCTTGCGCAGTTCGTCGTTTATGCTTAAAGGAGATATAAAATGACTAAATTCGAGGAAATCAAAGCTCGTGATAAAGAGTATTTTATGAACACTTATGCACCCGTTGACGTTGCTTTCGAAAGCGGTAACGGTTGCTATTTGACCGATACGGAAGGCAATACCTATCTTGATTTTTTGGGCGGTATTGCGGTAAACGCACTTGGCTATAACCACCCTGTATTTGTAAACGCTATTTGCGAGCAAGCAAAAAAAGTAAGCATAGTATCCAACTATTTCTATAACGAAACTCGTGGACTAATGGCAGAGCAACTAGTTAAAGGAACCAACCTTAAAAAGGCGTTCTTTGGAAACAGTGGCGCCGAAGCTAACGAGTGTGCTATTAAGCTTGCAAGAAAATACTTTAAAGTAAAGGGTGAGAACCGATTTAAGATTGTAACCGCGGTACAATCATTCCACGGAAGAACTCTTGCTACCGTTACTGCAACGGGACAAGAAAAATACAACAAACCCTTTGCTCCATTGCCCGATGGTATTGGTATTTATATCCCCTATAACGACGAAGAAGCTCTACGCAACGTACTTGAAGATAACGAGGTTGCAGCCATAATGCTAGAGCCTATACAAGGAGAGGGCGGTATAATTCCTGCAAGCGAAAGTTACCTTAAACTTTGTGATAAATTGACCAAAGAAAAGGGCGCCTTGCTAATACTAGACGAAGTGCAAACCGGTGCCGGAAGAACGGGTAAGTTTTGGGCTTTCGAGCACTATGGTATAAACCCCGACATTATCACTTGTGCTAAGGGAATTGGCGGTGGGGTTCCCGTATCCGCTTGTTTGGCAACCGAAAAGGTTGCAAAAGCATTTGTGCCCGGCGACCACGGAACAACGTTTGGCGCACAGCCTTTAGTTACCGCAGTAGGCTATGCAGTATGCTCCAAGATACGTGAAGATGGCTTTATGCAAGATGTTGCAAACAAGGGCGAGCATCTGATGGAAGGGCTAAAAAATCTTAACGATAATCGTGTCGTAGATGTAAGAGGAAAGGGCTTGATAGTGGGTGCAGAAACGATTAGCGGAGAGTTTGCTAAGGAAGTTTACAACCGTATGTTTAAGAAAGGCTTTATACTTAACGTGTGTGGTGGTAAGGTGCTTCGTTTTGTACCTCCGCTAATAATAACCACCGAGCAAATAGACCAAATGCTAGTGGCTCTAAAAGAAACTCTTAACGAAATTAAGTAAAAATAAAGTCCCGCTAATTCGGGACTTTTTATTTTGCTTTGACGCCATCAATTGGTGCGTTTTCTTATGTTAATCAATCTTACTATTATGGGACTAAGTACAACGTTTACCGCGAGTTCAAGTAGGAAATTTATTCCAACAAGGCCTAGTATCATATATTCGCCAACGTTCGTAAATCCTGCTGAAAGCCCCCATTCCTTGATTGTGTCAAAGAAGAATAGATAGCATCCAAGTAAGAATACGCCTGTGTTGACGATAGGGCAAGCGATAGCGGAAAGAATAACTGCGAGGTATACGTTTTTCTTTGAGAACAGCTTATATACAAGTCCTGCAACCAAACCGCATAAAGCTCCTTTGACAAGTACGGTAATTATGGTGCCGACTGCGTGGATTGCCATAAACGCCATACCATCGGTAAATAATACGACTGCGCCGAATACGAGTCCCAGCCAAGTGCTAATTGCAGGTCCGCATATCGCGGCACCAATGACGATAGGTATTAGAACGAGTGAAATGGATGCCGGTCCAAATTTTATGAATTGTCCAAGCAATTGCAGTACGATAACTAGTGCGGTTAGTATTGCGCCGAGCGCTATATTTTTAGTTGCTATTCCCTTTCTCTTATCATTTCTCATAACTATATTTTAACCCTTAACGAAAATTATTTCAAGTGGTTTAAACTCGTTAGCATCGTATACAAAAAAGAAAGCACCGCCTAGTGCTTTCTTTCCTATTATGTAAATAGATATTATTTTAGAAACCAAAGTATGCCACTACGTTATCGTGGCAAATATCACGAATAACTTTTTTGAGATAGGGGAGCTCGCTTATAGGATACTCGCCTTGTTCTACAAGATTGCCGAGGTAGTTAGCAAGAATTCTTCTAAAATATTCGTGGCGAGCGTAGGAAAGGAAGCTTCTGGAGTCGGTCAACATTCCTATAAAGGTTGCGATAGGAGCACCGGCTGAATAGGTGGCGATTTGCTCTTCCATTCCCTTTTTGTGGTCGTTGAACCACCAAGCACTACCTTGTTGAACTTTGCCCTTGAAGGGATACTCGTTGAAAGCACCCATCATAGATATAAGTAGTGCGTTGTCTTTGGGATTGAGCGAGTAGAGTAACGTCTTTGGTAATCTATGGCGCATTGCAAGCTCGTCAAGTAGGTTATATAGGTTGTCTACGTGGTTAGCGTCGTTTACGCAGTCAAAACCTGTATCGGGTCCTAAAGCAAGGAACATATCCTTGTTTGCGTTGCGTACGCAACCAAAATGGACTTCCATTGCTATATTACGCTTGCAATAGTTGATACCGCAGAAGATTAGCATTTCGGTCTTAAAGCCGTCGATTTCTTCTCTGGTTAGGCGTTCGCCGCTCTTTGCCTTTTGGAAGGTCGCGGAAGCATCATAGCTTGTTTTAAGGTTGAATGGTACGTAATCCAAACCGTGGTCGGCAGCTTTACAACCATTCTCTACAAAGTAGTCTAGTCTAGCTAGTAACGCCTCTTTGAGGTCGGTGATACTAGTGATAGATTTACCAACAACTTCGGAAAGCTTTTGTAGATAATCGAGGTAATCGGGCTTTTCTATATTGATAGCTTTGTCAGGGCGGAAAGCGGGTAGGACTTTTACCTCGTAGCCCTCTTCCTTGAGTAGCTTGTGGTACTTCAAGCTATCTATGGGGTCATTGGTGGTAACAATAACTTCCACGTTAGCTTTCTTTATGATTTTTCTAACGCTCAAATCTTTTAGAACTTCGTTGGCTTTGGCGTATATTTCTTCTGCGGTTCTTTCGTTTAGAGGGGTGGATATACCTAGATATCTCTTTAACTCAAGGTGGCTAAAGTGATATAGTGGATGCCCTGCCATAGCGGGCAAAATGGTAGCCCAAGATACAAATTTCTTGTAATCATCGCATTTTGCAGTAATGTACTTTTCCGGTATTCCCATATTTCTCATAGCGCGCCATTTGTAGTGGTCTCCGCCCAGCCAAGCCTCGGTGATGGTGTTGAACTTGACGTCTTTATAGATTTCTTTTGCATCAACGTGGCAGTGGTAATCAACAATAGGAAGGTCTTTTACTTCGTTATAAAGCTCGATAGCGGTGGGGCTATTGAGTAAAAAATCGTCGCCTAAAAATTCTTTCATAGTTTATTTCTCCTTCAATTTAGTATTATAATATAATTCCAAACATAAATCAAGAGACTTTTTATAATTCCTCGCGCGCGTGCGCGGGTACCTTAAATAATATATATTATTTTGCTTTTACTTCTTGGTGTGTTCTTGGAAAGTTTTGATAGGGGAGGGGACGTTCTCGCACGCGTTGTCTTCGTAAAAATAAAAATTTTAGAGCTAAACCACAATATATAGTACCTAAAAATCGACCTACCACAAGAGCAAAAAAATAGTTCAATTTTTTTTGAGAATTTTTAAAATTTATATGTTTTTTGTTTGACAATAGATATTATTTTTACTAAAATAGTATCGTTCGCGTTCGGGGATTTCTCGTAAACCGCCCGATTAGGTAGCTTAAGATGGAATATTGCATTCAAATGATTGTCAATTCCGGAGGTACACGAGCAAGCTGGAAGATAGAAATGGCCAATGGCCTTTTATTTATCGGAAGGCACGATACACACGGAAGGGTGTACGTAAACGAAATATATGGAGGAACAAAATAACATGGCAGGTCAAAAGATCAGAATTAAATTGAAAGCCTATGACCACAGCTTGATAGACTCCAGTTGCGCTAAGATAGTTGAGGCTGCTAAGAGCACCGGCGCTAGCGTATCAGGACCTATCCCGCTACCCACCGAGAAGGAAATCGTTACTATTCTTCGCTCTCCTCATAAATATAAGGATAGCCGTGAACAGTTCGAACTTCGCACCCACAAGAGATTGATAGACATCTATAACTGCTCAACCAGAACCATCGACGCTCTTATGAAGCTAGACGTTCCCGCAGGCGTAGATTTCCAACTCAAGCTGTAATAGGAGGCTCAAGATGAAGAAAGCAATTTTAGGTAAGAAATTAGGAATGAGCCAAATTTTCGCAGCAGACGGCACCGTTATCCCCGTAACCGTTGTTGAAGCAGGTCCCTGCACCGTTGTTCAAATCAAGAACGTAGCAAAAGACGGATACGACGCAGTTAAGGTAGCATATGGCGATGTTAAGGCTAACAACGTAAACAAACCCACTCTTGGACAATATAAGAAAGCAAACGTTGCTCCCAAGAAGACTATGAAAGAATTCCGTTTTGAAGATTGCTCCGCTTATACCGTAGGACAAGAAATCAAAGCTGACGTTTTCGTAGTAGGCGACAAGGTTGACGTAACCGGCACCACCAGAGGTCGTGGTTACACTGGTACCATCCAAAGATGGAACACCCACAGACTTATGGCAACCCACGGTGTAGGCCCCGTCCACAGATGTGTTGGTTCACTAGGCGCAAACAGCTCACCTTCTAGAGTTTTCAAAAACAAGAAGATGGCTGGTCAATATGGTCATGAACAAGTAACCATTCAAAATTTGGAAGTAGTTAAGGTTGATGCAGCACGTAACGTTCTTCTAATTTCCGGCGGAATCCCCGGTCCCAAGAACAGTCCCGTTATCATCAAGAACACCTGCAAGAAAGTTAAGGCTTCCAAATGGTTCAAATAATAGGGTAAAGGAGATACGAATATGATAGCAAAAGTTATAAATACCCTAGGTAAGGAAGTAGGAACCGTTGAACTAAACGACGAAATCTTCGGCAGAGAGTACAATCCCGCACTTATCCACCAAGTAGTCGTTGCTCAACTAGCAAACAAGAGACAAGGCACCAAGAGCGCTCTTACCCGTACCGAAGTACGTGGTGGCGGTAGAAAGCCTTGGAGACAAAAGGGCACCGGTAGAGCTCGTCAAGGTAGCATCCGCGCTCCTCAATGGACACACGGTGGCGTAGTATTCGCACCCAAGCCCCGCGACTTTAGCAAGAAGATAAACAAGCAAATGAGAGTTGGCGCACTATGCAGTGCACTCAGCAAGAAGCTTGCAGATAACGAACTTATCATTGTTGATAACTTCAATATCGAACAACCCAAGACCAAACTTGTTGCAACCGCTCTTAATAACATCGGTATCGAAAAGACCGCACTTCTAGTAGTAAACGGACATAACGAAGATTTACTACGTGCATCAAGAAACATCCAAACCGTTACCTTGACCGACGTAGCACTCCTAAACGTTTATGAACTAGTTCGTGCAAACAAGTGTGTATTCACCCTCGACGCCGTTAACGCACTTATGGAGGTATATGCATAATGAACAACTACGATATCATTATTAAACCCGTTCTCTCTGAAAAGAGCTATGACGGTATCGCAGCAAAGAGATACGCTTTCGTAGTAAGAAAGGATGCTAACAAAACTCAAATCAAAATCGCAATAGAAAGCATCTTCGGCGTATCAGTAGAAAAGGTAAATACCGTAAGAGTTAGCGGTAAGACCAGAAGAAGAGGCTACACGGAAGGCAAAACCGCTTCCTATAAGAAAGCATACGTTACCCTTACCGCAGATAGCAAAGCAATCGAATTCTTCGAAAGTCTAGCATAATCGGGAGGTAAACAATAATGGCAGTTATTAAATATAAACCTACATCCCCCGCACGCCGTAATATGAGCGTATCGGACTTTGCAGAAATCACCTGCACTAAGCCCGAAAAGAGCTTGCTAGTAAGCAAAAATAAGACCGGCGGTCGTAACAATTTGGGAAGAATCACCGTTAGACATATCGGTGGCGGTAACAGAAACAAGTACAGAATTATCGACTTTAAACGTAATAAAGACGGTATCCCCGCAAAGGTTGCAAGCGTTCAATACGACCCCAACCGTAGCGCAAACATCGCTCTTCTAAACTATGCTGATGGCGAAAAGAGATATATCCTCTGCCCCGTTGGCTTGAGCGTAGGCGACACCGTACTAAGTGGCGAAGGCGCAGATATCAAAGCAGGTAACTCACTCCTTCTTCAAGATATCCCCGTTGGTACCACCATCCACAACATAGAGCTTCAACCCGGCAAGGGCGGTCAAATTGCTCGTTCCGCAGGCGTAAGTGCCCAACTTATGGCTAAGGAAAACAACAAGGCAACCCTTCGTATGCCTTCAGGTGAAATGAGATACGTTTCCCTAAAGTGCAAAGCTACTATCGGTACCGTTGGTAACATCGACCACGAAAACGTTAGTGTTGGTAAAGCAGGTAAAACCCGTCATATGGGTGTTAAACCTACCGTTCGCGGTGTTGTAATGAACCCCTGCGACCACCCCCACGGTGGTGGTGAAGGCAAGAGCCCCATCGGTATGGCAACTCCCGTTACTCCTTGGGGTAAGCCCGCTCTTGGTTATAAGACCAGAAGCAAGAAGGCTAAGTCCAACAAGATGATTATTAAGCGTATAAATTAGGAGGCACATAAATGAGTAGGTCAGTTAAAAAAGGTCCCTTTTGTGAAGAGAGCCTAATGAAAAGAATTATAGCAATGAATGAAAGTGGAGATAAGAAGCCCATCAAGACTTGGTCAAGAGCATCTGTTATCTTCCCCGAATTCGTTGGTCATACCATCGCAGTTCACAACGGTAAAAAGCACGTGCCTGTATACGTAACCGAAGATATGGTTGGCTTAAAACTCGGCGAGTTTGCTCCCACCAGAACTTTTAACGGACACGCAGGTTCAAAAACCGCTGGCGGTAAGAAATAGGAGGTCTATATGGCAACTAGAGTTAGAGAAAAGACCAAAGCAAGATTGGAAAATAAAGACACCCGTCCTTATGCAGTAGCTAAATCCATCAGAATATCACCCTATAAGGTTCGTTCCGTACTAGACGTTATTCGTGGTAAGAGTTACGTTGAGGCAGTTGCACTTCTAAAGGCAATGAACAAGTCTTCTAGCACCCCCATCCTCAAGGTTGTTAACAGCGCAGCAGCTAATGCAGAAAACAATATGAATATGAACAAGGATACCCTTTACGTAGCAGAATGCTTTGCAGACGAAGGCAAAACCCTTAAGCGCTATCAACCCGTATCAAAGGGCAGAGGACACAGCATCATGAAGCGCACCACCCACATCACCGTCATTCTTGACGCCGCTAAATAGGAGGAATTACCAAAATGGGTCAAAAAGTTAATCCACATGGTTTAAGAGTTGGTATCATCGCTCCCTGGAGTAGCACTTGGTACGCAAACAAAAAGGATTTCGGTAAGAACCTAAAAGAAGACGACGAAATCCGTAAGTATATAAAGAAGAACTACTACGATGCAGCTATCTCTAAGATTAGTATCGAAAGAGCAGCTAACACCATCAAAATCGACGTTTACTGCGGTAGAGTTGGCGTAGCAGTTGGTAAAATGAACAAGAAAGATGCTCCCGCTGAAGAAGTTGGCGCAAAGAAAAAGGGCATCGAAGAAATCAATGCAGCAGTTAGAAAGATAGTTGGCAAAGACAAGACTTTCTCCGTTAATATCCGCGAGGTTAAGAACGTTGATATGGATGCTCAACTCGTAGCAGAATCTATCGCAGCTGCTCTTGAAAAGAGAACCCCCTTCCGTAGAGCTATGAAGTTCGCTATGGGCAGAGCTATGAGAGCTGGCGCTAAGGGTATCAAGACTATGGTAAGTGGACGTCTTGACGGTGCTGAAATAGCTAGAAGCGAAAACTACCACGAAGGTTCTATCCCCCTACAAACCATCCGTGCTGACATCGATTACGGTTTTGCAGAAGCAAACACCACCTATGGTATCATCGGTGTTAAGACCTGGATTTATAAGGGCGAGGTCTTTAATAAAGGAGGTAAAAACTAATTATGTTAATGCCTAAAAGAGTTAAAAGAAGAAAGCAACAACGCGGTAGAATGACCGGTAAAGCTTTGAGAGGTAACAAAATCGCTTATGGTGAATTCGGCCTCGTAGCAACCGAACCCGCTTGGATAAAGTCCAACCAAATCGAAGCAGCCCGTGTTGCAATGACCAGATATATCAAGCGTGGCGGTCAAGTATGGGTAAACATCTTCCCCCACAAGCCCTTAACCAAGCACCCCGCTGAAGCTCGTATGGGTAGCGGTAAAGGTTCCGTAGAGTTCTGGGTAGCAGTAGTTAAACCCGGCAGAGTTATGTTCGAAATGGCCGGTGTAAGTGAAGAAGTAGCAAGAGAAGCACTTCGTCTCGCAGCAAATAAACTTCCCGTAAAGTGCAAGTTTGCTAAGAGAGAAGACCAAGTTGAAGAAGGCGGTGACAATTAATGAAAGCAAAGAATTATTTTGAAATGACAAATGAAGAATTAGTGCTTAAGATTAATGAACTAAAGACCGAACTCTTTAATCTTCGTTTCAAGCACGCAACCAACCAACTTTCCAACCCCATGGTTCTTGCAGAATGCAAAAAGGATATCGCTAGAGCTAAGACCGTTCTACGTCAAAGAGAACTCGGTATCGTAGAAGAACCTGTTAAGGCTGCAAAGAAAACTCGCGCAAAGAAGAACGCATAGGAGGATAACTTAAATGGAAGATAGAAATCTTAGAAAAACCAGAGTCGGCATAGTTATCAGCGATAAAATGGACAAAACCTGTGTAATTGCCGTAGAACAAAAGGTAAAACATCCTTTGTATAAAAAGTACATTCTCCGCACCAAGAAGCTCAAAGTTCACGATGAAAACAACGAGTGTGGTGTAGGCGACAAAATAGAAGTTATGGAAACTCGTCCCATTTCAAAGGACAAGAATTGGAGACTTCTCAACATCATTGAGAAGGCTAAGTAGGAGGCAACATGATACAACCTGAATCTAGATTAAAAGTAGCAGATAATAGCGGCGCTAAAGAAATAAAATGTATCCGCGTTATGGGTGGCTCTTACGTAAGAAGTGGTAACATCGGCGACGTTATCATTGCATCCGTTAAGTCCGCAA
This sequence comes from Clostridia bacterium, assembly GCA_017403145.1. Classification (GTDB taxonomy): domain Bacteria; phylum Bacillota; class Clostridia; order Christensenellales; family DTU072; genus Stercoripulliclostridium_A. The sequence goes on from JAFQOO010000003.1 coordinate 23,068, forward strand.
CCCCCGGTGGCATTGTTAAAAAAGGCGACGTAGTAAAAGCCGTTATCGTACGTACCCACAAGGGTATCAGACGTAAAGACGGTACTCACATTAAGTTCGATGATAATGCAGCGGTAATTATTGATAACCAAAATCAACCCCGCGGTTCACGTATCTTTGGACCTATCGCAAGAGAAATAAGAGAAGGCTATGCTAAAATCGTATCTCTTGCTCCAGAAGTTCTTTAGGAGGCTGAATTATGACTAAATATAGTGTTAAAAAAGACGATTACGTTATGATAATAGCCGGTAAAGACAAGGGTAAGACTGCCCAAGTTACTGCAGTTAACACCGAGGCTCATCGCGTACTAGTAGAAGGCGAAGGTCTTGCAACCGTTAACACCAAGGCAGTTAAGGCTAGAAAGGCTAGCGACCAAGGCGGTTTGGTAAAGCAACCCGGTAGCGTTGATATTTCCAACGTAATGCCCATTTGCTCCGCTTGCAACAAGCCCACCCGCGTAGGTTACCGCCTAGAAGATGGCAAGAGAGTTCGTTACTGCAAAAAGTGTGGTGCTGTTCTCGTAACCAAGAAAGCTCAAAAAGCTAAGAAGGCAACCAAAGCTGCCGTTCGTAAGAAAGCAGTTAAGGCTGAAACCACCGAAACCGCAGCAGAATAATAGGAGGCAATTATAATGGCTAAAAAAGTTGAAAAAGCTGCTGCAGTTAGAGAAATCAGCAGACTAGAAGTTAAATATAAAGAAGAAGTTGTTCCCGCACTTATGAAGACCTTCGGTTACACCACCGTAATGCAAGTTCCGAAGCTCGAAAAGATAGTTCTCAATATGCGTTTTGGCGACATCAAAGAAAACTCCAAGAGCATGCAACTCGCAACCAAAGAACTTGAAGATATCGTAGGTCAAAAGGCTGTTGCAACTATGGCTAAGAAATCCGTTGCTAACTTTAAAGTTAGAGAAGGACAACAAGTAGGCGCTATGGTAACCCTACGTAGAGATAAGATGTGGAACTTCCTCGATAAGCTTATCTCCATCGCTCTTCCCCGTGTTCGCGACTTTAAGGGCGTAAGCGACAAGTCCTTTGACGGTAGAGGTAACTACACCCTCGGTATCAAAGAACAACTAATCTTCCCCGAAATTTCTTATGATAAAATCGAGAAGACTAGAGGTTTTGACTGCTGTGTAACCACCACGGCTAAGACCGACGAAGAAGCTAAAGAACTCTTAAGACTTCTTGGCGTTCCTTTCGTAAAGTAGGAGGTTTAATAATATGGCAAAGAAATCAATGATAAATAAACAACAAAGAAAGCAAAAGTTTTCCACTCGTGAATACACCCGTTGCTCTATTTGCGGTAGACCCCACGCAGTTCTTCGCAAGTATGGCATCTGCAGAATTTGCTTTAGAGAACTTGCATACAAAGGCGAAATACCCGGTGTACGCAAGGCAAGCTGGTAGGAGGATATAAAAATGACTATTACTGATCCAATTGCTGATATGCTTACTCGCATCCGTAACGCTCTAACCGCTAAGAAAGACAGCGTAGACGTTCCCCACTCAAAAATCAAGGTTGCGATTGCAAATATTTTAGTAGAAGAAGGTTACATCAAGAGCGCTTCCGTCGTTAAGGTAGAAGGTCAAGTTCAAGACGTTATCCACATCGAACTTAAGTACACTGCTAACAAAGAAAAAGTTATCAATGGTCTTAAGAAGATTTCCAAACCCGGTCTCCGCGTTTACGCAAAGAGCGACGCGCTACCCAAGGTTCTTGGTGGTCTAGGTATCGCTATCATCTCTACCTCTAAGGGTGTTATGACCGATAAGAAGGCACGCGCTATTGGTGCCGGTGGCGAAGTTCTCGCTTACGTATGGTAGGAGGTACGATATGTCAAGAATAGGTAGAAATCCCATAAAGGTTCCCGCAGGCGTTGAGGTTAAATTCGATAACCGTATCGTTACCGTTAAGGGAGCATTAGGTACTCTTAGTCAAGCTATCGAAAACAGCAAGATTAACGTTACCATCGAAGGCGACGTTGTAACCGTTTCTCGCGTATCCGAAGCTAAAGAAGTTAAAGCTGCTCACGGTCTTTACCGCGCACTTATCCAAAATATGGTTAACGGTGTTTCCAAAGGATACTCCAAGAACCTTATCATAAGTGGTGTTGGTTGGAAAGCAGTTGCTCAAGGCGATAAAGTTGTTCTTTCCATCGGCTTCTCTCACACCGTTGACGTAGTAGCTCCGGAAGGCATCAAAATCGAAGTTGTTAACCCCACCGAACTTTGCATAAAAGGTATCGACAAGGTAAAAGTAGGACAAGTTGCTGCAAATATCAAAGCTCTACGCAAACCCGAACCTTACCATGGCTACGGTATCCGTTATAAGGATGAAGTTATCCTACGCAAGGAAGGCAAGACCGCAGGTAAATAAAGGAGTAACTAGATTATGTTAAAGAAAGCTAATAAAAATAAGATAAGACTTAAAAGACACGCACGTCTCCGCAATACCCTAAAGGGTACTGCAGAGATGCCCCGTCTTTGCGTAACCCGTTCCACCGTTAACATCTATGCTCAAATCATCGATGATACCAAAGGCGTAACCCTTTGTGCAGCAAACACCCTCCAAGCTGATATCAAAGCTATGGTAGAAGGCAAAACCAAGGTTGAAGCTGCAAAAATCGTTGGTATTGAACTAGGCAAAAAGGCTATCGAAGCTGGCATCAAAGCTGTTGTTTTCGATAGAGGCGGTTATATCTATACCGGTCGTGTAGCAGCTCTCGCTGATGGCGCTAGAGAAGCAGGACTTGACTTTTAGGAGAATAGAATTATGGCAAGAAATGATAGAGAAAGATTTAATAGAGAACCCAAAGACGATCTCATTAAAAAGACCATTACTGTTCGCCGCGTAACCAAGGTTGTTAAGGGTGGTAGAACCATGCGTTTTAGCGCTCTAGTAGTTTGCGGTGATGGTAAAGGCAGAGTAGGTATCGGTATGGGTAAAGCAGCAGAAGTTCCGGAAGCAATCGAAAAGGCTCAAAAGGCAGCTGTTAAGAGTATGTTTACCATCTCTACTTCCGGCAGAACCATCCCCCACACCGTTATTGGTGAATTCGGCAGAGGCAAAGTTCTTATGATGCCCGCTCCCGAAGGTACCGGTGTTATCGCTGGTGGCGCAGTTAGACAAATTCTTGAAGTTAGCGGTATCGCTAATATTCGTACCAAGTGCATAGGCACCAACAATGCTATCAATAGCGTTAAGGCAACTATCGCTGGTTTGAAGGCTCTCAAAACCGCAGAAGAGTTCGCTGCTCTCCGTGGCAAGACCGTAGAAGAAATTTTATAGGAGGTTTACTATGGCTCAAATTAAAGTTACCCTTGTAAAAAGCACTATCGGTTGTCTAGAAAACCAAAAGGCAAACGTTAAAGCACTCGGTCTAAACAAGATTGGTGCTAGCAAAATTCACGAAGACAATCCCGTTATCCGCGGTATGATATTCAAAGTATCACACCTTGTTCGCGTGGAAGAAGTTAAATAGGAGGACTAAATATGAAACTAAATGATTTATTTCCCGCAGAAGGCGCAGTTACTCCCGCAAAAAGACTAGGCAGAGGTATCGGTTCTGGTCTAGGTAAAACCAGCGGTAAGGGACACAAAGGTCAATGGGCAAGAAGTGGCGGTGGCGTTCGCCCCGGCTTTGAAGGTGGTCAAATGCCTTTAACCCGTAGAGTACCCAAGAGAGGATTCAAAAATCACTTTACTGCAGAGTATACCACTGTCAACGTAGGCGTTCTAGAAAACTTTGCAGAAGGCACTGTTATCACTGCAGAACTTCTACAAGATGCAGGCCTCATCGGCAAAATTATGCCCTACGGTTTGAAGGTATTGGGTGATGGCGAACTTACCAAGAATCTAACCGTTCAAGCAAACAAATTCACCAAGTCTGCTCAAGAAAAAATTGAAAAAGCAGGCGGTAAGGTAGAGGTTCTATAATGTTTCAAACGTTTAAGAACGCTTTCAAGACCCCAGAGATTTGCAAGAAGATTTTAATCACCCTTGCACTTCTCTTGGTCTACAGAGTCGGTTGCTTCGTACCAATCCCCGGACTAAACTCCGCATTGATATATCAACCGATAGCAGAAATGAACGACTTCTCCCTAATGTTTTCCGCCATCACGGGTAGTGCATTCCAATACGGCACGCTCTTCTCATTAGGTATCGTTCCTTTCATCAACAGCTTCATTATTATGCAACTGTTGACTCTTATTATTCCTAAGCTTGAAAAATTAAGTAAGGATGGCGAAGAGGGTAGAAAGAAAATAACTCAATATACCCGTTACCTTGCAATTCTTCTTGCACTCATTCAAGCAATAGGCGTTATGTTCGCTTGGGAAGGCAGTATCACCCCCGTTTTCACTAACGACCCTAGCAACGAAGTAGATAAAATCTTCACTATGATTTTCGTTGTTATAATCTTGGTAGGTGGCTCTGCCCTAGTTATGTGGCTAAGTGAAAGAATAACCGAGTACGGTATCGGCAATGGTACTTCGCTCATAATCTTTATCGGTATTATCTCTTCACTAGGTAATTCAATCTTAACCGCTGTAACCAACATAATACCCAATCAAGTTAAAGCCGGTGATACCACTAGCATTTGGTTCTTACTAGGTTTCTTTGTACTCGTTGCAGTCTTGTTCTTCGTTATCGTATTTATGGATATGGCAGAACGTAAGATAAAGGTTCAATACGCAAAGCAAATCAAGGGTAACAAAATGTATGGTGGACAATCTACCCACATTCCGATTAAAGTTACTGCCGGTGGCGTTATGCCCATAATCTTCGCATCGTCCTTGATTATGTTCCCCCAAATGATTATCCAATTTGGCGGATGGGAAAGCACTAAATTCGGTCTATTCTGGGCAGAATGGTTTGGCACCAATGGTAACCTATATGCTCCGATAATGTTCCTACTTATCGTGTTCTTCGGTTTCTTCTACGCTCAAATACAATTTAACCCCGACGACGTTGCACGTATGCTACAACAAAACGGTGGTTTCGTTCAAGGCGTAAGACCCGGTAAGGCTACCAGTGATTACTTGAGAAAAATCAACAACAGATTGACGCTATTTGGCTCATTGTTCCTAGCAGTTATAGCGCTAATTCCTACCTTGATTTTACAACAAGTAGACGGATTCGCAGCTCTTGGTCTTGGTAACGCATTCTCCGCAACCGGACTAATGATAGTTGTATCCACCGCTCTTGAGTTCCAAAAACAACTCGAAAGTCAATTGCTCGTAAAGAACAATAAGGGATTCTTGAAATAAAATGAATATTATATTATTAGGTGCGCCGGGCGCGGGTAAAGGCTCCCAAGCGACTAAGCTTAAAGAACACTATGCAATACCCCATATTTCAACGGGCGACGCGTTCCGTTCTAACATAGCAAGACAAACCGAAATAGGCATTTTTGCTAAAAGCTTTATCGACAAAGGTCAACTCGTTCCCGACGACGTAACCGTAAAAATTGTAGAGGAAAGACTGTCTCACGACGATTGCCAAAAGGGATTTTTGTTAGATGGTTTTCCTCGTAGTATCCCACAAGCCGAAGCTCTTGAAAATATCGCTAAAATCGATTACGTTATCAACTTTGTAATCGATACCGAAAAAGTGGTAGCAAGACTTGGTGGCAGACGTACCTGCTCTTGTGGAGAAACCTACCACGTATCAACGCATCCAAGCAATATCTGCGATAAATGCGGTAAGGAATTGTTTATTCGTCAAGACGATAACGAAGAAACCATCCGCAACAGAATGGCTGTTTACGAAAAGACAACAGCGCCTCTAGTAGATTACTACAAGGCAAAGGGTTTGGTAGTAGACGTGGATGCTAACGGTACCATAGAAGAAACTTTCCAAAAGATAATAGAGCTTGTAAAATAATATGGTAACAATTAAGAGTGAAACGGAAATAGGATATATGAGAAAGGCGGGTGCGATACTCCGCGACGTGCTTGATTTAGTATCCGAAAACGCAAAGCCCGGCGTTACCACGAGGAGACTAGACGCCATTGCTTACGATTATATCAAAAAGCAAAACGCAATTCCCAGTTTTTTGGGATACGGTGGTTTCCCCGGTACCCTTTGTACTTCTATCGACGACGAAATCGTTCACGGTATTCCCGGCGGTAGAGTGCTGGAAGAGGGTATGCTACTAAAACTTGACGGAGGCGTAGGTATCAACGGATATCACACCGACGCGGCAAGAACGGTAATAATAGGCTCTACCACTCCCGAAAAGGAACAGCTCGCAAGAGTGTGCAAAGAATGTTTCTTTGAAGGAATAAAGATTCTTAAGGAAGGCGTAAGGCTTGGAGATTTGGGCGCGGTAATAAGTGCTCACGCCGAAAAGCACGGATACGGAGTAGTTAGAGAGTTAGTAGGGCACGGTATTGGTAAAACAGTACACGAAGACCCCAACGTTCCTAACTATGGTATTCCCGGTAGGGGAATGAGACTTGTTAGCGGTATGACTCTTGCGATTGAACCAATGATAAATCTTGGTACAAGACGCATAAGGCAATTCGAAGGCGACGACTGGACGATTGCAACCGCTGACGGTAAACCCTCTGCTCACTATGAAAACACGGTAGTAATTCTTCCCGACGGAGTAGAGATACTAACATTGTGAGGGCGCATAAGCGCAATATAAATATGAAAGAAATCAAAGTAGGCTCGGTCGTATTCTCCAAAGCGGGAAGGGACGCAGGAAGTTTCTACGTAGTAACCGAGATAGTCGATGAAAACTACGTTAAGATTTCAGATGGCGACCTACGCAGAGTTGATACGCCAAAACTCAAAAAAATCAAGCACCTAAAAGCTCAAGGCGAGATAATAGAAAAGCTTGCCGAAAAGTTTGAAGAGGGCAAAAAGGTTTTCGATGCCGAAGTAAAGAGCGCACTCCGCTCCTACAACGGTTCGATATAATAATTTAAAAGGAGTACAGTATGTCCAAAGACGATACAATCGAAGTAGAAGGCACCGTTGTTGAAGTGTTGCCCGGAACCAATTTTAAAGTTAGATTAACAAACGGACACGTTATTACAGCATACCTTGCCGGAAAAATGAGAGTTAACAACATTAAGGTTTACGCCGGTGATAACGTTAAAGTAGCAATGAGCACCTATGACCTTATGAGAGGACGTATAGTATACCGTAGCAAAAACTAATTTATAGGAGATATAACAATGAAAGTAAGACCTTCCGTTAAGCCTATGTGCGACAAATGTAAGATTATCAAAAGACATGGCAAGGTTATGGTAATTTGCCCCAAGAACCCCAGCCACAAGCAAACTCAAGGCTAAAATCCTTTGAAGCTGTTAAAAAACTTGAAAATTAGGCAACTTTTATGTGCAAAACGTTTGCACATAAAGGTTGTCTTATGTTAAAATTATTTGGTCCGCGGGCGTATGCCTGCGTATTATCACGTATTGAAAACAATTGTCGTTTGAGGCGGCTGAACCATAAACGCATTCTAATTATGGTTTACTCGAACGATTGGATATAGATACACACAAAAAAACTAGTACAAAATTGGAGGTTACTAAATGGCTCGTATATCAGGTGTAGATTTACCCCGTGAAAAAAGAGTTGAAATAGGTCTTACCTACATTTACGGTATCGGACTTACCACTTCTAAAAAGTTGCTTGCTGAAACCGGCATCAACCCCGACATCCGTGTTAAAGACCTATCCGAAGAACAAATTATTAAAATCCGTGATTATATCGAAAACAACCTTGTAGTAGAAGGTGATTTGAGACGTGACGTTGGTATGGATATCAAGCGTCTCAAGGAAATCGGTTGCTATCGTGGTGTTAGACACAGAAAGGGACTTCCCGTTCGTGGTCAAAGAACCAAGCAAAATGCTCGTACCCGCAAAGGTCCCAAGCGTACTGTTGGTCGCGTAAAGAAGAAATAGTAGGAGGCTTGAACAATGGCAGTTAGAAGAAGTCAAATAAAGAGAAGAAAGGACTTAAAACATATTGAAAAAGGCCAAGTACATATCCACGCTTCTTTCAATAATACTATCGTTACTTTTACCGATATGAATGGCAATACTATTGCATGGTCATCTGCTGGTAAGCTCGGCCTCAAGGGTAGCCGTAAATCCACTCCCTACGCTGCACAACTAGTTGCAGAAGATGCTGCTAAATCCGCAAAGGAACACGGCATCCGTAAGGTAGAAGTTTACGTAAAAGGACCCGGACAAGGTAGAGAATCCGCTATTCGCGCAATGGCAGTTGCAGACATCGAGGTTACCAAGATACAAGACGTATCTCCCATCCCTCACAATGGCTGCAGACCCCCCAAGCGCAGAAGACTGTAATTTAGGAGGATATTGATATGGCAAGATATACAGGACCCGCATGCAAACTTTGCAGACGTGAAGGTTGCAAATTATTCCTTAAGGGCGACCGTTGCTTGAGCGCTAAGTGTGCACTCGACAAGCGCCCCGTAGCACCTGGTCAACACGGTGCAGCACGCAAAAAACAATCTGGTTATAGCCTACAATTGCGTGAAAAACAAAAAGCTAAGAGAAGTTATGGCTTGCTCGAAAAGCAATTCCATATGTATTATGAAATGGCAGCCAACATGCGTGGCGTAACCGGCGAAAACATGCTCATTCTTATCGAAAGAAGACTTGATAACGTTGTTTATCGTATGTGCATTGGCTCCTCTAGAGCACAATCCAGACAACTTGTTGCACACGGTCATATCACCGTAAACGGCAAGGTAGTAGACATCCCTTCATACCTAGTTAAAGAAGGAGACGTTATCGCAGTTAAGGAAAGCAAGAAAGAAAAACCCTTCTTCCAAGAACTCAAGGGCGCTAAAATTGCTAACCTTCCCAAGTGGGTTACCTTCGATACCGAAACTCTTACCGGTAAAGTAGAAGCTATCCCCACCCGTGAAGACGTTGATTTATCTATCGCAGAACACCTTATCGTCGAGTTGTACTCTAAATAATCCCGATAGGAGGAACAGATTATGTTGGAAATTTTCAAGCCTAGTATCGTCGTTGATGCAAATGCTAACGGTTCCGAAGCAACTTTCGTTGTTGAACCTCTTGAAAGAGGTTTTGGTACCACCGTTGGTAACTGCCTCCGCAGAGTTCTCTGTATGGCACTCCCCGGCGCTGCTATCAAAGGCATAAAAATCGAAGGCGTTGCTCACGAGTTTAGCACCATCCCCGGTGTTCGTGAAGACGTTGCAGATATTATCCTTAACTTAAAAGAACTTGCAATCAAGGTTCTCGACCCCGAAAACTTTGAAGATTCCGTCGTAACACTAGTTCGCAATACCCCCGGCGTTGTTAGCGCAGGTGATATCGATTTCCCCACCGGAATCGAAGTTATGAATCCCGAAGCATATATTTGCTCCATAGAAGCAGGTGCAACCCTCAATATGGAACTTACCGTTGGCTGTGGTAGAGGTTACGTTGCAGCAAAGAACAACAAGAACCCCAAGGCTCCCATCGGTTATATACCAATCGATTCACTATATTCTCCCGTTGTAGCCGCTAGCTACACGGTTGAAAGCACCCGCGTAGAGCAATCCATCGACTACGACAAACTAAGATTAAACGTTAAGACTAACGCAGCTGCTACAGCTAGCGAAGTAGTATCACTTGCATCCAAGGTAATGAGCGACCACCTCAAACTCTTTATCGACTTGATGGATGGTATGGCTAACAAAGACGTTCTCGTAAGTCGCGACGACGATAGCCAAACCAAGGCTCTTTATATGAGCATAGAAGAGCTCGATTTAAGCGTAAGACCTCTTAACTGCTTAAAGCGTGCTGGTATCTATACCGTTGAAGATTTGATTAAGAAGACCGAAGAAGATATGCTCAAAGTTCGTAACCTCGGCAGAAAGTCTCTTGACGAAGTTATCCGCAAACTTGAAGGCATCGGCCTAGCACTTGCAAGCAAGGAAGACTAAAGGAGTATAATATGGCAATTAACAGAAAATTAGGAAGAAGAACTGATATTAGAACCCAATTGGTATATAGTCAAGCATCCGAACTTCTTTGGAACGGTAAAATCGAAACCACCGTTGAAAGAGCTAAGGAAGTAAGAAAGGTTGCAGAAAAAATGCTAACCCTTGCTATCAATACCTACGAAGACACCGTTACCGTAACCAAGCAAAAGCTCAACCAAAAGGACGAGAAATTTGACGTTGAATTCGTTAACGATGGTCCCAAAAAGCTTGCTGCTCGTCGTAAGATGATGGCAACTCTAGAAGACCTTCACGAAATCCAAGCTGACAAAGAAAAGAAGGCAGATTTCAAAAAACGTACTGCAGACGTTAAACACCCCTTGGTAGAAAAGATGTTCCGCGAATATGCACCCAAATATGCAAAGCGCGCTGAAGAACTTGGACAAAAGGGCGGTTACACCCGTATCATCAAGCTCGGCGCTAGACGCGGGGATGATGCAGAGATGTGCATTATTGAGCTTGTATAACTAAAAACGCGCTATTTTAGCGCTATACTTCACAAAACAAGAGCCTTCCTCGGTCGTTTACCTTTAGTAAAGTCCCGTCGGTAGGCTCTTTTGTTTTGCCTTGTCTAGCATCTAAACTAGCGCGTTTTTAAGAGGCACCACAATAGCATAAGAACAAACCACCACGCATTTTAGCGAATAGCTTCACAAAATAAAAGCCACTTTCGGTCGTTTACCTCCTTGTGTAAATTCCCGTCGGTTTGGACTTTGTATTTTGGCGCACTACTTTGTTAAAGGCAAAACCCCTTCAGGGTGCAGTACGTTAGTACAGCATCCCTTTGTTGTTTTACCTTTGTCGCGTATTGCATCCAAACTGCAAAGTCCAAATAATTAGTTATATGAACTTTTCCTTGTGAGTGGAGCGTTAGCGGAATGAGGTCGTTCTGCATTCTGCGTTCTGCATTCTGCATTCATATAATTTTCCTTGTGAGCGAAACGTAGTGTAGTGAAGTCGTTCCGCATTTCGCGTTCCGCACTCCGCACTCAAACAAGGTCGTTCCGCGTTCCGCACTTATCATTCTTTCCTTACCAGCATATTTTTTCCTTTTTATTGCGGTGCTTACTTTAAATCCAGACTATAATATTGACAGTATTTGAATTCTATTTTATAATTATTATATCTATACTTTGTTTTGGAGGACGAAATGAAGAAAAGGTTGGCTGTTATATTGGTTATAATGCTTGTTTTGGCATTGGTTTTTACTGTTGTTTCGTGTAATTCACCTGATAATAATAGCAATAACGTTGGCAACAATAATAGTAACAACGAAAACGTTGAAGATGACGATAATCAAACAAACGATACTCAATGCGATTGTGTTGATAAAAACAACGACCACGATTGTGATATTTGTGGTACCACTTTAACGAAATGTGTAAATGATAATAACGACCACTCTTGTGATATTTGTTATGAACGTTTAACCGAATGTGAAGATGACGACGATGACCATAACTGCGATATTTGTAATAAGAAGCTAACGTCTTGTATTGATAGCGATATAGACGACGTTTGTGATATTTGTGGTGAAGCGTTAGAATATAGCAGTGATTTGAAATACAGTCTTAAGGCAGATGATACCTATGAAGTAACCGGTTATGAAGGTGAGCCAACAATGGTAAAAATTCCTTCAACCTATAATGATACGCCGGTTACAAGTATAAATCAAAATGCTTTCTTCGATTGCTCTACTCTTGAGAGTGTTATTATACCTAAGAGTATAACCGACGTTAGTGCGATGCCTTTTTTCCAATGTGCAAACTTGAAGTCTATAGACGTTGATAAGGATAACGAAAATTATAAATCAATAGATGGTGATTTATATTCCAAGGATGGTAAAACCCTGCTACGTTATACGCTAAACGCAAATGATAAGTCGTTTACAATTCCCAATTCTGTAATAAACATAGGTTTCGGCGCATTTGCTTTTTCCGCGTTGGAAGATGTTACCATCAGCGATAACGTAGAGAATATAGGGGATTTTGCTTTCTATTATGCTTTAAATTTGAACAATCTTACACTAGGCTCTGGTTTAAAAACCATAGGTAGCGACGTGTTCGGTTGCCCATTTTTAACTAACGTAAATTATACCGGTACGATAAATCAATGGGCTCAAATAGAGTTTGGTAATGAGAATGCAAATCCGTTTGCTCGTATAAGGAAATTGTATATCGGTGGTCAGTTGATAACCGAAGCTAATATAAATACTGCAACTTGCATAAACGACTATGCTTTTGTAGTATTAGACTCATTAAAGAAGGTAACGATAGGCGAAAGTGTAGAGAAAGTAGGCGTTAATGCTTTCGTAGGTTGCATGAACTTAGAGACTAACGTTAAAGATGGTGTTAAATATCTTGGCAATGAAAGCAAGCCCTACCTTGTTGCAGTGGGCTGTGATAAAACGTTACCTGCAAACGTGGTTATAGACGAAAACTGTATAGTAATTGAGTCGTCGGCATTTAGCCATAATTCATCTTTAGAAAGCATAGTTATTGGCAACAAAGTAACTGATATAGGTGATAACGTATTTAGTTATTGTACCGCGCTTAAAAGTGTAGAGCTAGGCGAAAACGTTGTTAATATTGGCAAAGCTGCATTTGAAAGATGCACCTCTCTAGATAACGTGGTCATAACCGGCAAGGTAACCAGAATAAATTCATATACTTTTAGTCATTGTGATTCTTTAACGAACGTAACGATAGGTGAAAGCGTAACTATGATAGATATCGATGCCTTCGAGTATTGCAATGCTCTTGATAAAATTACGTTTGTAAACGATAGTCATTGGTATCGTACTACCGAGATAGAAGATTGGGAAGCTATGGAAAACGGAACCGCTATTGACGTTTCACAACCATACGATAACGCTTATCCCTTTGTGAAAGAGTCAAACAAATATATGTGGTACAAAACCCAATGTCTTGATAGCGATAACAACCACAAGTGTGATGTTTGTGGAGATACTTTAACCGAATGTGTGGACAATGATAACGACCATAAATGCGATAGCTGTAAAAAAATCTTGACTTCTTGCAAAGACAATGATAACGACCACGATTGTGATATTTGTGGAGATACAATAACCGAGTGTGCGGATAACAATAACGACCATAATTGTGATATCTGTGGCACAGCCTTGACTACTTGTGCTGATAACGACAGCGACCATAATTGTGATATATGTGGCGCACCTTTAACCATATGTATTGATGGCGATAACGACCACGATTGTGATGTTTGTGGTACGATTTTAACTCAATGTGCGGATAACGATAATAGCCATTATTGTGATGTTTGCTCCAAAAAATTGACTGCTTGCGTTGATAGGGACGACGACCACATTTGTGATATATGTACCAAAACATCACCTTGTGAAGACGATGATAGCAATCACGTATGTGATATTTGTGGCGAAACTTTGGTATGTATAGACGAAAACAACGACCACAAGTGTGATTATGCCGGAGAGGTTATTTCTCAATGCGAAGATAACGATAACGACCACAAGTGCGACGTTTGTGCTACCATTTTGACCGAATGCTTAGACAGCGATAGCAATCATAATTGCGATATTTGTGGCACTGAGTTACAATGTATAGACGAAAATAACGACCATAAGTGCGACTTTGCAGGGGAAGTTATTTCTCAATGCGAAGATGGCGACAACAATCATAATTGTGATATTTGTGGCGAGCAAATAACCCAATGTGGCGACTACGACAACAACCATAATTGTGATATTTGTGGAAAGACGTTAACTGAATGCGTAGACGATGATGATAACCATTATTGTGAGTATTGTGGCGAAATGATACCTTGTGAAGATTATACGGGAGACCATATATGCGACCTATGTGGACTCGAATTACCTTGCAAGGACGATGATAAAGACTATAGGTGCGATAGGGGTGGCGAAACCATATTGCACGGTGAAGACCTTGATAACGATGGTAAATGCGATTTCTGCGCTCAAAAAATAGAGTATAACGAAGATTTGGTTTACAATCTCAAAGCCGATAACACCTATGAAATAACCGGTTACGTCGGTTCCGACACGGAGATAATTATTCCTTCCACTTACTTGAATAAAGCTGTAACAGCTATTGGCGATGGTGCATTCTCCGGTTGCACTAGTATAGAAACCATAATAGTTCCTTCTAGCGTTACCGCCATAGGGGCTAATGCCTTTGTCGGTTGCGGAAATTTAGTTCACGTAAGCCTTACTGATTCTATTGAAAAGTTGGGAAAGAATACTTTTGAGGATAGTGTAGCTTTCCGCTTTAACGTTATAAACGGAGTTAAGTATATAGGCAACACCAAACAACTCCACTTGGTAGCTGTTGGCTTAGCTAATGATACCATTACGAACATAACCCTCGAAAAGGATTGCCAAGTTATTTCCGCTAGTGCGTTCCGTAATGGTGGTAGTCTTGTTGAAGTAACCATAAATAATCTTGTAACCAGTATCCCCGAATGGTCCTTCGCATATTGCACCAGTTTGAGAACGATAACTCTTGGCGAGAAGGTAACGACTATTGAAAACTATGCCTTCTATTCTTGCTATAGATTAACTACTATAAGTGGTTATAAATCTCTTGAAGAACTAGGCGATTGGGTATTCTATGATTGCAAATTGTTACCCACCGCTCCGTTTGATGCAACCAATGCTCTAAGACGTATTGGAACAGGCGCATTCGTCAACTGCGAAACCCTTACTAGCGTAGTAATACCTGATACTATAACCAAAATAAACAACCTAACTTTTAGTGGCTGTAAGGCCCTAGAAAGCGTTACCATTGGAAAGGCTGTTAAAGAAATTGGAAGCAAAGTATTCGAAAATTGCACTAGCCTAACGAGTATTACAATACCGCAATCGGTAACTCACCTAAATACCAACGTATTTAGCGGTTGTTCTAACCTTGTATCTATCGACTTTGTAGACAGTTCAACTTGGTACGTAACCACCAACCAATATGATTGGCAACTACGTAACGAAGGAATTCTAGTAGACGTTTCTTCCAAGACCGATAATCCCAATAAATTGATAGGCGAGGGGAACTATAGTAGTTATTACTGGTACAAAGAGTAAAAACGCGATTATTTAGCGAATAGCATTGTCAAAGGCGAATTTTCTCAAGGCGCAGTAGGTCGACTACAGCAACCTTTCGAAAATTCGCCTTTTTCGCGCTCTTCATCTAAATAATCGCGTTTTTATCCGTTAATAATTTTGCGTTCTGCATTCATATAACTTTTCCTTGTTTGCGTAGCTTAGCGGAGCAAAGTCGTTCCGCGTTCCGCACTCCGCATTCAAACGATGTCGTTCCGTACTCCGCACTCCGCGTTCTGCGTTTATTTTTTCCTTGTGAGTGGAGCGTTAGCGGAATGAGGTCGTTCTGCATTCTGCGTTCTGCATTCTGCATTCATATAATTTTCCTTGTGAGCGAAACGTAGTGTAGTGAAGTCGTTCCGCGTTCCGCGTTCCGCGTTTAATTTTTCCTTGTGAGTGGAGCGTTAGCGGAATGAGGTCGTTCTGCATTCTGCATTCTGCGTTCTGCATTCATATAATTTTCCTTGTGAACGAAACGTAGTGTAGTGAAGTCGTTCCGCGTTCCGCATTCCGCACTCCGCATTCAAATGATGTCGTTTCGCGTTCCGCACTCCGCACTCAAACAAAGTCGTTCTACATTCAAAATCGCTTTATAGGTCTATAAACATTGACTAAAACCCTTTAATGTGGTAAAATCTTTACAATATAAAGGAGTATAGTATGGTTCTGCTTTTAGATATAGGTAATACTAATATTAAAATCGGTGCTGTGGTGGATGGTAAAATCGTTCGCACTTGGCGTGTCGCTACCGACCATAAGAAAACCGCAGACGAATATGGTATGGTCTTTATGGACCTTTTGTCTTCGCAAGGCTTCTCTTTTGACCAAGTTGAAGGCATAATTATAAGCTCGGTTGCTCCCGCACTTAACTATACCATTGAACATATGTGTTCGTACTATACCCACATTAAACCCATTATGGTTTCTAATAAAATCAATTTGGGTATGAACATAAACTATATTAACCCCGCAGAGCTCGGCGCAGACCGTATCATTAACGCGGTGGGCGCTCATTACAGCTATGGCGGTCCAGCTATTACGGTTGACTTTGGTTCCGCAACAACCTTTGGTATTATCGACGGAGAGGGCAATTTCCTCGGTGGTGCTATCGCGCCCGGTATCAAATCGAGCGCGGAGTCTTTGACCAATACCGCTGCTAAGCTCCCTAGAATCGAGCTAATTCGCCCCAAAACCATCATTGGTAAATCAACGGTCGAGAATATGCAAGCGGGTGTTATTTATGGATTTACAGGGCTTGTAGAGGGCATCATAGCCAAAATGAAAGCCGAAAGTGGCTTTAGTAACGTCAAGGTTATCGCAACAGGCGGTATGAGTGAGCTTGTTACCAGCGGTGGTACCAAAGTTATCGACGTTATAGACCGTGCGCTTTCCCTCAAAGGATTACTAAGACTTTATCAGTTGAACAAATAGGAGATATATATGAAGAAAATTGGAGTAGCATTACTTGGACTTGGTACCGTAGGTGGCGGAACCTATCGCATCTTGAAGCAAATGAAAGAAGATATTATGCGTACCGATGGCGTTGAAATAGAGGTTCTACACGTTTTGGAACGCGATATCGAAAAGGCAAAGGCTCTTGGCGTAGACCCCGCAATAGTTTCTACCGATATCAATAACGTTATCAACAATCCCGATATCAAAATCGTTGCCGAATTCTTTGGCGGTATCGAACCCGCTCGTAGCTTCCTTATCGCATCGTTAAAGGCTGGCAAGAGCATCGTAACCGCAAACAAGGAAATGTTTGCAAAGTGTCGCGACGACCTCGAAGTTGCTGCAAAAGAGGGCAATGCAGGTCTATATTTTGAAGCAAGTTGCGTAGGTGGCGTTCCCATCATCCGCACCCTTCAAGCAGGTATGCAAGGCAACCGCATACAATCCATTATGGGTATCGTTAACGGAACCACTAACTATATCCTTACCAAAATGAGCGACGAAGGTTTAGAGTATGCCGACGTTCTAAAAGAAGCTCAAAGACTAGGTTATGCCGAGGCTAATCCCTCCGCTGACGTTGATGGCTTTGATAGTATGTATAAGCTTTCTATACTATCTTCACTATGCTTCCACAAGAGAATACCCCTTGATAAGATATACCGTGAAGGCATAAGCAAAATTTCCAAAATCGATATCGATGCAGGTAAGTCCTTTGGCTACACCTTGAAGCTACTTGCTATTGGCAAGAAAGTGAACGGAAAAATCGAAGCTCGTGTTCACCCCACTTTTATCAAGAACGATAACCCCATCGCATCGGTTAAAGGTTCCTTTAACGCAGTACTCCTAAACGGAGATAACGTAGGCGACATTATGCTTTATGGTAGAGGCGCAGGCGACCTACCCACCGGTAGCGCAATCGTTAGTGATATCGTATACGCCGCAGTTCAAAGCGAGCACAAGCTTTCATACGTAGCACCCACCACCGACGAAGATTTCAATACCGACTTTGAAAGTGAATACTACGTTAGAATGAGTGTAAAAGACATAGCAGGCGTTCTCGCAAAGATTACGACCGCATTCGGTAAATATGGCGTATCCATCAATTCCGTTCAACAAAACGCCTCTGAAGGCGTTGCAAGCGTAACCTTTATGATTCACAACACTCGTGAAAGTGCCATCAATAAGGCTATTGCAGAAATTAAGTCTCTAGAGAGCGTAAACACGGTTGATGCATTGATTAGAGTGCTATAATTATAGAATAAACTTAACGAAAACAATAAAACTCGGCATAAAGCCGAGTTTTTATTTTATAAAGTATTGCATAAAATTGCGTTTTATTTCTTTCTGATATCCTTTCTCATTATCTTTCCGGAAATCGTCTTGGGAAGTTCGGTTACGTACTCAACAATTCTGGGATATTTATAAGGCGCGGTTGCGTGCTTAACGTGGTTTTGGATATCCTTGGTTAGCTCGTCGCTGGGGGTGTATCCTTTGTTTAGAATTATGGTTGCTTTAACGACTTGACCACGGATGGGGTCGGGAGCTCCGGTAATTGCACATTCTAGTACTGCAGGGTGCTCCATAAGGGCGCTTTCAACCTCGAAAGGTCCAATACGATATCCGCTAGATTTGATTATATCATCCTTTCTGCCAACAAACCAATAGGTGCCCGTTTCATCGCGCATTGCTAGGTCGCCCGTGTGATAATATCCCGTGCCAAATGCTGCTTCGGTGCGTTCAGGGTCGTTATAATATCCTGCAAGCAAGCCAAATTGCTCTTTGCGTAGCCTTATGCACATTTCACCTTCTACGTTAGCACCCTCTAGTTCCATATCGTTATCGTCTAAAAGAACAAGGTCGTAAATAGGGGTTGCCTTACCGCAAGAGCCGGGATTACCCTTGTCAAAACGGAAGTTAGCGGTTATAACTGCGCTTTCGGTTTGTCCAAAGCCTTCCCTTATTTCTATGCCGGTATGCTCCTTGAATAGACGGAAAACCTCGGCGTTAAGAGCCTCACCCGCGGTGGTGCAACTAACGAGAGAACTAAAGTCATAGTTGTCCAAATTTTCTCTAATAAGGAAACGATATATGGTAGGGGGAGCACAGAAAGTGGTTATTTTGTACTTTGCGATTAAGGGGAGAACGTCGGTAGGAGTAAACTTACCATAGTAATCGTAACAGAAAACCGCGCTACCGGCTAGCCATTGTCCGTATAACTTACCCCAGCTGAACTTTGCCCAGCCCGTTTCCGCCATAGTGAAATGTAGACCATCGTCGACAACTGCGTGCCAATAATATGCAGTCATTATGTGTCCTAGGGGATACTTGAAGTTATGCGCAACCATCTTGGGGTATCCGGTGGTACCGGAGGTGAAGTATACAAGCATAGTATCGGTCATTTTGGGCTTTTCGTCTTCGCTCAAAGTGAGGATATCACTTGCTTTATCCATTTCCTCGTGTAGGTCGATAAAGTCTTCCGCTTGACCAATAGTGAATGCACATTTTAGAGTATCACACTTGGGGCGAGCTTCGTTTACGTAGTCGATAACTTCCTTTTCGTTTATGCAAAATAGTGCTTTAACACCCGCATTATTGATGCGGTAAGCAATATCTTTTACCGTCAAAAGATAGGTTGCAGGAATAAGAATAGCACCAATCTTACAGCAAGCAACGTTAACTAGATAGTATTCGTAACGACGATTTAGCATAGTCATAACGAAATCACCCTTCTTGATACCGTGCTTTAATAAAACGTTGGCAACCTTGTTGGATAGGCGAGAAATATCGGTAAAAGTAAAGCTATGCTCTTCGCCCAAATTGTTGCACCAAACTAGTGCGCGCTTGTTAGGAGTAAGTCTAGCGTACTCATCGACGACGTCGTAACCAAAATTGAAAGTGGAAACTGGTTTGTATTTTAGGTTGGCGGAAAAATCTTGATAATTATCGAAATCAACTTTTTCCAAATATCTATCAATAAGGTACATAGTCTATCTCCTTTTATAATTTTATTGTCTACGACAATACGACCGACAATATTTCAATCATTATAGCATTAAAATAGGTGTGAGTACAAGTAAAAATAGCACACGCGCGAAAAATGTTGTAGACAGCTAGGCTCACCTGCAATTTTTTTAGAACACTTGTTTGAATATTGACTTATGGATAGCTATTATAGTATAATAAAACGATAGTGAGCAATATAAATATAGGCAAGATTTTATATGGAAATTGAAAAGCGTGCCTTCCGGTTGGTTTCCAAGTTTTCTCCCTCCGAGGACCAACAACAAGCAATCGATAAGCTTTCCGAAGGACTAATTAGAGGGGATAGGGCGCAAGTCCTACTAGGAGTTACCGGTAGCGGTAAAACCTTCACTATGGCCAACGTTATAGCGAAAGTGGGTAAGCCCGCCCTCGTTATGGCACACAATAAAACCCTTGCCGCTCAGCTTTGTAACGAGTTCAAAGAATTGTTCCCACATAATCGCGTGGAATATTTTGTGTCCTACTACGACTATTACCAACCCGAAGCCTATATTCCAAGGAGCGATACCTATATAGAAAAAGAAATCCAAACCAATGACGAAATAGATAAACTCCGTCTTAGCGCAACAGCCTCGCTTGGCGAACGTAGTGACGTAATTGTTGTAGCATCGGTATCCTGTATCTATGGTTTGGGAGCCCCAGAAGCCTTTTTTAGAAATATGGTTTCGTTGCGCGAAGGCGACGTTATAGAGCGCGACCAAGTTATAGATAAGCTTATAGCCATACAATATAAGCGTGCCGAAATGGACTTTCAACGTTCCACCTTTAGAGCAAAGGGCGACGTCTTGGAAATCTTCCCTTCTAACGTATCGGAGTCCGCCCTTCGAGTGGAATTCTTTGGCGACGAGATAGAACGAATCGTTGAGTTCGACCCCACTTCCGGCAAGACGATTGCACGCGTAAACTATGCCGCGGTATTCCCTGCAACCCACTACGTCGTAGGCGGTGGCGAAGAAATCGAGGGCATACTCGAAACAATCAATAAGGATATGGAAGAGCGCGCAGAGAGTTTTGTTGGTAGCGGTAAGTTAATAGAGGCTCAACGCATACGCGAAAGGGTTAACTACGACGTGGAAATGATAAAGGAAATGGGATACTGCTCGGGTATAGAAAACTACTCCAGATACTTTGACGGAAGGAGTCCCGGCGAGCCACCCTTTACCTTGATGGACTATTTTGGCGAGGATTTCGTGTTATTCGTTGACGAGAGCCACATAACTCTTCCCCAAGTACGCGGTATGTATAACGGAGATAGAGCGCGCAAGACCAACCTTGTCGACTATGGTTTCCGTTTACCCGCTGCGTTCGACAATAGACCGCTTAATTTTGAAGAATTTCTTTCCAAAGTAAAGCAAATGGTTTGCGTTAGTGCTACCCCCCAAGATTACGAGCTGGGTATTGCTAGTCAAGTTGCCGAACAACTACTTAGACCTACGGGACTTGTAGACCCGCCCATTACCGTTAAGCCTACAGAGGGACAAATCGACGACCTTATTGGCGAAATCAACGATGCGATTGCTCTTGGCGGTAGGGTACTTATCACCACCCTAACCAAGAAGATGGCGGAAAGCCTAACCAACTATCTGTTGGAGTATGGTTTAAAGGTAGAATATATGCATTCCGACATAGACACTTTGGAGCGCATAGAAATCATCACGCGCTTGCGTAAGGGTGAGATAGATATTATAGTCGGTATCAACCTTTTGAGGGAAGGATTGGATATTCCCGAGGTATTATTGGTAGCCATACTAGATGCCGACAAAGAAGGATTTTTGCGTTCAAGAACGTCGCTTATACAAACGGTTGGTAGAGCTGCGCGTAACAAAGACGCAAGGGTAATTATGTATGCCGATACTATAACAGGTAGTATGCGCGACTGTATTGAGGAAACCGATAGACGTCGCAAAAAGCAAATTGAGTATAACGAAACTCACGGTATAGTACCCCAAACTATCGTTAAACCCATAAACAACTCTATACAAATAAGTAAGAAGGAAGTTGATGGTTACGAGCGAAAACTTTCGAAGAAAGAGATAAGCGCCGAAATCGAAAGGCTAAAAGGACTTATGAAGCAAGCAACCGCTACCTACGACTTTGAAACAGCTATAGTGCTACGAGATAGGATAGCCGAACTCAAAAAGCAAAGAGGATTTTAAAATGCGTAACAACGATATAATCATAAAAGGTGCAAAGGAAAATAACCTTAAAAATATAGACGTAACCATACCGCGCGATAAGCTCGTGGTTTTCACGGGACTATCGGGAAGCGGTAAGTCTAGCCTTGCCTTCGATACCATTTTTGCAGAAGGTCAAAGGCGCTATATGGAAAGTCTATCGAGTTACGCAAGAATGTTCCTTGGTCAAATGGAAAAGCCCAGCGTGGAATCCATAGAGGGACTTTCCCCTGCAATATCCATCGACCAAAAAACCACTTCGAAAAACCCTCGTTCAACGGTTGGTACCGTAACCGAAATACACGACTATCTACGTTTGCTATACGCTAGAACGGGCGTTCCCCATTGTCCCAAGTGTGGTAAGGAAATCAAGAGCGTATCCGTCGACCAAATCAACGCCAAGATTATGGAGTCGGCAAAGGGCAGTAAGGTTATCGTTATGGCGCCCGTTGTTCGTGGAAGAAAGGGCGAGTATCATAAGCAACTCGAAGGTTATAGGAAAATGGGCTTCGTGCGTGCCAAAATCGATGGCGAGGTACGTTTGCTTGAAGAAGAAATAAAGCTCGATAAACAAATCAAGCATAACATATCGATAATCGTTGACCGCCTTATCGTTAAGGACGATATGCTAAGAAGGTTGACGGACTCCGTTGAGCAAGCGATTAAGATTGGCGACGGAATGGTGCTTGTCGATATCGACGGAACCGAGAGCTTATACTCCACCAAGTATGCCTGCCCCGACTGTGATATTACAATGCCCGAACTATCCCCCAGAATGTTCTCGTTCAACTCACCCTTTGGTGCTTGTCCCGAATGTTTTGGCTTAGGAATGAAGCACGAGGTAGACCCCTCGCTCGTAGTTAGAGACGATAGCCTAACTCTACGCGAGGGTGCAATTCGCGTGGGCGGATGGAACATTATGGATATGGGTAAAATGATGACTCGTCAGGTTGAGGCTCTTTCGCACAAGTACGGATTTAGTATGGACGTGCCTTTTAGAGACCTCTCTCCCGAAGTTAAAAATATTATCTTTTACGGAACGGGCGAGGACACCATAGAAATGGAGTGGCAAACAAGAAAGTTCAACACCATATATAACGCACCATTCGAAGGGGTTATAAACAACCTAAACAGACGTTATCGTGAAACCCAATCGGAAGGGGTAAAAAAAGACCTTGATAGATATATGAGTTTTTCGCCCTGTAAATTATGTAATGGCAAAAGACTTCGTAAAGAGGTGCTTGGCGTAACCGTGGGCGGACTTAATATTGCCGACCTAAGCGACCTTAGTATTATAAAGCTAGTTAAGTTTTTCGACGAGCTGGTGCTTGGCGAAAGAGAAAGTATAATTGCCGAACCCATACTAAAAGAGATAAAGGCAAGACTAAACTTCCTAAAGAACGTTGGGCTTGGATACCTCACTTTGTCTAGAAGCGCGGCAACCCTAAGCGGTGGCGAGTCCCAACGTATTAGGCTTGCAACCCAAATAGGTTCGGGCTTGATGGGAGTGCTATATATCCTAGACGAGCCCAGTATAGGGCTTCACCAAAGCGACAACAGAAAGTTACTCGACGCCCTTGTGAACTTGCGCAATTTGGGCAACACTCTAATAGTCGTAGAGCACGACGAAGATACCATAAGGTGCGCCGACCATATAGTTGATATTGGACCACGCGCGGGCGAAAATGGTGGCGAATTGGTAGCTGAGGGTACCGTTTCCGACATAATTGCTTGTCCCAATTCCATTACGGGTGATTACCTTGCAGGTAGAAGACAAATAAAAGTTCCGTCTTCGCGAAGAGCGGGCACGGGAGAATTTCTAACTGTAAAAGGAGCTAGACAAAACAACCTCAAGAATATAAACGTATCCTTCCCCGCCGGTAAAATCACCGCGGTTACAGGTGTATCAGGTAGTGGTAAGTCCAGCTTGGTTAACGGCATATTGTATCCTCGCCTTGCAAACGCACTAAATGGCGCCGAGCAATACGAGAGCAAAAACTTTGACGAAATTTTGGGAGTGGAGCATTTTGATAAGGTAATACAAATCGACCAATCTCCCATAGGACGTACTCCTCGCTCCAACCCTGCAACCTATACCGACGTGTTTACGCCCATTAGAAACTTGTTTGCACAAACTCCCGATGCAAAGGCTAGGGGCTACAACTCGTCTAGATTTTCTTTTAACGTTGCTGGCGGTAGATGTGAAAGCTGTAAGGGCGATGGTATTCTAAAAATCGAAATGCACTTCCTTCCCGACGTATACGTTCCTTGCGAGGTATGTAATGGTAAGCGCTATACCCAAGAAACCTTGGAGGTAAAGTATAAGGGCAAATCAATCTTCGACGTTTTGGATATGACGGTGGATACCGCTTGCGAGTTCTTCAAAAATATTCCTACCATATATCCCAAGCTAAAGTGCTTGCAAGACGTTGGTCTGGGATATATCAAGCTAGGACAACCCTCGACAACGCTAAGTGGTGGCGAGGCACAACGCGTTAAGCTTGCAACCGAGCTTTCCAAACGCAACACCGGCAAAACGGTATATATCCTTGACGAGCCTACCACGGGACTGCATATGTACGACGTGGAAAAGCTTATATCCATTCTAGACCGCCTCGCCGACAATGGCAATACGATAATCGTAATAGAGCATAATATGGATATCATAAAGGTAGCCGACCACGTTATAGACCTTGGTCCTAACGGAGGCGACGATGGTGGACAAGTGATAGCCGAGGGTACTCCAGAACAAGTTGCTCTCGTTGAGGAAAGTAAGACGGGACGTTTCCTAAAAGAGATACTCGACGTTAAGTAAAATACTCTAAGTTAAATGATAACTATGGCACTCGCAAGAGTGCCTTTTTTTGTATTAAAAGATTATAAATACACAACCTAATCTTATTATGATTACGGTATTTATTCGCACCATTATAATTTACGTCTTTCTCGTTATAGGAATGCGACTTATGGGCAAGCGCACCATAGGGGAATTGCAACCCTTCGAATTTACCATAACGCTTGCTATTGCCGACCTTGCTTGTATGCCTATGCAAGATATCTCGGTTCCCATAGTCTACGGATTGGTTCCCTTATTCGTGATGTTCTTGCTACACTACTTTATTACAATTCTTACCTCGAAATCGATAAAATTCCGTCGTTTTATAAACGGAAAGCCCGTTATTGTTATAAACGAAAATGGACTTGATTACGAGGCTCTAAGGAGCTTGAACGTGGACGTTAACGACGTATTGGAGAGCCTTAGGTCTCAACAATTTTTCTCTCCTGAACAAGTAAAATACGCGGTGTACGAAACCAATGGCAACCTATCAATTTTAGAGCGCGAGGATGCAAAAGAGCCTAGCGGAATACCTATAACCGTAATCGTAGAGGGTAGGCTTATGGAGTGCAATATAGGTTACACTAAATACGATAAGCAACGAATATTAAATTACGTTAAAAATAAAAATATCTCACTAAAAGAGGTGTTGTTAATGACGATAGACGGCACCCACGTATTTTTACAGCCCAAGAAAAAGGCGTATATAAGCGAAGAGTGGGAGGCCTTGAATGACTAAAAAGAAATTGACTCTTGCACTTGTGGTGCTGGCTATAATATTGGGACTTGGTATAGTGGAGCAAGTTTTTATCCACAAGACCTTCGAGGAATTTTCCAGAAGGTTGGAAAGCTTTATAGTTGAAGAGGACGAAACCTACGATTATAATGCCATTGTCGAAACGCAAAAGTGGTGGGAAAAGAAGGTCAAATATTTGGAACTTTTTTTACCACACGTGCAACTAATAGATATAACGATTACCTATGGTGAACTAGTCGGTGCGGTGGCAGCCGAAGACTACGATAGTGCCCAAGCATTGTTAAATAGAATACAACGTACTGCCGAGGCTTTTGAAAACACCTATGGAGTAAGGATAGGTAACATAATTTAATAAATGTTAAAAGTAGGGGGCTATTTCTAGCCCCCCGTTTCGTAGCCTAGTTTATTGAAGCTTTACAACGCTAAGCCCTGCGTTAGTAACGTTAATTGCATTTTCGGTGGTGTTGATAATCGATATTGCGGTTGCTTCGGTTAGCGTTAAAACAAGTGTTTTCGAAAGATTGTTTAGCTCTCCGGCTTGCGCGGTAGTTAGCAATTCTTCGCTCGTTAACGCTACTCCGTTTAAACCTAGTGCAAGCCTTAGTATAGTTGCGGTATCGCTACTAATTGTTGCAGAATAGGATACCAAATAGGTGCCAGCGGGAACATTAACTGCGTTATCGCTAACACTCATAACGGTAGGATTGGTGCTTTGGGAGAATGCTATCGGTATGGTTGCTTGGGCATCTACACCATTTGCTCCGCCATAGGCGTAGATACCGTCGTCTAGTCCGCTTTCACCTTGCGGTCCTTGTGGACCGACGGGACCTGCGGGGCCTTGTGGCCCTTGTGCGCCCGTAGCTCCTGTTGCGCCCGTGGCACCGGTTGCTCCTGTTGGACCTATAGGACCTTGTGGACCAACGGGACCGACTTCGCCTTGTGGTCCTTGTGGGCCGATGGGACCTTGTGGACCGATAGGACCTTGAGCACCCGTTTCACCTTGTGGACCTTGAGCTCCTGTCGCGCCGGTTGCGCCAGGAGCACCTGTAGCACCCGTTAATCCAATGGGACCTTGTGGACCTGCGGGACCCGTATCGCCTACCGGACCTTGTGGACCAATGGGACCTTGTGGTCCCGATATGCCTTGTGGGCCTTGCGGACCTTGAGGACCGCGGGGACCTCTGCAATAAATTAGGTTATCTTCGTTGTTACAAGAAGAAAGCCCACGTGAACAACAACGTGAGCGATTTTGATTATTGTTATTGAAGCAATTCATTCTAACCTCCTTATATGTAGCCTATGCTCACTACATACTATGCGAAGGTTTAAAAAAGGTTGCTAACTATTTACTTCTATATTTATTAAATATTTCTTCGCGGATTTCTTTCAACGATTTATTGGTCGTTTAATTATCGGTCGTTTGATTATCGGTCGTTTGGTCGTCGGTTGTAACCATATCCGTCGTTACGTTTTCCGCGCTCGTATTTTCTTCTAGGGAACCGCTATTATCTATAACCTTTTTCGTAGCGCGCTTGGTATCCGCATCCCATTTGTTGAATACGAATTTTTTGAGCGGGAAATATAGTACGTAGGTTATAGCTATATTGATAGCAATATTGATTGCTTGGAAGGGGGCTCTGCCTACTAGGTATACGATAAATGATTTTTTACCTTGTGCGTAGTAGAACCATAGTCCAAAGGTGTTTAGTCCCAGCGTGCAAACAATAAAAATTAGTACGTATCCTATTATTATTTTAACGTATTCGTTTAGCTTTGGAATTTTGAAAGCCAAGCCCGATAGCACGCCTATGAGTGCGCTCGCTATCATAATGAACGGGTTAAATGGACCTTTGGGGGCGACTAGGCAACCTATCAAATCGCCAAGTAGCGCTACAAGTCCACCCGAAACGGGCCCGAAGAAAATGCCTGCAAGCGAGCATATAACGTAGTTAAAGGAAATGGAGTTGGCACCGCTGTTTACGGTAACGGAAAAGCAGTTGGTTACGACTGCAATCGCTGTCATAACGCCAAGATAGGCGATGCGCTTGGGTGAAAAATAAGCCTTTACTTTCTTATTCATAAAAAAAGTCTCCTTTGCAGAAGACAACCGGTACAATAGGCTTTGCAACGGACGCGACACGTTATCGCAGATTTTTCTTTCGTCCACAAACGACATCCCATTTTGTGGCACTTAACGCAACGTGTCTACTCTGCGTTTTTTATTATAGCATAAGGCTAATATGAATGCAATACTACTATGCACAATTTTTTATTTTCTTTTTTCGTAACAAGGCTTTTAGGTCGATTAAACCTAAAAAATAAGCTAGTACGAAGTAGGCTATAAAGGATATTCCAGCGGAAAAAATAAGCGCGAAAACACCGTTTATTCTACTCAAAATTCCTTCTGTAAAGTGTGCAAGGCTTGTACACGAAAATGAGAGTATAATAACCATTATAATAGGTTTTAGGATACCTAAACTGCTTTTTATATGCTTTCTTAGGAAATAGGAATTTCCAAGAACAACCGTACCTAGAAAGAGCAAATCGCTAACAATCACGCTATCCACTCCAAGGTGCTTTGGAAGGAACACCGAGGCGACTAGCATAAGGGCGGTGCCGAGAGCATAGGTTATAAAATTTTCCTTTTCCTTACCAATGGAATTCATACTGCTTGCAAGAATATGGTTGATTGGCATAAGGAGTAGCACGATACTTGCCTTTTCGAGATAAATTCCCGAGGGAATATCGTTATACAAAAATGCGGTTAGCTCTCTACCGAGCGCCATATATACCACCATAAAGCCACCGCTGATGATAAGCGAAGCCGATATACCGCCCGATATTTGTTTTTTGAGCTCGCCCACCTCGGCTTTAGCGTTGCTTGCGCTCATTTCGGGAATAAGCACTATTGCGAGCGAGGTTATTATCGCGTTCGGTGCAAAAAGCAGGGGATTTGCCATACCCGATATTCTTCCTACGCTTGCAGTTGCCTCGGCAATCGTCATTCCACCCGCGATTAGTCCCGATGGTATAATTAGCGCAACCGCGGTACCTGCAAAGGAGCCGAATATTTTCATTATCGTTAAAGGGGTTGCAGGCTTTAGAATTTCCATAAAGGAACCGCACCTTGTGAAACGTCCGTTGCGACGTAGGAACATTACGATTATTACCACCATAACGAGTAGGTCGCTTATTAAAAAGGCGAGGGCTACCCCTTTATCACCGCTAAGACCGTGAATTAAGCCCGAAACGAACAAAAAAGTGAAGATAATCCTCAAAATTTCTTCGATAAACTCGCTCAAGCTAAAGTCGAAAAAGTGCTTGTTTCCCCAAAACCAACCGCGAATTATTATATAAAACGTGGTGGAAATGAGGGCGGGAAGCATAATTTTTAGTAGGGGAATAGCACGTTCGTCGCTAATTATAAAGCCCATATAAGGGAGTGCCAGATAGGCGACTAGTATACATACTAAACTCGCACCCACGCCGATTATCAGCGAGGTGGAAAGCAGTTTTAGACCGCTATCTCCCGTCGAGGTAACGTTCATTTCGGCTATTTTTCTGGAAAGCACGGTGGATATTCCGCCCGTTGAAAGGGCGATAAAGAGGAAGAACACCGTTAGTGCCATTTGGTATAGTCCCAAGGTTTCCGCACCGAGCGTGCGAGAGAGGTATATTTTGAATACGAAGGCTAGGCTTCTGGTTAAAATCGAAAAGCCGGTTACGGTAAGTAGTGATTTTAAAAGGTTGCTTTTGGACATAATAAATTTTATGCACCGCTCGATTACATAATGAGCGAAAAAAGGGGGAAGTTCACCTAGTCTTCTTAAAACTCTCACTCCATTTTGATAATTGCTCGTAAAAAGGGGGCTACTTTCTAAATAAAAAAATAAAAATTATAAAAATGAGAGCCGATTAGTTGAATTTATTTTTTCGATGTGCTAACATTATTGTACTTGTGTGTAAAAACGCACGCGTGTAAAATATTATTACTTATGGTGGTAAAATGAAAAAATCCAAAAAACTACTCACACTATTGCTTGCAACTATGCTTGTACTCGCTTTGATGATAGGCGTTGTTGCTTGTAACCCTCCGGAGGACCCCTCCACTGACGACGACACCACGACGGAAGAAACTACCACTACCGAAACCTTATTGGTTAACAATGGTAAGTTTGCTACCACTACCGGTGCAACCTACGTTAAGAGTGCATCTAACTGGACTCTAACCGCAGGCGCTTGGGCAAAGTCTTCTACCGGCTTGACTACCGGTGTTATAGACCTTTCTAGCGAAGCATTTGCTAACAACAAGGGCGCTATCGATGCTGATATCGGTACTCCCGGTATTGCTCCCAGCACTCCCAAGACCGACGGCGTATACGACGACACCAACGCTCTAATTATCAATATGAAAGGTGAAGAAAGCAACGGTTCTATTTTCTATGCTTCTTCTACCGCTAGCGTTAAGAAGGGTACGTATTATAAGCTTACCTTCGACGTTTGGACCGACCTTATCTTTGACGAGAACGTTGACAACTCCAAGCGCGGTGCAGCTATCGTAGTATCACAAGGAACCAGTGCTTCCAGCGTAGTTGTTGCACAATTTTTGAGCATCAACACCAACGAAGAGTGGCAAACCTATAGCGTATATATCGAAGGCTCCAACTTTGAAGATAGAAGCTTTAACGTTCAACTATGGCTTGGTTATGGTCCCGCTCAAATGAAGGACCTTGTTAACAAGGGCAACACCTCTTACAACAGCACTTATACCGCAAAGGGTGCCGCTATGTTCGATAACGTTATTATGGATACTATCGAAAAGAGCGAGTATGATAGTGCGTTAGTAAACCAATATAACGCTCTTGCAAGCGCAAGCGAAACCGAACGCACCCAAGAAATGCAAAAGGCATACGGTGTTGTTAGTGGCAAGAACGTTGTTATCAGTTACGAATATCTAAACAACAACTTTACCGGCGCAACCGGATATTCTACTTCGAATTCACAATCTTCCTACTTTACCTCTGCTAAAGTAGGTTCTACCGCAAACTATACCGTTATAACCGGTGAAGATGGTATATCCCAAGACGAAAAGAATAAGTTCCCCACATACGCTGGCACGAACGACCCCATCGGTGTGTTCGATATGAGCAAGCTTTACTACAATTACGTTGATAGCCAAGACGCTACCAAGAACGATAACTATGCAAACGCATATGGTAAAGTAGCAAGCTCCTTTATCCCTCCCGTTGCAAGCGATTTAGGCGTAACCTATAGCCAAGAGAACGGATATCAATTCACCTCTCCTGCAAACGCACTTGAAAGCCGAGCACTCCTTATTTACCACCAAGAGAATGCTATAAGCGGAGCTGGATTTAAGAGCTCTTTCAATATCCTTATTGAGAACAATAAATATTATGCAATCAGCGTATGGGTTTATATCTGGGTTCCCGAAGTTAGTGAAGAATCATATTGCGGAACCAAGCCCGTAGCACCCGAAGAAGGCGTAGAAAACTTCGAAAGCAAGTTGGCTGAATACAACAAGAAGCAAGCCGAGTACGACGTTCTATATAATGAATGGAAAAAGTACGACGCATTTGCAAAGAATGCTAACGGAACCGACCCCGACCACAGAGCTTATGCAACTTTACGTTTGCAAGGTTCTTCAACCAACGCTAAGCCCGAAGTTCAAAGCGATGGTACTTGGGGCAGTTGGCAACAACTCACCCTCAAGGTAAAGGGCAACGAGCTAGCAGATAGAAAGGTTGGCCTAGAGCTTTGGTATGGTGAAGGCGAATGGGGCGAAGATACCCTATATCCCGGTGGATGTTTCTTTGATAACATCACCATAATGGAATATGATAACGAAACCGATTTGAATAACGCATACAACGATGGCGATATCAAAGAATGGGATAGCATAAACGAAGCTGACTATGCAGGCTTTGGCATCAACGGAGCAACCCAAGATTTCGTAGCACTTGGTAACGAAGAGGTTGACGGTTGGTACTATAACGTTGTTGATACCAACACCTTTGTTGATATGAACTCTGCTGATAGCAACCTTTACGCAGGTATCCTTTCCGGTAGTGCAGTTAAGAATGGTAACGACCTTAGTGGCGTAAATGCTCTAAAGGGCTTGACCTTCGAAGACAAAGACGTATTGGAGCTTGGCGCCACCACGTTCGACTTTGTAGTTCTAAACAATGCAAAATATACCGCATCCAAGCTTTTCTATAAGCCCAGCGATAGCGACACCGTATTGAAGACTGCTCCCAACCATTTCTATAGATTATCTATGTGGGTAAAAACCCAAAATCTAAAGAATGACTCTAACTTTAGCATCTCTCTATACGATGCAGAAAACGATAGCTTGATTAACTCTAGCGCAACCCAAGCATCTCTTGCAGTTAGCGAATGGACCGAAATCAGCTTTGTTTTACAAGCATCTGCAACCGAAAGCGACGAAATGTATATGGTAGTAGAGTTTGGTAAGGGCGATATCTATACCCCCGCAAGCCACACTCAAGGCGCAGTTATTATGACTGCTATCACTTGGAAGGAAATCGAATATTCCGAATATAATGCTGCAAGCGGTTCTTATATTAAGAGCTTCGATTTGAGCGGTTCAACCTCTACCGGTTCCAGCATTACCAACTCCGACTTTAGTGCAGTTGATTCCTCTAACTATGACCTTGACGAAGAAGACGACAAGGTATTCGACGACAATGGTAAGATAGTAGGCGTTGCTTCTCCCAAGAGCTGGACTATTGCAACCGAAGCATATTTGATTTCCGCTCCCGTTCTATCCGCAAGCGGTTCCTATATCCAATGGAAAGAAACCGTTAAGGATGCAACCCATTATCATATTTATAATGCAGATAAAGAGCTTGTTAAGGTTCTATCGGTAGCAACCGCAGTTCTAAATACCGACTACACCGAGACTACCGCAAACGAGGTTACCACCCGTACCTATCAATTTGCTCCCAACAGCTCTAAATTCTATTATGTACGCGCGTTAGTACTCGATACTACCGAACAAAAGGTACTATACGCATCACCCTTGTCCAATAGTAAGAACGTTACCAGCGCAACCGGTAGTGTAGAAACAACTATCGAAAACAACGTTATCGAAGAAGTTCTTGATAGTGTAAAGGGCGGTATCGTAAATGCTAACGATTACCTCGGCACCGGACTAGGCGCAGATTTCTATCCCGCAGGCGATGCTGATACTTTGGGTTATACCTCAACTCTATCTAGCAACCTCTTGATGCTAACCTCCGACTATCCTACCTACTTTGGTTACACCAATAGCAGTTCTGCAAGCCTTTCAACCGAATCTTTCTATAGATTGAGCGTATGGGTAAAGACCATCGGCGATACCAAGGCAAGCGTAACCTTGAAGAATAGCTCCAACTATCTTGCAGTTACCCATAGTGATGCCGATGCAGGTGAATACGTTGGTTATACCGGCATCAACACCCAAGATAAATGGGTAAGATACGATTTCTATATTGCAACCAACCTCTCCAGCGGTAACGTAACCCTAGAACTATATCTAGGTAACAAGTACGCTAACAACACCACCGAGCTTGCAAATGGTACCAAGGTATCCTCCGGTGCAAGCGCCGGTACCGTATACTTCGACGACGTTATGCTCGTTAAACTTGCCGACGAAAACGCATATAACAAGCTTGTTTACGGTGTAGATAATCTCGAAGAAATCAGCGAAGAAACCATTAAAGAAAAGCTAAGCGCATACGGTGTTGACGTAAACGATGCTAACGTTGAATTTACTACCCAAGCTCTACTAAATGCAAGAAAGGCATATGCACTAAATCTTCTAGCAGAAAAGAGTGCTACCGATTCCTTCTTCAACAACTCCTTCAAGTTCGAGCTTGTTAACTACACCACCGACTCCTTCGACAACTACGACAAGAAGTCCGATGACCCCGAAACCACAGTAGCAGCTCTACTAGGTAACGAATCCAACTCCTTCACCCACTACGAAACCGATGCAGTTTACAATGGTTCCTATGCAGGTGAAACCGACGTTAAGGATAACGATACCCCCAACCACGTATATGGTGTATACAACAGAACCGGTGATTTCGACGACCTTATAGCACATATGACCAACAAGGAATACCTACTTGCAGATAGCACCTATGCACTTGCAGATAGATATACCGCAGACCAAATTAGAGAGTTCCTAACCACCACCTATACCGATGGTAAGGAAGTTGATAACAACAACTACTTGATGATGGCAAACATCACCAAGCCCTCTGCACAACACTACAAGACCAACAGCTTGACGATGGCTGCAAACAGCTATTACAAGATTACCTTCTATGCAAAGTATCTCTCCGGTAATAGCGACTCTACCAAGATGCCCGAGTTCCGTTTTGTATACGACAAGAGCAACGATTATTGGCAAACCATCCAAATCAAGGCAAGCAACGATATGGTAGAGTATACCTTCTTGTATGCAAACGAATCTACCAAGAGCGTAAGCGCAATCCTCGCATACTATCTAGGTTCTGACGACGCACAAGGCGATGCCGAAGACGTAAAGAACTTGATGGCAGGTATCTTGATGGTTGACGACCTCTCTATCGAAAAGGTAACCGCTGACGAATATGCAACCGAAAAGAGCGCACTCGAAAGCGATACCAACAAGGCAGGCACCTTTGCAACATACCTAACCGAAGCTGAAGAAAAGGAAGAAGAAAAGCCTGTTGAAGACGAAGAGGAAGATGAGGAAGAAGATGAAGGAAAGCAAATCAATCCTCAAGTATGGCTAATTATCTCCTCGGTTGTAATCGGCTTAATCCTTGTAGCAGTAATCGTAATAATGATTTATAGAAAGCTAAAGACCAAGGTTGTTAAGAAGCTACGCAAGACCAAGGTTGACAGCGCAATGCCTGCAGACTTCGAGAAGAAGCAAGCACAAGAAAAGGTACGCAAGAACGCAGATAGTCGTAAGAAGGATATTGATACTTCGGATTATAACGACTAGTAAAAACACGTTATTTTGGCGAAT
Organism: Clostridia bacterium; assembly: GCA_017403145.1. Lineage (GTDB taxonomy): Bacteria > Bacillota > Clostridia > Christensenellales > DTU072 > Stercoripulliclostridium_A. Next base: position 57,527 of record JAFQOO010000003.1, read on the forward strand.
AACTTCATAAAACAAAAGCCACTTTCGGTCGTTTACTATTAGTAAAGTCCCGTCAAGTGGCTTTTTTGTTTTACTCGTTCTTCATCCAAACTAACGTGTTTTTAAGTGCACTAACAAGAGCGCGAGATACCATAAACTGAACAACAAGGATATTTTGGCGCTATACTTCACAAAACAAGAGCCTCCCTCGGTCGTTTACCTTTTGTGTAAAGTCCCGTCGGTTTGGACTTTGTATTTTGGCGCAATACTTTGTTAAAGGCAAAACCCCTTCAGGGCGCAGTACGTTAGTACAGCAACCCTTTGTTGTTTCACCTTTGTCGCGTATTGCATCCAAATTTCAAAGTCCAAATAATCAGTTATATGAACTTTTCCTTGTGAACGAAACGTAGTGTAGTGAGGTCGTTCCGCGTTCCGTACTCCGCGTTCCGCACTAATATAATCTTTCCTTGTTTGCGTAGCTAAGCGGAGCAAAGTCGTTCCGCGCTCCGCGTTCTGCATTCATATAATTTTCCTTGTGTGTAACAAAGCTATATATAAATAATAAAAACCACCATCATTGGTGGTTTTATTGTATAAGGTCTTCAAAGGTAACGCCAAGAGTTTTTATGATTGCAACAATATTGGATAGGGTGGGCTCTACTTTACCGCGCTCCCATTCGCTGACGCGCTGTTGAGTAGTACCAATTTTCTTGGCAAATTCAGCCTGATTATATCCGGCAAGCTTTCTTTCAAATGCAAGGTTTTCTCCAAACGTACTCATACCTCTATAATAATAAAACACTAAAAAAAGTGTTGCAATACACTAAATATAGTGTTAAAATAAAATCAAATCATACTATAATATAGTAAATACAAATAAAAGAGAGGTACGGAATGAAAAGGTTTCTATCAATTTTTGTTATTGTGTTGGTTTGTTGCCTACTAGTAGGCGTATTGGTAGCTTGTGGTGGTTCCCACACTTGCGTAGATACTACTAACGACCATAGGTGTGATATCTGCGATAAAGTATTATCCACTTGTTCGGATACTGACAACAACCACCTTTGTGATATTTGTGGTAATAGTCTTAGCGATTGTATAGATAACGATAAGAATCACGTTTGTGAAATTTGTGGTGAAACGATAATCACTTGTGTTGACGATAACGCCAACCATAACTGCGATATATGTAATAAAGAGTTATCCACTTGTTTAGATGAAAATGCTGATAATGAATGTGATATATGCGGTTTAACTTTTGAATTATTGGACAATGATACCTATAAAATTACCGGGTATAATGGAACCGCTAGCAACTTGCAAATTCCTTCTACGATACTAGGAAAACCCGTAACAATTATTGGTGAAGGTGCATTCTCTGATTGCACCTCGCTCAAAGGCATAACTATCCCCAACTCGGTAACAAGCATAGAAGATAGTGCCTTCGAATATTGCTTTAGCCTAATAAGCGTAGTAATAGGTGATAGCGTAGAACATATTGGTGAAGAAGCTTTCTTTTCGTGCGGAAAGCTTTTAGAAGTATACAATCTATCCTCATTAAATATTACTAAGGGTAGTGAAGAAAATGGCTACGTAGGATACCCTGCATTGGATATATACACTTCACTAGATACGCCAAGTAAACTTTCCACCGATAGCGACGGATATATGATTTATACAAATGGAGAAGAAAAGTTATTAGTAGGCTATACCGGTAGTGAAAAGGAGCTTACATTGCCTAGCGATATACCTTCAATTTATCACTATGCCTTCGTTAATTGCTTTAGCCAAACAAGGATAGTAATTGGGGATGACGTAACTAGCATTGGTGTTGGAGCCTTCGGTTTTTGTTACTCACTAACAAGCGTAGTAATCGGTGATAGTGTAACTAGTATTGGTGAGGATGCCTTCTTCTATAGCCATAAGCTTGTAGAAGTATACAATCTATCCTCATTGAATATTACTAAGGGTAGTGAAGAAAATGGCTACGTAGGATACTATGCAAAAGATATATATACAAGTCTGAATACTCCAAGTAAACTAAGTACTGATGAAAACGGATATATTATATATACGGATGGACAAACTAAGAGTTTAGTAGGATACGTAGGAGAGGAAACTGAATTAACTTTACCAAGTGGTATAACAGAGATTAATCAATGGGCGGTCTATAATTGCGAATCCCTAACAAGCGTAGTAATACCAGATAGCGTAACGAGCATAGGAGAATATGCATTCTATGGTTGCGACTCCTTAACAAGCGTAGTAATACCCGATAGCGTAACAAACATAGGAGATGATGCGTTCGAATATTGTACCTCTCTAACAGGCGTAACAATAGGTAATAGCGTTACAAGCATAGGCGATTGGGCGTTCTATGATTGTTATAAACTAGTAGAAGTCTATAACCTATCCTCTTTGGATATAACGGCAGGAAATCCGTCATACGGTTGCGTAGGATACTATGCAAAAGATATATATACAAGTCTGAATACTCCAAGTAAACTAAGTACTGATGAGAACGGATATATTATATATACGGATGGACAAACTAAGAGCTTAGTAGGATACGTAGGAGAGGAAACTGAATTAACTTTACCAAGTGGTATAACAGAGATTAATCAAGGGGCGTTCGTTGATTGCACCTCTCTAACAAGCGTAGTAATACCAGATAGCGTAACAAGCATAGGAGAAAGAGCGTTCTATAATTGCGAATCCCTAACAAGCGTAAAGTATACAGGCACAATAGACCAATGGTGTGGGATAACGTTTGATGGATGGAATTCAAATCCTTTAAGTAATGGAGCAAAGCTATCTCTAAACGGAGAACTCGTAACCGAATTAGTAATACCTAATTCAATAACGGAAATAAAGGATTTTGCATTCAATGGTTGCGACTCCCTAACAAACGTAACAATACCCGATAGCGTAACAAGCATAGGAGTTTATGCATTCAAGGATTGCGACTCCTTAACGGTAATAAATTATGTTGGAACAAAAGTAGAATGGGATAATATTGAAAAAGGTTATAATTGGGATTCTGGTAATTATACGATTTACTACGATTACGAAATAGAATAATTGTTGGATTATTACTGAGAAATTCACGCGAAGGCGTGAATTTCTTTTTGCATTATTAAACGTATCAAAACCCGTTCTACATTTTGATAGAGAACGAAGCAAAAATATATAAACTCTAAAAATCGCGCTAGTTTGGATGCTCCCCGACGGAAATGAGAAAACACCACGATAGGAGTTTACTAGGCGTAAATGACTGAGTGGGGTTGAACTATTTTCTATGGGGAGCGCCAAAATAGCGCGTTTTTACCCCTTTACTTATTAGTAAAGAAGTGCTATAATATCTAAGTATGAGACTCAAAACTTTTAAATTCGGTATTCATCCAAAAGATATGAAGGAACTCTCGCACGACTGCAAGTTCGAGGAGATGCCAACGGGGGAAAAAGTTTATATCCCACTCGCTCAACATTTGGGCACTCCAGCTTCCGCTTGCGTAGAGGTAGGGGACTACGTTAAGGTAGGCACCAAAATCGGTGAGGCTTCTTCCTACGTTTCTTGTAACGTTCATAGCTCGGTTAGCGGTATCGTAGAGGGCTTTGTGCTACGCGAAAACGCTATGGGTAAACGTATCCGCCACGTTTGTATTGCTAACGATGGTAAATATGAGGAAGACTTTTTGCCCCCACTAGAAAATCCCACTCGCGAAGAGCTTGTCGCTAGGTGTAAAGAGTGCGGTCTAGCAGGTATGGGCGGTGCTACCTTCCCCACACACGTTAAACTTGAAAATAAAAATCCCATAAAGGCTCTTATTATAAACGGTTCGGAATGTGAGCCTTATATCACCACCGACTACCGCCTTATGATAGACAAGTCCCAAGAGGTACTAGAAGGTATCCGTTATCTTGCAAAGGCGATAGGGGCACCCGAAATTTGGATTGGTATCGAAGCCAACAAGGATGATGCCATCGAAGAAATGTTGCGCGTAACCGCGGGTGATAATTCCATCAAGGTCTTCGCTCTTAAAACCAAGTATCCCCAAGGTGGCGAAAAGCAACTTATCTATGCTCTAGCACACCAAAAGGTGCCCGCAGGCGGTCTTCCCAGCGACCTTGGTTTTATAGTTTTGAATATATCCACAGCTCTTGCTATGTACGAGGCTTGCGCCCTCGGTAAACCGCTATTTAGTCGTTATATGACGGTATCGGGTAAGGGTATAAATCGCCCGGCAAATATCTGGGTGCGTTTCGGCGTGCCTTTTGTGGAAATCGTTGACTATCTTGGTTACCGCGACGACGTTCAAAAGGTTATAAGCGGTGGTCCTATGATGGGCGTTTCGCTACATAGCTTTATGCCCGTTGTTACCAAAGGCAGTAGTGCTTTGCTTCTTCTTATCGAAGAGGAAATTCGCGCCGTCGACCCCACAACTTGCATAAATTGTGCTCGTTGCGCCAACGTTTGCCCTATGGGACTTATGCCGATGATGACCGATGCCCTCGTTCTAAAGAATATGATTAAAGAAATAAAGCCTTATAATCCGCTTTCTTGCATAGAGTGCGGTTGTTGCGCCTACGTTTGTCCCGCTAAGCGCCCACTCGTTCAATCACAAAGGCTTGCTAAAAAACTCATAAGAGAAAGGAAATTATAGAATTATGTCGGAAAGTAAAAGATTTATAGTTTCATCTTCTCCCCACGTTGGCAGTACCCTTTTTACCCAAAGGATAATGATACACGTTTGTATCGCGCTGACTTTTTGTATGATTGCAGGTACCGTTTTATACGGTTTTTATTCCCTTTTCCTAGTCCTACTAGCTGTCCTTAGCGCGGTCGGTGCCGAGGCTTTATACTGCGTTATACGTAAAAAGCCCTTGACTATTTGGGATGCTAGCGCCATTGTTACCGGTATGATTGTTGGACTAAATCTTCCGCCTACAGCACCATTCTATTTGCCAATAGTAGGCTCGGTTTTCGCAATTATGCTAGTTAAAATGCTTTTTGGTGGACTTGGTAAGAACTTTGCAAATCCCGCCGCCACCGCACGCGTTTTCTTGCTACTCGCTTGGACTACCAAGATGACCGCGTTTATAAATCCCCTCGATTATGCGGGCGGTAACGTTAGCGCAGGGGACTTCTTTAGCTTCCGCTTTATCGTTGACTTCGCTAACAAAGCCAACTACGTAACCGGTGCAACTCCTCTTGCAGGTATAAAAGCAGACGCTATTGCAGGACTTGGCTCAACCGAGGTTAATCTTCTAGACTTGCTTCTTGGTAACGTCGGCGGTTCTATAGGCGAGGTTTGTGCTATAGCTATAATTCTTGGAGCCATTTACCTTATCGTACTAAAAATTATCGATTGGAAAATCCCCGCGGTTTATCTAACCTCTTGCGCTTTGTTTACCCTTATATTCTATAAGAATGGTTGGAACTATATCCTTCCCAACCTTCTTTCCGGCGGTATCCTTTTCGGCGCAGTATTTATGCTTACCGATTACGCATCATCACCCAATACCCGCTGGGGTGTTATTATCTACTCCGCAGGCGCAGGTCTTATTACAATGCTTATTCGTAGGTTCGGCGGTATGAACGAGGGCGTATCATTCGCAATTCTTCTTATGAACCTTCTTGTTCCCCTTATCGATAAGGCTTGTAGACCTAAACCCTTTGGTTATAAGAAACCTCCCAAAAAGAAAAAGGGGGTGGAAGCATAATGAGTAAGTTTTCCGTCAATAAGGATAGCGTTAAGCTTGTTATAATTCTCGCTTGTATAGCCCTTGTAAGCTCGTTGCTACTAGCTGTAATAAATATCTTTACCCAAGTAGACGAGGAAGCTAAGCTACGCGAGGCAATAGGGGAAGCTTATTCCTCTCCCTTGACCGAAGAGGTTATAGACTTTTCGTCCTATGATAATATCGAAAAGGCCGAAATCCTAAATATGTTCCGCGCAGAAGACGGAGCTGTGGTTATACTATCCAAATCCACCAACTGCTATGGCGCAGGTACAGGTATATCACTTATTGTGGTTATAAAAGGTAACGATATAGTCGAAGTAGTATCCTACTCACACGGGGAAACTCCGGGACTTGGTACCAACGCTTTAACCGAGGAGTATCTAGCAAAGTACGAGGCTTTTAACGTTAGCGACTTTGTTATAGATGGAACGGATGCCACTCCTAATGGATATAAAAAGGTGGAAAACTATACCGGTGCTACAAAGTCAAGTAACGGTGTGCGCGACGCGGTTACCAATGCTGTTAGAGCCTACGTTAAAGTGGCAAAGGAGAATGCTTAATGAGACAAAAAGTTAAAGATACTCTTGAACCGCTAACTCACGGTATTATAAAGGATAATGCAACATTCCGCCTCGTGCTGGGTACTTGTCCTACGCTTGCAGTAACCACCTCGGGACTAAACGGTCTTTATATGGGGCTCGCTACCACCTTCGTATTGGTTTGCTCCAATGCTATAATATCACTGCTACGTAAGATTATACCCAGAAAGGTTAGAATACCTTGCTATATACTTGTTATCGCCACCTTCTCTACCATAGTAGAAATGGTAATGCGTAAGTTCTTGCCCGCAATATACGACGTTATGGGACTGTTCCTATCCCTTATAGTCGTTAACTGTATACTGCTCGCTCGTGCGGAAAGCTTCTCTTCGTTGAACCCCGTTTTACCCTCGGTTATGGACGGTCTAGGCATAGGTCTTGGCTTTAGTATGAGCCTCACCCTTATGGGTCTAGTTAGAGAGTTCTTCGGCGCAGGTACCTTCTTCGGCTTGGTAGTTCCCTTTATGCAAAATATAAAAATGACCATATTCATTTTGCCCGCAGGCGGATTTATGGTTTTCGGTTTGCTTATGGTTCTTTATAACCTCGTCGTTGGCGAAATCGAAAAGAAATTGCACGATTATAAGCATCGTAAGTATATTAGAGAAACTAACCCGCTACTCCAAGCTCAAGAGGATGAGGAAAAGGCTAGACGCAGTGGCGCTATAGGAGGTGACAAATAATGCCTTACGTTATCTTACTTGTTATAAACGCGATATTTGTCAATAACTTTGTGCTATCTCGCTTCCTCGGTATTTGTCCCTTCCTCGGAGTAAGTCGTAAGACCGATACCGCTCTCGGTATGGGTATGGCGGTTATCTTCGTTATGGGTGTTGCATCGGTTATAACCTATGCTCTTAACCTCGCACTCGTGGCGGCGGGTATAGAATACCTTCGCACAATAGTATTTATACTAGTTATTGCTTGCCTCATACAGCTGGTAGAAATATTCGTTAAAAAGTTTAGCCCCTCACTTTACTCCGCTCTCGGCGTATATCTACCCCTTATTACCACCAACTGTGCGGTTTTGGGCGTAGCTATTATGAACGTTACCGAGCTTGCAAATAGCAATATCCTATACGCTTTTATAAATGGCGTAGCTAGCGGTGTGGGCTTCACTATCGCAATCCTTATCCTTGCAGGTATCCGCGAAAAAATGGAGCTCGCGGATATACCCGAACGCTTCAAGGGCTTCCCCATAACCCTTATCGCATCATCGATTATCGCTATGGGCTTTGCCGCATTTAGCGGACTAACTTTCTAGGAGGGCACGATTATGGTGTTGGATATACTAATTCCCGTATTGATTTTAACCGGTATAGCAGTGCTCTTCGGCATACTCATAGCGGTATGCTCCATAAAGTTCCAAGTTAAAACTGATGAACGTATAGAAGAAATCGAAATGCTACTTTCGGGTGCCAACTGTGGCGCTTGTGGGTACGCAGGTTGCGCCGATTTTGCTCGTGCACTCGTTGAAGGTACTGCACAAATAAGCTCTTGTAACGCTACCTCCAAGGACAATAAAAAGAAGATACTCGGCTTCCTAGACGGAGGTGAGGTCGGTGAAGAAACCATTGTTGTATGCGCTTGCGTAGGCGGTAATGATTGCAAGGATAAATACGACTATCAAGGATACGGCGACTGCGCTTCTCAAGAGCTACTTTCGGGTGGCAGAAAGGCTTGTTACACCGGTTGCATAGGAATGTCCAGATGCGTAAATCTTTGCCCCAGCCACGCAATCGATATCAAAAAGGGTGTTGCCATAATCAACCAAGACAAATGTACCCAATGCGGTGTATGTATTTTGCAATGTCCCAAAAAGATTATGAAACGTATCCCCGCCACCGCCAAGTACTACGTTGCTTGCTCTTCCCAAGAAAAGGGTAAAGACGTTCGTGCCGTATGCAACCGCGGTTGTTTGGGTTGTGGTCTATGCGCCAAGAATTGCCCTAGTTCTGCAATCACAATGCGCAACAATCTTCCCATCATCGATTACACCAAGTGCACCAATTGTGGCTTATGTGCTTCTAAGTGTCCTGCTAAGTGTATTCTTGAATGTAAGCCTAAGAAGGTTTTGGAAGAAGGTCAATTTGTTAGTAAATAGACCTCGTATTTTAGCGACCTACTTAGGAAAAGTTTACCCTTCCTAAGTCATTTACCTTTAGTAAACTCCTGTCGGGCGGGCAACCGCTCGACTTTCTTTTTGCTAGAAAGTCTTTACGGAAACTTTTCCGTCGTATCTCATCTAAACTACGAGGTCTATCAAAGTGCAGTATAATAAAACGCGTACTGCATCCAAAAATCGCGGTCTAATGGGGAAAACACGTTATTTTAGCGCTATACTTCACAAAACAAGAGCCTTCCTCGGTCGTTTACCTTTAGTAAAGTCCCGTCGGTAGGCTCTTTTGTTTTGCCTTGTCTAGCATCTAAACTAACGCGTTTTTAAGAGGCACCACAATACATTTAGAACAAAACACCGCGCATTTTAGCGCTATACTTCACTAAATAAAGAGTCCCTGCAGGGCGCAGTAGGGATAATGAATGCAGAGGGGTATTTTATCGGCTTGTTTTAGCATAAATAGGTATATTGACACTATATTATTGGTGTGTTAGAATAAATATAGGGGCTAATTATGGGTCAATTTATAAGCGGAGGGCTCATTATGGCAAAATTAAAAAATTATAAAAATTTAGCATTGATTACGCTCTTTATAGTTTTTTTTACGATGGTTTTTTCTTTGTCGCCAAATATTGAAGCACACGCCGAGAGTAAAAGAACTATTAAAATTTATCTTGATTCAATTTCTTTAGAAAAAGAGGAGTCATATCTTCCTATGGATTTGATTAGATTTGCCGATGGTACTTCGCTAAAAGAGGGGCACTCGGTGTTTTCGGTTAGCGTAAGAAATACCGAAGACGGAACTTTATATTTAGAGAAATCTATTTTTGGCAACTATCTGGAAATAAAGGATGAAAATGGTAGGATTGTAACCAATCAATACGATATCATAGTAGATAACGATAAATGTGGCAAGCTCCATCGCTTTGCATACGTTTGCGACTCTACTTGTGAACTTTGTGATTACGAGAGGGAGCAGCAGACATATCACCGCTTCGTTACGGATAGCCTTTACGTTAACGAATATCATCACGTAGGAATATGTGCTTGCGGTGGTACCGATGAACGACAACAACACACGATTGACGATAACGGTCAATGCACCAACGAAGACTGTATGGGAAAAGAGGTTGCTCTTTTCATTAAAGCAAACGTTACCTTATGGGATAATCCTTTGGAAATTTATAGACCTCATGATAGAAATGGATATGGGGAATATGAATATGGTACCTATTACGTAAACTTCTCTAGTTTAGACGACCCCGACGACGATGGTAAAATTGTCCTTGAAGATTTGACTTATGATACAAGATTCGTTAAAGAAATAGTGGACTTTGTGGAAACCGAAGGATACAATACCTATTCTTTTACTTTGGTAGGGCACGATGGTAGCGAAGAAAAATGCACCCTTTACGCACATTATATTAAAGACAAGGTGTGTATGGTCGGTCCTTTTCCATATATAGAGCCCAAAGACTTTTTAGTTTATGCTTTTATTGCCATCGCAATTGTAGCTTTATTGGTTATCACTATTGTATCAATAAAAAGGAAAAAGAAGAAATAACTTTATCGAGAGATTACCTTTCACTTTGCTTATAATAATATTCAATTAACCATATTTATGGTTAAATTGCTCTAAGTCAACTAACGGTTGACAGGTTTTGAACGGTTTAGTATTGAAATAGCCTAGGGAAATAGGGTATAATGAAGGCACCAATAAAAAAGGTGCCTTATATAATAGGGAGTAAAAAAATAGCGATTAGGAGAAGATTTATGAAAAACAGAAAGACTTGGTTGGTTGTATTTTGTATTGTACTCGCGGTACTAGTAGCTTTTTCCCTAACCGCTTGTACTCCGAGTAATGGTGGCGGTGATACCAATAATGATAGTACCAATACCGATAATAGCGGTAACAATAATGATAACACCAATGCAAGCAACGACGTTAATCTTGTGTTTGAGGTCGGTGGTGATGGTAATTATCGCGTGGCTAGTTATACGGGTAGTGAAAAGAAGGTGGTTATCCCGGCATTGTATGATGGCAAGGCTGTAACGGAAATAGGCAGTAGTGCCTTTGAAAATAACGAAAGCTTGGAAGCTGTTACTTTGCCTAGTAGCATAACGATAATTGATAGCAAGGCCTTTAAAAATTGCTCATCTTTGAAAGAGGTTTACGTAGAAGATATTGCTACCATTCTTAACGTTATCTTTGTAACTGCCGAGTCCAATCCTCTTTCTAACGGTGCAAATTTATACGTTGGGAGTGAACTTTTTACCACTCTAGCACTAAACGAGGGTGTAACTAAGCTCAATAAATACGCCTTTTACAATTGTGCCTCACTAAAAAATATCGTTTTACCTTCCTCGTTAAAGGATATAGGAAATGATGCCTTTACCGGTGTGGAGATAGAAAGTGCCGATGTTTGGGGTAATCATTATACCTATTTTTCTAAAACCAATCTTAAAACCATAGCCTTTAATGGTAAGAAAGTATATAATGATTTCCAAGGACTAAAGAGTTTGGAAACCATAATTTTGAAAGAAGGTGTAGAAGAAATAGAGAGGTCGGCTTTTAGTAACTGTAGTAACCTTAGGAAAATTGTGCTTCCAACCACACTCAATAATATAAAAGCAGACGCTTTTTATAACTTGCTCAAAATAGAGGAAGTGCATATTAGTGATTTGGCGTCCTTCCTAAATATTGAAAGAGAAAACGTTTACTCTTCCCCGATATACAATGCTAACAAATTGTATATTAACGGAAATCTCGTTACCGAGCTAGTTATCCCCGAATCGGTTACCGAAATCGACGATTATACCTTTTATGGAGCAAAATTCCTTAGCAAGATAGTCTTCAACGATACCATTACAAGAATAGGGGAAAGGGCGTTTTTTAGAGCAGATAATCTTAACGAATTGGTGTTCGGCAATAGTAGGGGTATCACGTTTGGTAGCGAGGCTTTTGCCATAATAAACAATGAAGACGTATCCGTAACCGTGCCCAGCTTGGAAATTTGGATGAGCTATAACTTTTTAGATCCCGGAGCAAGCCCCATTGTTTCTGCCTATAATAATAGTGTCCTCAAGTTTGGTAATACGCCTTTTGATGGTCATCTAGTAGTACCCGCGAGCATAACGTCCATTGGCGACCACGCTTTCGAGGGCGTCAACAATATGGAAACCATAACTATACACGACGGAGTAACCAGTATTGGCGAAAGTGCCTTTGACGGATGCGGTGCAATAGCATCCGTGTATATCGGCGAAGGTGTAAAAACCGTGGGCGAGAATGCTTTCCAATATTGCTCTATTGAAAATATGGAAATCAAGGCGAACTTTGAAAGTGTTGGCGGTGGTAGACTGAATTGTAGTATAAGCTATTTGGAAGCCACCAACAATTCATATCACTATATTTATACCTCTACCCTTATCGAGGCGGTTGTAAAGGGTGAAGGTACTTTATTCGCAAATGGTTTTCACTATTCAAACCTTTTAGAAAAGGTAACGATAGGCGAGGGCATTACAAAAATACCCGATTTTGCTTTTTCCGATTGCGAGGTCTTGACCGACGTTGTGCTTCCCAGCACCCTTGAGGAAATAGAACCCTTTGCTTTTGATGGTTGTACCGCTATTGAAAATATCAATTTTCCCGCCTCTCTTCGCATTATGCCCGCAAGCGCTATGGTCGGTACTAGGTGGTACAATTCACAACCCGATGGCGTAGTCTATGCAGGTGGAGTACTCCTAACATATAAAGGAGAGGGGGAAAACATTTCCGTTACCGTAAAAGAGGGGACTCGTGGTATTGCAGAGGGAGCCTTTTATAGTACCGATTTGGTGGAGCTAGTCGTTCCCGACCTAAACTCTTTAACCTACGTTGGAAGAAGTGCTATTGACGACACTCCATACCTTGCATCGCAACCCGATGGTGCTGTTTACGTTGGTAATTGTTTGACGAACTTTAAGGGTGAGGTTGAGCCTAATACCACCCTTGTTATAGCGGATGGTACTACAATGATAAGCGATTACGTCTTTAATAGTACGTCAATAAACAATAATTTGGTAGAAATAGTATTGCCTGAAAGCTTGGAGTATATTGGTGGTTATAACTTTTCCTACGTTGACAAACTATTTAGGTTAACCTTACCCGAAAACTTGAAATATTTGCATAAGCAAACCTTTTATGGATGTTACAACTTGGTGGAAATATGCAATAACTCCGATATTGAGCTAACAAGCGACTATGCTATGATGCAATACGTTAAAAACCTTTACAGCGAAGACGAGGGGCAAAGTAAGCTGGAGATAGCGAATGATTTTGTTATCTATACCGAGGGCGAGGAAAAGACGTTAGTTCGCTATTATGGTACCGAAAGGGAAGTAGTGGTTCCGTTTGGGGTAACTATAATAGGAAATGGAAGCATAAAGAACCCCGAAACCACCAAAATTATTCTGCCTAGCTCGGTAAAGATTATAGAGCAAAGTGCTTTCTATGGATGCAAAAAGCTAGCAATGATAGTGTTCCAAAAGGGAATAGAGAGTATTGGAAGAAATATCTTGTATTCATCGGGAATGTTGGACGTTTCGGTTGCCGTCAAATTTACCGGTACGGAAGAAGAATGGAAAGCCATAGAAAAAGCGGGCTGGATATATTATGAAAGCTATGCTGTAATGGAATACGAGTACGTGCTTGTTTGAGTGTGGAGTGCGGAACGGAGTGCGAAGCACTCAGCTAAATTTGCACTAACGTGCAAGCTAAATTGGCTGTCGCCAGCTAAATTCCCTTCGGGAGCTAAATTCGCGTACCGCGAGCTTATGGTTGCAAATTTAATTTAGCTACGAA
>JAFQOO010000011.1 GCA_017403145.1 Clostridia bacterium
AACGGATAAAAACGCGATTATTTAGATGAAGAGCGCGAAAAAGGCGAATTTTCGAAAGGTTGCTGTAGTCGACCTACTGTGCCCTGAAGATGTTCTTGTTTTAGTGAAGTTATTCGCAAAAAATATCCTTGTTGTTCAGTTTATTCAATCTCGCACTTTTGTTAGTGCACTTAAAAACGCGCTAGTTTGGATGAATAACGAGTATAATTATTAACGGATAAAAACGCGATTATTTAGATGAAGAGCGCGAAAAAGGCGAATTTTCGAAAGGTTGCTGTAGTCGACCTACTGCGCCCTAAAGGTGTTCTTGTTTTAGTGAAGTTGTTCGCCAAAAATATCCTTGTTGTTCAGTTTATTCAATCTCGCACTTTTGTTAGTGCACTTAAAAACGCGCTAGTTTGGATGCTCCACGACGCAAAATTAAAAACTCTCACGATGGGACTTTACTACGAGGTAAACGACCGAGTGAGAGTTTCATTTTGCTATGGGGAGCGCCAAAATAGCGCGTTTTTACTTGGGGTTGCCATCAACCCACTCCCCCTCATACACAATTCCTTCGGTTGTGGAATACTTGCCATATCCCTGCCTTACACCATTATGGAATTCACCTTCGTATTTGTGTCCGTCATTATAGTACATTGCACCCTGTCCGTGATGTTTACCCATTGAAAATTGTCCGTTATACATTACTCCGTCAACGTACCAATAAGTGCCCTTTCCGTGGGGATAATCGTCTTGCCACTCACCGTTATATCGGTTGCCATTCTTAAAGGTGGCCTCTCCTCTACCGCACTTTTTACCATTTTTATAGTCCCCGTCGTATTTGGAACCATCTTTATTGGTTTCTCTGCCCTTTCCGTTGGGTACGTCGTCCTTGAATTTGCCCACGTAGACGTTGCCATTCTTGAAACGATAGGTGCCAAAGCCGTGCTTTACGCTATCTTTCCACTCCCCTTTATATACGTTTCCATCAGCATATTTCATTACGCCATAGCCCTGCATTTTGTTCTTTTTGAACTCGCCTTTATAAATGGCGCCACTAGAAAATTTGACAGTGCCTTTACCATCAAACTTGCGCCCTACTAGAGTGCCCACGTATACTCCACCGTCGGAAAGTATTACCTTAGCCTTACCGATAACCTCGTCGCCATCCCACGTGCCTATTATTTTGGAGCCATTTGGAGCGGTACGAACGCCTTTACCTTTTATCTTGTTTTTTACCCACTTGCCTTCAAACGAAGTACCATCCGCTAAAGTTAACACGCCATTACCGTGCTTATCACCGTCTAGCCACTTACCGACGTAAATCGCACCATCACTATAACGATAGGTGCCCTTGCCATTGTAGCTGTCGCGTGCCCACTCGCCCTCGTATACACCACCGTCAGTGCGGGTAAAAACACCGTATCCTTCTCTCTTGTTTTTTACCCAATCACCAACGTATGTATTACCATTTGCCCAAGTATAGGTACCTTTACCGCTAAATTGTTCATTTTTAAAGTACCCTTCGTATACGTCGCCATTCGAGTTGGTATATTTACCTTTATACATTTTGTTGTCCTTGTATTCGCCCTCGAAAGTAGCACCGCTATTATAGGTAAACACACCTTTAAGCATACGGTTTTCGCTATCGATTTCGCCACTAAAAGTTCCGTTATCAAACTTGTAAATCATAATTTATAAACCCCTTTTTTGAGTTTTTTTGTTGCGCTAAGGTCAACCCCTTTAGTATACTTTTTAACCCTCTACTACGTTATCGGTCGTCGTAGAAGCAATATCGAAAAGCATATCGGTAGTATAGAATTTATCCAATTTCATTTCGCCATATTGGTTGGACACGATAAATCTATATTCCACCGTATATTCTCCGCCCTCGATGGAGTAGTCGGTTAGGTTTATGGTGGGGAAAACCAAGCCCTCTTCTTGCATTAACTCGAAGATTTTGTCTACTGCAAAATACATATCACTCTTTTCTTCGTCTACGTTATTGAAACATATATCAATCGTAACGTCGTCTAGTCCTTCGAAAAAGCCGGGATAAAGTATGGTCAAAGTGGAATTTGACATATCGATAATATCGTTTTCGTAGCTGATTTGTAGGTCGATTTCGGCTACTTTAACGTATCTAAACTCGATATAGCTATCAAAGGCTTCAAGTACGATTATATCTACGTCAGCCCTATTTTCAACCAAGATAGTATCGCCAAAGCTATCTTCTTGAACGTAGTTTGCGTTAAAGATAACGTCGTTCTCTTTGGTCTTGACGTTAAAGTTTATCTTTAGCTTATAGGTACCCTCTTCAAGCGCGGGCATTTCATCAAGAGTTACACTCGCGGATAGTGCCCTAGTGCCAAATAAGAAGGAGTCTTCAAGGGCATAAACCGCGTTATCATCTTCGTCGTAGAAGGTGGCTTTTAACGTTACGTAGTCGGTATCTGTTAACACGTATCCGTTGCTCAAAGAACCGGAAATAGCCCCTAAATTCAAGTAATTTAGCTCTTCGTCATAGGTTGCTTGTCCTTTTAGAGCAAAAATATCATCCTTAGCGACAACCAAATCGGGAGTGGATATAACCCTTATAAAATAGCTGTTTTCGTTCGCGCTCACGGTGGATATTTTATCAAATTCGCCCTCGCCTTCAAGGGTATAAATACCGCTTACTCTAACCTCGGCACTATCAATCGTGGTTGCAAGATATGCTATAATATGATACTTGCCAACGGAAAAATCGGTGGGTATATTGACGTTTGCATTGAGGTTTATGCTAATCGACTCACCTGCAAAAAGGATGCTCGACTTGTCAAGAGGATAGCTAACGTATCCGTTAGTGAGATATGCAACCAAGCTGTATTCCTCGCCGGAGGTCAAGATACCGTTATCGGTCAACGTGATACTTACCGCCGCCAAATTCAAGGTATCGTCGTCGTTGTAGCTAACCTTACCGCTAACCGCACTAGCATAAAGGGCATAGTACTCTTCGTCCTCCACTTGCTCGTGGATATCAACTGCTTTTGCACCTAGCATATCCATAATTTCCGCGTAGGTAACGGAAGTCCATTGGTTGATAGCAAATATACGTTCCATTTCATCAGGGGAAACGTAGCAAGAATAGGAATAATCAAAGTAGGTATATTGCTTTAGAACCTCCGAAGCATTGTCGAGTAAATCGAATTTATCATATATGCTTTCGTCTTTAAAAGATAGTCCCATATAATCCAAAAACTCGGTCAATGCGCGACTTTGGGTGAGATTTTGGTTGCGTGCCTCCACGTTGATAACCAATCTAACGGTGCCATATTCCTGTAGATATGCCATCACGTACATATCCTCGGTTTGATAAATTATGCAATCGTCCGCGCTGAGGGCATCGGCGTTTGCCGTGATAAAGGTATTTTCCCCTACGACGACTTTATAGTGGCTATCCCCTCTTATGATTTGGGTGTAACCCTCGAGCTCATACATATCAACGGTGAAAAAGTATGAGTGAGATTCCTCGTTATATTGTGCGCTAAACACGTAATCATCGTTGGAGTTGTTGATAATAATGGTATCGCTAAAGTTGTTAAACTCATAAGAAAGGTTGTCGATAAAATAGGTATTATAAACGTCGAGAGCGCTTTCCTCATCGGTCCCCATTCTATACAAATATTTGTACATTTGATAACCTATGCGGTCGCCTTGGTCCATTGTGCCATAGGAAAGGCATACGTTAACGGGGTTTTCTACCGAAAGGTCGGCAGTTAGCATAAAGAGGTTGCGATAGGCAAAATCACTCAACTCATAGTAATATAGCACCTTATCCTCTTCATAATGACAAGAGATTTCTACCCCACTATTTTGGTCGTAAATTTGATATTGATAGGCATCAATTACCATCTTACCATTGACGTAGGTTGAGGTTATCCTTGTATATAGACTATTATCCGAGATTTTTTCCAGATATACAACGTCGTTTGATTGGTCGTAGCTAATGCGGTATCTAGAGTTGATATTATCATCCTTTACCCAAGTGTTAAGCATAGTTACCGACTTTATAAGCTCGTCCTTTATGCTCTTTACGTATTCGATATATATGTTCGCGTTCTTTATGTTTGTATGCTCGCTACCCCAAAAATATCTATCGCTCATTAGGTATTCGGCATAGTTTTCGTTATCACTCGGGTTAGTGATATCCTTTCCGGTAACGTTTTGGGGCATAGCACTCATTTTGGGACGATTGCTAAGCAAGGTAGTATTATCTTCCCTTATTTCAAACTCGGGAGTTTCATCAACGTTTTCGGCAAGCTCGTTTACGTGATATAACAAAGTGCCCTCAATGGGTCCTTGTGGTAAGGTAGGCTCTTCGGGTTCAAAAGGCTCTTCGGGCTCAACAGGCGTTTCGGGCTCAAAGGGAAGCTCGGGCTCAAAGGGAAGCTCGGGCTCAACGGGTTCAAAAGGCTCGTCGTCGGGGATAAAGGGCTTATCACCCTTGTCGATAACGTTATCGGTATCGTTATTATCGGGTTCGCCGACCATATTGCAACCGACAACCGCGAAAATTAAAAGAACTAGAAAAAGTGAAAGTAATACTTTTTTCAACATAATAACTCCTTTTTACGCAAAAGACGAATATATTACGCCTAAAATAGATGACATCCATTTGATTAGATCAAATGACTATAGAATGATACCACACTTTAAAAGGTAAAGCAAGCGAAAGGTAGCGCAAGGAAAAAGGATAAAAAAAATCGACAAGTGGGAGCTTGTCGATTTATTTGTGAAGGGGCGATAAAAAAGATATTTTTGTGTTTTTTGTTTGAGTTTGAACTGACGCGTTTGTTGTTTTAAATAGAATGCTTTTCGACCAAAAGGAGAAAAGCTACATCAGCACCTTTTCACTATTCACTATTACTTATTACTTCCGCCAAAAATCGACAAGGAATTAGTGAAAAGTGAAGAGTGAAAAGTGAAGAGTGAAAAAGTAAAATCGACAAGCTTCTGTCGAAACTTGTCGATTTTTGGAGGCGCCACCCAGATTTGAACTGGGGGTACGGGTGTTGCAGACCCTTGCCTTACCACTTGGCTATGGCGCCATATCCGATTGCCTATGTAGTATAGCATAAGATATTTTTTGTGTCTAGCAAATATTCCAATTTTTTGAAAATTTAATTTTTATCCATATTATTTACCACTCAAAACGCATTATACCCCTATCATATTAAAAAAACTCTTTAAATTATCCTAAAGATGCGGTATAATATAGATATAAGAAAAATCTACGCATATAAGCATATGGAAGACTAACTATGCCCGATGAAAGACTACTAAAAATAAAAGAAAACGAGGTTCAAGAGCATCTTGACGGACTGCCGAGCGGGCTTAGAAGCACTATACACGAATACGTTCCCGACTGCGAATTTATAATCGCTTATCCAAGTAAAAGCCAAGCGGAAGGCGGTCAATCTTTGTTCAACCAAGATAACTCTAGACTAGACTAAATCAAGAATTATAGTCGTACGGAATGCTGTTCTTCTTCTCACCAAGAAGATTCAATATGTATCCATTTTCAACCTTACACCAACATTTTGGATTGTTTAGAGGTAAATCAGCTAGTATTTCTTCATCCGTTACACCGTTATCCTTAACTAGTTCTAAATCCCCTACGTGAACTAGAACGGTAGCATAATCTTTACCCCGACTATCGGAAAACACTACCTCAAAACAACAATCAATATCTGTAATCCAAGAAAAAATTATTGTGCCTACGTCCCCTTTTTTAACACCCTCGTTAAAATAGTTGTTATTTTGCACTTTCACTTCATCTAAAAATTTCATACTATAAAATCTCCTTGTCTAAAATCAAAGGGCTTGCTACCTTCAATTTTCCATTTTGTAATCTTTACAACGGGAAATTCTCTTAAAACTTTATTTAAGTATACCTCTTTATAGGTGCATTTGCAATAGGGATGAGAATAATTAGGCTTATTATTTGCTTTAAATATTGTTCGATTTAGTGCTACGCTTTGTGCACAAGCACGGAGGCTCTCATCAATCGACTTGTCCATTTTAACGTTCTATATCCATTGAGCTTTCATTGTTTCCATTATCATAAGCTACTTGAAATTTTGGCATACCGAAAACGAATTTTCGGTATGCCATATTTTTAGTTCTTGTCGATAAGTTCGTCTTTGATTAAATCGATATCAACCTTTATTTCCTCGACAATTTTTAGTTTTTCGGCTAGTGAATCCACCAGCGCTTGATACTTTTCTTCACGAGCTTTGCTATCGCGCATTTGGGTGATGAATAACCCGACGAACAGCATAGCCCAAAGACCGCTATTGAGTGCGGTTTCCCATATTTGTTCCCACATAATTTACTCCTTTAATCGAGTTGCTTTTTTATGGTTTTAACGAGAGATGCAATTTCTTTTAGGCAATCTTTGCAAAGCCTAAGTCTAGCTTGGGGCATAGTGCCCTCTTTTATAATCTCGTAGTCCGCCATATTACGGCAAGCTCCATTATCACATTTTGTTTTTACCGATATTTTTTTTAGTTCCATAAAAACTCCTATTATTTGATTTTAAATGTAGAACGGAGTGCGAAGCACTCAGCTAAATTTGCACTAACGTGCAAGCTAAATTGGCTATCGCCAGCTAAATTCCCTTCGGGAGCTAAATTCGCGTACCGCGAGCTTATGGTTGCAAATTTAATTTTGCTACGAACGTAGTGAGTAATTTCGCTATGAGCGTATCGAATAATTTAGCTATTAAATGCAGAATTATCTTACTAGGTTGCCAAAAACCTTATTGTTCAGCTTATTAACCTCTCACTTGTGTTAGTGCACAGTTAAACTTTGCTTTTTGGCAACCTACATAGGAAAAGTACAACCTTCCTAGGTCATTTACCCCGAGTAAACTCCCGTCGGTCGGTTACACTTTTCCGTCGTATCTCATCCAAAAAGCAAAGTTTAACGATTGTTGTTCCAAGCAATAAGCCCCAAATACTCCTCTTCTCCTAGAAGATTTTTCAGCTTATCACTCGCTTCGGCAATAAGAACTAGGGCTTCCTCTTTGGTGAAGTTGGAATAGAAGGTCTCTGCCATATTCTTGCGCTTGGCGTATTCCAGACGCTTTTCGGAAGGGATGCCTAGCTCCGATTCTTGGGCTTGCTCGCGCTTCATTTCCTCGAAGAGTGCCTCTTGCCTTTCGGCACGCATCTTTTGTAGGAGTTCAAGTCGTTCTTGCTTATACTTTTCTTCCTTTTCGGCTATCTTTTGGTTGTATGCGTTTATCTCTTCAAGACGCTTTTCTTCGTTCAACCTTAGCTTGTTGACCTTGGCTTGTAGGTCCAAAGCATACTCCAAATTATACTCCTTGATGGCACTCTCGTACTCGCGCTCGGCAAGTGTTAGATTGTTCTTTATCTCCGTTAGCTTGCGGTCGTATTTCTCCTCGATTTTAAGATTTTCGCTAGCAAGATTTTCTATTATTTGTCGCTCGCCCTCACTATTTATGGTGGAGTTTATAAGCCCACTAAATATCATATCGTCGCGGTGGGCGGTAAGGTTTTTTGCGCCCTTTTGATAGAGTTCGTCAAGCTCGTTACCCTCATTTATAAGTGCGGTTTCACTCTCGAAATCCAGCTTATCGCGGGTGGTGTTAAGCTTGTCTTCCGCCTTTTGTATGCTCTTTTCAAGCTGGGGCTTCAAGGCGGACTCCGCTTCTAAAAGTAGCTCTTCGTCGCTTTTTGCAACGTATTCCTTTTTCTCAAGCCCAAGCTCGGATGGTAAGGTCGGCATACTTATATCGACACCGGTAACGTTCTTTCGATACTCGTTGTCCATCTCCACAAGGGTGTTAATAAGCGCGTCCGAGCGAAAACCCGGCGTGCCTACCTTTTCGTATAAGCTTTCGTCAATTACCTTTTTGGGGTTCTCGCCCGTTTCAAAACGATACCCATACTCGTATAATGCACGCTTTAACCTTTCAAGCGCCGATTGCCAATCACCCTCTTTGTAGGTCGTATCCTTTTTGCCCGAGGACTCGTTTGCCTTCTCTAAAGAGGTATAATAATCGTTATAAAATTCTTCAAGTTTACTCATTGCTTCCTCCCATATTGTCTATCTTTGCGCCAAGCTCATCTATCTTGCGCTGTAGTACGATAAGGCGGTTTTGTATTTCGTTTAACGTTATAATCAGTCTATCCATTAGGGAAAATATCTCCTTATAAAATCGAATATCAGTTTTACTCCGCGAACGTATAAGTCGTCCTCGGCGCGTAGCTCGAAACAAAAATCATAGCCCGAAGTGTTGAATGGCACAGTCGCCTCGCGGTTGTATCCATAGGCGGTGCGCGTTACCTCTTGAGTCCCCTGCTTTACGGTAATAGATAGGTCGTGCCTAGTGTCGAGCGCAATGCGCTTTAGCACCTTGAAATTGTATACGTCCTTGAAGTTTGTCCTTGCCGAACGCCATAATTTTTCGAGTGGCTCGCCATATAATCTTCCGTCGTTCGTCAGCTTGCCGGCGCGATGACTACGTCCGTTTCCATACACCACGAACACCTCTTTAATCGTAGAGGTCAGTACGGGATAAAAGCCAATGATATCGGCGCCACGCATAACGCCCATACCACCGCTAACGAGGTTAAGAACAAGCACTCCGTTGTTGCACCTAACGGTGATGTCCCTCTCGTCGCCCACCTTTTCGCCCTCGGTTTTTAGCTTGCAACTAAGAAAATAGTTGTCGTCAAAATAGCATCCCGAAGAAAATTCGGTGCTATCAATAAGCGCGGTAAGTCCCCTTTCGAGTTCCTTTAGGTTGTATCCGTCAAAGAGCTTTAGCGCCTTGCCAACGAGTAGCACCACGCCACTAGGGGTATGAGCTATTGTACCGGCTACGATTTTGTCGTCGACCTCAACCACCTTTGATAGTACGTAGTCCGTAGGCGCACCGACAACGGATAGACGATAGATGCCATACTCCTTGAAGATATATATTGCTCCCGCAAAGGATATTATTTTTATAAGCTTACCGAGGTCATCGCGTATGGTGATTTCGCCACCGCCACCCTCCACGCTAAAATCGGTGGGGTTTAGAGGTGCGCTAAAATAGACCTTATCCTCGGCACTCGATATGCCGAAAGCCCTTTCATAGAGCATAGTTACGCTATTGAGATAGGGTAGGCTTTCGTAGTTGGTAACCGTTTCGTTATCGAAGGTAGTTAGCCCTGCACTATGGTATATAAGGGCGGTATCGCGCCCGGCGGTATAGTAGTTTATAAAGGTTACGTCGCCAACAGCGGTGGGCGCACCTTCAAGGGGCGTAAAGTCGCTTTCCGAGAGCAAATCGCACTTATAAAACTTGCCGTCGTAGGAGTAGGCAAGCATCTTGTCGGAGCTATCCTCTACCCCTACTCCACGATAGTGATGGAGCTTTTTTAGTACGTCGCCAAGCGGTACGAGAGAGGGTAAAGTTATATCCTTTTCGCCCACCTTATAGGTGGGCATATTTACCCCTATACAATTTTGCAACACCCCTCCACGCAGTTGAATATTGTATCCATAGCTACCAATACTAGGTGATAATGAGTTCTCTTCGGTAAAAGCATCGATACCACCAAAGGCGCTTATATCATATCCAAGTCTACTTTTAGAGGGGGTAATATCACGTCTGAATTTTGCTACCATATGAACCCCCTACGCGGAAGATATACCGACTTTAACGAGCGGGATAGGTTCTCGATAGAATAGTCGTAACGAGTTTTGTAGAACAGTGCCTCGTCGACCATACCGGTGCGGTAGTAGTACTCGCTAACGACACCCGTTGCAAGCACGTATGCTGGCACCTGAGGTGGTAAAGTCAGTTCGTCGTCAACGCCTACGTCAACGATATAATAAAGGTAACTAACCTCCATTTCGCCACTAACGTCGATGGGAAGAATATAGCAGTTGGGGTACATTTCGGCGCTATAGCTTTTGGAGCCCGATTTGACCTTTAGTATTTGACGAACGGGGCGGGAGAGTTCCTCATAAAGTCCCCTACCGCCACGAATAGAAACCACCTCTTTTGTTTTTAGTGGAAGATGCTCAAGGGTGAGCTCGGACACAATCATTTTAGCCGAGTCGATGAGTTTAGAAAGAGGCTCGCTCGGTGAATTGAAATCCAAATTTTCCAAGCCGAGAATACCGGCTGATTTAATAATAATATCTTTTAGAGTCATAGATGCTCCTTATAAAAATGATGAAAGTTATTTTGAATGCGGAGTGCGGAACGCGGAGCGCGGAACGGAGTGCGAAGCACTCAGCTAAATTTGCACTAACGTGCAAGCTAAATTGGCTGTCGCCAGCTAAATTCCCTTCGGGAGCTAAATTCGCGTACCGCGAGCTTATGTTGCAAATTTAATTTAGCTACGAACGTAGTGAGTAATTTCGCTATGAGCGTAGCGAATAATTTAGCTATTAAATGCAGAACGACTTTGCTCCGCTGAGCTACGCAAACAAGAGGAAAGTTTAACGTTGCGCAAATAAAATAATTTTAATAGCCCTAAAGGGCACGTTGACCTTCCACACATTTTGTGCTTGATAAAAGAAAAAGGAGTTACAAAATGAGTGGATATGAATTTTTAAGCATTATAATATCATTGATTGAGATTGCGGTAATGGTACTTGCTTTAGATAAAAGTAACTCCT
>JAFQOO010000004.1 GCA_017403145.1 Clostridia bacterium
ACAGGGGATAGGACTTTTACTGCAAAGTGGGGGGAAGCAATCTCTTATAATATAAAATATAACCTTAATGGAGGAACTAATAATCCCAATAATCCAAGCAGATATACGATAGAAAGCAGCAGTATTACGTTAAATGAACCAACAAGGACTGGATATACATTCAGTGGTTGGACTTATAGCGGTCAATCTACTCCCGTGAAGAATGCCACTATTCCGCAAGGAACAACAGGGGATAGGACTTTTACTGCAAAGTGGGGGGAAGCAATCTCTTATAATATAAAATATAACCTTAATGGAGGAACTAATAATCCCAATAATCCAAGCAGATATACGATAGAAAGCAGTATTACGTTAAATGAACCAACAAGGACTGGATATACATTCAGTGGTTGGACTTATAGCGGTCAATCTACTCCCGTGAAGAATGCCATTATTCCGCAAGGAACAACAGAGGATAGGACTTTTACTGCAAATTGGAAATTTAAAAGTATAACTATCACTGGGCAAAATAAAGAACAATTAAAAATAACAGATGAAGGTAGATGGGGGTTGACTCAAGAAAAATATGATGAAATAGATATATCATCATTATCATCTTACTTTAATGATGGATTTAAGTTCAAAATTAAAATTAAAATATCAGCGAAGGAAGAGAATCACGGGTACCAAGAAATCTTTATGTATAATAAATTAGAAATTGTTAATAACAAAACCGCTGTGTCATTGAATGAAGATATAGTCAGAAGAGACTACGGGTTATTATACTATAAATCTTTTGAATGTGGCGGAACTGAGCTGGATACAACCTATGATGACTATACTTTTACATTTGAGGTCAATGGAAAAGACTGTAGAAACAAAATGTATGTAAGATATGATGCCTATGATGGGGGAAATCAATCAGAAGATACTTGGTATAAGGGTTCATTATATTATGAAATAGTCGTAGATGAGGTGTAAATATTATTCTAAACACAGTAAAATAGCATCGGCTATTACCTTGTGCCCTAGGTTTGTGGGGTGGACGGAGTCGCGGGCAAGGAGAATGGGGGCGGTGGTTTCTTCGGCTTTATCAAATATGGGTTGAAGGGCAATTATTTCGTCCGCGTATCCTTTGGCGATATCGTGGATTTTTTCAATATACTTGTTAAGAATATCGTGGAAAGGTTGCTTTTCTTCTATTGTACTAATTAAAAAGGGGAGCAACGTTATAATTTTTGCGTTTGGGAGTTCTGTGCTTATTCTTCTATAAACCTCTCTTAGATGAGGTTCCATAGGGCGCAGAAGGGGTGGATATTGTTCCGGAACGTAATTTTCCCAAGCATCGTTTACGCCAATTAACATTATTATAATATCGGGTTTTAGATTGATACAATCCTTTGTTAGCCTATCGTAAACGTGATAGGTTCTATTGCTTGCAATACCTTTATAGAAAAATTTTAAACCTTTACGTTGTTTTTTCAATGCCTTCGCAACTTGTAAGCAGTATACTTTACTACCACCAATGCTACGTGCAAATTTACGGTTAAACTTAACGTCGGTTATGCTATCGCCAATAAATAAAATTCGTTGGTTATCGTTTATTTGTATCATTTTAACTCCTAAAATAAGAGGTCGCCCAAAGCAACCCCTTAGTATTTTATATTTGGATTGAACTCAAATATCTTTCGCCGGTATCGGGAAATACGGTGATTATGATTGCATCCTTATGAGCCTCTGCAACGTCGAGGGAGGCTTTGAGAGCGGCGCCGGAAGAAATACCTATAAATGTACCGTAGTCGCGTGCGCCCTTGATTGCGTAGTCTATTGCGTCGTTACTGCTTACGGTTATCACTTCGTCGATAATGCTTGTATCTATAATATTAGGAATAAAGTTCGCGCCAATGCCTTGGATTTTGTGTGCCCCTGCATAGCCTTTGGAAAGTAGGGGACTTTCTTCGGGTTCAACACCAACGACTTTAAGGTTTGGATATATCTCTTTAAGAGCTTTGCCAAGCCCCATAATGGTTCCACCGCTACCAAAGGTTACAACCAAATAATCGGGCACGATAGCACCTAAATCTGCTACTATTTCTTTAGAGGTTGTTTCTAGGTGCGCGCGAGGATTATCAAGGTTTTCAAATTGGTTGGGGATAAAGCTACCCGGGATTTGGCGATTTAGTTCTTGAGCTTTTCGTATTGCGCCTTTCATTCCTTCGTTTGCGGGAGTTAGGACGATTTCGGCACCCAAAATTTTCAATATGGATATCCTTTCCTTGCTCATATTATCGGGCATAACGAGGATGGCGTTTATACCGAGGCTTTTTGCAATATAGGCAAGTCCTACTCCTGTATTACCGCTAGTAGGCTCAATTACAGTGCCGTTAGCGCTTAGCTCTCCGCGTTCAATAGCGCCCTTTAACATATATAAAGCGGCTCTATCCTTGATGGAATGCAAAGGGTTAAAGTACTCTAGTTTTGCATATATATTGTTGTTACCGAGCTTAAGAAGTGGAGTGCCACCTATAAGCTCGGTTATGTTATTTTTTATCATTATATTTTACCTAGTTTGTACATAATTATGGTTGATATTCCGCTTAGAACCATACCTACGATAATCATAGTTGATTGACTCAAGCTTGAGCCTAGTCCGATTAGGTTTCCAACTACGCAAATGATAATACATAGTACGAAAGGAATAGCAACTGCTTTGAAGTATTTAGCGAGTAGTGCCATCGTTAATCCGCCGAAAATTGCAGGAACAACGTAGGGGGAGATGGGCTTTAGGACTTCTACGATTTCGCTTTGGAAGATGGCAAGGGGAATAAGACCAATAGCAATAATCAATGTGGTTACGATTGAGCTAACTGCGATAGAAATGGTGGATATGATTTCTTGCTCTTCGCTACCTTGTTCTACTTTTGCAACTGTTTGTGCGTTGAGAGAAGCGGGTAACTTTAGATTAGCTACGTTACCGGTTATAAACGATAGATATTGTCCACCGGTACCTAGTAGGGGTGCATAGCTAAATGCTTCGATAAGACCTATTACCCAATATCCGGCGACAAAGCTCATACAGGCGCCAAGAGTTTTCCAGTCCGGCATAACGCCTGCCGCGATGCAATAAGCAACGGGAACTAAACAAATCATAATTAGAGCTGCCCAAGTGAAGCATCTGCCCAAAAAGTGCATTTGGTTGTTGTGTCCTTCACGGGTGGTTGCAGTAGTTAAAATATCAAATTTTTTCATAGCTACAATCTCCTTTTACGCAAAAACGGGTACGAATAGGAAAGCAACTGCAAGAGCGCCTAAAATACTGATGGGAAGAGTATAAGACTCTATCCATTTTTGCTTTCCAACGAGTAGTATAACGCCACAAATACCTGTTAGAACCACGCTTGAAGCGAGTGTGATAAGGGTAATTTCTCCGTAGGTTGTGATACCGCTTGCATCGGTAACGGGATTGCCGATACCAAAGAAACCGCCGACTATAAGGCTACTCATAATACCTGCAAGCATACCGCCCAGAAGAGCACCGGTAATGGCATTCATCTTGCGTTCGTTCTTTTGTTGTAGCTCCAATAGTTTGGTTTGGTACTTTTTATAGAATATAGCATTGAACAAAGGTCCGGAAATAATGCTGATGGTCATAACTACTACAGCGGTAGCGATAGTGGTTTCGGTTGCACCTATGACGGTACCGCCCGCTGCGTCGAGTGCAAGGATTTCGTATTGTAATGCACCGATAACGGTAAGACGTATCCACGGTATAGCAAGACCAACGAATTGCATCATAATACCTACGCCTATAATAATAGGAATAGAAGGAACAATGGAGAAAATGGCGCTATTTTTTATTGCCTCGGTAACCACTTTTTTATCCATACCTATAGCTTTTGCTCTCTTTAGTGCTTTGAATAGGAAAGCAAGGCTCATAAGAATGATGGTTAGAGCAATAATTGCGCCAAGAACGTAAATTATCGCAAAACTTTGAACCATACTAATATCTCCTTTAAGATATCTTTTATTTATATAGATACATAATATTACAAAAGTATAATTTAGTCAAGGCGCATAAATAAAAAATAAAAAGCAAAAAAACACTTGATTAAGGCATTTTCTTATGATATAATGACAAAGCATATCCTTAGGGAGTGCATTTTCGGTATGTAATTAAGGAGAAATAATATATGGCATATGATATTTATAGTGGCTTATTAATCGCACTTATGGTAGTTATGGTACTACTTGCTATTGGTATGGTAGTTGTCGTAATGATGCAAAGCGGAAACCAAAACAATCTTGGAGCCATTACCGGCGCAGCAGAATCTTTCTTTGGCAAGAATAAAGCAAAGACTATGGAAGCAAAGTTTAAGAGATTAACCGTTATCATTGCAATAGCAATGTTGGTATGCTCAATTCTATTCTTCGTCTTCTATCTATTACGTAGTGCTTTGAAGTTGTAAGAGAAAAATAAGGCTTGTAAATTGGGAAATGGCTATAAATATTATAGCCATTTTTTTTTACTTATGTTATACTATATTATGGTGAATTATGATAAAAGTTATTGCAACAAATAAAAAAGCCTATCACGATTATTTTATAGAGGATACTTTCGAAGCGGGTATTCAACTTGCTGGTAGCGAAGTAAAAAGTATTCGTGGTGGCAATATCAACCTAAAGGACAGTTACGCCATCGTAAAAAATGGCGAGATTTTTCTTGCCGGTTGTCATATTTCTCCCTACGAGAAAGGCTCTCACTTTAACCCCGATGCAAAACGAATGCGTAGGCTCCTTCTTCATAAGAAAGAGATTTTGAAGCTAAAGCAAAAGGTTGCGGAAAAGGGATATACGCTCGTGGTAACAAAAGTTTACTTCAAAGAATCTCTCGTGAAGGCGGAGCTAGGACTTGCAAAAGGTAAAGAAGGACACGACAAACGTCAGGTTTTAAAGGAAAAAGAGCAAAAACGTCAAATAGAACGTGCTCTAAAAGAAATCAATTATAAATAGCAATTATTTAGGAGGCATACCTATGAAATCAATAGATACCAAATGTGTACAAGCAGGATACGAACCAAAGAATGGTGAACCCCGCGTACTTCCCATAGTACAAAGCACCACCTACGTATATGAAACTCCGGAAGCAATGGGCGATTTGTTCGACCTCAAAGCATCGGGATATTTTTACACTCGTATAGGTAATCCCACCAATGCGGGACTAGAAGATAAAGTCAATGCACTCGAAGGCGGTGTAGGCGCGCTTGCAACTGCAAGTGGTATGAGTGCTACAATGCTAGCAGTATTGAATCTTGCAAGTAGTGGAGACAACTTTATTGCATCTTCCAACATTTATGGAGGAACCTATAATTTATTTAACGTAACTTTGCGTAGAATGGGTATCGATTGCAGATTTG
Source organism: Clostridia bacterium (assembly GCA_017403145.1). Lineage (GTDB taxonomy): Bacteria > Bacillota > Clostridia > Christensenellales > DTU072 > Stercoripulliclostridium_A. The sequence continues at coordinate 5,394 of JAFQOO010000004.1, forward strand.
TCGAAAACGATACCATAGCTGAAGATATCGAAGCGTTAATCGATGATAAAACCAAGTTTATATTTATTGAAACCATCGCTAATCCCGCAGGCAAGGTTGCTGATTTTGATAAATTTAGTGCCATCGCTAAAAAATATGGCTTGGTACTAGTGTGTGATAATACCATTTCTACCCCTTATATTTGTCGTCCTTTTGAGTATGGTGTAAACGTTATCGTTCACGCATCTACCAAATATTTGGATGGACACGCAACTAGCGTAGGCGGTATTATCGTTGACGGTGGTAACTTTGATTACCTTGGCAATCCTCGTTATCCCTTGTTCAACAATCCTGATGATAGCTATCACGGAATGGTATTTGCTAAAGATTTCGGCTCAGCTTGCTTTATTACTCGTGCAAGAGTAGTAGGTATGCGCGACCTCGGTGCCATTATGGCTCCTATGAACGCATTCTTAACCGTACTAGGAATAGATACCCTACATTTGAGAATGCCTCGTCATAGCGAAAATGCTTTGGCGCTTGCAAAAGCACTTAAGAATAGCGATGCAGTAGAATGGGTTAAATATGCAGGTCTAGAAGACGATGCCGACTATGAACGCGCACAAAAATACTTTACTAAAGGCTATTGTGCAGGTATGGTAAGCTTTGGTATCAAGGGCGGAAAAGAAGCCGCTATGAAGTTCCAAAAGGCTCTTGGATTATTCAAGATAGTAACGCATATTGCCGATTCTCGCAGTTGCGTATTGCATCCTGCAACCACTACTCATCGTCAATTATCCGACAAGGATTTAGAGGCGGCGGGCGTACCTGCTAACCTAATACGTTTATCAGTTGGTACCGAAGGCATCGAAGATATCCTTGCCGACGTATTGGGCGCATTGGAAGTTTCACAAAAATAGGGGGATAGTATGCCTATAGTAATTCCAAAGGATATTCCTGCATTCCCCGTGCTTAAAAAGGAAAACGTTTTCGTTATGGCGAAAAAGCGCGCGGAAGCACAAGATATCCGTCCTATAGAAATAGCCATAGTTAACTTGATGCCCACCAAGGTCGAGACGGAAACGCAACTTATGAGATTGCTTGCAAACACTCCTTTGCAAGTTAACCTAACTCTTATAAAAACCGCTACCTATAAGTCCACTAACGTATCCGTCGACCATATGGATAGGTTTTATAAGACCTTCGAAGAGATAAAGGACGTCAAGTTTGATGGTATGATAGTAACGGGAGCACCCGTTGAAACAATGTCCTTTGACGAGGTCATTTATTGGGAAGAGCTCAAGAAGATAATGGACTTTGCAGATAAAAACGTTACTAGTACCATTTATATTTGTTGGGGTGCTCAAGCGGCGATGTTCCATTATTATGGTATAGGAAAAAAGCCATTGCCCAAGAAATTATTTGGTATTTTTGCCAACAAAGCAAAGGTTCAATACGACCCTTTACTTAAAGGGCTAAACGATACCTTCAACATTCCTCACTCTCGCCATACCGAAATTGATGCAGATGGCGTTAGAGCGGAAAAGAAGCTCCGTATACTAGCAGAGGGCGAAGATTGTGGTATAAGTATAGTCAAGAGTCGCGACGACAAAAAATTCTTCTTCTTTGGTCATTCCGAGTACGATAGGGAAACACTAAAGAACGAGTATTTGCGCGATAAGGCAAAGGGACTATCAATCGAACAACCCAAGAACTATTTTATAGGTGGAAATATCAACGAAATAGATTTTAGTTGGAAAGCAACTGCCAACCTTTTGTTCTACAATTGGTTAAACCACTACGTATATCAAGTAACGCCTTTTAATTTGGAGGACTAATGTTCGTCAATTCCGTAGAACTTAAAAACTTTTTAAGTTACGACGTTGCTACCGTCGATTTCGGTAGCGGTTTAAACGTTGTTTACGGAGAGAACGCCGGCGGTAAAACCAACTTGATAGATAGCATATATCTTTGCTCTGTAGGTAGGTCTTCAAGGCATAATAGAGATAAGGATTTAATCAAATGGGAAACTACTCTTGGCGCAAAAGTAACCCTAAAGGTTAAAAAAAGATTTTCCCGCCATACGATAGAAATATATATAGACCCGCAAGGGAAAAAGCATATCTTGATAGATAAGCTACCTATTGCTAAGATAGGCGAGCTTATGGGGATACTTAACGTAGTATTCTTTTCACCCCAAGAAATGCGCCTTGTTAAGGAGTCGCCTGCAGATAGACGTAGGTTTATGGATATAGGAATATCGCAACAAAGCAAGACCTATTTTTATACCTTGCAAAAGTACAATGCACTCCTTGTGCAACGAAATAAAATTCTAAAAACCTATAAAGGCAGACCTTCGCTTGATAGTATGCTAAAGATAGTGGATGCCGAGTTTATAAGAAATGCGTCCTATATTATCAAAGAGCGTAAAAAGTTTATCGACGAGGTAGCACCCGTTGCTAAGGCAAGGCACGAAACGCTAACTTCGGGTAAGGAAAGCTTGGCTTTACTATACGAAACGGAGAACGTAGACTTCGATAACGTAGAAGCAACTCTCAAAATACTATTGGATGGAGCAAGAGAGAACGACGAACGCTTGGAGTATACCACTATAGGACCTCACCGCGACGACGTTAAGATTTCGGCAAATGGTATTGATTTGAGAAGGTTCGGTTCGCAAGGACAACAACGTTCTGCGGTTCTTTCGTTAAAACTTGCCGAGATAGCAACCTTTGAAAAGCGTACGGGAGAAATGCCCGTCTTACTACTCGACGACGTTATGAGTGAACTTGACGTTAATAGAAGAGAGGCTCTTTTTGATGCAATCAAAGGCATTCAAACAATTATAACTACTACCGATAGAATCGACTTTCCTAAGGCAGATTACTATTTGGTTAAGGATAAAAAGGTAACTAAAAATTAGGAGTAAATATGGATATCAATCAAGTAAAACAAGCAATAGCATCTCTAATAAATATTGATGGCATAGATTCCGCCGAAGCAGCGTCGTACGTTGTAGTTCCCCAAGATACCACTCTTGGCGATTATGCGCTTCCTTGTTTTAGATTTGCAAAAGCACTTCGCAAGCCTCCTGTGGCTATTTCAAACGAGCTTGCTCAAAGTATGAGTGCAATGGAACATCCTTTCAAAAAGATAGAAGCTGTTAACGGATATCTCAATTTTACTCTTGATAGAAATGCCGAGGCAGGTAAGATTTTAAGCGAGGTTATCAAAAAGGGTGCTAGTTATGGTGAATCTAAGGAAGGCGAGGGTAAAACCGTATGTATCGACTATAGCTCCATAAATATTGCTAAGCCTTTCCATATTGGACATTTGTCTTCTACCGTTATAGGCGGAGCGCTGTATAAGATGTATAAGAAGCTTGGATACAATACAGTGGGAATAAATCACCTTGGGGATTGGGGCACTCAGTTTGGTAAACTTATAGTTGCTTACAAGCTTTGGGGCGACACTATCGACCTAGAAAAAGACGGGTTAGTTGCACTAACTAGCATATACGTCAAGTTCCACGAAGAAGCCGAAAAAGATAGTACTCTGGACGACCAAGCAAGATATTGGTTCAAGCAAATAGAGGATGGTAACGAGGAAGCTCTAAAGCTATTCTATATGTTCAAAGAACTCACTCTTAAAGAGGTTAAAAAGGTTTACGAACGTTTGGGAATAGAGTTTGATAGCTATAATGGTGAAGCGTTCTATAACGATAAAATGGCTCCTGTTTTAGAGGAATTAGGTACCCAAAATCTCATTACTATGTCAGAGGGCGCACAAGTAGTAGACTTGAGCGAATATAATATGCCCCCTTGCTTGTTGGTTAGAACTGATGGTGCAACACTCTATGCAACTCGTGATTTAGCAGCCGCATTCTATAGGAAGAACACCTATGATTTCTATAAGTGTCTATACGTTGTTGCATATCAACAAAACCTACACTTCAAACAAGTGTTTAAGGTTGTTGAGCTAATGGGAAAAGAGTGGCATAAAGATTTGGTACACGTTCCCTTTGGTATGGTTTCTCTAGAAGACGGTACTATGTCCACTCGTAAGGGCAAGGTAGTATGGCTCAAAGACGTTCTAAATAAAGCGGTAGAAAAGAGCTATACGATTATCAACGAAAAGAATTCCGCACTCAAGAATAAGGAAGAGGTTGCAGAAAAGGTTGGCGTAGGCGCAGTAATATTCTTTGCACTTTCCAACAATCGTATCAAGGATATCACCTTTAGTTACGACAAGGTTCTTACCTTTGATGGGGAAACAGGACCATACGTTCAATACACCAATGCTAGAGCAAGGAGTATATTGAGAAAGGCAGGGGAACTTCAAAATGAACTCGATAAGCCTTTCACCGCGGAAGAACTAGAGTATTTGAGTGGCAAAGAGGGTGAAGAACTAATTTCACTTATCGGTAGATTTACTTCAACCATAAGTGATGCGGTAGCAAAGTATGAACCTAGCATTTTGACTCGATACATCATCGACGTTGCAAAGTCATTCAACAGATACTATCTAAACAATCGTATACTCAATGCGGAAAAAGATGCAATTCGTCCTCGTTTGGCACTCGTTTATGCTACTCATACCGTTATTGAGGAAGGTCTAAGATTGCTCGGCATCAAGGCACCCGAAGAAATGTAATATGAGAATACCAAGCGATAGTCATAGTCATTCTAATTTTTCTCACGATGGGAAGGAGAGGGCGGTAACCCTAATCGAAAGGGCTAAGTCTTTGGGCTTGGAGTACTATGCTATAACTGAACATCTTGATAGAGACTATAAATATTGTCGTTCAGAAAGATTTATACCCCAACTTCGTCTTCCTGCTTACTATAGGTCGGTGGAAAAGTTGCGCGAAAAATATGCCGAGAGTGATACCTACGTTGCTTTTGGCGTAGAAGCAGGCTTTTGTCCGGAGGTTGTCGATTGGTATCTTAAAATGTTGCCGAGATATAGATTTGACGTTATAATCAATTCTATACATACAATGGATGGGGGCGACGCATATTTTGGCAAAATATTTGCAGGCAAGACCCAAAGCGAGGTATATAATAGATATCTTGACCTTTTGCTCGAATCGGTAAAAGTGCCGTATGACTATGATATTGTGGGACATATAGGCTACGTTACTAGATACGTCAGTTTTGAGAATTATACGCTATGCCAAGAGGAATATGCCGATAAAATCGATGCCCTTCTTAAAGAAATTATTGCGCGTGATAAAACTATCGAAATCAACACGCATATAAGACACAAGGAAATGATGTTTTTGCCCGAAAGAAAAATTCTCGAAAGATATTATGAGCTTGGTGGTAGAAACGTTACCTTTTCCTCTGACGCACATTTAGCGGAAAGCATAGGACACCGTTATGAAATGGTAAGAAATCTTGCAAAAGAGATAGGATTTACCCATTGGACGGTTTATAAAATGAGAAAACCGCATAAAATAGAAATAGAATAACCACTAAATGGTTGTTGCAAAAAGCAAAATAAAGTAGTAAAATAAAATAACTTAACGCGAATACGGGGGTGTACCGGATTCGACTTATGACGTTAAGGGACTGTAAGCATACCGAAGGCTCGGCTTCGTAAAAACGGAAACTTAAAATTAACTGACGAATCAAATCTTCAGTACGCTGCCGCTTAGTTGCAGCCGTCGGACCTACTTCCTGCGGGTAGCAATCCGGCGTGGTTTAGCAGGGAACCGAGTTTAGTAACGCCTTGGACTAAAAACGGAACTTAAAGGCTTGGTTGAAGTGGGGTTTGCCTATTGACCTAACGGATACGACAATTAACAACAGGCTAAGTATGTAGAAAGCGGTTCGGTAGCCCGTAAGAACAGGGGTTCGACTCCCCTCACCTCCACCAATACCAAACAAATTCGAACCCTCAGGGGTTCGTTTTTTTTGTTTGTATTGGTGGAGACGGGGAGAACGCACCCTCGCGCAAGGCGCGAGGGTGCGCAAGTTGCGTTAGCAACCTGGCGAAAGAAAATGCTCTGCATTTTTGATGAGTTAATTAGATAGACAAATTATGTGTGATGAATTTTAGTGCAATGATAGTTTGTGCAAGACAGTCTTTCGCGCTACCCTCAAATAATACGATAATAAAGATGTTCAAAAACAAATTCGAACCCGCACGGGTTCGTTTTTTTTGTTTGTATTGATGGAGGTGTGGAGGGCTCACCCCTCACGCAAAGCGTGGGGGTAAGAATTTTTTATACTATGTTTTGAAAATAACTATTTAGAAATCCATATATAATACTAAGATTGTCCCTAAATGGTTACATCTTTTCGGATTAAAAAATTTCATATTGCAATTACGCGCGCGTGATTGTATAATTGTAGTTAAGGAAAGGACCGTTTAAATCAAATAAAAAAGCCCGTCTATACGGGCAGCCAACAAGTTGGCGATTAAGCTTACGCTTATTTGAACGAATGTTGTTCTATATCTTGAATATATCATACGATGAGAGGTTTGTCAATGGAAAATCGAAAAATTTATTTAGGAATTGATTTAGGTACCGACAATTTGGGGTATGCTGTTACTGATGAGAATTATAAAGTATTACGAAAGGGTGATAAAAATGGGCTAGGCGTAGTACAGTTTTCTAATGCGGAGACAGCGGCGAGTAGACGAATAAATAGGACTACCTCTCGTAGGATAGCAAGAAGAAGGTATAGGGTTTCTTTATTAAACGATATATTTGCTCCTGAAATTATGAAAGTGGACAAAAACTTTTTGCAACGTTTAAAGGAGAGCGACCTTAAACATGAGGATAGGAAAGTAGATTTCAAACATACGTTATTTAATGATGCTGGATTTACAGATAGTGAGTTTTATAATAAATATCCTACTATATATCATTTGCGTAAAGCCCTTATGGAAAAAGCTTCTGATGACGTAAGATTATTGTATCTAGCAGTTCATCATATTGTGAAATATAGAGGAAACTTTTTGCGTTCTGAAGATAGTATTGGCGGAGAGAGCGACAACTTTAGTTTGATAATAAATATAATAGACGAACTTAATGCAAGGATAGAGAATCGTAACCAAGATTTGATTGCTGAAAATAGCGAGTATATAGCATATAACATTTCTAAATATACAGTCGACGTAGATGAAGTAGTGGCTATTTTATCTGGTAAGAAACTGGATGAAAATGGAAAGCCAATTCGTGGCAAGGATAGAAAAGAGGCGTTAAACGTAGCCTTCAATGCAACAAAGGGTGGTAATCAGATTGGATTGTTGGATGCCTCTATTAAAGGGAAAGGTAAGATAAGGACTATATTTGGTGAATACTATGATAAAGAAAGCAATCTAGAAATTGATTTTTCGCAGTTTGATGAAAAATCGGGAGAATATAGTATGGTCGTGAACGAGCAAGATTTTGCCATACTAGAAAAGATGAAGGAACTATATGATTGGTGTGTGCTTACTTCACTGCTTGCTGGGTATAACCTTTTGTCGGATGCAATGATAGCGCTATATAATCGTCATAAGAGTGAGCTTGCCGAACTGAAATCACTTATAAAAACCTATGGTGATAAGGATATGTTCAAGCGTGTTTTCCATTTAAGCGCAGACAACAATTATTCTACTTACGTAGGCGGTGGTACGTACGTTAAAGAAAACAAAGAGATACAAAGTAAGGAGCAATATACTAACAAGTGTTCCGACGTTGATTTTTATAAATTTTTAAAGAAAGAATTGGCAAAAATAAAAAATCCAGTAGTCCAAAGCAAAATTAAAGAAATCGAAACAAAGATGGATATTGGCGGATATTTGCCTAAGCCGGTATCAAAAAACAATTCAACGTTACCATATCAGCTTAATAAGAAGGAACTAGAAATTATACTTGATAATGCTATAGCTTCTGGTAAATATGATTTTCTAACCAAAGTATCTGATGGAATGAGTAATCGTGATAAGATTATTAGTCTATTAACGTTTAGAGTTCCGTATTACGTAGGTCCTATAAAGCAATATACAAAAGAAGAAGATAGATATAAAAATAAGCACGGATGGGCTGTTCATAATATGGGAACTTCGGGTAGGATAACGCCGTGGAACTTTGAGGATAGGATAAATCTTGTTGAGAGTGAAAAAGCTTTTATTAAAAAGATGACTTCATCTTGTACATATCTTAAAGATTGTGATGCTCTTCCAAAAAATTCTTTGATATATGAAAGATACCTTGCATTGAATGAATTGAATACTTTAAAAATCGATGGATGTCCAATGAGTGTCGAAGTCAAGAAGGGTATTTTTGATAACGTATATTTAAATAAAAAGGTTACAATCAAGAATATTAAAGAGTATCTCTTTAGTATTGGATATTCTCGAGAAGTACGTATAAGCGGATATGACAAAGAACTCAAAGGTGATATGAAAGTTTATCGTGCTTTCAAAGAGATTTTTAAGGATAAAGTCGACCTTTATCCGAAACTTATGGAGGAGATAATCTTTATTCTTACCATTCATGAAGATGCAAAGTTAATAGAAAAAGCTCTTAGAAAGTATTCTAGTATATTGTCCAACGATGAAATAAAAAAGATTAAAGGATATAAATATAGTGGATGGGGAAGGCTTTCTGGAGAATTACTTAGAGGAAGTATATATGAAAAGGGTATTCAGCTTACTGTTCGTGGCTGTGAACTTTATGATTTGATAGACCTATTATATGAAACAAACCTAAACTTTATGCAACTTATAAATGCAAAAGAATATGGTTTTGAGAAAAAGGTTCTTGAATATTTGGAAGAAAACGAACTGATTGATAATACCAACGTAGTATATAAGGACGTTGAAGAACAATATTGTTCGCCCACGGTAAAACGAAGCGTGTGGCAGACAATCAAAGTCGTTAAAGAACTGCAAAAGGAATTTGGAGCAATTCCACAAAAGATTTTCTTAGAGGTAACACGTACCAATAGTGATAAGGATAAAGGAAAGCGAACCAGAAGCAGAAAAGAGCAAATAGATGCTATTTATCGTGAAGCGGAAAGCAAGGTCAAAGAGTTTGCTAATATGAAAGAGGCTTTGCAAAAACGCAGAAACGAATTATCCGTTTATGACAAAGACAAGGATTCATCCGAACTCAAAAGCAAAAAATTGTTCCTATACTTTATGCAACTAGGACAAGACGTTTATACAGGACAAGAAATAGAGATTGATGAATTATACAACTATGATATAGACCACATTATTCCACAATCTAAGGTAAAAGACGATAGCTTGGATAATAAAGTTTTGGTCCATAAAGTTGTAAATAATGCAATAAAGAAAGACCTCTATCCCCTTCCTAAAGAGTGCAGACAGCCTACGTTATGGAAGACGTTGCTTAAAATGGATTTGATGTCCAAAGAAAAATACGATAGACTTACACGAACAACGCCTATCAGCGAAGAGGAAGAAAAGAAGTTTATAAATCGTCAACTTGTCGAGACTGCTCAAACTGCATTGATAGTAAGAGACCTTTTGGCAAAATGGGCGAGAAGTCAAGGCGTTGATATAGAAATAAATTTAAATAGAGGCGGAAACGTCGCGGAATTCCGCAAGATGTTCCACCTTACAAAGTCAAGGGATATTAACGATTTCCACCACGCATACGATGCATATATGAACGTGGTTGTTGGTAACGTGCTTTTCGAAAACTTTAACCATAGTCGAGATTATAATCGTCGCATTGATGAAAAGGAAGAATACCAAGATGTAGTTGCTCAGGATGGCAAAAAGATTGATAAAAAGTCCAATAACTTTAAACGTTGCTTTTATCGTAACGTTTATTCGGATAGAGAACAAAGAGTTATTTGGTACCCGGAAAATAGCAAAAAAGCCACGCCGACTATTGATATAGTAAAAAAATCACTTCGCCTTATTCCAAACGTAACTAGCAAAGTAGAAACAGGTAAAGGACAGTTCTATAAAGAAACAATTTTTAAAGCAGGCGACGGACTAATACCTTTAAAAGACAAAGGCCCCAAGAGTGGCGTAGAAGGGCTAAAGAAATATGGTGGATATAAATCATCGGGTACGGCGTATTTTGTAGTTATAGAAGCCGATGGTAATAAAGGTGAAACCAAAAGATATCTTGAAGGGGTTTCTATCTATGAAGATATGCTTATGAGAAAGGGATTAAAAACAAAAGAAGAGTTTTTAAAAGGTTTCTATAGATATGAGAATGCTCGTTTCGCTAATATCCCCGAGCTTAAAGAAGGCAAAATTAAGGTTGGGTCATTGCTTCGTTTTGATGATGAATACGAGTTGTATTTAACAGGACAAAATGAAAGAGTAGTTCTATTCCACAACGCAAATCAATTGCATACGTCGGATTATATAAATAGTTATATCAAAGAAATGAGGACTATTGTTGATAAGGTTGTTAAAGAGTTGGTTTCATTAAAGAAAGAAAATGAAGAAGAACAAGAAGAAATTTGTGTAGAGCTTGTAAAACGAAATCTTGAGCGCATCGAAATAGCCAAGAATAATAACAACGTATATGACCATATTATCGTTTTATCGAAAGAAAATAATTTGGCAATATACGACTACGTTATGGAAAAACTTTCTAAGAAACCATATTTAAATATACCGGGATATAAAAACGTGTTGACTTTCCTAAAGTCAGCAAGGGAATTGTTCCAAACCTATGCGCTGTTTAAACAAATAAAACTGTTATTAAGTATGTTCGGGATATTTGGTAGAAATAAAGCTGGTGCAGATTTAAGCATTTTGACAGAAGATGATTTGGGAATAAAAGGAAGCTCTGCTGCAGGAAAGATACAACCGTCAAAAGAACTAAAATCCAAAGTTTGTTTGGTAACAAAATCTATAACGGGCTTAAAAGAAAAAGTGATTATTATCAATCAAACTAAATAATTATGGGTTTTAGAACGGTGGTTGTTAAAAATAGAGCTAAGCTTGACTACAAACTAAATTATTTGGTTTGCAGAGCAGATAAGGAAACTCGCGTTTTTATTCCCGAAATATCCGTTCTAATAGTAGAGTCAACAGGAGTGTCGATAACATCGGCACTCCTATCGGAGTTAATTAAAAATAAGGTAAAAGTAATATTTTGCGACGAAAAACATATTCCACATTCACAGCTGATAGGCTTATACGATAACTTCCATTCATCCAAAAACGTTTTAAAACAAATCGAGTGGGAAAACAAGGCTAAGCAAAGCGTATGGCAAAATATAGTGTACCATAAAATACTAAATCAAAGTAAGGTACTATTCAAGTATGGATTTATAGAAGAAGTTCAAATGCTTTTAGAGTACCTTTCCAATATCACCCTTAATGATAGTACCAATCGTGAGGGACATGCCGCAAAGGTTTATTTCAATGCATTGTTTAATAACGCAGGTAGGCGAATACCCTCGTTTTATAATTCAGCATTGAATTATGGATATGCTATATTGCTTTCGGCATTTTGTAGAGAAATTACTGCTAGCGGATATATTACTCAACTTGGTATTTGGCATAGTAATGAATTTAACCATTATAACCTTGCGAGTGATTTGATGGAATCGTTTCGTGTAATCGTGGATGAAATGGTACTTGACCTTGATGATAAATGCAACTTTAAGATTCCAATGGCAAATATTTTGAATGCTAAAGTTCGTATTTGCGGTAAAACTATGTTCCTTGATAATGCTATAGAGGTTTATACCAAAGGAATATTTAATGCGCTGGAAACTGGGGATATATCTAGTATCAAAAATTTTGAAAGCTATGAGTTACCGATATATGAGAACGATTGTGATGTTTGATTTACCTACGCTTACGCTCGGAGACCTCAGAGAGTATAGAGCTTTTAGAAGGTTTCTTATAAAAAATGGCTTCATAATGCTACAAGAGTCCATTTATACCAAGCTTTCGTTGAATGCAGTAGGAGCTGAACAAGTCAAAAAGCTAGTAAAAAAGCATTTGCCAAAAGATGGATTGGTGCAAATGTTAACGATAACGGAAAAACAATTTGCTTCTATGGAACTTCTATTAGGTAAATCAAAAGATACGTATTGCGATAGTGATAAAAGAATACTGATGTTATGATTAAGATTATTCATATTGACTTTGATACCGAGTTTACTTTTGATAGGCGTGCCAATAGTCTATGCTTTGAGTCGCCAACTCATTTTGCTAAGGCGGTATACGATTTAAAAAAGAGTATGGAAGAAGATGGCGAAAGGTTTAGGTTTTCTGAAGGAGCCACAATGTTAAAGCCTTCCAAGATTGCAGTTGCGTTGACGGATTACTATTCTCTAGATGGTTGGCTAAAAAAGATAAATTCTCTTTTATCCAAAAGATTGTTGTCAGAAATTTTAAACGAGCAATATGAAATCACAAAGATATATGGGCAATTGTATAATTTAATCGATAATGTAGCACAAGAATACGATGCACCTATTATGCTAAATGAAGATTGTGATTATTCAACGTTAATCAAGCTGTTGAACCCAATGGTAAACGTAGAGTCGGAAACGTTGCTTGAAAGATTAGTAGATTTTATTAATCTTTGCGTCGAATTTTTAAAAATAAAGGTACTTATTCTCGTAGACGTAAAGCATTATTTAGAAGAAAATGAATTACTTAGTCTTGCAAAGCATTGTGCACTAAAAGAAGTTGGATTGTTTATGCTTGGTTCAAGCTGTCCATATTGTATTGATGGCGAAAGAGCAGTTGTGATAGACAAGGACTATTGTGAAATTCTTGTAAAAGAATAATCAATATGTTATAATATAAATATACAATTTTTACTGAAAAACGTTACTTTCACCTACCGTTTAAAAGAAAACTTAAACATTTGAGGTTTGAGGTTTGAGAGTAATGTTGTTCTAGAAGGTAATCAAACGTGGGAGAAAGTGAAATGAAAAACATATTTGTTTGAGAGTAATGTTGTTCTAGAAGGTAATCAAACTACGCAGATGTCTTCTACCTTTCGCATAGGGTTTGAGAGTAATGTTGTTCTAGAAGGTAATCAAACTAAGTTCTAGGTTACTACTCGAAGAATTAGGTTTGAGAGTAATGTTGTTCTAGAAGGTAATCAAACCGAAGAAGAAGCTATTAAAATGTACGTTAGGTTTGAGAGTAATGTTGTTCTAGAAGGTAATCAAACCCTACGCTAAGAAACTAAGCGTATCGTCAAGTTTGAGAGTAATGTTGTTCTAGAAGGTAATCAAACAGTGCTATGCACGATTTCGTGGAATGCGGTGTTTGAGAGTAATGTTGTTCTAGAAGGTAATCAAACTAATTGTCAATAGGTTTTTACAACTTTTTTGTTTGAGAGTAATGTTGTTCTAGAAGGTAATCAAACCCTAAAAAATGCTTGTTTCAATACTGCGGGGTTTGAGAGTAATGTTGTTCTAGAAGGTAATCAAACAGACTTAATAGCATAAGCAATACGGATAGTGTTTGAGAGTAATGTTGTTCTAGAAGGTAATCAAACTGATAGGAGATTCTTCTATTATCGCAATAGGTTTGAGAGTAATGTTGTTCTAGAAGGTAATCAAACGCGGATGCTTCTACCTTCCAAAATGAGGGGGTTTGAGAGTAATGTTGTTCTAGAAGGTAATCAAACCGCACTTCAATGGTATTTTTGTTATTATTGGTTTGAGAGTAATGTTGTTCTAGAAGGTAATCAAACAAGTAGTAGCACGCACCACCCCAAAAAAGTGTTTGAGAGTAATGTTGTTCTAGAAGGTAATCAAACACTATTTAAAAGTGCTTGAGAGGGACGGAGGTTTGAGAGTAATGTTGTTCTAGAAGGTAATCAAACAAACTGCTAAATTTTATCAAAGCTCTATTGGTTTGAGAGTAATGTTGTTCTAGAAGGTAATCAAACGACCATTACAGCCAACTAGACCTATTATTGGTTTGAGAGTAATGTTGTTCTAGAAGGTAATCAAACTTTAATATAATAAATGGAAGGTGCAATATGGTTTGAGAGTAATGTTGTTCTAGAAGGTAATCAAACGTATAGAAGTTGGTATTACACTACTTGTAGGTTTGAGAGTAATGTTGTTCTAGAAGGTAATCAAACCTTGGAGTTCCGGTTAGTCCGACTAGGCGCGTTTGAGAGTAATGTTGTTCTAGAAGGTAATCAAACAAAGTACCGTGTTCGTGTGCTTTTCTATCGGTTTGAGAGTAATGTTGTTCTAGAAGGTAATCAAACAAATTTGTGACGAATATATTGTTTATACCTGTTTGAGAGTAATGTTGTTCTAGAAGGTAATCAAACCAACGAAGCGATTATAGCGGACCAGTCCGCGTTTGAGAGTAATGTTGTTCTAGAAGGTAATCAAACGGCTTTGGTGGGATGTATGGCGATTGGATTGTTTGAGAGTAATGTTGTTCTAGAAGGTAATCAAACATCTTGCCAAGTGTTGCGGTATCTTTCTTTGTTTGAGAGTAATGTTGTTCTAGAAGGTAATCAAACTAATGAGTATAGGTATACTATCTATGAGGGGTTTGAGAGTAATGTTGTTCTAGAAGGTAATCAAACAAATTCTTATAAGGAGGTGTTGGAGGATATGTTTGAGAGTAATGTTGTTCTAGAAGGTAATCAAACATTGGCACATATAGATATATGGGTTGAACAGTTTGAGAGTAATGTTGTTCTAGCAAGTATGACTCACTACCTTAATTAAAAATACGAGACGCTTTCGTCTCGTATTTTTTTGTGGTGGGATTATTGATTGGTTACTTTTTTTAGCATTTCTTTGAATCTGGGTCTGTTGTAGCGTTGGATTATAATAGGGGGAATATGGGTGAGCGCCCATAAGAGGCTAAGAACCGCACTTGCTACACCGGGCCATATTGCTATGGGAATGAAACCCAATACAAAACATATCGTGTGAGTGGTTTCGGCAACACAACTTTCTTTTATTAGAATGGGGAGTTTTTGTACTGCACCAACGTCAAGACGTTTTTTTGGCATAAATTTGGGGAAGATTTTTGTAATTATGTTACTAAAATCGGGCCACTTGGTTTTCCACTTCTTGATTTTTATTTTTTCGTAGATTTTACCATCTTTTTCCCATTTCCAAGCCTTGAAATAGAAGTTGTATGGATTTATCCAACTTCTAGGGAATATTCTACCTAATATGAAAACGAGTAAACCGCTTCCAAGTATAATTATTGCACTATATAACCAATCCATTCGTACTATCCTTTGTTTAGTAATAGTATTGTACTATATTTTTATTATTTAATCAATAAGGTAGGTGTCATTTTGATAGTTTAACAGTTTTGTCGCCTATTGCACAAGAGCGCGGAAAATGGTATAATTATTATAATTTGGAGAAAATATGGACTGGTTTAATTGGATAGGTTTAATTATCGTTGTTATAATTATGTTTCCAAACATAATCTATGCGATAAAAAAGAAGGAAGATTTTTCTAACGATATCGGCAAAACGATATTACTTTTTGAGCAAATTGGCAGATATGGTTGTATGGCTTTTATGATTTTTAACATTCCTTATACCTATTTTAATTTTTGGTTTGGCAATGCTTTAATATTGTACGTAGTTATCAATGCGATTTTAGTTTTAATATACGTAATACTATTTTTCGCTACGTGGAATGCAAAAAACTTATTTAAAGTGCTGTCGCTTTCTATTTTGCCATCATTGATATTTATCTTTTCGGGAATAACGTTATTAAATATTCCGCTTATGGTTTTTGGCATTACGTTTGCAGTATGCCATATTACGGTATCGGTTAAAAATTACGAAAGAAAAAGTAATTAGACCCATATTGATAACTTTTGTTTCTAGTAGTATAATAACTTTGTTATTACTTTCGAGGTATTATTATGAAAAAGTTAGTCGCTTGTCTATTGTTATTGATTGTGTTGGTTTTTGCTTGTGCGTGCAATAAAGAAACGCCAACGGATACTGTTGCTTTTGAAAATGGTAACGTAAAAATGATTGCACATAGAGGTCTTTCCGGGTTAGAAGTGGAAAACACGGATTCGGCGTTTATCTCTGCGGGTGAGCGTTCATACTATGGTATCGAAACTGATATTAGGCGCACCGCTGATGGCAATTTCGTAATTTGCCACGACGATACGGTAAAAAGATTATCCGGGCAAGATATAGCGGTTGAAAGCTCCACTTTCGCGGAGTTATTAAGCATACCTCTCCTTCCCAAAAGAGAGGGTGGCGAGGTTGAGCATCTTACTACGCTTGAAAGTTATATTACTATTTGTAAGAGATATGATAAACAAGCCATTCTTGAATTTAAATCTAACTTTACCCAAGAGGAAATCGCTAGGATAATAGCTATAATTCAAGCTGAAAACTATATTCATAAAGTAACCTTTATATCGTTTGGCTACGATAATTTGACATACGTAAGGAATATTCTTCCCGCTCAATCGGCTATGTTTTTGTTTTCCGAGCTTAGCGACGATATAATGGAAAAGTTAATCCGTGATAAAATTGACATTGCAATTTATTATAAAGCACTAACCAAAAAAGCGGTTGAAGAGTTTCATAATGCAGGACTAGAGGTTAATTGCTGGACTGTTGACGATAAAGCAAGGGCAGAAAAACTTGCTAGTTGGGGCGTGGACTATATAACCACTAATATCTTGGAGTAATATAGATAAAATAGTGGCGGTTAAGCCATCTTTTACGCAAAGGACTTATACGATTTATACCATTATTGACACGATTTGCTCATTATGGTAACATATTAATATACTTTAATAAATATAACGTTAAGGAGGTTATTATGAAAAATTTATATAAAATCGTTGTTTTCATACTGCTAATGGCGTTATCCCTCTCTTTGTGCGGTTGTATTTTTAATAAAGGTACGGTCAGTGAACTAGAGGGTATATATGCTCTGGAGGAATATTTTTACAAGTCATATTCGGGTACGGAATATGAATTCGAAGAAAATTATGAGTACTTTATCTTGGTTGTTCGTAACGATGCCAAAGTCGAGGTTATATATAAATTAGTGGGCGGAACCGAACAAAAATCTATACATTCCTATACCATATATTTTAACGAAGACGATAATAAAGTGGTTAATAGGATTATGATACAAAACTTCCCGCAAAGCGAATATTCCGTTGAGGATGGTAAGCTTATTGCTAGCGACGTAACTGCTGATATAAACTTTAATTTTTATCCTAAACGCGAAGATTTGGTTTCTAACGAGTTCACACTTAACCTAAAGCAAGGCTCCGAAAGAATAAAGTATCAGTTTAACCGCGTTAAGGATAGGGTAAACGATAAGAATATCGAAAAAGCTAAAAAAATAAGTAGAGAAATGATTATTGACGATTAGTATGCTAGAAGAACGTTATTACGTTAAATTATTGCTAAGCGTTATTCGAGGTAGCATTCTTAGGCGTGGAGGAACGCCCGATGCTATCCTCAATAAGGATTGCTTTTTAGACGAAGAGAAGGCGGAATTGCTAGCTATTGCCGAACGCGAGGGTGTCAAGACGCACTATTTTAAAAGGACCAACGTGTTGCCTCGCGTACGCAAGGTGTTGGGTTTTTTGGCTTCTGTTTATCCAACCAATATGCTAGACGTTGGTAGCGGTAGAGGTGCTTTTTTATTCCCTTTTATAGACGAATTTCCCTTTTGTGAGGTTACTAGTTTAGAGTTGCTTGAATCTAGAGCACAAATGCTTGCCGATATCGAGAGAGGGGGTGAGGTTAATCTAAAAGTAGTCGAGGGCGATTTATGCCTTTACAACGCACCCGATAAATTCTTTGACGTAGTAACGATTTTAGAGGTGCTAGAGCATATACCAAACGTCAAAAAAGCTATCGCCAATGCGGTAAGGCTAGCTAAAAATTACGTCGTAGTAACCGTTCCATCGGAAGAAGACGACAACCCCGAGCATATACATTTGCTCACCAGAGAAAAACTAACGGAGTATTTTAACGAGTGTGGAGTATATTCTTTAACCTTTGATGGCGTAGTAGGGCACACCATTATGATAGCAAGGATAGGATAATGAGTTACGATTATAAAATAATTAAATACCCTAGAACACAGCATTTGCAGGGCTCTAGGCTACAAGAGGGCGACGAGGACTTAAGCCAAATAGAATTCGATTACGTGCTTGGCAAAAATATCGTAATAGAAGAAAAGATAGATGGAGCTAATACCGCAATATCCTTTGACGGAGAGGGTAATTTATTGCTCCAAAGTCGTGGGCACTACCTAATAGGTGGATATCGCGAAAGACACTATAACCTATTTAAGCAATGGGCAAACCTAAACGTCGATACCCTGTTCGATGCGCTTTCCAATCGTTACATTATGTATGGAGAATGGATGTATGCAAAGCACGCAGTCTTTTATGATGCACTCCCGGACTATTTTATGGAGTTTGATATTTTTGATAGAGAACGCGGAGTATTTTTGGATACACCCTCAAGAAGAGCCATTACGAACAAAATGGGAATAATATCATCCGTTCCCGTATTAGCAAGTGGTATCTTTAATAGTAAAGAAAGCGTTTTGGGCTATTTGGGTAACTCAAATTATATAACCGAGGACCATATCGAGGTTTTACGTACTATTGCTACTAGGCAAGGAATAGACGTTGAAAGGGCTATAAAAGAAACTGACCCCAGTCTAAAAATGGAAGGACTATACATAAAAATAGAAGAAAACGGAATTGTTACCGATAGAGTAAAATACGTTAGAGCTTCCTTTATTCAAAGCATAATGCAAGCAGAGGGACATTGGCTTAACAAACCTATAATTCCTAATCAACTAAAGAATGGCAAGTTTTGAGTGTGATTATCTAAATAAGCTTTTAGAAGTCATATCCCTTTATGATGGGGATAAACTTTGGTGTGCTATAGAAGAACTTGGTTTCAAATCACTCCTTGATAAAATGCAAAAAGTTCCTCAACAAGAGGAATATCACGGAGAGGGTAACGTGCTAAACCACGTCAAGCTTGTTTGCCAAAGCTTGGTTTCTTTTGACGAATTCAAAAGGGCAAACGATGAGGATAAAATAATATTATTTCTTTCCGCGCTACTTCACGACGTTGGTAAAATTAAGCGTACGAGAATAGAAGATGGAAAAATTATTTCTCCCGGACATTCAGCTCGTGGTGCTATTATGGCTAGAGAGTTTATGTGGAAGGACTTGGAGTTATCGGGAACGATGGAAACCCAGAGAATTCGAGAGGCAGTTTGCACTCTTGTAAAATATCATTCCTTTCCCCCTTATGCCATAAAAGACGACGATGCGCTGGTTAGATTGTTGCAAATTACTGCGTTAGGAGAATTAACCCCTGCTTTTTCCGCATATAAACTATACCTACTCGCAAAAGCCGACGTTTTGGGCAGAGTGTGCGCCGACCAAGATGAACAATTAGAAAAAGTAGAACTCTTTAGCATTCTTGCCGAGGAATACGATTGCCTCCATAAACACTATGCTTTTAAAGATAGCTACACAAAACACGCATATTTTTTGGGTAAAACAAATTGGCCGAGCGATAGTTTATATAATTCCACTTGGGGAGAAGTTATACTTCTATCCGGGCTTCCGGGAACGGGCAAGGATACTTTTATTGCAAAGCATTTTCCTCATATGCCGGTGGTTTCACTCGATACAATAAGGAAAAAACTTGACGTTGCACCTACTGAACCTCAAGGCGCGGTCGTTGCGGTTGCTATGCAAGAGTCAAAAGAGTACCTAAGGAACAAACAGCCCTTCGTATGGAACGCAACAAACATTACCGCACAAACTCGCCATAAACTGATATCACTATTCGAAAAGTATAACGCGAGTGTAAAAACCATTTTTTTAGAAACCGAGTGGAGCGAAGAACTTGATAGAAATCTTTCTCGCGAAGACGTAGTACCGCAAGCGGAAATAGAAAGAATGTTGTCAAAGCTTGAAATCCCCGAACCATTCGAATGTGAAAAGGTAGAATGGGTGATAACTTGATAAATACGTGAATATAGCTAAAAAATAGTCCCGATATTAGGTAATATCGGGATTTTTTAATATTGGCTATTGTAATTAAAGTGGGTATATGATATTATTTTATATGTCGAAATTTGTCGAAGGAAGGAAAAAATGGATAAAGAATATAACGTTTTTATTTGCTACCGTGGGGAAAGCGGTGGAGAAATCGGTTCTAGTATTTATTCCGATTTATGTACTTATTCTAAAAATAAGCTAAAATTATTTTTTGCTCCCAAGTGTCTAAAATATGGCGAAAACTTTATGTCGGACTGTAGAGATATAGCGGGTAAGGTATCACTTATGATACTTATTTTAACACCCAATTTCTTTGAAGGCTGTACTCATAAAGACGACGTTGTTTTGCAAGAGCTTAAATCGGCTTTAGCAAATCCTACAACTGCATTTTTACCTATCAAAAAGGCGGGCTTTGAGTTTAACGACGAAGTTTTGGAAAGCCTATTTAACGAAAGCGAAATTGATAGAATAAAGCATATTAGTGCCATAACTTATACCGACGTATATTCGTTCAAGTCTATGGAACTGCTACTTCCCATTCTTGAAGACAAGGTTGGCGTAACCGATTATGACGAAATAATCCAAAAAGATTTGGTTGCAAAACAAGCTCGCACCAAAAAGCGCGTACATATCCAATCGGATGGTAAAACCGGTTTCTTTAGCCAAGATAACAAGGTGGAAGCAAAACGTCTTGAAACCCAACAAAGAATGCTTCTAGAGTACGATATGCCCGTATACGAAAAGTATTTGGAGGGTAAGAGCAATCTTAACGTTTTGGATATCGGTTGCGGTAATGGTCGCGCTCTAATGACAAGACTTGGCAAGCGCGAAGAGGTTGATAAAATCATCGGCGTAGAGTTTGACGAGAGCTTTGTTAATAAGGCAAAAGCCGATTATGAAAGCGACAAAGTAAAGTTTTATAAGGCGGACGTTGAAAGCGAGGACTTTGACGAGATTTTAGAAGAAATTATGGAAGAAAACGATATCGAGAAATTCGATTGGATAAATATTCTTGCTGTAATGTCCCATCTAAAATCCCCATATCAATTACTCAAAACCCTACGAAAATTCTGCAAAAAAGGTGCGGTTGTTTTTATCAGAAATATCGATGACGGACTCAATATGGCGCATCCTGATGAAAACTTTATGTTCGAGCGTGCATTTAATATGATTGCAAAGTGCGATACTACGGGATATCGTCATTCGGGTAGAGAGCTATTTACCTTGCTACAACGCTCGGGATATAAAAATATATCGGTAGAAAAAATGGGACTAAATTCGGCGGGAATGGATTATGACGAAAAAGAAGCATTCTTCAGTACGATATTTATGTTCCTCAAAAATGGTATACGCGCCACCTATAATAATAACCCGCGCGACAAAGAAATCAAGACCGAGTACGAGTGGTTAAACGAGCATTTTGAAGAGTTGGAAGAAAGATTTCTTTCACCCGAAACCTTTATCAATTTTGGTTTCTTGATAGTATGTGCAACGGTATAAGGAGAGAGATATGAAGAAAGATATAAATACCTTTGAGTTTAAAAAGTTGACGATAGATAGCGTTCCTTTACTCCTAGAAGTACAAGAGGAAGCCTTTGAATATGCTAAAGGCAATACCGATTTTCTAAGAAGAAACACCTATGAAACTTTGGCTGTTTGCTTCGAGGGACAAAGTGAAGTGTTAGGTGCTTACGATGGAGATAGGCTAGTTGCATTCGGTATATTGTTCGTAGCGGGAGAGGGAAAGGAAAATCTTGCCTACGACGTGGACGAAATTGAGGATATAAATACGTCCGCTAACGTCAAATTGATTATCGTTCGTCCCACTTATCGTGGCAATGGCTTGCAAAGAGAGTTGGTAAGCAGACTAGAAAAAACTGCAAAAGAGTTGGGATACAAGTGGCTTTGCGCCACGGTAGCGCCTAGCAATAATTGGAGCTATGATAACTTTATAAAAAGCGGTTTTGAGCAAAATAAAATACTTGTTAAATATGGTGGCCTAACTAGAGCACTATTAGTAAAGAAAATATAAATACGTTTAAATTCAATATTCAAAAAAGCAATTATTTATAATTGCTTTTTATTATAAAATAAGGGAACCTATGATAAAAACCAAAACGACTTTCAAGTACCTTTTCATCATTTTTATTTGTTTATTAGCGTTTGCATTTGGCACTTTCAATTTTGGGGTAACTGCAGAAGCAAGAACGGTTACAGTCAATAATGCAAGTACTCTTAACTCGGTGCTTAATAATTTGAAAAATTACGATGGCGCCGAAATTCATATTGGCGGTAATGGGGATATCGACTACTCAGATTACGACCATATACCCATAAATTTAGCTAGCTACGTATACGAGGAATTGGAAATCAGCATATATTTTGATGCCTCGGTTAAAAACGTTTGGCATAGAACGAGTGGCTCTTTGCTAGACGCTACCGAGAACTATGGCTTGTTTACTTACGCTACCAATGGCTACGTACCGGTATATTATAAGGTGAATTTCGATGCAGGAGAGGGTACTATAGTTAAAGGATATAACTATTATAGATTTGGAAGCGATAACGTATTGCCTTCCGTAACCGCACCGGAAGGAAGCACCTTTAAACATTGGGTATTAAAGGACGACCCAAGCCAAGCTGAGGTTAGTAAAATTAGTGCCACCACTTGGGGTGTTCTAGATTTTGTAGCGGTATATGAAACTATTGCCGAGCCCACTCCAACGACCTATCCTATAGTGTATAGCGATACTATGCTTGGTACTAGTATCGAAAGTGAAAACGACCTATATACGCTAGGCACGTCGTTAAGTTTAGAAAGCCTTGTTAAAAATGGCTTTAGCTTTGTCGGCTGGGAAGTCGCTGGAGGTCAGGCTACTATAAAAGAGTTGCCGGAAGAATTACCTGCGGAATATCTAAGCAACGACGGTAAAATATATTTAGATGCAGTTTGGGAGCTTGAAAGTCCTACTTTGGCTTCTTTAAGTGGAATTAGTAAAATATATGACGGAAATGAAAGCACGCTTGAAATAGAGGTTTCACATTCCGCGATAGAGGAATTGGAACTAGCCTACGCTTGGTATAAGGCGGGTAGTGAGGAAGATAAAAATACGCCAACCGCTTGTGGAATGAAAGAAAAGCTTACTTTCCTTATGCCCGAAGAAAACTATTATATGGTTGACGTTAAAGTAACGCATAGGTCGAGTGGTTTAGAAAGTGCAGTTGTATCGAGCGATTGGGTAAAGGTTAAAATTGATAGGGCGACAATCGAAATTGAACTTGCTAACAACGTTATAGTTACTAAGCCCTATGATGGTAATAAAGAGGCTAGCGGTTTAATAGAGCTGGGAACACATTATTTTGTAAATGGAATAGTTGGTAGCGACCTTGTTGAGGTAACGCTGTCAAGCGCTGAGTTTGCAAGTGCGAACGTTGGCGATAGTATGGTTACCGTTTATTTTTCGTCCCTCAGTTTTGGTGATAGCTCGTTGGAAAAATGCTACGAGTTTACTCCCGTAAGTTATCAGTTGCAAGGTAGGATAGGGCAAATAGAATTGAGCCTTAACAAATTGAGTGCCCCCACTATTACTAAGGATTACGACGGAACAACGTTGGTAGATTATAATTTTACCGAAGGAGTGGACTATTCGTTTAACGGAGGACTAGGTGCTGTTGAGCATACGATAAGTGCTAGCTACGATAATAAAAACGCGGGCGAAAGAGTGGTAACTTTAACCATTAGTTTTGAAAATGATAATTATTGTTTAGCCGACAACAAGCTTGAGTTTGATGCAAGCATTAACGCTAAGACGATTACCCCTATAAAATTATCGGTACCGACTATATCGAAAGACTATGATGGAACAAGGGCGGTTGAATACACCTTTGAGCGGGGAGTGGATTACGAGCTTGAAGGAGCACTCGAAAATGAAATAATAGGGGTAAGCCTATTCTCAAGTTACGATAGAAAGGACGTTACCGCCTCTTTGGTTTGCTTGCTCTTTGGCGAACTGGAATTTGCCGAGGGAGTAAGGAGTGAAAACTACGACTACGTGAAGAACTATCACGAAATAAACTATCTTGCAGCTATTACCCCTTGCGTGCTTAGTCTATCGCCCCAAAATGCAAAGAAAATCTATGGTGAAAAAGACGAGCTTTCGTGCGTTATTTCCACGGGCATTATGGATGAAGAAATCACCATAAAGTATTTGCGCGAGGAGGGCGAAAGAGCAGGTGAATACGAGTACAATGGTGTAGAAATGGTAATATCAAATGCCAACTACCTTTTGAGCTTTGTAGCTACCGATAGCAAGTTTACAATAGAACCCAAGATTCCGACTCTTATCTTCCCCTCTTTCAAGGCTATGGATTATAGCGCGAGTGCCACCTTGAATAATGCTGTGCTTGATAGTGAAGGTTACGAATTTATAGATGGTAAATATATTACAGAGCTTGGTGAGTTTTATTGGCTTGATAGCGATATTGTGCCCTCTGTTGAAAACAGCGGTTACATTATGGTATTCCTTCCAAACGATAGGCATAATTACGATTATACTTTTTTGGAAGGCTATAGCGAAATGGGCGAAATCGTTATAAGAAATATCCCTCTAACTATTTTACCAATAGACCCCGTGCCTGCTTTGATAGACGAAAGCTTTACTCTTGCAATTGGTATGCTATGGTCGAATTTGACTCTACCGCAAGGATGGAAGCTGGTTGATACTATAGGGCTGGATACTACTTCGGTGGTGCGTGGGAAGGTCGGCGAAAATATAACCTATCCCAATGCACTCTCTTACTCCTTTGACGATACCAAGAACTATAACGTTATTTATAAGGACTTGGTTGTTAACCTTTCTTCTACCGTTATAGCTTATACTTATAAAGGCGAAAAGATATATTCAGGTAACCAAACAAACATAAGTAGTGGTCTAAACAATGAAATATACGTTAGCTTTAATTTGGAAAATCCATTTGAAAAAGTGGGATACAAAACAACAAAATGGAGCTTTGATGGTATCGAGCTGATACCGAGCAATGAAAATGGCATTTGCATTGGATACACCTATTTAATCACAGATGCGAATCTTATACAAAACGAAATCGTAATAGCAGTAGAGATAGCGCCGAGGAGCGACGTCAAAGTTACCTACCGCCATTTTTATGAAAATCTAGAAGGCTCCTATAACGATACTTGTGATGAAGAAATAATCTTTAACGATGGTGTCGCCGACGCTTTACGCTCGTTGCTAGAAAGTGATATCAAGAATAAAACGGGCTTCAATTATATAGGTTCTACGTCGGAAGGCAACGACTTTATAACCGAGTTCGTTGTATCGGCAAGCGGTGATAGTATTATAGATTTTTATTATGCGCGCAAGCAAATTTTAATTAGTTACGTCGACGACAAATATCTAGCATTAAATCCGATAGGAAGCCTTCCCCAAGACGATTACGTTAAATTCGGCGTGCCTTTCGAGCTCAAGGCTCCTACCGACTACGTTATATATGGTTATAACTTTAGCGGTTATACCGATGGTGTAACGACGGATGGAGATAAACTCAAATTATTTAACGGAAGCTACGTGGTTATGCAAGATGTTACTAGCATTACCTTTACAGTAAATATGAATGCCGACACTAACGTGGGTTATCTTGTAAAAAAATATTTTGACAACGTACTAACTGAGGAAATGCGTTATGGTACTACCGGCGAGCTAGTAGATATATCGGGAGAAACCTACGTTGGATACGAAAGGGTAACAAACGCGCAAGAAGTACTTAGTGGTACTATTAGCGGATATGCTTTAGATGAAGATGGAACGATTATCGGTGGCAGTAGGCTAGAGCTAGCAATTTATTTTGTAACGAAAAAGTATCAAATTGAAATTGACGATAGCTTGGGGCTAGATGGATTTGAAGCTGTTGAGGGCGAAAATATAATTTTACCGAGCGCGCCTACAAAGGTTCCCGATGGTATGCAGTTCGTTGGTTGGGAAATAAACGGTGTTCTATATATGGCGGGAGAAAACTTCCTAATGCCATCAGGCAACGTAACTCTTTATCCTAGGTGGGAAAAGGTAGGAGCGGAATCACCCGAAGACGAAATACCCGATGAAGAAATCCCCGACGACAATAATACGCCTAGTGAACCAAGCGAGGGCGAAAACGAAAATGGCAACGAAACCAATACCATAGAAGGTGATAAAGGTGGTATTGGAGTAGGTGGAATAGTGGGAATAGTACTAGGTTCCGTAGCGGTGCTTAGTGCTGTTCTAGGTGTTGCTCTTAGTGTCGCTAAAAAGAACAAAGATAGGGCTATGATAATAGATAGATTGGAAGCTAAAAAGCATCGTAGAGGTCGTAAAAGCTAGTTTAGGCTTCCGTTAGTCTATTTACGTACACCCAATATATGTAAACCTTTTGCATAATTATAATCGTAAGCGTTTATCGGTTTTGCATAAACGTCGTAGGAGTGCGAAGCAACAAGGGGTATCGTACCATCAAATCCCACTACTACGACAGCGTGATAATATAGGTTTGGTGTTCTCCCTAAAAAGATAACGTCGCCAATAGAAAGCTCGCGTAACTCTTTCACCTCGGCGAAGGGTCCATACCCTTCGCCGATTTTATTTATCACAATATTGTTGGTCAAGAAAGCATATAATTGGTTTACTCCACTCCAAGCGGGTGCGCGGTCGTTTGCCGAGTTATAATACCAACCTATCTCTTTTGTATAGTTCATTTGGTTGCTCCCTGCATATATACATTGGGAGCAAAAGTTTGTACAATCTCCGCCAAGAGAGGAAAAGTCATAGTAGGCCGGGTTTCTTTTTAGGGCGTATTCACGTGCATAACTAAGTGCGCTTGCTCTATCATATTTTTCAATTTTCATACTGCATTATATTCAACTTTTGCACGCATTGTGTTATAATTGGAATAATTTATATTAGGAGTCAATATGGATACTTTAAATACTTTATATTCTAGAAAATCTATTCGTGATTTTAATGGTCAAGGTCTAACGGAAGGCGAATTGAACGAGATTATAAAATCTGCTTATGCTTCTCCTATTGGTCTAAAAAGATACGACCGCTTAAAACTTATAGTTATAACGAACAAGGACCTTATCAATAAATGGGAAGAAGAAACCGCTAGGGTTATGGATAGAGAGGGCTACAAAGCCTTTTATGGCGCACCTGTAGTAATTTTAGTTTGCTCCGAGGTCGACGAAGAGCCTTACTCAAACGTCAATTATTCCAACTCTGCAATCGTTGTACATAATATGGCTATTTGTGCTACAGCGCTTGGTATCGGCGCTTGCCATATATGGAGTGCGCCAAGAGCCTTACGCTCTCTACCCAATCTGCAAAAAGAAATGGGTATCGAAGAAAATATGATACCCTGTTGTGCTATTGCTCTTGGAAGATGCAATGAGGAATACGCTTTGCGCGAAATAGAAGATAATAAGATTGCAACCTCGTATATAAAATAAGTCTTTTGCCGAATAGTAAGAATTGATATGCTATACGAGAAGAAAAAATCGTTGATTGCAAAGTTGCTACTTTTGTTTACTACAATAGTATGGGGTAGTACCTTTGTAATACTCAAAGATACTTTGGCAAGTTTGCCGATGTACTTTATTCTTACTATCAGATTTTTACTAGGCGGAATACTAATAGCAATTGCCTTTTCTAAAAGGTGGAAGAACTTTAGTTGGGATATCGTTTGGCGGGGAGGTATCACAGGAGTGATACTAACGGGCGCGTACGTAACCCAAACGATAGGGTTAAACCATACAACGCCGGGAACCAATGCTTTCTTGACTGCGACCTATGCGGTGATGGTGCCTTTTATGATGTGGGGTATAACCAAGAAAGCTCCAACGATATTTAACGTTCTTGCGGCATTGCTCGGTTTTGTCGGGATAGGACTTGTATCGTTTGATGGTGGACTAAAAGGCTTTAATATTATGGGCGAAGGAATGACGCTCGTGTGTGGAGTGTTTTTCGCTTTACAAATAGTATTTATTGCGATTTTGGGTAAAGGTAAGGATAGCATACTATTTACAGTATTTGAACTGATAGGTTGCGGACTATGTATGCTGGTGCTGTACCTAATGACGGAGTTGGACCAAGAGATAACGTTAAACTTTAGTGCCAGCTGGAAGCTTGTATATCTAACCGTTATGGGAACTGCCTTTGCTTTGCTCGCAATGACCTGGGGAATGGAGCATACCGATACAAGTAGTGCCTCGCTTATTATGAGCTTGGAGGCTGTTTTTGGAGTAATATTTTCCATCATTTTATACAAAGAAAAAGTTACGTTACAAGTGGGCTTAGGTTTTGCGGTTATCTTTATAGCACTGGTTGTAAGCGAGTACGTCAACAGCAAATATCTAGAGAAAAAAGAAAAACAATCGAGCAGTTGTAAAAGTCAATAAATAATAGCGTATTTGTATCCATAGATACCAAATAAGCTACAAAATTAAAACCAACACTATTTTGTTTGGAGGAGCAAGTCGTGCTCCTCTTTTTAATTAGTAGTCCGGCTTTAAAAAGGCGTTGCCTTTTTACCATATAATAATATAGGGTGAGTGGAAAATGTATTTTTTATTTTGTTTTATGCAAAAGCTCTATCGCGCACTCCGAGCCACGTTCTTATAAAAATTTTAGCGCGTAATATATGCAAAAATTTCGCATAAAAAATTTTATTTTATTCATTTTAACCCGCATTTTTGCTTGCTTTATGCATTTTAAAGGGATATAATCGTTGCATAATCTAAAAAATCACTCGAAGGAGACCTATATATGTCTAAACAAATCAAAAAAATAGTTCTTGCCTACTCAGGCGGTCTTGATACTTCTATCATCATTCCGTGGTTAAAAGAAAACTACGACAATCCCGAAATTATTGCCGTATCCGGCGACGTTGGTCAAGGAACCGAACTTGAAGGACTAGAAGAAAAGGCTATTGCAACCGGCGCATCCAAGCTTTACGTATGCGACCTTAAAGAAGAGTTTATAAAGAACTACGTTTATCCCACCGTTCAAGCCGGTGCTAAATATGAAGGCGACTATCTACTAGGAACTGCTTTTGCTCGTCCTATTATTGCTAAAGCAATCGTTGACATCGCTCTTAAAGAGGGTGCAGACGCTATCTGCCACGGTTGTACCGGCAAGGGTAACGACCAAGTTCGTTTCGAGCTTGCTATCAAGGCATTCGCTCCCGGTATGAAGATTATTGCTCCTTGGAGAATATGGAATATCAAATCTCGTGAAGAAGAAATTGCTTATGCCGAAGCTCACAATATCCCTCTAAAGATAAATCGTGAAACCAACTATTCTAAGGATAAGAACCTATGGCACCTTTCACACGAAGGTCTAGATTTGGAAGACCCCGCAAACGAACCTCAATATGATAAAGAAGGTTTCTTAGAAATGGGCGTATCTCCCTTTATGGCTCCCGATAAACCCACCTACGTTACTATCAGCTTCGAAAAGGGTATTCCCGTTGCAATCGATGGCGAAAAGCTTTCACCCGTTGCTCTTGTTGAAAAGCTCAACAAGCTTGGTGGCGAAAATGGTATAGGTCTTGCTGATATTTGCGAGAACCGTTTGGTTGGTATGAAGTCCCGTGGCGTATACGAAACTCCCGGCGGTACCATTCTATATAGAGCACACGAAGTACTCGAAACTCTTTGCCTTGATAGAGATACCTCTCACTATAAGGCACTCGTTGCACAACAATTTGGCGAACTAGTATACTTTGGTAAATGGTTTACTCCTTTGCGCGAAGCACTTTCCGCATTTGTAGAAAAGACCCAAGAGAACGTTACCGGCGACGTTAAGCTAAAGCTTTACAAAGGCAACATTATCAATGCTGGTACTACTTCCAAGTATTCACTATACAACCCCGAATTTGCAACCTTCGACGAAGACGACGTATACGACCAAAAGGATAGTGAAGGCTTCATTAACCTATTTGGGCTACCTCTAACCGTTAAGGCACTAATGGATAAAAAGAACGGAGAAAACAAATAATTTATGGCTCAAAACCTATGGGGTGCAAGGTTCCAAAAAGAACTCGATGCACTTGTAAACGAATTTAATTCATCTATTAAAACGGACTCCCTTATGTACTCGCAAGACATACAAGGGAGTCTTGCGCACGCAGAGATGCTTTGTAAGCAAGGCATAATTGAAGAAAGTGATTATAACGATATCGTTTGTGGCTTGACCCAAATTAAAAATGAAATCGACAATGGTGCTTTGGTAATAGATATGA
This sequence comes from Clostridia bacterium, assembly GCA_017403145.1. Taxonomy (GTDB): domain Bacteria; phylum Bacillota; class Clostridia; order Christensenellales; family DTU072; genus Stercoripulliclostridium_A. The sequence continues at coordinate 35,656 of JAFQOO010000004.1, forward strand.
ATGCCGAAGATATACATATGTTTATCGAGGGTGAGTTAACCAAGCGTTATCCCAAAGCCGGTAAAAAGCTACATACTTCAAGGAGTCGTAACGACCAAGTAGCGCTTGACGTAAGATTGTATCTAAGGGACAAAATAGTATCCCTAAACGAAAGCCTCAAGAACCTAATTAGTGCAATTTACGAAGTTGCAAAGGAAAACGTAGATACCGTTATGCCGGGATATACCCACCTCCAACGCGCGCAACCCGTAACCTTTGCTCATCATTTGATAGCATATTCGGCAATGTTTATGCGCGATTACGATAGGCTTAACGACACTAAAAAGAGGTTGAATTTTAGCCCTCTTGGAAGTTGTGCTCTAGCAGGAACCACCTATGATATTGACCGTGATTTTACTGCTTCAAAGTTAGGCTTTACAGCACCCGTATTTAATAGTATGGACGGCGTTTCCGACCGTGATTTCTGTGTTGAACTTGCATCGGATATCGCTCTTATTATGATGCATCTATCTAGGTTCTCGGAAGAAATAATTCTTTGGAGTTCTTGGGAGTTCAAGTTTATAGAGTTAGACGACGCCTATTCGACGGGCTCATCCATTATGCCCCAAAAGAAAAATCCCGATATAGCCGAACTCGTAAGAGGCAAGACGGGTAGGGCGTATGGAAATCTTATCACCTTATTAACCTTACTAAAGGGGTTACCTCTTGCTTACAATAAGGATATGCAAGAAGACAAGGAAGCTATATTCGATAGCGTAGAAACTGCACTAAAATGTCTAAACGTTTTTGCTCCTATGCTAAGGACGATGGTTGTACTAAAAGAGAATATGGCAAAGGCTGGCGAAAAGGGCTTTATAAATGCAACCGACTGTGCCGACTATCTAGCCAAAAAAGGTATGCCGTTTAGAGAGGCATATAAGGTAAGCGGAAGTCTTGTTGCTCTATGTATCCAAAAGGGAAAGACTTTGAACGAGCTTTCACTTGACGATTATAAAGCATTTAGTCAATTGTTCGAATGTGATATTTACGAAGCAATCGATATGACTACCTGCCTTAACAAACGTACTTCTAAAGGAGCACCTAGTAGGGTGGCTGTAGAAGAACAACTAAAAATCGTGGAGAATTTTTTGAATGACTAAAGTGTATATAGATGGTGCGGTAGGCACTACGGGGTTAAGAATACGCGAAAGATTGCTTTCCCGTTCCGACGTGGAGCTTTTAACTATACCCGAGGAGTATCGCAAAGATATAGACTATAGAAGGGAGTATATCAATCGTTCGGACGTAACCTTTTTGTGTTTACCGGACGTCGCGAGCATCGAAGCGGTAGCACTTGCGGAAGATAAGGTCAAAATTATAGATGCGTCGACAGCCCATCGCGTTAACCCCGATTGGGCATACGGATTTCCCGAACTAGGTGATGATTTCTATAACAAAATCAAAAATGGCAATCGTATTGCTAACCCCGGTTGCCACGCGAGTGGGTTTATAGCACTAGTATATCCTTTAATAAAGAGTGGAGTGCTATCAAAAGAGGCCTATCTAACTTGCACCTCTCTTACAGGTTATAGTGGTGGCGGAAAGAAGATGATTGCCGACTACGAGGACGACAATCGCGACTATCAACTTGGTGCTCCACGCATTTATGGACTTAACCAAAGCCACAAGCACCTACCCGAAATGAGTTACGTAACCGGACTCAACAAATTGCCCTCGTTTATGCCCATAGTAGGAGATTTTTATAGTGGAATGGAAGTAATCGTTCCCATCGAACTAAATATGCTAAAGGGTATAGACAGCCTAAAACAACTGCAAGAACTCTATAAAGATTTTTATAGCGGAAAGAAGCTAGTCAAAGCGGTCGATTTTACCGAAAGCTTCATATCGGCGAATGCTTTGAGAGGCAAGGACGTTATGGAAATTGGAGTAAGTGGTAACGATGAACGTGCAACGCTCATATCACTTTTTGATAACTTGGGTAAGGGCGCTAGTGGCGCCGCTATACAAAACTTTAATATCATTAGCGGAGTAGACGAAACTGAAGGATTGGAATTATGATAAAATATCAATTTATACAAGGCGGAATAACCGCGCCAAGCGGATTTAAAGCTAACGGAATACATTGTGGCATACGCAAGAACAAACTAAAAAAAGATTTGGCGCTTATTGTTGCAGAGAATAGATGTACTTCGGCGGCGGTATATACTCAAAATCTAGTTAAGGGAGCTCCTTTAGCGGTTACCAAAAAGAATTTGAGTGATGGATATGCCCAAGCAGTAATATGTAACTCCGGCAATGCTAACACTTGCAATGCCGACGGCGTGGAAATAGCGGAGAAAATGTGCGCCCTAGTAGAAAAGCAAACGGGCATTTCTGCAAGCGACGTTATAGTAGCATCGACAGGTGTTATAGGACAACCGCTAGACGTAACTCCCATTTCTAACGGAATGGAAAGTTTAGTAAAGGGACTAGGGGATAATTCCCACGATTGCGCACAAGCAATAATGACGACCGATACCGTAAAAAAAGAGGTAGCAATTTCCTTTATGCTTGGCGGAAAGGAGTGCAAGATAGCGGGTATCGCTAAGGGTTCCGGAATGATACATCCCAATATGGCGACTATGCTAGTATTTATGACTACCGACGTTAATATCAGCAGTGCTATGCTACAAAAGGTGGTTAGTGCGGACGTTAAGGATACCTTCAATATGATATCGGTTGACGGTGATACTTCTACTAACGATATGCTAACCATAATGGCTTCGGGAAAGGCAGGTAATAAAGAAATAGTAAGCGAAGGCGCCGATTATAAACTATTCAAAAAGATGTTTAACGTTGTGTCCGGCGAGTTGTGTAAAAAAATAGCAGGCGACGGAGAAGGAGCAACTAAGCTACTTGAATGTACCGTTATAGGAGCCCAAAGTAAGAAAATTGCACGAACAGTTGCAAAGAGTGTAATAACTTCTTCGCTCTTTAAATCGGCAATGTTCGGCTCCGATGCTAATTGGGGAAGAGTGCTTTGTGCAATTGGATATAGCGGTGCTAATCTAGACGTCGATAAGATAGACGTATCCTTTAGCTCCTCGAAAGGCAATATCCCCGTTTGCGTAGGCGGTAGGGGAATAGAATTTTCCGAAGAAAAGGCAAAAGAGATTTTGCTCGAAAACAAAATAGTTATAGATATCAACTTGAATTCAGGTAGGAATAAGGCAACTGCTTGGGGTTGCGACCTAACCTATGAATACGTAAAAATCAATGGTGATTATCGCACCTAATATAGGAGATAAAATGAATATAAGCAATCAAGAAAAAGCCGATATTTTAGTACAAGCTTTACCATATATACAACGTTATAATGGTAAAATACTCGTTGTAAAATTCGGTGGGAACGCAATGACTTCCGTCGAACAAAAGATATCCACTATGCGCGACTTGGTACTACTTGCACAAGTAGGTATCAAGGTTGTATTGGTGCACGGTGGTGGTCCCGAAATAGATAGCGTACTAGAAAAGATGCACGTTGAAACAAAACGTATCAACGGACTTCGCGTAACCGACGACGAGCAAATGAGTGTAGTACAAATGGTACTTGCGGGCAAGGTAAACAAGGACCTTGTTGCAAGCGTAGAAACTGCGGGTGGAATGGCGCTAGGTCTATGCGGTGTAGACGGAGGAATGATAAAAGCAAAGGTCAAAGACCCCGAGCTTGGCTACGTAGGTGATATAGTTTCCGTCAATACAAAGCCCATTCTAGATGCTTTGAACGCAGGATATATCCCCGTTATATCTACCATTGGTTACGACCAAAGCGGAAAGGTCTATAACATAAACGCAGATACCGCTGCAAGTAGAATAGCGGGTGAGCTAAAAGCACATTCACTAATAAATATGACTGCTACCAAAGGTGTACTTCGCGATGCGAAGGACGAAAGCACTCTAATAACCAAAATAAAGGTTGAAGAAGTTCCCGCTCTTCGTGAAAGTGGGATAATATCGGGAGGTATGATTCCAAAAGTCGAGTGTTGTGTAGAGGCGGTTGAGCTTGGAGTAGAAAACGTGTTTATCATTGATGGTAGAGTACCGCACGCAATACTCATCGAAGTACTATCAGACGAAGGAATAGGAACGTTGTTTTGTAAATAAGGAGAGGATATGAAGCATTTACTAAAATTAGGTGATTTAACCAGTGAACAAATAATAGATATTTTGAACCTTGCCGACCAATTGAAGGATGAAAATAAAAAGGGTATAGTACACCATCATTTGAAGGGCAAAACCTTGGGTATGATATTTACCAAAGCTAGTACGCGTACTAGAGTATCGTTTGAGGTAGGTATGTATCAGCTAGGCGGAAACGCATTGTTCCTTTCCGGCAACGATTTGCAAATAGGACGTGGAGAACCTATAGAGGATACTGCAAGGGTACTAAGTCGTTTTCTTGATGGCATTATGATTAGAACCTTCAAACAAGACGACGTAGAAAAGCTAGCAGAATATGGCTCAATACCGATTATCAACGGACTAACGGATTATTGTCATCCCTGCCAAGTTCTTGCAGACCTTCAAACCATTCGTGAGTATAAAGGAAAGTTAGAGGGACTAAAGCTTGCATTTATAGGTGATGGTAATAATATGGCCAACAGCCTTATAGTAGGATGTATAAAAGTAGGTATGAGCGTTAGCATTGCTTGTCCCGTTGGATACGAACCTGATGCAGAAATAGTAAAGTGGGGAATGGAACAAGGCAAGCTAACTATCACCAATAATCCTAAAGAAGCGATAGTTGGTGCTGACATAGTATATACCGATGTTTGGGCATCTATGGGACAAGAAGGAGAAGCCCAAATTCGTATGAAAGCCTTTAATGGTTTCCAAGTAAACGCAGAGCTTATGGCACTTGCGAACAAAGGCGCAATGGTACAACATTGTTTACCCGCACATCGCGGAGAAGAAATCACTGCAGAGGTACTTGAGGCCCACGCAAACGAAATCTTTGAAGAGGCGGAAAACAGACTCCACGCACAAAAAGCAGTTATGGTAAAACTTCTTAAATAGTTAAAACCGCTTGCAAAATTAGTTAAAAAGTAATATAACTTTTTTGAGAATAAAACATAATATAGTAAAGGAGCAAAATATGGCAAAGAAAAAATTAAATAATCAAGCAGTAATCAATGCTATTGCACTTATCGTATTAGGTATACTATTTTGTATCTTCCGTGCTGGTATGATGAACGTTCTTTTAACCATCGTTGGCGTAGTTCTAATCGGACTAGGTATTTACGATATAGTTAGAAAAAATTATATCCCCGCAGTTATCGAAATTATACTTGGTATAGCTGTTATAGTATGCGGATGGACCATTCTTGATATCGCACTATTAGTACTTGGCATCGGTCTTGTAGTATACTCCGTTTACGAAATCGTAATGATAGCAAAAGATTTCAAGAAAAAGGGTTGGATGGCTCTTATCAAGCCCGTTATCACTCTAATCGTAGGTATTTTCCTAATCGTTGCAAAGTGGGTTCTCGTTGATTGGATATTTATCGTAATCGGTGTAATACTAATCATAAACGGAATACTTGCACTACTTGGCAAATAATTTAACCCAAAGCTTTAACAATCAAATACTCCCCAAATTGGGGAGTATTTTTATATTTTCTTATAAGTAAGTGTTCTTAACTTGAAAAGTTAACAATTTAGTGTTATCATATCTCAAGAGGTGAGATATGCTAACTTTAATTTTACTTTTAAGAGCTCTTATGTTTAAGCCCGAAGCTAAAGAGGAAAAGGTTGTTGAACCTGTTTCTTTTGATAAGGAAAAGGCTGTACACGACCTTCGTGAAATGGTGCTTTGCAAGACCGTTTCTAACGCCGATTACTCTCTAGAAGACGATGCGGAATTCAAAAAGTTCGAGGATAAACTCGTCGAGCTATTCCCCGTAGTACACGCTACTTGCGTTAAAGAAAATATAGGTAGACGTGGTATCGTATTTCATTGGAAGGGAATGAGCGACGAAAAAGCCACCGTTTTAATGTCCCACTTTGACGTTGTTGAGGTAGACGAAAGCGGTTGGGAAAAAGAACCTTTTGCAGGTATCATAGAGGGTGAAACCCTTTGGGGCAGAGGAACCCTTGATACCAAGTCCACTTTGAACGGATGTCTTCAAGCAGTGGAAACGCTAATTAAGGAAGGCTTTACACCTAAAAACGATATATATCTATGCTTTTCGGGTGATGAAGAAATATCCGGTCCCACTTGTCCCGCTATCGTTGATGAGTTTGCTCGTCGTGGCGTAAACGTTCAGCTAGTTGTTGACGAGGGTGGCGCGGTAGTACAAAACGTATTCCCCGGAGTAAAAGATAGAGTTGCTGTTATTGGTATAGCCGAAAAGGGTATGTTAAACCTTTCTTATACCGTAAAATCAAAAGGCGGACACGCATCAAGCCCGCCCGCTAAAACTCCCATAGGTATTCTTTCCAAGGCTTGTTGCAAAGTGGAAGCAAAGCCCTTCAAGGCAAACTTTACTGCGCCCACTCTAGCATTATTCGATACTCTAGGTAGACGTTCTACTTTCCTTTATAGATTGATATTTGCAAATATGTGGCTCTTCAAACCCGTACTTTCCTTGATAGGTAAAATGGGTGGAGGAGAAATCAACGCACTTATGCGTACCACTTGCGCCTTTACCCAAATGAAAGGCTCTAACGGACGTAACGTACTCCCTGCTCAAGCCGAAATGCTTTCCAATTTCCGCATAATGACCGGTGAAACTATGGAAAGTACCGTTGAGTACGTAAAGAAGGTTATCAACGACGATAGAGTGGAACTAAATATCGTTAATGGTAACAACCCCTCGGTTGTATCACGTACCGATTGTGAAGAATTCGAAATCGTAAAAGAAGCAGTTGGCGAAACCTTCCCCGATGCAGTTGTAACTCCTTACCTAATGTTTGCTTGCTCCGACTCTCAACATTATGGTAGAATTTCCGATAAAGTATATCGTTTTAGTGCCCAATCTATGAGTGCGGAAGAAAGAAGAACCATACACGGACACAACGAACGCATCACCTTTAAAGGAATATGGGAAGCTGTTGAGTTCTACCTACGCTTGATTAAAAAGTGCTAAAAGAGGATAATATGTATCTATTAAAAATAAAAAGTTTATGTCTTAACAAAGACGAAGAAATAAGAAAAGAATTCTTGAGTGCTTGCAAAGCTCACGCGGAAGCTAGCAAACTAGACGAGGGCAATCTATATTTCAATTGTGTATCCTATAAATATAAGGGTGCCACCAAGATTGTTTTCGAAGAACTATGGGAAAGTAAGGCAGATTGTGATAAACATATCATATCCGCTAAAGCGCGTCCCCATATAGCAATAATCAACAAGTATCGCGATTATAAAGAAGTGCTCAAAGAGTTCGAAATAGAGGAGTAATATATGTTAACAAGTAAACAACGTAGCTATTTAAAAGCCATTGGTAGCAACCTTGACCCCATTTTTCAAGTAGGAAAGGGTGGCGTTACCGACGTTATGGCAAGCGAAATCAATAAAGCATTGGAAGCAAGAGAAATCATAAAAGTTACCGTACTACGTAATTCCGATTACGACGCTAAGCTCGCTCTTCAAGAGTTAGCTGAGCTTACCGGTGCCGAGCCCGTATGCGCCATAGGTAGCAAATGTATTCTTTACAAACGCAACCACAAAGAGCCCAAAATCATTTTGCCCCGATAATTATGGAAGAAAAGAAAGAAGTCCTTCAACCCGCCATTACACCCGTCAAAAAGACTCTCACCAAAGAAGAGCTTGCCAAAAAGCGTGCAAGAGAAAGGGCGCTTGCAGAGCAGAAACGCAAGTATTTTGAGTTTTATGATGATGTGAAGCATGATGGGGCTAAAGAATGGTAAAAGTAAAAACACGTTATTTTGGCGAGTAACTTCATAAAACAAAAGCCACTTTCGGTCGTTTACCATTAGTAAAGTCCCGTCAAGTGGCTTTTTTGTTTTACTCGTTCTTCATCCAAACTAACGTGTTTTTAAGAGGCACCACATATCCAAATAACAATTAACCACGCATTTGGGCGAATAACTTCACAAAACAAGAGCCTCCCTCGGTCGTTTACGAGTAGTAAAGTCCCGTCGGTAGGCTCTTTTGTTTTGCCTCGTTCTTCATCCCAACTAGCGTGTTTTTAAGAGGCACCACAATAACGATAGAACGAACTACCGCGCATTTTAGCGAATAACTTCACAAAATACAAAATCCCTCCTCGGTCATTTACGCTTAGTAAACTCCCGTCGGAGGGGTTTCTTTTTGCTCGTTCTTCATCTAAACTAACGTGTTTTTAAGAAGCATTATATATACAAATAACAATTAACCACGCATTTGGGCATTATATGTCACTAAAACAAGAGCTCATTGACATAGTATGAATACTATGTTACAATTTTTCGTAGGGATATTCCATATGTTGTAGTAACTCTAGCATATAGGAAAATTATGAAAAAATAATAAATATAAGTGTTATCATCGATTTGTTTTTGAAATAATGGATTTTGCAGAAGGAGAAGATAATGAAAAAAGCAAGAAATCTTTTATTGATTCTTTTAAGCATTATTACGTTAACGCTACTAATTTTCGGAGTGGCATCAAGCCTGTATTCTCAAGAGGATTTGAATGATTCCACGATAGATAGCGATAACTCGGTCAGCACTCCGTCGACGCAAGGCCCAGATGAACAACTTAAATATGAAAAGATTGAATTAACGTTGGGCGTATTAAAAGAATTTGACTTGGCGATAGGTTCTTCTGCATGTTTTGTTATGGATTGTATTGATTGTTATGCCGATTATGAGATTACTATAACGGCAAGTGAAAATCTTAAACTAAAAATTAATGGCGAAGAAATTGCGGGCGACGAAAATAAGTTTATCTGTAAATTGCTAAAAGGGGCGTTCGACATAGAGGTTTTCGGTTCTCAAGTTGCACTTGAGAAAGCCCAAATAAAAGTTGATATTTCTGCGCAGGATAAAGATATAGAAATTCCAAATGGCTCTGCGAGAATGGTAGCAATAAAGTCTGATGATTATAACATTTTACCGCTTTATATAAATTGCGAAGAAATGGTATATGTAAAAGTATATAGCCTAGATGGGGAAAAGCTTGCTGAGGTTTCCGCTCCCGATACGTTCAGTGCGTGGCACCATAGCAATCAATATTCTTTGGCACTTCTTCCCGGCACGACCTATCTACGTTTGTATGGTTCAAGCGGCAAAGCTTTGAGCTTGGATTTGATTATCGGAGAGCAACCGCTTTGTTTGGCAATGAATGAGATTAATGAAGCGGAGTTCGATTCTGTAATAAAATTTTACAAACTCGAATTGTGTGAATACACAAACGTAAAGGTTACAGTGTCACAGTTTGACGCTCAAGAAACGCAAAATTGTTATATTGAGGTGTTGGATAGCGAATTCAATACTATATATTCGCTCGCGGGCAATAATGCGCGTGAGATTTATGGCGTGGAGAATTATTGTTGGATAGGGTTAAAGAAAACCCAATCAAGTGATAGCAGTCGTTTTCAAGTGGAGATAGAAAATATAGAAGCTCCTTGCAAGTGGTATGTCGACAGTCAGCCTGTTAGCAACAGCATAACTCTTGAAACAGGCAAATCCTACGAATTGGAGCAGGTATTTACCGACAGCGAAGAGTGCGCGGTAAGCTTTAGAGTAATTGTGGCAAACTATAATAATGACGATATCATTGTGTTAGAAAATAATCTTCTGACAATCAAACAAATTGAGCTTATTGACGAAGAACCGCTTTTAATTGTAAATGGATATTCGTCAAACGGTCAGACTTGTTCGTATGCTTTATATGTAAAAATATCCAACAGCTGATTTTTCAGAATAAAGAATTATCATATATTAAACAAAAAAGAGTCTTGCAAGACTCTTTTTTAATGCTTTAATTTGAGTTTTGGGTTTAAGCAAACTCTCTATCTAACGCAAGAACGAAAAAGTATTGTGTTTCGTCGTTTTCGTATTCCTTATTGAGCGCTTCGTGTATCTCTTTAAGGGTTATCTTTTTTTCGTAGGGAACTACAACGTCGAATAGTATATTGGTATGTGTATCACCTTTTACTATTCTAAAATCGTGCAAGTGTAGGTCTTCGTCAATACTCGCTAATGCTTTTATTGCACGTATTTTGTGTTCTTCTACTTCGGGATTATCGGTTTCGATAGGGTCCATATGTATCGAAAGATGTACACCCTCAACCATAAATTCTCTTTCGATATTGTCGATAACGTCGTGGCAAGCGATAAAATCGTCTTTAGCATCGATTTCCGCGTGTACCGTTACGAATGCGGTCTTGCCATATTGGTGAATAACTAGGTCGTGGATACCAAGAATTTTTTCGTGGGCAAGTATCTTTTTTCTAACTGCCATAGTAAATTCTTTATCGGCTTTTTCACCAAGCAAGGGGCTCATTATTTCTTTGAACATTATTATTGCCGATATTACTATGAATATCGAAACAGCTAGTCCCATATATCCGTCGATATTAACGCCCGTAGTTCCTATTACTATGGTGGAAATTAGTACAGCGGTAGTGGATATGCTATCGTTTCTCGCATCTGCAGAGCTGGCAATAAGGGAATCGGAGTCAATCTTTTTGCCATAAATACGCAAGAAGAACATCAGTCCTAGCTTGCCGACTATACCTAGAGCGAGCACAATATAGGTTGCGATGCTAACGGTAATTGGTTCGGGGGTGATTATCTTTTCAATAGAAGATTTACCAAGCAAAACACCCACTGCGAGAACGATAATGGCAATTAGTAGCGCGCAAATTTGCTCTATTCTTTCGTGTCCAAATGGATGTTCTTCGTCAGCAGGGCGGGCACTTAGCTTAAAACCGATAACGGTTACCACGCTACTTGAAGCATCGGCAAGGTTGTTGATTGCATCGGCGACTATCGTAATGGAGCTTGATATCAATCCAACTGCGATTTTGCCCGCGAAAAGTAGGATATTAACTAAAATACCTACTAAACCTGCACGAATACCGTGCTTTGTTTCCGTTTTTTTATCTCTAAACATATTAATCCTTTTTCAATTCGGGAGGTAGGGGTGTTCCGTTTGCGATAAGCTCGTCTTCCAAGCCTTCGAAAACTTCGGGGTGTAGTTCGTTAAAGAAAGGAGTGTCGACGCAAGAACCATCGGCGCTAATAGTAAACTCGGTATGACCATCGGTATATAGAATGCTTGGGTCTACTTGACGATATAATAGGAAGCCAAATTGATTACGTGAGTGATAGGAACCAAATGAGGAAGATTGACTATACATCAATTTGATACCTTCGTACATAACCGCAAAATTGTTAACGTGGTCGTGTCCGCAAACTACGGTTTTGGTTGAGCCAAATTCCTTTATCAAATCGAACATACCGGAGTTGTAATCGGAGGGGCAACTAGGCTCGCCGAAGAAACCATATAATCTGCTTTCCAAATCGACGTAATGATATTCCACGAAAGGAATGTGCATAAACATAGTGGATTCAGGGAGAACTCCGTTATTTTTTTCCTTTATATCGTTTAGGGTATCGACGTACCACTTTTGTTGGTCGGGTTTTATAAAGTCATAGCCGGTGGAATAGGGAATACCATATTTTTTACAAATATCAAGGTCTACGTGTCCTGCACCGCTATCCATAAATACTAGGGTATGACTAACGCCTGTTGAGTGCATAACGTTAATCATATAGTTGCCTTCGCTATCAAGGTCGGGGCCCTCTTTGGTGAGAGAGTAGGGTTTGTTTTCGTAGTATCTAATGAGCTCTTCGCGTGTAGGACCGTCCCAAGGTTCCGCGTCGTGGTTGCCGAGCACTACTGCCCAATAGGTCTTGTTGTCTTCAAATACCTTTGCAAGCGCATCTACGCCGGGGTAGGGAGTTGAGCCAAGACAAACGTCGCCGGTAATAACCACTAGGTCTGGATGTTTTTGCTTTATAATCCTATCTATAATAGTAAGCGAGATTATATCGCTGGGTTCACTACCATCGCCGAGGTGGGTATCACTAAACGAGATAACCGTTATAGGAGTATCCGCGATAGTGCCATCGTCGTATTTTTTTACAAAGTATGGTGTAGAGCCGTCTTCGGGTTCAACGTAGTAAAGGGTGGTTGTACGGTCGTCTTCACTTTTTACCAAGCCTAGTTCAAATGCACCTACGCTGATAGCGGTAGCGAGTACGACTGCAACGAGTAGTAAGACAATAAGTTTTTTCATAATTATTTCCTTTTGGGCGGAGCACCTAGATAGCGGTATAGTTTGCACTCCAGCTCCGAATTATATAGCTTTCTCGTTTTATCTGCGCGAGCGCCAAAGTAACGCTCGAAATTATCATAGGAGGTTATAACGTAGGCACTCCAATCGTCTAGAGAACGATATGCTTTACCAAAGTCCCTATATAGCGTTTGTAGCTCCTTTTCGCCTAGCAATCTTTCGCCATAGGGAGGGTTGGTTACTATAACACCGTGGCTAAATCGGGAACTCAAAGTACGCATATCGGCTACCTGTAAATGAATTTTACTATCAACACCCGCGTTTCTTGCGTGCCTTAGTGCGAGGGATATTGCATCTTTATTTATATCAAATCCGCTTATTCTCAAATCACGGTCGAGCACGATATTATCCCTTGCTTCTTCTTTAACCGATGTTATAACTTCGGGGGCTTTTATAAAGTTTTCAAAAGCAAAGTTGCGGTTAAGTCCGGGAGCTGTATTGGTTGCAATAAGTGCGGCTTCTATTGGTAAAGTTCCGCTACCGCAAAAGGGGTCTACAAAGGGGCGGTCCCACTTCCATATAGAAAGAAGTATTATTGCGCTAGCAAGCGTTTCACGCAGGGGGGCTTCTCCCACGTAGGTACGATATCCGCGCTTATGTAGTGCGGTGCCAGAGGTGTCGAGTGCTACTAATACGTCATCTTCGTTCACAACGACTTCTAGGGTATAGGTGCCACCGCTTTCAAACAAACTGCCCATAGCGGTAACTATGGCTTTTTTGGTGATTTTTTGTATGCTGGAAAGGGCGTAAAGTTTACTCTTGAAAGATTTTGCGTTGACGATGACGCGTGCGTTTTTTGGAATTATGCTTTGCCAAGGGATATTCTTTATACCATCAAAAAGCTCGTCGAAGGTTTCCGCGTGAAAGCGAGCGATATTTATAAATACGCGATTGGCGGTACGAAGCATAACGTTAGCTCTAGCCATATCACGGTAGTCGCCCTCGAAAGATATGCGTCCGTAGGTAGCTCCACTGGGAGCATAGCCCAAGCTTTCTAGCTCGCGCTTGGTAACCGCCTCGATACCGCTAGCGGAAGTAACGGACAATTCTAGTTTTCCATCAAAAAATCCCATAAAAAGAGTATAACATAACCTATTTTTATTTTCAAGTTAACTAAGTTGTTTGGTAATACTCGATTAAAATGGGGATAAAAAGACTTATTATTATATGTTACGTGCGTATGCGCACGATTTTATGGCTATTTTTTGAAATTTGGGGTATTGACGAACCCTTTAAATGGTATTATAATTTTATTATAATAAAAAAATTCCAAAATAAGGAGAAATTATAATGAGAAAAGCATTTATTTGCCCCACCAAGTACGTTCAAGGTGAAGACGAACTTCTAAACCTTGGTTATTTTGTAAAGACCTTTGGTAAAAAGGCTTTGCTAATCGCTGATAACTTTGCTAAAAAATTGGTAGCAGACAAGTTGGAAGCAACCCAAAAGAAATATGGCGTTGAATTAATAGCTGTTGATTTCGGTGGCGAATGTTCCCGTGAAGAAGTTGCAAGACTACAAGCAATCGCTAAAGAGAACAAATGTGCTTGCACTATCGGTCTAGGCGGCGGTAAAGCAATCGATACCTCCAAGTGTGTAGCAGCAGGCTCCAACCTTATTATCTGCCCCACCATTGCAGCAACCGATGCTCCTACCTCTCACAGTGCAGTTCTTTATACTCCTGACCATCACTTTGATGATTATGCATATTTCCGTCAAAGCCCCAGCGTAGTACTTATCGATACCACCGTTATCGCTAATGCTCCCGCTCGTTTCCTAATCAGCGGTATGGGTGATGCTCTTGCAACCTACTTTGAAGCACGTGCAAACGTTCAAAGCTATGCAAACGTAAATGCAGGTCTACCTTGTGGTGCAAACCGTGCAAAGGGCACCTTGCTAGCAGGCGGAACTATGGCAGCATATGCAATGGCTCAACTTTGCTACAAGACTCTACTATCCGATGGCGCAAAAGCAGTAGCAGCTTGTGAAAACAACGTTGTAACCACCGCTCTTGAAAACATCATTGAAACCAACATTCTTCTTTCCGGTCTAGGATTTGAAAGTGCAGGTCTAGCAGCAGCACACGCTATCCACGATGGTTTGACTCTTCTACCCGCACACACCAAGTACTATCACGGTGAAATGGTAGCATTTGGTACTCTATGCCAATTGGTACTCGAAAACTCCCCCGAAGAAGAACTATATGAAGTTCTTGATTTCTGCTTGACCGTAGGTCTACCCGTTTGCTTAAAGGATATCGGCACCGACTCTATCGATGACGAAATGCTAATGGCTATTGCAGAAAAGACCTGTATCCCCGATGAATCTGTTCACAATATGCCCTTCCCCGTAACCCCCGCTATGGTAGCAGCTGCTATCAAGACCGCTGATAAGATTGGTTACGACTACAAATACGGTGGCTGTGATTGCGATTGCGGATGCTAATATCAAATAACTAAACCCGTTTATGCCGATAGGATAACTATCGGCATAAATATTCTTATGGAGGTAAAAATATGAAGAAAATAATGAACACTGCCGAAAGTTTCGTATACGATATGTGTCACGGCTTAGCAAAAGCACATCCGGAACTTGAATTCGTTGAAAAATATAAAGTAGTTAAAAAGAAAGTTATCGACAAGAATAAGGTTACTCTTATTTCCGGTGGTGGCTCGGGCCACGAACCGGCACACGCAGGCTTCGTAGGCAAGGGTATGCTAGACTGTGCAGTATGTGGCGACGTATTTGCTTCCCCCAGCCAAATTCAAGTATACAATGCACTAAAGCTTACCGCATCCAAGAAGGGTACTCTTATGATTGTTAAGAACTACTCCGGCGACTGTATGAACTTTAACAATGCAGCAGCACTAGCAAAAGAAGATGGTGTAGAAGTTGATGCTGTATACGTTAACGATGATATCGCTGTTAAAGATTCTCTATATACCGTAGGTCGTCGTGGTGTAGCAGGAACCGTATTTGTGCACAAGATTGCTGGCGCAAAGGCAGAGCAAGGTGGCTCACTCCAAGAAGTCAAGGCAGTTGCACAAAAGGTTATCGATAACGTAAGAAGCTTTGGTTTTGCTCTTACCTCTTGTACCGTTCCCGCTGCAGGAAGCCCCACCTTCGAAATCGGTGAAGACGAAATGGAATTTGGTGTAGGTATCCACGGTGAACCCGGCAGAAAGAGAGAAAAGCTACAATCTTCCAAAGCACTTGCAGAAAGAATTATCCCCGACCTTATCGAAGATTTGGGACTAAAAGCAGGCGAAGAAATAGCACTTCTTATTAACGGATTTGGTGGCTCACCTCTACAAGAGCTATATCTCTTTAACAACGACGTAACCAACAAACTTGAAGCAAGTGGCATAAAGGTATACAAGACTATGGTAGGCAACTATATGACCTCTATCGATATGGCTGGTGCATCTGTAACCCTACTTCGCGTTGATAGTGAACTAAAGGGACTTCTTGATTACGCAGTATCCACTCCCGCTATTACTTGGGGCGCTGTTGATGCCGAAGCTCTTGCTTGCAAAGAAGCTGTTCAAGCACTAGCAAAAGCTCTTAACATTACTCCCGGTGCATTCACTCCTAAAGCAGTAGAAGAAGACGTAGCAGTAGCCGAAGAAGCCGAAGAAGAAAACGCAGTATGTGAATTCGTAGGCGAAGCAGTAATCGGAGAAAAAATCAATACCGCAGGTATGGGCAAAATAGTAGAAACTATGGCTGATATCATTATCGAAAACGAAGTTGCTTTCTGCAAGGCAGACCGTTGCGGTGATGGAGATTTCGGTATGAGTATTGCAAAGGGCTTCAAGCAACTAAAGGCAGATTGGGCTACCAGAAAGAAAGGTAACGTAGGCGAATTCCTAGTTTCTTGTTCCGAAATTATTATGGAATACTGTGGTGGCGCAAGTGGTCCTATTTGGGGAAGTGCATTCCGTTGGGCAGGTAAGACCGCACTTGGTAAGGATGAAGTTGACCTACAAGGATTAGCTGATATTCTACAAGCAGCAGTTAAGGGCGTACAAGACACCGGCGAAAAGAGCTTTGGACACGGTGCAGTAGTAGGCGACAAGACTCTAATCGATGCTCTAGTACCCGCAGCAGATAGTCTCTCCGCAAGTGCATCAGCAGGCGAAGCACTCCTTGATGCAATGGTTAAAGCAGCAGCCGCAGCAGTAGAAGGTGCTGACAAGACCAAATACATCCAAGCAAAACTAGGACGTGCAGGCGTAACCGATAGTATCAACTATCCCGATGCAGGTGCTTATGGTTTGGGTGTTATATTTACTGAACTCTGCAAAAGAATTTAAAACGCGTTATTTTAGCGCTATCCATTGAAAAAGTAAAAAGCCGTCGGGGCGCAGTACGAGTAGTACAGCAACCCCTCGGCTTTTTTCTTTTCCTTCGCCTAGCATCTAAACTAACGCGTTTTAAGAGGCACCACAATGCTTTTAGAACCAAACACCGCGCATTTTAGCGCTATCCTCACTAAAACAAGAACCCCTTCAGGGCGCAGTAGGTCAACTACAGCAACCCCTTGGGGTTCTTCTTTTATCTTGTCTAGCATCTAAACTAACGCATTTTAAGAGGCACCACATATCCAAATAACAATTAACCGCGCATTTTAGCGCAATACTTCACAAAAGACAAAATCTCTTTTTGGTCATTTACGCTTAGTAAACTCCCGTCGGAGGGCTTTCTTTTTGCTCGTTCTTTATCTAAACTAACGCGTTTTAAGAAAAATATACTATACTCGCTCTTCATTATAAAATTATGGGTTGCTCACAACGTAGTTGTGGGTAATTTTTTGGGTGTTGACAATGGCTAGATAGGGTGATATTATGAATACGTAAGGGAATTATTGCAACAAACTAGGGGAAAATAGGCTGTTTTAATTGCTATCAGTGAAATAAAAGTAAAAAAATTCCAAAATTTGGTCATTTTGGGGTGGCTAAATTGTCTATATAAATAGATAAACAAATCTAAAGGAGTTTTAATTATGAAAAGAGTTGGTATTCTAGCGGTAGTATTATTGCTTACAGCAGTTATTTCTTTAGGCATAGGCTTCGTTGCATTATGGAATAAAGATGACGTAATGGAAACCACTGATTTCGTGCTTCGTAAATTAGAAGATGGTAATTACGAGATTACTAGTCTTGTGGATAGTTCTAAGGAAAAAGTTGAAATTCCCGATACTTATAATAATAAAAAGATTGTAGGAATTGGCGAGAAAGCTTTTTATCAAAATAAAGCCTTAACCGAAATTAAACTGGGTGCAAACGTAAAATACATTGGAAAGAATGCGTTTTCATGGAGTGAGAAATTGAGCGAAGTTTATTTAAACAATGGACTAGAAAGAATAGGGGGTAGTGCCTTCAGTGACTGTGATGAACTAAAGAGCATAACTATTCCCGATAGCGTAATTGAATTGGGTGAATACGCATTTGCAAGTTGCTCTATAAAACATCTTGAGATAGGTAAGGGTCTTAAAGTAATAAATGAGTCAGCTTTTAGGAGTTCCACAATAGGAACGTTGGTTTTTGGCAATTCCGTTGAGGAAGTCAAAGACTTTGCATTCAGTTACGTAAAGTGTGATAGCATCATACTACCCGATAGTTTACAAAAGGTTGGTGTAATGGCTTTTGGCGGAGTTACTGCAAACAAGCTAGATTTAGGAAATGGTATAAAGGAAATTGGCGAGTCCGCATTTGCAGGTTGGGTTGTTCCGCAAGGGTTGACTTTACCCGAAAGTGTGGAAATCATTGGAGAATACGCCTTTTACCACAGTTCTTTTGAAGGGGAGCTTGTAATCAACAGCAAAATATCTAAAATAGGCAATTCGGCGTTTGCGGAAAACAACTTTGAAAAAGTAACTTTTGAGGGCGCTCGTACCGAAATTCCGATGGGTATATTGAAGAAAAATCCCATCACGGATATCGTATTCCCAACTGGGGTTCAACAAATTGGTGCAGAGGCATTCGCTGAAAGCGCATTGACTACTATTACAATTCCGGACACGGTAAAAATCATCAGAACAAAAGCTTTTGAGAATAGTGCCCTTGAAGAAATCGTGATAGGTGAAGGGGTGGAGGAAATAGAAACGTCCGCATTCAATAAGTGTATAAAACTATCAACAGTACGCAACAAATCCGGTCTTAACGTTGTAGCGGGCGAACTTACACACGGATTAGTTGCAAAGTATGCTCAAACCGTAATAAACGAATAAGCTAGCATATAAGAAAAAAGCACTCCTTCGGGAGTGCTTTTTTTCTTATATAATGTAAAAATGTAAAATTATAGTAAAATTTTTCCAAAAATTGGTCATTTGGGGGTTGCTAAATTGTCTATATAGTAGGAGGTAAGAATATATGAAGAAAACATTTTTACTTGCAATAAGTTGTTTGATACTATTGACTATATTTTTTTCTATAGTTGGTTGCGTTGATAGTAGTGGACAGAGCTCCGAAGACAAAGATGGTTTGCCATATTATTGGTTTTGTTATGCAATAAACGATGAGCACGTAACTTTTGGATTAGATGATGAGGTTACAATAGATTTGTATTATTGGCGTGATGCAACAAAATATATGAATGACCCGGATTATGCAGAACTCTACGTCAGTTCTCACCCCGGGGGAATGGAAGATGCTGCTCAAATTATGCATACTTTACCGGTTGATGAAATGGAACTTTTGCTTAGGGTAGAGGAGTTTTATATAGAAAATTATCCACCAATTCAATGTGATTACAATGAACGAATAGTTTATGGTGAACCCACCAAGACTATAGTGATACCCAAGCATTTATTTATGTATGAAACAGGTAAAATACTACTTAGCTTTAATTATAAGCTTAGAACAGCCAAGACATATTTGTTTTATGAAAAAACAGACGAACAGATAATTTTAAAAAGCTCTATTTTCTCAATGAAGTCGTATGACAATAATTGACCAAGAAAGTGAGCAGTTAAGTATGTTCGACCCATAGGACCCATTTATGGTTAGTAAGTAGGGTGATATGATGAATACGCAAGGGAATTATTGTAACATTCTAGGGGAAAATAGGCAGTTTTAATTGGTATAAGTATAATAAAAGCAAAAAGTTCCAAAATTAGGAGGTATTATTTTGTGAAAAAAGTATTATCAAAAATTATTTTTTTGTTGGTTACAATACCATTAGCTTTGCTGTTCGCTTGTACTCCTACTAAAGACGTTACGTCGACAGATGGGAATAATAAACCCAGCCGTGAAGATGCGGAAATAAGTTTGTGTTATTCGGTTTTGGACGAAGACCGTGCCTTCTCTTTGGATGAGGACGTTGTTATAGGATTGTACTATGGAACAAACATATTATATGAAGAAATTATTAACAGTACTCAATCAGAGGCACATGTAATATATGGTAGTGAATATCTTTTAGATAATTCTATTTATGCTTTCCAAATGGAAAAAACAGCAACTTCTACGGATATGACACTAGCAATACAAAATATTAAGACAGAACAGATGGTAAAAATACTAGATATAAATGATTTTTGTGTCGAGAATTATCCCATGGTAGATATAAATAATCTGAAAGAGCCACATATGGTTGTATTACCAAAAGAATTATTTAAGGGACAAGAAGGAGTAATAGTTATATGGCTATCTGTAAATAAACTAAAATCCGTTACAGTAAAAAATTATTTATATTATACAATTGAGAATAACAAAATTATATTGGATGAAAAGAAAATATCCTATACAGGACATTCGATTACAGGAGAAATTTAGTATGGAAAATAATAAGTTATTCTTTATATAGGGAAACTAAATTTGATAGCAAGGAGCTCTTTGCTCCCTGCTGTTGGCAATAAAAAAGAAAGAATATGGATAGTAAAGTTGTTAAAGAGATATTTATTATATTAAGACAAAATAGGAAATTGGGTATAGAGAGGTTATACGAAACTTACTATGCCCAATTATATGCTATTGCCTTTTCAATTCTCAAAAACCATCACAAGAGCCAAGACGTGGTTCAAGACGTTATATTACGATTGTTACAAATGGACGAAGCCTTATTCCCAACTGATGGTGAATTAACTTGGCTTTCTACAATTATAAAAAATTCTGCTTTAAACGAAATCAAAGCTTCGCAAAAATGTGATTATTTGAGGGATATACCAATAAAATTAGAAGCAAAGAACATAAACGAAACAGTAGACCTAGAAAAATTTAATGAAATGATAAAGGACTTGGATGATGAACGCAAACAAGTCCTTTCCTTAAAAATACTGGGTAATTATAAGTTTAGTGAAATTGCTCATATTATGCCTATAACAGCAAAAAAAGCACGTTATTTATATAATACTTCTATTAAATCTATAAAAAATACTATGAAGGTGCTTGGCTCTATTGCGATAACATTCTTTTTAATTTTTGTGTTAAACGTAATTTTAGCTATAATAGAAGTTGTGCCGATTATTTTTGTAGATGGCAGTCTATCAATAGGATTTACTGATATATTTGTTATATATAAAAGTGGTGAGAGGTACATTAGTGTTGGCGTGGAATATACCGGTTATATGTTTTTATTGTTTACTGCTATACTACTATTCTTTTATTACAATGCACACGATTTACCTACAAAGGCAAAGATAAGGAAAAAGAAAAATGAAAAAAATAATTAGTTTTATTTCGATAGTTATATTTGTTATGGCATTGACTACTTTAACAAGTTTTGGTGTAGTTGGTTATGCCGATTTAACGTTAGCCCTTATAATGGGGAAATAGGAAAGCTATATTATGGCGGTGTTTTTTTAGGATAATATGAGTAACTTTAAGAAACTAATAAAAATAATTATAACGATTTGCTTAATAATTGGAGTGTTAGTAGGTGCTTTTTATGGCGTTCTATTTATTGATGAAGCTTTAAAAAAAACCGAGAGAGGAGAATATCATTATAAAAATGATGAAACACACGAGCAATTTTCTTCGCGGCAAGGATATTTTTTGCCAACAAGTACAATAAAGCAAGGGTATGAAGATTCTATGTACTATGGCACTGCTTGGTACTTAAATGGTGGTAATAAAGTCAATATAACCAATAAAATATATTATACATACTATACAGAAAATAAAAATGAAGATGGTCTTTATGAGTATAGCTATGACCAGTTAAATAATGGTATTTATAGTATTGATATTTATGTTATTACCAATCCAATAATAATTTGGAAGAAAGAAATACATCGTGCAAGAGATATGGAAAGAAATAGCCCTCGCCACTTTGCTTTAAAGTATGATTTTATAAAACAAAAAATAGGTGGCGTAGAGAGTATGGGCTATACATATTTGATGAAAGAAAGAATGTTTGATGAATACGCATTTTCAATGTATATGGAAAGTCGAATAAGCAAAGATTGCCATATGAATTTAGGTATCTCCTGGCTGATTGACATAAATAACTATAATTATGAGGAACTAAAACAAAATGCAATAGATTACGTGGCTTATATTATTGGCAATATTCAGCCCCCGATTTATTGAGTTTTTTCTATTTGTTTTTAAACTAAAACGGGCTACCTTTCGGTAGCCCGTTCGTTTTATTTATATAACGAATTAGTTGTCAGAGAGCTTCTTGTAGCCTTCGTAACGTGCCTTTGCTTCTTGTTCGTTTACTTCGTAGAGCTTTTCTGCTACTGCGGGGTACATCTTCTTCAAGGAAGCATAACGGGTTTCGCCTGCTAAGAATGCCTTGTAATCGCCGGTAGGCTCTTTGCTATCAAGGGTGAAGGGGTTCTTGCCTTGTTCTGCCAAATCGGGATTGAATCTATATAGTTGCCAGTAGCCACAGTCAACTGCCTTCTTCATTTCGCCCATAGGATTGCTCATATTTACACCGTGGTTAATACAGGTTGCATATGCAATAATGAGGGAAGGTCCTTTGTAAGCTTCTGCTTCTTTTAGAGCCTTGAGGAGTTGGTTGGGGTTAGCACCCATTGCTACTTGTGCTACGTATACGTAACCATAGCTCATTGCCATCATACCAAGGTCTTTCTTCTTTACGCGCTTACCGCTTGCTGCGAACTTAGCGATAGAACCGGTAGGAGTGGACTTACTTGCTTGACCACCGGTGTTGGAGTAAACTTCGGTATCAAGTACGAGTACGTTAACGTCTTCGCCACTTGCTAGAACGTGGTCTAGTCCACCGTAACCGATATCGTATGCCCAACCGTCGCCACCGAAAATCCATACGCTCTTCTTAACTAAGCAGTCGAGGTTGCCCTTGATGTAGGAGAGACATTCGCAATCTTCACTTGCAATAGCTGCCTTAACTTTATCAGCTGCAACTACGCTTGCTTCTGCGTCATCTTTGTTAGCCATCCATTCTTCGAAGGCGGAAACGGTAGCTTCTGCTACACAACCAGCCTCGATAGCGGTCTTCATATCAGCTTCTATCTTTTCGCGTCTAGCGGAAACTGCTAGTTGCATACCATAACCGAACTCTGCGTTGTCTTCAAACAAGCTGTTTGCCCAAGCAGGTCCGTGTCCCTTATCGTTGGTGGTGTAGGGGCAAGTGGGAGCAGAACCACCATAGATGGAGGAGCAACCAGTTGCGTTTGCAACTATCATTCTGTCACCAAAGAGTTGGGTAACAAGTTTTACGTAAGGAGTTTCGCCACAGCCTGCACATGCGCCACTGAACTCGAATAGGGGCTTTGCAAATTGGCTTCCCTTTACGGTATTGGTATTGTATACCTTGTCTGCTTCGGGTAGGTTGAATGCGAATTCTGCGTTAACAGCATCAAGTGCGATTGCTTCTGCGATAGGTCTCATTTCTAGAGCCTTGGTCTTTGCGATACATGCGTTTACGCAAGAACCACAACCGGTACAATCGTAGGGAGATACTTGGATTCTATATTTGTAACCCTTGAAGCCAACAGCATCCTTAACGTCGAAGCCAGCGGGTGCGCCTGCTAGTTGAGCTTCGGTTGCAAGAACGGGACGGATAACTGCGTGAGGACATACATAAGAACATTGGTTACATTGAATACAGTTTGCAATGTTCCATACGGGAACTTTAACTGCGGTACCACGTTTTTCGAACTTGGTGGTGCCTACGGGAACGCTACCATCAGCATTGAATGCGGATACGGGAAGCTTGTCGCCTTCTTGCTTCAAGATGGGGTTAACTACTTCGCGGAAGTACTTGTCATCAGCGGGTTCAATCATTGCTGCGCCGTCGGTGCAGGTTGCCCAAGATTCGGGATACTTGACTTCCTTTAGACCAGCGATAGCACCGTCAACACAAGCATAGTTCATATTAACAACTGCATCACCCTTCTTGCCATAGGTCTTCTTGATAGCTTCTTTCATATATTTTTCGGCATCAGCATAGGGGATAACTTCTGCGAGCTTGAAGAATGCAGCTTGCATAACGGTGTTAACACCCTTGGTTGCGCCGATAGAGCTTATAACCTTGTTACCATCGATGGTATAGAACTTTAGCTTTTTGCTTGCGATAGCATTCTTTACTTGTGCAGGAAGTTCCTTATCCATTTCTTCGGGCTCCCAAATGGAGTTGAGTAGGAAGGTACCGCCTTCTTTGATATCAGAAAGCATATCGTAACGATATAGGTAGGAAGGAGTATGGCAAGCTACAAAGTCTGCACTGTCGATTAGGTAAGAGCTCTTGATGGGGCTGTCGCCAAAACGTAAGTGAGAAATAGTGATACCACCGCTCTTCTTGGAGTCGTATACAAAGTAACCTTGTGCATACTTGTCGGTGTGTCCGCCGATAATCTTGATGCTGTTCTTGTTAGCACCAACGGTACCATCGGAACCTAGTCCGTAGAACTTGCAGCTGATAGCGCCTGCAGGAGCTGCGTTTACGAACTCGTCAAGAGGTAGATAGTTGCCGGTTACGTCGTCAACGATACCTACGCTAAAGCCGGTCTTGTTTGCGCCACCCATATTCTTATAGATAGCGTTTACCATAGTGGGGTTAAATTCTTTGGAGCCTAGTCCATATCTTCCGCCGAGGATGATAGCATCGGTCTTGCCCTTTAGTGCTGCAACAACGTCGAGGTATAGAGGTTCACCAATGGAGCCTGCTTCCTTGGTTCTATCAAGAACGGTAATGTATTTTGCGGTTTGGGGGATAGCCTTTGCAAATGCTTCGGTATCAAAGGGACGATATAGTCTTACCTTTAGTAGACCAACCTTTTGGCCCTTAGCGGTTAGATAGTTAACGGTTTCTTCTGCAGCTTCTGCACCGGAACCCATCATAACGATAACCTTTTCTGCATCTTCTGCACCAACGTAATCGAATAGGTGGTAGCTTCTACCGGTTAGTGCGCTAACCTTTTCCATATACTTGGTAACGATAGCGGGAACTGCTTCATAGTACTTGTTGCAAGCTTCTCTGTTTTGGAAATAGATGTCTGCGTTTTGTGCGGTACCCTTTTGGATAGGATGTTCGGGGTTTAGTGCACGTGCGCGGAAATCGTCGATGTACTTCATATCAACGAGAGCTTTCATATCTTCGTAATCGATAGCATCAATCTTGCTTACTTCGTGAGAGGTACGGAAACCATCAAAGAAGTGTAAGAATGGAACTTTTGCTTCGAGAGTGGATAGGTGTGCTACCAAAGCAAGGTCCATAGCTTCTTGTACGCTATTGGAAGAAATCATTGCAAAGCCGGTTTGACGACATGCCATAACGTCTGCGTGGTCACCAAATATGTTTAGTGCGTGTGCAGCAAGTGCTCTAGCAGATACGTGGAATACGCAAGGCATAAGTTCACCAGCGATTTTGTACATGTTGGGAATCATAAGGAGTAGACCTTGTGATGCGGTATAGGTGGTGGTAAGAGCACCTGCACATAGTGCACCGTGTACTGCACCAGCTGCGCCTGCTTCGGATTGAAGCTCAGCAAGTTTAAGGGGTTGACCAAACATGTTCTTTACGCCCTGAGCGGACCATTCATCGGCTACTTCTGCCATGGGTGAGCTGGGAGTAATGGGGTAAATAGCTGCAACTTCGCTAAATGCATATGCAACGTATGACGCAGCGGTATTACCATCAATAGTCATTTTTTTGCTCATTGAGAAACCTCCGTTAGTGAATTCGTTAATTATTTTGTATTTGTGTATATGCGTATACGCACGCATACGTATATATTATAGAGCACGCGCGCGTGATAGTCAAGTTATTTTATTATTCATAAAATAAAAAAAGAGCATCTTCAAGATGCCCTTTATATACAATTTATACTATTTTTTCTTTTTGTCTACTCTTGGCGGTAGCACCTTTTTATAGTTCTTGTAGGGATTGAATACTCCGCGTAACACTATAAGCAGACTTAGAACAAGTGCGCTTGGAATAAGAATAGGGGAAGCTAAAATTATGCCTAGCACCAAACTTATGATTATTCCAACACCTTTATTCGATTTGAAAGAAGGGAGCGGAGGTTTCTTTATAGGTTCCTCGCTAGGATTGATTATCGCGTTATAGTCGTCGATACCATTGTTGTATGCAAGAGGCTCTACGATTTCCTTTACCGATTCGAAACCTATTAGTTTTTTGAGGTTTATTCCAAGAGTGCTAATAAGGTCGTCTATGATTGCCACGGTACCCATTATGATGTTAAACTCGGCACGGTCGGGAGTAATATCGGCATTACCTGCATATAGCTTTTCTACCATCTCAAGAATTAACGGAACCACCTTTTCATCTTTGATAGGCGCTACTTCGTCGGGGGTGAGCCTGCTTTCCTTTTTGCACCACTTGTATACCTTGCCAATGGTAAGTTTATTTAGGAAAATGCCTACTGCTTTGAATATCCACCAGAACTGATATACCGTCCAAGGACGAATGGAAATGGAGTTGGCGTATATAGCAAAGTTAACCATATCGCCACTCATTTCGTTAACCATATCTTCTATCATTCCAAAGAAGCCTTCCCTACAATATTCGGGCAACGTTTTGCCCTCGAGGTCAAATCTAGAAAGGTCGTTTATAACTATAGTTTTAACGTCTATGGTACCGTCTTCTAGATAATCGACCTTGCGCATAAGAGGAGGTGAACCGACCAATGCTCCCGTTGAAATATCGTATAATAGGTTCCCATTTTCGCTTTTATAGTACTCTATATCGTGAATATGTGAGTGCCCGGTATATATAACGTTAATACCGTTATCTGCAAGAACGTTGGCTAGCCTTATATTATCGGCAATTATATCGTGGCTACCTATAAGCTTGTAAATAGGGCTGGGAGTAAGAATGGGGTGATGGGTAAAGCAAACTATTTTTTTGCCCTCTTGGGTAGCAACGTTGGCTTGTTCTATTATCCAATTTAGTTGTTCCTCGTTAAGTCCGCGGTGGTTATTTTTTTCGTTGGCTATATAGTCGTCGTTTATTGCTATCAAGCGGTGCTTTTCGTCTAAATCATAGGTATACGACATACTGTCCACGTGTTCGCTTATAGCCTTATCTCTACCATATGGAGCATACCAAGCACGCAAATCTTCACGTTTTGCGCAGGGGATAAAACGTTTGTATTCGTAGTTTTCATCGTATCCATAAGATAAACCTTTGTTTTGGTCTACCTTGCTATATTTGGTCTTTTTAAGCTCGCGATAATCGTGCGTTGAGGTCGTAACAAGTATCCTAAGTCCTTTTTGTGTGTACTCCTCAAAAATCTTGAGTAAATCTTCGTGTGAGCTTATTTCTCCGTTATCGGTAAGGTCGCCGGTGATTAAAACAGTGTCGGTTTCAGTGTCGTTAAGTATAATATCAAAGGCTTCGCGTATGATTTCTTCCGATTCACGCATTTGCATTTGGGTTGCTTTTCGCTCCCATTTATAAGGGTCGGCAAGCCAATTACGTTTGGAATACAAATGGATATCCGTCATTACGTATAGTTTCATATCATCTCCTAAATTGGGTTAGTATATTCATTATAACATACCTAGGTATTTTCTTCAAGATAAAATTACTTTACAAAAGTAGCCTTTGGGGTTATAATTAGGCTGATAAAACAAAGTTTTAGGAGTAATTTATGACTATACCCGAAATAGTTGGTCTTGCAATATTCTGTTTGGTTATCGCTTGCGGTATTATAATAGCAGTGCTTTTCCTATGCGGATATTTGACCTACAAGGACCTTTGTCATAGAAAGGAAAGTGTTGATAAGCTAGAACAAAGTCCCTACGTTGGCGCGCTTGGTCCCAACCTTAGCGATTTTAACGATTTCCGCGATGATAGTTATAGCGCACTAAAAGGTACTTCGTTTACTTGGGAATCTATCACAAGCAACGACGACGTTAGACTGTTCGCAAGATTTTATAAAGTAGAAAATGCTAAAAAGACCGTCATTTGCTTGCCCGGATATCTCACCTCTGCAGTCAAGTGCTTTTCAGCCTTTGTTCCATTCTATATGGAAAAGGGATTTAACGTACTACTTGTTACTGCTCGCGGACACGCTGAAAGCGGTGGCAAGCATATCACTTTTGGCAAAAAGGAATCCCAAGACTTGCTTTTATGGATATCCAAAGTCAACGAATTGGTGAAAGATGGCGAAATTATAGTTCACGGTATCGATATTGGTGCAAACTCTGCACTATTGGTATCGGGCGAGTTTAATAACGAGGTTAAGGGTATCATTAGTGATAGTGCTTTTAGTAAGCCTTGGGACGTATTCGTTTATCAAATCAAGCAAATTTATCACCTTTCACCCTTCCCCATTTTGCATATAGCAGAGTACTTTTCCAAGAGATTTATTAAAGTTGGTTTTGGCGATAGCGCGGTAAAGGCAGTAGCGAATAGTGCTGTACCCGTACTATTCGTGCACGGAGCAAAGGATATGTTCGTTCCTTACTATATGTGCAATGCTTGTTACGAAAGTTGCTCGGCTCCCAAACAAAAATTTATAGTTGAAAATGCCGGACACGCCCAAGCAATCTTTAAGGATACCGAGGGCTACAAAGAAGCCATAAGCAATTTTATCGAAACGTTATAATAGCGGACGAAAATAAGACAAAAAAAGAGAGGTTCGAAACCTCTCTTTTTAATACTCAAATTTTAATCTCTCCAAATCTTATCGATTTCCTCAAAGGTGCGTTCTTTGAGTAGTGCGTTGAAGTTTACACCCACGTTCAAATGTCCGTTTTCGATGCGAACAACGTTTTCTCCTTGAGGATTATTACCGCAGGTTGCCGAATACTCTAGTACCATATTGTCTCCGTTGGTGGTGTAACGAACGGTATCTAGTACGACTTCACCTTCATCGTTGGTTATAAAGTTTGCTCCCTCTGCACCATTTTGTCCTACGCCTATAAAGTATACCGTGTTTACTAAATTGGTTGTGTGGGTGGATACTCCGTCTACCATCACGCGTGAGTCTTCCCAATAGTTTTCAAGACGTGTTTTACCATTTTCTTCAATTTGTAAGGGGTATATCCATTCTCCGTCAACCTTCGCGTAAGGACGTGATTTATAGAACTCAATTAGCTCTTCGCGAGTGGTTATGGGATTGCCGTCAACCGTAATCATATAATCGTTGTCGGTGTTGGAGTATTGTCCGCTAGTCATCAAATAGTGGGAGGGCAATAACTGATACATACTTACCAAACTTCTTAGGAAGGGGGTTGCAACGTCGCGTACTATACCTTCGATATCAATAAGACTTGCCATTCCGCCAAGTGAACCTAGGTCCATACCGGCAAGCAATCTACCGGGGTCTTCCAGATATACAAGTGCATCAACAGCACCTAGAGTGGCGGGAGAATAGGGAGTATATAGAACAACCTTTTCACGGTTTTCTTCCTTTTGTAAGAATAAGCTTACCACGTTACCGCCCATACTATGGCTGGTGAGAATTACCTCGTCATATCCGCGCTCGTTGATGAATTCTTCAAGTTGCTTTGCGCTGTCTTCGTTATCTAGACGCCAATCGTAATTGAATACTACTACCTCGGCAATATCGCCATACTCCGCAACCATTTCGTCATAGGTTTCGCGATAGCAGTTTATTGCACCATATTTTAGACGATTGGGAGAATCGGGATTGGCAGGGGAAATATCCTTTATGGATTTACCCGTTAGTATATCAACCGATAGACTATTAAAAATGCTATTTTCTTCGTCAAGAAGTAGGTTGATTATTTGTGGAAAACCACCAACGCCCGAAATCACCTTGTTTATAAGCTCTTCGGAAAGAACTAGTCCGTTTACAGGGTCCATAACCTCTTGAACGGGGAAATCTTCATAGTTCAAAGCTGGGTCCCAAAGTTGAGTTTGAGTACCATCGGGATTGTTTAGATATAATCCGCCCGAAAGGAAAGCAGTAACGATTACGATACCTCTTTTGGGTTCTTTCTTCAAAGTAAGACCTACCGCACCAAGCGTTATGGTAAGTGCAAGCATAATAACTACCAAAGTGATAGATAATCTTTTTGCAAATGAATTTTTCATAACCGACTCCAAATATTTATATTCCTTATTTATAATTATATCACTACGTTATCAATAATTCAATATGGAATAATTATATATTGCACACGTTGCGCGCTTGTGATATAATATATCTAAATATTTTAAAGGAACTCGACCTATGGATACTAACGAAAATAAAATTTTAGGTTTATCCAATGCCGAAGTGCAAGAAAGAATCGCAAGCGGAAAAGTCAACGGAGACCAGAACGTAAAAACCAAATCGGTTGCACAAATTCTTCGCACTAACATTGTAACCTTCTTCAACCTTTTGTTCGTAGTAATCAGCGTTATAATGCTGTTCTTCGTACCAAAGAATTTTGATGGACTAATGAATTTCGGCTTTTTGCTCGTTGTCGTTGCCAACTTGTTTATGGGCATTTTCCAAGAGCTAAAAGCCAAAAGAACCATCGATAAGCTTTCCCTTTTGAGTGCGCCCAAAGTAGTTGCCATTCGTAACGGAGAAAAGGTCAATATCGCACTCAAGGATATCGTTTTAGACGACTATATTGAGCTAGCCTCGGGTAGTCAAATATGCGCCGACGCGGTAGTGGTCGAGGGTGCGCTAGAGGTGAACGAGTCGCTGATTACGGGTGAAAGCGACCCCGTAACCAAAGAAGTAGGCGACGAGCTTCTTAGCGGAAGCTTCGTAATTAGTGGAACCGCGATTAGCAAAGTTATACACGTTGGACAAGAAAACTATGCAACCAAAATAACGATGGGGGCTAAAAAGCTAAAGGCTCAAAACAGCGAGATAGCGAACTCTCTTATGAAGTTTATAAAAATTATGAGCTTTATAATAGTGCCCCTAGGAATAGCACTTTTCTGTGTAAAGTATTTTGCTCAACAAAATGAACTTAATGATACCGTATTGACGGTTATGGGAACCCTAATCGGTATGATTCCTAGCGGGCTGGTTGCTTTAACCTCGGCAGTTTTTTGTGTTTCCGTAGTTAAGCTATCCCGCCATAACGCACTCGCGCAAGACCTGTATTGTTCCGAAATTCTTGCTCGCGTAGACGTGCTTTGTCTAGATAAAACGGGCACTATTACCGAGGGTAAAATGGAGGTTACCGAGATTGTCGAAAAGGGTGCTACCAAAGAAGAAATCACCCTTGCGCTTACTTCGTTGGTGCGCAATATTGGGGATACCAATCCAACCGCACTTGCCATTTGCGATTATACCGAAAAGGTGAAAGACTATCAAACAGCCACCTCTATCGTGCCTTTTAGCTCGGCTAGAAAGTATAGTGGTATTAACCTAGAAGACAGCTCCTTCCTTATGGGTGCAACCGAGTTTATTTTTAGGGATATGAGCGATGAGCTTAGGGAAGAAATCGAGGGGTATTCCGCACGCGGTATGCGTGTTATTGCTGTTGCGAAGGGTAGTGCCCCAATGGTGGACAACGCTCTCCCCGAAGGTCTTGAGCTAATGGGCCTAGTGCTTATTGCCGACAAAATTAGGGCGGAAGCGAAAGACACTTTGAATTTCTTTAGAGAACAAGGCGTTACCATCAAAATCATATCGGGCGACAACCCCGTTACCGTTAAGAGTGTAGCCTCAAGAGCAGGCTTGGAGGATGCCGACAATTATATCGACGCAAGCACTTTGACTACTGAGGAAATGGTATATGAAGCCGCTGAAAAATATACTATTTTCGGTAGAGTTTCCCCCGACCAAAAGTTGATGCTAGTCAAGGCACTAAAGCAAAAGGGACATACCGTTGGTATGACGGGAGATGGTGTAAACGACGTTCTTGCTTTACGCGAAGCCGATTGCTCTATAGCGGTTGCAAGTGGTTCCGATGCTAGTAAAAACGTGTCTAAGTTGGTACTGCTTGATAACAATTTTGCAAGTATGCCAAAGGTTGTTGCGGAAGGTAGAAGGTGCATAAACAACCTACAAAGAAGCGCCTCGCTGTTCCTAATCAAGACGTTATATAACTGTGCTTTCGCATTTATATTTATGATACTTTCTGCAAGTCTACCCTTTGTTCCCAAGAACTTGACGTTGGTAGGGTATATAACCATTGGTCCGCCCGCATTTATTCTTGCGCTTGAACCAAATAGGGAAATAGTTAAGGGAAGGTTTATGCCTACCGTTATTAGGAATGCTCTTCCTTGCTCGATAGCTATTGTTATAGCGGTACTAACTGTTTATCTTTCGGCACCTGTACTAAGCCTAACTGCTACCCAAATTTCGGTTGCTTGCGTTATTGTAACCGTAGCGATAGGATTATCATTCATCATAAAGTTATGCGTGCCATTTACCAAACTCCGCGTTGTGCTTGTAATCGTACTTGCAGTGGTATTCGTTGCTTGTTTCTTTACAAATATTACAAGAAGTGCATTCGGTTTATGCGGTGCGGAATGTTGCTCTATAGAGAATTCGGGCTGTATTTGCGAAAGTGGAAAACTCGTATTCGGTTTATGCCACGGATACAACCTTAATATGATAATCTTAGCCTTGCCGGTTGCGGTTGGTGGAATAGGGGTATTTATAGGTCTATATTTTGCCATAAAGCATATCCCGCAAAAATGGATAGATGCAATCACTACCAAGACTAATAAGATTAAAAGAAAGGTGAACGACACTATAGCTCCCGTAACCGATAAAGTTAAGGCGGTATTCAAAATCAAGAAAGCATAAGAGCTATAAAAGAAATAAACTCCCTTTTAAAGGGAGTTTAATTTTGTTCTTGAAAACAAAACGAAATTATAGTATCATATATAGTAGATAGATTTAGACCGCTTTTTGAGGGGAACCAATGAACATAGAAGAATATGCCCAAATAAGAAAAAATTACGTTAGCTTGGTAGAAAGGTCGTATAAGCATTATCGTTCTACTTTGAATAAATATGAGCAAGAGATTTACGACGTAATTTTTGGAGCTATTTTGAGTTTTAAAGACAAGGTACAAATAAAGAATTTAAGGATATCCCCCAAAAGATTGTTTGATATTTACGATTACGTAAAAAAGGATATACCGTTTTTTTTCTTCCTTAAAGGAGAGTCTTCGTATACTACTAGAAACAATAACGTTGATTTCAAATTCCCATTCAAAATGGACGTTAAGCAAATACTTGATTACTCGTATGCCATTATGTTAAAGCTACTTGAATATCAAGTGGTATGCAAAAACAAAAGTAATCTTCAAAAGATAACCTACGTACATAATAAAATAGTGCTCAATACCCTATATTCCAAAGGGGTAGAAGACCCGTATTCTGCGTACTCGGTATTGGTTTTGGGCAAAGGAGTGTGTGCTGGATACGCCAAAGCCCTAAAGCTTGTGCTAGATGCGGTTGGGGTAAATAGTTTGTACGTATCAGGGCACGTTATAGGTGGCAGTGCTAACGGACACGCTTGGAATATGGTTGATATAGGCGGTAATAGTTTCTATCACGTCGACTCCACGTTTGATGACTCGATGCAAGATAAAAATATCATATCGTACGACCATTTTATTTTGACCGATGAGCAAATGCGCGAAACGCATATATTCAATATGGGAAGCTTTAGAACACCTACGAAGGAAATCGATTATTTTACAGCCTCTAAGCGTTGCTATAGTGATTTTGATACCTTTAGGGAAGATTTAATAGAAGTATTCAAAAACGAGGAAGAAACATTTTATTTCCGCTTTGATAGGACCTTTGATTACGACGAAGTCGAAGAAGAGATAAGTGAAATAATACAGGAGGTATTGAGAAGCTATCGTTTTAACGTAAATCAATGGCGCTACTATTCCAACAAAGATAGGAACACGTTATATTTCATAATTGAGTATAGATAATACAATAAAAATGCCCCTAAATAGGGGTATTTGATTTAGGTTAAAATGCTATCAAAGGTCTCGTTAAATATTTCGCAAAGATGAGATAGCAATTGAAAGCCAGGCTCACAAATACCTTTTTCCCAAGCGCTTATCGTTCGTTGGTCAACACCCACCATCTCAGCGAGTTCTTTTTGTGTTAAGCCTTTGCTTTTACGCAACGTTCTAAGATTTTCATTAAAAGTTATTTTCATCATAATTGAACTATACCAAATTTAGATAGTTTTAGATGCCTAGAATGTGGATTTGTTAATCATATAAACGAGGATAATCTAACTTTAGATGTAACGCTACACGTAAATTTAATCATTTAATTATTTTTTAATAATTTATATCCATACTAAATATTGACAACATAGATAAAAAAGTAGTATTATTAAGAAAAGCAAATATGACGTTAAAGGAACCAGCTGACTGCAGAGAGTGTTGGTTTCTTTTGCTTTTAAGGAGTAAAATATGAAGAAAATTGAGCCTACCATAATCAAGGAAACGCTATATATCCTAGTTTGTGTGGTTATTCTAAGCGTGTTAATGGAAGCTGTTTTTCTCTTCATACGTAGATGGGATTATACCGTTTTACTCGGTAACTTGCTTACTGGTTTTGCCGTTACCCTAAATTTCTTTTTGATGGGGCTCGGCGTACAGAAAGCACTCGGCAAGGATGAAAAAGAAGCAAAAAAGATTATAAGACTATCACAAGTTTATAGATATTTGATACTAATAGTCTTTCTTGTAATAGGCGTCGTCTTCTCTTGCTTTAATAATTGGGCGGTATTTGTTCCTGTCGTTTTCCCACGTATCGCCATTGCAATAAGACCGCTATTCAATAAGAAAAAAGGCGTTCAAGAAGTAGTTGGAGACGTAGTACCCCAAGAATCACAAGAAGAAACAAAAGAACAAATACAAGAAAATACCGCTCAACTCGAGCAACAAGACGTAGAAGAATAGGAGTAATAGGTGAAGAGCGTTAAAACGCAAAAAAAAGTTTTTATAACTGTGGACGTATTGTTAATTTTAATGATGGTTCTCCCAATAGTTGCGGGAATCGTCCTTAAGGTGCTAACTACGCCACCAAGCGAAGGTGTTTCCATATCGGGAGCAATGGTTTTCTTTAGCATACCGATGCCCTTCCAAGATTTGCTCATAACCGAGTCGCAAATAAACTCCTTTTTAGTGCTAATTTCTATTTTCGGACTATGCCTCTATATGACTCACGGCATAAAAGTTAAAGCGGAAACCAGACGTCAACGCATTGCAGAGTGGATAGTAGAAAAAGTTGAAGGCATGGTTAACGAAAGCATGGGCGACTACTTCAAGGGATACGCTCCTTTCATCGCAGCTATAATGGCATTGTCGGCATTCTCTAGTTTGCTATCTTTGTTCGGCCTTTATCCCCCGACTTCCGACTTGAATATCGTCGCAGGTTGGGCAATTTTGGTTTTCGTATTAATTACCTATTATAAACTGAAGAGCGGTCCGTTAAAGTATTTAAAAGGCTTCTTCGAGCCCGTCCCTTTTCTTGCCCCTATGAATTTGATAGGGGAATTCGCCACTCCGCTTTCCATGTCCTTCCGTCATTATGGTAACGTTCTTTCCGGCACGGTTATTTCTACGCTACTCGCATCGGCTCTACAAGGACTTTCCCACATGATTTTGGGCTGGTTACCGGGGGCTTTATCAAATATTCCTATCTTCCAAATAGGGATTCCCGCTGTTTTATCAATTTACTTCGACGTATTCAGCGGATGCTTGCAAGCATATATCTTTGCAATGCTAACCATGATGTACGTTTCCGGCGGATTTTCTTACGACGATTATTTGTTGCGTAAACAAAAACGTCAACAAAAACGTATGGCAAAAAATAAAAAATCAAAAACAAAAAACAATTTGGAGGTTGTTTAATATGTTAGAACTTGCTGTAGGTATCATTTTAGGTTGTTGTGCTTTAGGTGCAGGTGTTGCAATGATAGCAGGTATTGGCCCCGGTATCGGTGAAGGTAATGCTGTTGCAAAGGCCTGTGAAGCTATAGGTCGTCAACCGGAATGTAAGGGAAGCGTTACCAGCACTATGCTAATGGGTTGCGCCGTTGCAGAAACCACTGGTTTGTACGCTCTAGTTATCGCAATTCTACTAATCTTTGTAGCACCTAATATGTTGGTAAACATTCTACTTGGTGTAATAGGATAAAAAGGAGAAAGGCTATGCAAACCTTAGACGTCATTTCTGTCAACATATGGCAGATATTGATTTCTTTGATAAATCTCGTTTTATTGTTCCTTATACTCAAAAAGTTTCTTTTTAAGCCTGTTAAAAAGATGCTACAAAAAAGGAAAGATGAAATAGACGCACAGTATCAAGCGGCTGCGGATGCAGAACAAACGTCGGAAGAACATCGCAAGGAGTGGGAAGCAACTCTCGCTACGGCAGATGCTAAAGCTGATATAATTTTGCAAAACGCTACCGAAAATGCTAAACGTCATGGAGATAGACTTGTGATGGAAGCTCAGGAAAAAGCCGAGAGCATAATTCGTGTTGCTCAAAACGAAGCTGAACTTGAACGTCGTAAAGCCACCGAAGGTATCAAGCGTGAAATCGTAGAAGTATCCGGTGCTCTAACGGAAAAGATGTTGGAAAGAGAAATTAACGTCCAAGACCATCACGCTCTAATAGAGTCCTTCATTGAAAAAATAGGTGAAGAAAATGACGGAAATAATTAAAGAGTATAGTACCGCTCTTTTTATGCTTGCGAGCGAAAAGGGATACCAAAAAGAGTATGCAGGTATTCTAAATGAAATCAAAAAGATTTTTTTAGATAATCCTTCGTATCTTTCTTTGTTGTCTTCTCCGTCTGTTCCTATTGTAGAAAGACTTTCCGCAATAGACGATGCTTTTAGGGAAAAAACTCCCGAGTACATCCTTTCCTACCTAAAACTACTTTGCGAAAAAGGTAGAATAGGAGAGTTCATAGAGTCTGTTGATGAATATAATGCCTTGCTCAACGCATCGGAGCGTGTGTTTACCGCTAAGGTTACGAGTGCACAAGCTCTTACTAATGAAGAAAAGGGTAAACTAATACAAAAATTGGAACAATCGCAAGACGGTAAGGTACAAGCCGAATACTACGTGGATGCCACTTTGCTTGGTGGCATGATAGTAGAAATTGACGGCAAAGTTATGGATGGCAGTTTGCGCCGTCGTTTACAAGAAGTAAAGGAAGTGATAAATCAATGAATATAAGACCGGAAGAAATTAGCAACGTTATTAAAGAGCAAATTAAAAACTATCAGTCTAAAATTGAGATGAAAGAAACCGGCACCGTTATTTTGATTGGTGATGGTATCGCACGTGTTTACGGACTTCGTGAATGTATGGCAAGCGAACTTCTTGAGTTTGAAGATGGTAGTTTTGGCATGGCGCAAAATTTGGAAAGCGATACCGTATCAGTTGCCCTTCTTTCTAACCAAAATAACATTAAAGAAGGCTCTTCCGTAAAAAGAACGGGAAAGGTTCTTTCCGTACCCGTTGGCGAAGCTATGCTTGGTCGTGTCGTCAATGCTCTCGGTGAAGAAATAGACGGCAAAGGGCCCATCATCACTACCGCTACTCGCCCCATTGAGTCGGAAGCTCCCGGAATCATAGAAAGGAAGAGCGTTTCCGTTCCATTGCATACCGGCATTAAAGCCATAGATAGTATGATACCTATCGGTAGGGGGCAACGTGAATTGATTATAGGCGACAGACAGACCGGTAAAACCGAAATTGCCATTGATACTATTATCAATCAAAAGAACTCCAACGTAATATGTATTTATGTTGCAATAGGACAAAAGAATAGCTCGGTTGTACAAATCGCAAACCAACTCACTCTAGCAGGTGCTATGGAATATACCATTATAGTTTCGGCATCTGCATCCGAGTCTGCACCCCTACAATATGTTGCTCCCTATTCGGGATGTGCAATGGCGGAATATTTTAGAGAACAAGGCAAAGACGTTTTAATTATATACGACGACCTTTCTAAGCATGCGGTTGCATATAGAGCACTTTCTCTTTTAATTCGTCGCCCCCCGGGCAGAGAAGCCTATCCCGGTGACGTATTCTATTTGCACTCCAGATTGCTGGAGCGAGCTGCTTGCGTCGATTCAGCATATGGTGGTGGCTCAATAACTGCTTTACCGCTAATTGAAACTCAAGCCGGCGACGTATCGGCATATATTCCTACTAATGTAATTTCTATTACGGATGGTCAAATATTCCTTGAAAGCGAACTATTCCACGCAGGCGTTATGCCAGCAATAAATCCCGGTATATCGGTTAGTCGTGTGGGGGGCTCTGCTCAAATCAAGGGTATGAAGAAGGTTTCCGGTGAACTAAAGCTATTGTACTCACAATATCGTGAACTACAAGCTTTTGCCCAATTCGGTAGTGACCTTGATGCAGATACTAAGGCAAGACTCGCCCTAGGCGAAAGGATTGTTGCTGTCTTAAAGCAAGGCAGAAACTCCCCGGTAAGACCCGGTTGCCAAGTTGCAATCGTATATGCCGTAATCAACGGATATCTTAATGAAATACCCGTTAAGTCCGTCAAAGATTACGAAGCAAAACTTTATGAACTACTAGAAAGCAAATATAATTCTTTCCTAGTTAGAGTGGAAAACGGGAGCTGGGAAGAACAAGACGTAGAAGAACTAAAAATGGCTCTTAGGGAGATGGAAAAATAGTTTATGGGCGCCGATACTAAACAATTGCGTACAAGAATAAAGAGCGTGGATTCCACCCTTCATCTAACGAAGGCAATGGGGCTTGTTGCGTCGTCCAAAATACGTAAAGCTCTTGATGCAATGTATAAAGGCAAAGAATTTGCGACTGCTCTAGAAGAAATCATAGCCACCTTAACGTCATACGACGAGTGTAAAAAAACGGCGTATATGAGCGAGCGAGCGGGCAACAAGGTTCGTTTGGTAGTAGTCGCGGGAGACCGTGGGCTAGCCGGCGGATATAATGCAAATATCTTCCGCTTGTTAAAAGAGTATCCCAAAGCAGAAATTGTACCTTTGGGAAAAAGGGCGTGCGATAGGTGTGGTAAGGATGTTGTGCGTGCGGAAACTTATTCATATTCGCAAGCAATGACTCTTGCAAATGAAATTTGTAAGGACTTTCTAGAAGGCAATTGCGATAAAGTCGGTATATTGTGCACTCGCTACAACTCTATGATGTCGCAAGAAGCATACATAAAATGGATTCTTCCGCTCGAAAAGGCAAGTGATAAGAAATCAGTCGGGGCTGTTTTTGAACCCGATGAGTTATCCGTCTTAAACGCAATTATTCCGGAATATATAGCAGGCGTTATAATTTCTTGCGTAAAAGAGAGCTTTGCATCCGAAGTGGCGGCAAGAAGAGTGGCAATGGATAGTGCAGGCAAGAACGCACAAGAAATGATAAATAATCTTGAGCTTGAATATAACAGAGCAAGACAAGGTGCGATTACTCAAGAGATAACAGAAATAGTTGCAGGTAGTGGCATTTGATAAAAGGAGAAAAATATGTCAAAGATAGCAAAAGGAAGCGTTTCACAAGTTATGGGACCCGTCGTAGACGTTTGGTTTGAAAATGGATTTTTGCCGGCAATTCACAATGCTTTGACAATGCAAATCGGCAATAAAAGACTTACTGTTGAAGTTGCACAGCATATAGGCGACAACGTCGTTAAATGTATAGCAATGTCGTCTACAGACGGCTTAAAAAGGGGTACTCCTGTAATCGATACGGAAAAAACCATTTCCGTACCCGTTGGTAGAAAAACGCTTGGTAGAATTTTCAACGTGCTTGGTGAAACGGTAGACAATAAGCCTTTTGACGACGATTGTGAAAGATGGAATATTCATAGAGTCGCTCCAAGTTACAGCGAGCTTTCTACTTCGACAGAAATATTAGAAACCGGTATCAAAGTTATAGACTTAATTTGTCCTTTCTCAAAGGGCGGAAAAATAGGCTTGTTCGGTGGTGCTGGCGTAGGTAAGACGGTTCTTATTATGGAACTCATCAATAACGTAGCAAAGAAACACGGTGGTCTTTCGGTATTCACAGGAGTGGGTGAACGTACCAGAGAAGGTAACGACCTATATAACGAAATGAAGGACTCTGGCGTTCTTTCCAATACGACGCTGGTATATGGACAAATGAACGAACCCCCGGGAGCAAGAATGAGGGTTGCTCTTTCTGGACTTACAATGGCAGAATATTTTAGAGATGAAGAAAGACAAGATGTTCTTTTGTTTATAGATAATATTTTCCGCTTTACGCAAGCAGGTAGTGAAGTTTCTGCTTTGCTAGGTCGTATGCCGAGTGCAGTAGGATATCAACCTACGCTAGCAACGGAAATGGGGGACCTTCAAGAACGTATTACTTCAACAAAGAAGGGCTCTATTACTTCTATTCAAGCCGTGTACGTTCCTGCAGACGATTTGACTGACCCTGCTCCTGCAACCACGTTTGCACACTTGGATGCAACTACGGTTTTGTCAAGAAGTATTGCATCTCAAGGTATATATCCGGCAGTTGACCCCCTTGAATCAACAAGCCGTATACTTTCACCTGAAATTTTAGGTGAAGAACATTATAGCGTGGCAAGAGAAGTACAACGCATACTCCAAAGGTACCAAGAACTTATGGATATAATCGCCATAATGGGTATGGATGAATTGTCGGACGAAGATAAACTTTTGGTACAAAGAGCAAGAAAGATTCAAAGATTTTTGTCCCAACCCTTTGATGTATCTGAGAAATTTACAGGTATACCCGGTTCATATGTTCCTTTGAGTGAAACCATACGTGGCTTTAAGGAGATTATAGAAGGCAAACACGACGACCTTCCCGAGTCTGCGTTCTTGTTCGTAGGAACCATTGACGAAGCTATAGAAAAAGGAAAGATGACTAAGAAATGAGAACTTTTTTGTTAAAAATCAGCTCCCCTGACGGCGATGTTTTTAGTGATAATGTCATTAGCATAAGTGTAAGGGGCACGGAAGGGGACCTGGCAGTACTTGCAGGACATATTCCTTTTGTTTCCTACGTTCAACCTTGTGACGTAAAAATTTTAATGGAAGATGGTAGCGAAAATTTAGGTATGGTTGGTGGTGGAGTACTTGTAGTATCTCCCGAAAAGACCATACTGCTCTCCGGCGATTTTAACTGGAAATAACCTTGTTTATAGCTTTTGTCAACAAAAGACCACTCTTTGGTTTGTCATTTGTTTTAATAGCTTAACTCCAACTTTTTGTGCGTGAATATAAAAAGCATAATTCCAAGGATTATTTCTATTATAGTTAAAAAGATAGTAGTTCATAAAAGTTTATAGAATCGAAAAAGTTTTCTATTATTAAGTTTTTTAAAATCGTCCTATTAAAGGGCGATTTTCATTTTGAGGTAAACTTTGATTTTAAGCTTTTGTCAACCGTCTCTCAATAAATGAAAAAGACTATTGCTTACGAACTCTTGGGCAAGTGATTAGAGTTTCTAAAACTGGCTATAAATGGCTGTAAACAAGTAAAAGAAAACAAAAAAATAACCCAATCTGAACGTGGTGTTCGGATTAGGTTATTGGTGGCGGCAAGCCCGATGCTCCAAACGAGCGGGGAGTCAATATACTAGAGTATATTGGGTAGAACTCTCTTTGTTGGAAATGTATTTTGTTATTGTTTTTTGTAGCGTAATAATGGCTATAAATACGCTATATTTAGGTATTTACCTTAACCTCGTAAGTATGAGATTCTGGGATACGAC
The DNA here is from genome assembly GCA_017403145.1 of Clostridia bacterium. GTDB lineage: Bacteria > Bacillota > Clostridia > Christensenellales > DTU072 > Stercoripulliclostridium_A. Next base: position 77,103 of record JAFQOO010000004.1, read on the forward strand.
CATATTTCTTTTGGTCGATTACAAAGTTTTGGTGGTGCAATATACCTGCTCATTGTTTGAAGCTTCAGCGGTGGTTTGATTCTCTTGATATTTAAGGAAGATTTCGATTTTATCTTCGTACAGCAATACGTGGTCAACCAGCATATCAATCAACTGTAAAGGAGCTTTTTTAAGTGCTTTTAAGAAGAATTTCTTTATATCATCTTTTGAAAGCGTTAGGCGACTCTTCGTTTCCTCGTAGATGATTTTTTCTTGTAATAGGGATTTTCTTTCATCTAAAGAAGCAAGGCGTTCTTGTGTAGACTTAGTGCTAATACCATTTTCAAGAGCAATCAAAAGATTATCAATAGAACGTTGAACAGAATCAAGGTCTTGCTTTAAGATATTTAATACGGAATGGTCGTTAGCTCTTTCTATATGGGCTTTCATAATCCTATCAATCACGTAGTCGATTAATTTTTTAGAAAGGGAGTCTTTAATGACATCGATGACGACTTCTTCCATAAGTTCTTTGCGAATAGGGGAAAGAATACAAGGTTTGTTGCCATATTTGGTAGTTCTAGCAGAGCAGCGATAGTAACGAATGATAGTACCAGATTTTGATTTACCAGAAGAGGAATGTACCAGATGTCCGCAATATCCACACTTAAGCTTATCTTTGAGCAGATATACAACGTCTTCTTTATGTTTACCATATTGATTTTTCATAACCTTTACTCTAACGAATTCAAAGATATCATTGGGAACGATAGGGGGATATATGTTTGTTAACACTTCGTCATTATGCCTAAATATCCCAATATATTTTTCATTTGACAGGATGCGATGTAGCGTAGTTTTGGCGAAAGGTTTGCCTTTATTGAGAATGCCTTGCTTATTGAGTTCTCGCATGATATTTATAGCAAGTCTGCCACGAGCATATTCAGAGAATATATATCGAACGATTTGAGCTTCATCTTCGTCAACGACAACCTTTTTATTAACTACCTTGTAGCCATATGGAGCATATCCACCAGGGAAATTGCCTTTACGACGAGTTTCGTTAAGTCCACGTTTAACTTTTTGAGAAAGTTCGGCTGAGTAGTATTGATTCATACCATTTAATAAAGATTCAAGAATGATACCTTCGGGAGAGTCTGGGATATTTTCCATGGCGGAAACGAGTTTTACACCATTAAGTGTTAAAGTTCTTTTATGTATTGCAGATTCATAGATATCACGGGAAAATCTATCAAGCTTATAAACAATAACATAATCCCAAGCAGCTTTATGGCTATCTTTCAACATGGCTTGAAAAGCGGGACGATGGTCGTTAGTACCAGTCATTGCTCTATCGATGTAGTTATCGACGATGGTGATATTGTTTTTGGTAGCGTATTCATTACAAACACGAAGTTGACCTTCAATAGATTGTTCTGTTTGACGGTCGCTAGAGTAGCGTGCATAAATTACAGCAGTTTTCATTTTTTTTAACCTCCAAGATTTTTAATGTGTAAGAATAATAAACAAGAAATGCAGAAAACGTTAGTTACCGCAAAGGCACTAAATCAAGAGAAAAAATAATCTAATACACCCAACTTTAATAAAAGATAAAAACATTTTATACACTCCTTATTTACTGATTCTTTCGCAAAACCGAAAAGAGCATAGAGGAGGGCTTTTGGCAAGGAAAAAGAAGGAAATTATTGCGTTAGCAAAAAGCATAATGTAATTTTTAAGTGATAATTTAGTTCCCTTTCCAAAAGACAGCACCTATGCTAAATACCAAGGCGAAAGAATTAGGAAAGGTTTAGTTATTAAATAGTGCAGGTAGCGTTAGGTAATAGTAAGAAATCTATATAAGAATAGGGTACAGTAGGTTTCTAATATTTTGAAAATAGAATTGATAGTATTTAGCCATCAAAATCTTGGAGGTTAAAAACTATGGAAGAAATACTACTTAAGAATAACAAAACAAAGAGAAAAGTTTATGTCAATGCTAACGTAAAGATTGAACAAGTACCAGCTGAAGAGCTTGAGAAATTCATATTGGTATATGCTGGAATTGTGGAAGAGCTCACTGAGAAGAATGAGAAAAGAAAGAAGGATGTAACCAAATCGTAACACCTTAAAAGGAAAATAAAATATTTTTAGAAAACACTTGATTATTAAATTGGGATAGTGTATATTTGTATCGCAAAAACACGAACAAGCGTTCTAATAATAAAAGTTGCAATGTCTAAGAACAAGTAAAAATCAGAGATGAGTCAATAGTGTAGATTTCTATGTTTAGGCTCCCAACCTAAATAATATAGTTTTCTAAAATAACCACTAATTGATTAGGGGAAGGTGAAGTATGTATTGAGATATACTTAACGCAAGCGTAACGAACAATAGGTAAACATACTGAGGCACGAAAGAATAAAGTCGAACCTGGCTAGAACCACTAAGGACAGCTACTCGCCGCCAAAAATTGTCGATACCATATGGTAGTAGAGAAGCCGAACTTGACTAGAATCATTAGGGGCTCTGGCAATATATCTATGAACGATACG
>JAFQOO010000005.1 GCA_017403145.1 Clostridia bacterium
TAACTCCTTTTTCTTTTATCAAGCACAAAATGTGTGGAAGGTCAACGTGCCCCTTAGGGCTATTAAAATTATTTTATTTGCGCAACGTTAAACTTTCCCCTTGTTTGCGTAGCTTTTGCGGAGCAAAGTCGTTCTGCATTCTGCATTCTGCGTTCTGCATTCAAATGCGTTCTGCATTTAACAACAAGGGTTATTCAAATATTTTATTTGCGTATTTATAAGGATAAATAATTATTACTTCGTAATAACTATTGTAGTCCATTTTCTAAATGGTTTTTTGTAGTGTAATTTACACGTCGATTATATTATGTTTTTTATATTTTTTGGAGGTTTATATGCTTACTAGTGAAGTTATCGAACGTTATAATAGGTATTTCAAATTGCGTAAAAACGTGGAAGAAATCGTTTTAGGTCTAAAAAACGCTCCCGATTACGTTGATATGATTACATCTTCCGATAGACTGATTGTCGAAAAATTGGGAACGATGGCATACGAGCTTGATGATAAGTCGGCTTCTAGACGTTGGTCGGTTGCAAAACCCGAAATATATCAAATTTATCTTTTAACCTGTGTTATCAAGAATAATATTGAAAAATATCCTTTCGTTACCATTGATGGCACTCGCGATATAGAAAAATTTGAAGCTTTTGCGCTCGCTCTAAACGATTTGGCTTTATCATAAGCAAATCTTTATAAGGTGAATTTTGTAAATTTTACAAGTTTTATTATCATTTATCAATTTTATTGTTGAAATATCATATTTTCGATATTGCTTTATTTGTACCTGCGTTTTATAATATTTATATAAGGACTTTTCGTAGGATTTTTTTGGAGGATATTTTTATGAATAACGTTACTTACAGATACTTTAGGCATCAAATGTTACTACTCACCGACAACCTTGTTTTTGTTGATAACGAGGATGGTACTTTAACCTATCTATCTCAAACAGAGGGTACTCTAAACGTGCTGGATATCCCCGAAGAGGTCGATGGTAAAAAGGTTACTCGCATCGACGTTCCATATTATTCGGAGCGACATAGTACTGTTCTAAAGGTGATTATACCCAAAACGATAACTTATATTAGCGAGGGCTCTTTCGAGACCTTCTATAGACTCGTGCTTGTAGAAAACCATTCGTCTTTAGAGGTTGTTCCCAAGCCCGATAAATATAATCGTAGGGATTGCGCCAATAAAAAAGTAATTGTAATCACCAAGCCCGATACCGAAGGGCTACTGACTTTCGACGGCTCTGCTTATTACCTAAAGGATAAGGATAGCAGAACCTTGCTTTATTACGTAGGTAGCGAAACAGAATATACCCTTCCTGCCGACGTTAGAGAAATAGGTAACTACGCATTCAACGAAAACGAAAATTTAGAGAGCATCGTTTTGCACTCCGATATCGAAAAGATTGGAGCAGGTGCTTTCGAATACTTGAAAAACCTAAAAAGCATCACCTTCCCCGCAAAAATCGAGGTTATTCCCGATAGATGTTGTAAGGGTTGTACCCATCTTAGCGAGGTTAAGTTCCTCGGAAACGTTAGAAGCATAGGGGAGGGAGCTTTTAGTAATTGTGGAAGACTAGCGCAAATCGAGATACCGCGCACGGTAACCACCATAAAAAGAGGTGCTTTTGCTAGATGTGTAGACCTAAAACAAATAAAGCTACCCGTAGGCTTGCATACGCTTGGAGAGAGGGCGTTTTTCCAATGCCAAGGTCTTGAGTCAATAAAGCTTATAGGCGAGCTAACGGAAATAAACGAGTATGCTTTCTACGAATGTATGGCACTAAAAAAGGTAACGCTTGGCCGAAAAATAAAGAGTATTGGTTGCAAGGCATTCAGCGGATGCGAAGAGCTAAGAGAGGTTGTAAACCTATCTAAAGGGCTAAAAATAGTACGCGGTAGCACCGAAAACGGAATGGTTGCTCACTATGCCGACAAGGTGGTAGATAAGAGCAATACCGCGGACTAACCAAAGTTAAAGGAGGGGATAATTATGAAAAATAAAGAACCAAAGAACTTTACCGAAGAGGTAAACAAGATACTAAGACGTAATATGGGAAAGGACTCCTTTAGCGATAGACTAGGTAAAATCGTGGAGAACGAAGAGAAGAAATACCTTAGCGAAAAGGAGAAAAGAAAATACGTCGAAGAGGTTTTTGCAAACATTGATAAAGCAAGCAAGGAAGCGAAGAATAGTAAACTAAAAGAGCAAGAAAGGGAGCCTAAAGACTCCAATAGCTCAAAACCAAGTGATTGGGAAGAAGAGGATTTGGCAGAACTCTACGACGAGTTCGACGACGAGCATTTTGCCTCTCAATGCAACCTTGTGGGCGACGAGTTCGAAGCTCTACTCGAAAAGGAACTCGAGATGCTAGACAACGTTGAAGAGCTTGCTCGCGAGGTCGAAGAAGAGGAAGGCATCGACGACGATTGGCTAGACGAGATGCTAGAAAATATAAAGGGCTCCATACGAGGTGATGAGGATTTTACCGAGGAAAGCGACGACGAGGAAAGTGTCGACGAGGAAAGTGTCGACGACGATACGGGTTTGCTGGCTATAGACACCTCGGAGTACGACGAAATCGAAAACTACGAAATCGACGAAGACGTTGATGCTCAATATTATACCGGCGTAAATAAGGACTACGAGGCATATTGCAAGCGTAGGTTCAACGAGTTGTTTGGTAAAGACACTGCCGATTTCGACATCGACGTAGACGACGAAATAGAAAAGTATAACGACGAAGACTTTGACGAAAGCCTATTTAATGAGGACGAGGAAGAGAAGTCTATACTCTTTCCCATCATCAAAAGAAGCTCTAGAATGGCAAGAAGGTTTGAATTAGGCAACAGAATAAAAGAAAACCGCGTTATGTATAGAAAGGTACTCGAAGCGGTTGCAAAATATCGTAGTGAATATTTGGCTAGCGGTTCAACCGCGGGGTTAAAGTTAAATCTTCCCAAAAAGATACTAGAAAGGGTAGAAATTCTTAACGATGAATTTATCGTTTATCACGACGAGGTAAACTATGACGACCTTTTAGTGGGATACGTTGGAAGCTCCAAGAAGGTTGTTATTCCTCCGAGCATTGATATAATAGGTCGATTTGCATTTGCGGAATGTAAAACGATTGAAGAAGTAATTATGCCCAATTCTGTTGATAAAATAAAAAAACACGCCTTCCAAGACTGCAAAAATCTTCGTGGTGTACTTGTTTCCAACAATCTTTCAGGGCTCGCCATCGATGTTTTTAGGGGTTGCGACAAGCTTAACTACACCTATGAAGAAAGCCAAACCGCTCCCGATTGCGAGATAAAATATCTTCCGAGCGAGGACAATATGTATAAACTTTCCAACGTATTTATCAGCGGTAATCTTTCCGATTTCGACCTAATAAAAGAACGCCTAAGCGGTGGAAGCGACACCTCGGTTATCGATACCACCAATATGCAAAATAATCGATAAGTTAATTTAATAATTTTTTTAATCAAGGTTCTCCTTGTGCCCTCGCGCGTGTCGGCTTGTCCGCCCGCGAGGGCGGTGTATTTTTATCAATTTTAACTCCGCACGCTAGGATAAGTGTACGTCTTACTCAAATATCGCTATTGACATACGCGCGCGCATATTATAAAATTAAAAGGATGGAGGATTTTTATGGATGCAGATATTATAAATAATAAAAAGTGTGAGGGGTATATTGAACGCATAAACGATTTTTATGGCATCGTATATGGTGAAAACCCCGATGGAACGCTAAAGGTTATTGGTGCAAACTCCAAGCTAAGCGAAATTTCCATACCGCCATATATGTATGATAAAAAGGTTACGGTAATCGATGATTGTGCGCTTGCAGGAAATACGATTAACCGCCTAAGATTGCCCGACACTATTGTAAAAATTGGAGAATATGCCTTCCAAAATTGTAAGGGACTTTGTGAAATCGTCATTCCCAACTCGGTAGAGAGCATAGGTGCAAAGGCTTTCGAGGGTTGTAGTAACGTTATGCGAGTAATAATCGGTAGGGGCGTAAAGGAAATAGGCGAACGTGCATTCGACGGATGCTATTCGGTAAAATGTGTCTATAACCTTTCTAAAATAAGTTATACTAAGCCCTCGCCCCAAAAGGACTACGACGAGAATGCTCTTGGCGGACTTGGTGGTGCACGCTACGTATTTAACGAAATTCCATCCTACCTTCTAAACTCAATTTATGGCACTCCATATAGGCATACCGATTCGCAAGGCATAATGTACGCCACGTTGCCAAACGGAACCTATGCGGTTGTTGGCTACGTGGGTTTTGATAGCATAGTTAGTGTTCCGCAAACCTATTTGGGCGTTCAGGTTACCCAAATAAAAGAATTGGCGTTTGCTTTTAAAACGTCTATTACGACGCTCAAATTGCCGAGAAAGCTCCACAAAATAGGTAAAGGGGCGCTAGTAGGTTGCACTTCTTTGGAAGAGCTGGAAATCCCCTTCGTAGGTGGTGGTGGGCTAAAAGATATATGGCGCGGTAGCGAAGCTTTTGGATATATTTTCGGCGAAGCACCATATAAGGGTGGCGAACTAACCCCGCAAAGTATAAAGAATTATGACCTTTTGGATGCCGGTCCAACCATATACAAGTTTTATATTCCCTCGTCGCTTAGGAAGGTAAAGGTAAACTCCGACCATATACCGGCAAACGCATTTGGCAACTGCGCGAATTTAGAAAGAGTACTTTTTAGCGACGAGCTAAAGACGATAGGTCATTATGCGTTTAGAGGATGTACTTCGCTTTCGCAAATTACTCTACCCAAAAATTTGGTTAGAATTGTAGAGTGTGCCTTCTTCGGTTGCGAAAACCTAAAGACCATATATAACTATTCAAATCTAAAGCTAACCAAAGGCGGAAATTGTCTTGATAACGGTGGCGTAGCCGAATACGCCGAAAACGTATACACCGAGCTACCATAATTCAACAAAAACAAAAGTGCTAAACGAAGGAGGAATAATATGGGATTTAGCAATAATCTATTAAGCGACTTTGATATCCAATATGGTGAACTCGTAAAGTATAAAGGCAAAGGCGGAAACGTACTTATCCCTAACTCGGTAAAGAGCATAGGAGAAGATGCGTTCAATGGTTGCGAATCGCTCACAAGTATAATAATCCCTAACTCGGTAGAGAGCATAGGGGCTTTGGCGTTCTATAAATGCACCTCGCTCAAAAGTATAAAAATCGGGAACTCGGTAAAGAGGATATTGGGATGTGCGTTCGCTGGTTGCACCTCACTCACAAGCATAACTATCCCGAATTCGGTAAAATACATAGGGGAATTGGCGTTTGCTAAATGTACCTCGCTCCAAAGCATAATAATCGGGGACTCGGTAGAGAGCATAGGAGAAGATGCGTTCTATGGCTGTTGGAACCTAAAAACCGTCTACAATCTATCCAAACTAGATATTGTAAAGGACTCGGATACCCACGGTTTCGTAGCATTGCATGCTACGAACGTATACACCGACTTTGATATCCAAAATGGTGTACTCGTAAAGTATAAAGGCAAAGGCGGTAACGTAGTTATCCCAAACACGGTAAAGAGCATAGGTTGGTGGGCGTTCTCTAAATGTACCTCGCTCCAAAGCATAACAATCGGGGACTCGGTAGAGAGCATAGGGGATTGGGCGTTCTATGGCTGTGAAAACCTAAAAACCGTCTACAATCTATCCAAACTAAATATTGTAAAAGGCTCGGATACCCACGGAGAGGTAGCAAAGTATGCTACTAACGTATACACCGAGCTACCAAGCGATAACTAAAAACGAATACTATATTATAATAAAAGGGAAAATATGCAAAAAACTATTGATTTTGAAAACGTAAAGTACGAAATAGACGATGATGGCTTTTGGAATGCGGTAGAAGTAATCGATGCTAGCGTCCAAAAAATTCGTATACCGGATGAAATTGAGGGAATACCTGTTACGAGCATAGGTAAGCTGTATCGTAATTATGAATATAAAGAGATAGACCTTCGCGAATTTTATATAGGTAACAACGTTATCTCATTATCAAACGAAGCTTTTCTAGAATCGTACCACCTACAAAAGGTTGTTATTGGTAATAGATTGAGATATATAGGTGAGAGAACCTTTAAAGACTGCATAAGCTTACATACTTTGGTGCTGGGAAGTGGTGTAGAAAGCATTGGAATGGGTGCATTTGAAAATTGTTTTTCTCTGCTCGAAATATATAATCTTTCTAAAATCATTCTCAAAAAGGGTGGCGAGCATAATGGTTTAGTTGCCTATAATGCTCGTCGTATTGAAAGTGATATAAATAAAAAATCTTGGGTTGTAGACACAAAAGAGGGTTTCAAAATATTTATGGACCAGTCTCCCGTGTTGCTTGGAGTTGAAACAAAGTCGAGCAAAGTAGTTGTTCCAAAGGGCATAAAAGAAATTGGTTCGGGAGCTTTTTCCTATAGAGATGATATTTATTCTGTAAGCATGGGGGACGACGTGGTATCTATAATGCCGAGTGCATTTGAGTACTGCAAAAATTTAAGAGAGGTTTCTCTTTCCGAAAGTTTAACCGAAATTGATAATCACACCTTTTATTACTGTCGTAGCCTAGAAAAGATAATCATACCGCCATTGGTAACGCGAATAGGAGAGCGTGCATTTTATGCCTGTTATGAGCTAAAAAGTGCAAAGCTTAACGACAATCTAAAGATATTGGACGAAGACGTATTTTTCGATTGTTACGAGTTGGAAGACGTACAAATTCCTCCGAACGTAGAAGAGATTGGTGGATGGTGTTTTAGAAGAACGAGTGTAAAAGAGTTAAGAATTCCAAATTGTATTCGCGAAGTAGGTATTGAACCTTTTTCTATAACGGATATAGAATTTACGGAGTATAATGGGGTAGGATATCTAGGTAACGAACTCAATCCCTATCTTGTAGCTTGCGTATTAAATGAAGATGATTATCCTCCCTTTATAGAGTTTCACGAAGATTGCAAAATTATTGCTCCGATGCTGTTCCATCAAAAGGGCGAGCAAATCATAAGTATCACCATAGGAAAAAACGTAGAATTTGTAGGTGAAAATGCGTTTGATACGCTACCTAAACTAATAGAGATACGCAATTATTCCAAGATAGATTTAGAGTATTCGTTTTATGAAGATGAGGAGCTAAATTGTTATTTTTACGTTACGGACGAAAACGAAGAATCGCATCTAAAATATGATGAAGAAAGTGATATCGTATACTTTACGCTTGAAGATGAAAAAGTAGCGGTAATGACCTATGATAAAAAAGAAGAACTAATAATACCCGATTTCATAACCTTAATTATATCTTGTGCATTTTTGGAAAAAAGGTTTAGAAAAGTAGTAATTCCTAAGAGTGTACGGGTAATATATGGTTTAGCTTTTGGAAACTGTGATAATCTTGAGCAAATAATTATAGAAGGCGAATCAATCGAGGCAAAATACGGGGCGTTTAGTGGGTGCGATTCGTTAAAATTCTATGACGTTAAACCCCTTGTGATTAGAGAAGAGGCGCGTAAAGAATATGAAGACTATGATTTGAGTAAGTCTAAGATAGGCTATCTTGGCAGTGCCGAAAACCCATATAAGCTTGGTGTTATTTTTGATGCTTACGTCAAATTTTACGACGTGTTGGCAGAAGGGGATGCTTGTGTGGTTTACTCGGACGTAGAGTCGGCTATCGCGCCTTTGTTACCCGGTTTATATCCATTCTAATTGGTCTAAAAAACACAAAGATATGTATCTATAGATACAAAAACACGATAAATCTTGGTAAAGAGTAGCGCGCTGTCGGTACTCTTTTTTTGTAAAATAATAGTCGTTCAAAATTATTATTGGAGTTTTTGTTTTTGTTAAAAACCTCTTTTTAAAATTGGCTATTGACACACGCGCACGCATAATATATAATAAAATAATATAGGGGATTGGAGATATTTTTTATTTTTCCCACGCTAAAAAAGAGAAGGAGAGCGACGTTCATTTTTTGTCGCGCGCACACGTATGATAGACCCACGCATAAAAGACTTTGGTACTTTATATACACAAGACGACGTTAATTACCTTATTGCTCCAGACAACACCGCTATGGTTATAGGTGTAAATAGTGCTTTTTCCCGTTTGGTTATTCCCAAAGAGGTTAACGGTGCTATTGTTACAGCGATAGATGCTAGCGCCTTTGAAAACGACCTAAACTTGATGTCCGTCGAGTTACCCGACACCATCAAAGAAATCGGCGCTATGGCTTTTTATTATTGCGAAAACTTGGACGAAATCATTTTACCCGATGGTTTGGAGACTATTGGTTTTATGGCTTTTACGGGCTGTGATTCTTTAGAAGAGGTCAATCTTGGTAGCTCTCTAAAAGAAATTGGTTTCGAAGCATTTTCTAACTGTGGTTTAACAAATATCGTGTTACCCGAGGGGCTAAAGCAGATAGGGTATCGTGCTTTTAGTGGCAACGATATTGTGAAGGTATCTATTCCCGACTCCATTGAAGAAGTGGGGGTTGCTTGCTTTGATTCACCCGACTTGGAGCTAAACGAGAAAAACCACGTTTTATATCTTGGCAACGAGCATAATCCCTACCTTGTGGCCTATAATTTACCCAATTATTATTGTATGCAAACGGTAATCGACGATGATTGCAAGGTTATTTGCGACGGAATGTTTTCTAGCTTAAATAGCGAATATTCTTTTGAATCTCCCACCTTGTTCTGCAATGGAGTAGTCAGCATAAAAATCGGTAGGGGTGTAAAGTTTATTCCCCTCCAAGCCTTCGACTATTTGCCACGACTTATAGAAATCTTTAACCTTTCCACGGTTGATTGTTCTCCCGAGAGCGAATATTTTGCGGAAACGGAGTTTAAGCCCGTGGCATATTTTACGTCGGAGGATGCCGAAAGCATAATTATCGACGACGAGGAATACGATATTTCCTACTATGAGCATAATGGCAAAAAGATACTTGCCTATAGTACGGGTGATAAGGCGGTTGTAAACGTACCGCCCTATATCGACGAAATCGCGCCCTATGCTTTCGAATGTGATGAAATGGTAGAAATCAACCTTCCCGATAGCGTTAAGAAGATAGGTATATATGCCTTTTTATTCTGTCCCAATCTATCCAAAATCAACGTTGGCAACGGTGTAAAGGAAGTTGGTTACAATGCTTTTTATAGTTGTGAAGAATTGGAATATTTGGATTCCGAGCCATTATATGCAAAATTCGATGAAGACGGTGATTTTATACTTGACGAAGATATACAAGTAAAGTATTTGGGTAACGCGGAAAACAAGCACGTTATAGGCGTTATTCACACCGCTGAAGAGCTAACGAGCGATTGGATTATCACCCAACGCGAGCCAAACGTGCTTGCCTTTAACGAGCCAATGTAACAAAGTTACCTAACGCAAAACGAAGGAGAAAACAAGTGAGTATACCGAACGCACCAATCAACCCCGATTTTGAAATCGAAAATGGAGTACTAATAAACTACAAAGGCGAGAGTAGCAACGTAGTTATACCTTCTAGCGTAACCACCATAGGCTGGAGGGCTTTTTATGAGTGTGATTGGATTGAAAGCATAACGATTGGTAGCTCGGTAAGGACGATAGAGCCATCGGCATTCGTACTATGTACCTCTCTAAAAGAGATAATCATACCAAGCTCGGTAACCTGCATAGACGATAGGGCATTCTGTTTGTGCGAATCGTTAGAAAGGCTAACCATATCCCGCTCGGTAAGAAAGATAGGGCACGGAATATGCGCGAGCTGTTTCTCTTTAAAGGAAATAATAGTTGAAGAGGGTAATCCCCGCTATTGCACGATAGATGGCAATCTATACACCAAGGATGGTAAAGAGCTAGTGCAATATGCCTTGGGTAATGGTGCGACCGCATTTACGATACCAAATGGCGTAGTAAAGATAGGGGAGTGGTCGTTTTGGGGTTGTAACGTACTCGAAAGCCTAACGCTTAGTAGCTCTATCGAGCGTATAGGAGCCTCAGCTTTCACGAGTTGCGAGAACCTAAAAACGGTCTATAACCATTCGCATCTAGATATCGAAGCAGGCTCGGATACCTATGGAATGGTAGCATACTATGCCGAAAACGTATACAACGATTAACAAATAATAAAAAAACCAACCTAAAACAAAGGAAAATATATGGGATTATTTGATAACATAGCTGGCGATTTTAAAATAAAAAACGGAGTCCTTGTAAAGTACAGAGGCAAGGACAGTAACGTAGTTATACCTAGTAACGTAACGGCAATAGGTGATGGAGCCTTTTATAAATGCGAATCTATCACTAGCATAACCATCCCCAACTCGCTAACAACTATAGGGAATTATGCGTTCGTTGGTTGCACCTCGCTCCAAAGCGTAACCATCCCCAACTCGGTAACAAGAACAGGAGATTATGCGTTCGCTGGTTGCAAATCTCTCACCAGTATAACCATCCCCGACTCGGTAACAAGCATAGGTGCTTGGGCTTTCAATGGTTGCACCTCGCTCGCCAGTGTAACGATACCAAATTTGGTAACAAGTATAGGAAATTTGGCGTTCAATGGTTGCACCTCGCTAACAAGCATAACCATCCCCAACTCGGTAACCAGCATAGGTGTAGGTATATGTGCTAGCTGTACCCAACTAACACAAATAAACGTAGATAAAGGTAATGCTAACTATACCTCAATAGACGGCAATCTATACACTAAAGACGGAAAAACTTTAGTACAATACGCAATAGGCAAAAAAGATACCTCTTTCAATATTCCAAGTTCGGTAACCAGCATAGGCAAATGGGCGTTCGATGGTTGCACCTCGCTCGAAAGCATAACAATACCCAGCTCGGTAACAAGCATAGGTCGTGATTCGTTCATTGATTGCACCTCGCTCACCAGTATAACTATCCCCAACTCGGTAACAAGCATAGGAGAAAGGGCGTTCGCTGGTTGCACCTCGCTCACTAGCATAACAATTGGGAATTCGGTAATGACTATAGGAGACAATGCGTTCGCTGGTTGTACTTCGCTCACTAGCGTAACGATCGGGAACTCTGTAACAAGGATAGGCAATTATGCTTTCTATAATTGTACAGCGCTCAAGAGCATAACTATCCCTAACTCGGTAACAAGCATAGGTGAGTATGCGTTTTTTGAGTGTGAAAACCTTAAGACGGTTTACAATCTTTCTACACTAAATATCCAAAAGGGCGCGGAAACCCACGGAATGGTAGCAAAGTATGCCGAAAACGTATACAACGATTAACAAATAATAAAAAAACAACCTAAAACAAAGGAAAAAAATATATGGGATTTAAACTATTTAGTGATTTTAAAATAAAAAATGGAGTCCTAGAAAAGTATAGAGGCAAGGACAGTAACGTAGTTATACCTAGTAACGTAACGACAATAGGTGATGGAGCCTTTTATGAATGCGAATCTATCACCAGCATAACCATCCCCAACTCGGTAACAAGAATAGGAGATAGTGCATTCTCTGTTTGCACCTCCCTCCAAAGCATAACAATCCCTAAAACGGTAAAAAACGTAGGTGCGTTTGCCTTCTCAGGGTGCAAAACACTTTCAAGCATAACCATCCCCAACTCGGTAACAAGCATAGGTAAAGGTATATGTGCTAGCTGTACCAAACTAACACAAATAAACGTAGACGAAGGTAATGCTAACTATATAACAATAGATGGCAATCTATACACTAAAGACGGAAAAACGTTAGTACAATATGCAATAGGCAAAAAGGATACCTCTTTCAATATTCCAAGTTCGGTAACAAGCATAGAAAGTTATGCGTTCAAAGATTGCACCTCGCTTACCGGAATAACCATCCCCAACTCGGTAACAAGCATAGGTGATTATGCATTTGAATATTGCACCTCGATTACTAGTATAACTATCCCCAACTCGGTAACAAGCATAGGAAATAGGGCGTTCGATGGTTGCACCTCGCTAACCAGCATAACCATCCCCAACTCGGTAACAAGCTTAGGTGAAAAAGCATTCTTGTATTGCACCTCGCTCACCAGTTTAACTATAACCAACTCGGTAACAAGTATAGGGAAAGGTATATGTGCTAGGTGTACGCAACTAAAACAAATAAACGTAGAAGAAGGTAATCCTAACTATACGTCAATAGACGGAAATCTTTACACCAAAGATAAAAAAACGTTAGTACAATACGCAATAGGCAAAAAAGACACCTCTTTCACTATTCCAAGTTCGGTAACAAGCATAGACAACGTTGCGTTCTATGATTGCCCCTCGCTAACCAGCATAACCATCCCCAACTCGGTAACAAGCATAGGTGAGTATGCGTTTTATGGTTGTAAAAACCTAAAAACGGTCTATAACCTTTCCAAGTTAAAAGTCAAAAAAGGTGCAGATACTCGCGGATACATTGCATATTATGCCGATAACGTATATACCGAGCTACCTAAGACTCAAAGTTCGTCAACAGCCACTACCCCAACCACCACCCAAACAAAAACGACTTCAACGACCTCAACCACCCAAAAGGTTGCCGAACCCGTTAACCCCGACTTTGAAATAAAAGACGGAGTGCTTGTAAAATATAAAGGCAAAGGTGGTAACCTTGTTATTCCCAACTCGGTAACCAGCATAGGTAGGGAGGCATTCGATTATTGCACCTCGCTCCAAAGCATAACCATCCCCAACTCGGTAACAAGCATAGGAGATTATGCGTTCTGGTATTGCACCTCGCTAACAAGCATAACCATCCCCAACTCGGTAACCAGCATAGGGTATGGGGCGTTCAATCGTTGCACTTCGCTCACCAGCATAACTCTCCCTAACTCGGTAACAAGCATAGATGATAGTGCATTCTTTGGTTGCGAGAGCCTAAAAACGGTCTATAACCTTTCCAAGTTAGATATCCAAAAAGGCGCGCAAACACACGGATACGTTGGTCTTTATGCCGATAACGTATATACCGAGCTACCAAAAACTCAAAGTTCGTCAACAGCGACTACCCCAACCACCACCCTAACTAAAGCAATGTCAACCACTCAACCTACTCAAAAGGTTGCCGAACCCGTTAACCCTGACTTTGAAATAAAAGACGGAGTTCTTGTAAAATATAAAGGCAGACGCAAAAACGTAATTATACCTAACAACGTAACCGAAATAGGTGATAGAGCATTCCAATCGCGTATCACGCCCGCAAGCATAACCATACCCGATTCTGTAACAAGCATAGGATATGAAGCGTTCTATGGTTGCACCTCGCTCCAAAGCATAACCATCCCCAACTCGGTAACAAGCATAGGCGATAATGCGTTCCAAGGTTGCGAATCTCTCACCAGTATAACTATCCCCAACTCGGTAACAAGCATAGGGGGTAGTGCGTTCTATGGTTGCACCTCGCTCCAAAGCATAACCATTCCAAGTTCGGTAATTATCATAAATGATTATGCGTTCGATGGTTGCAAATCTCTCATCAGTATAACTATCCCCAACTCGGTAACAAGCATAGGAGAAAGTGCGTTCAATGGTTGCGAATCTCTCACCAGCATAACTATACCCAACTCGGTAACAAGCATAGGAGATTGTGCGTTTTGTGGTTGCACCTCTCTCCAAAGCATAACAATACCAAGCTCTGTAACCAGCATAGGTGAAGGTATATGTGCTAGCTGTACCAAACTAACCCAAATAAACGTAGATAAAGGTAATGCTAACTATATAACAATAGATGGCAATCTTTACACCAAAGATAAAAAATCTTTAGTACAATACGCAATAGGCAAAAAAGATACCTCTTTCACTATTCCAAGTTCGGTAACAAGTATAGGCAATTATGCATTCTTTGGTTGCACCTCGCTCTCTAACATTACAATTCCTAGTTCTGTAACAAGCATAGGGGATTGGGCGTTCAATGATTGCGAGAGCCTAAAAACGGTCTATAATCTATCCAAACTAGATATCCAAAAGGGCGCGGATACTCACGGATACGTTGGTCTTTATGCCGATAACGTATATACCGAGCTACCTAAGACTCAAAGTTCGTCAACAGGCACTACCCCAACCACCACCCAAACAAAAACGACTTCAACGACCTCAACAACCCAAAATGTTGCCGAACCTATTAACCCCGACTTTGAAATCAAAGACGGAGTTCTTGTAAAGTATAAGGGAAGACGTAAAAACGTAATTATACCTAACAACGTAACCGAAATAGGTGATAGAGCATTTCAATCCCGTATCACTCCCGCAAGCATAACAATCCCTAACTCGGTAACGAGCATAGGGGTTTGTGCGTTCGATGATTGCACCTCACTCACAAGCATAACAATCCCGAACTCGGTAACGAGGATAGGGGACAGAGCGTTCTATGGTTGCACCTCGCTCACAAGCGTAACAATCGGGGACTCGGTAACGAGCATAGGGGTTTGGGCATTTTGGAGTTGCACCTCGCTCACAAGCATAACAATCGGGAACTCGGTAACAAGCATAGGAGATTGGGCGTTCTCTTATTGCACCTCGCTCACCAGTATAAACATCCCCGACTCGGTAACGAGCATAGAGGGTAATGCGTTCGCTTATTGCACCTCGCTAAAGCAAATAAACGTTGATGAGGGTAACGCGAACTATATATCGATAGACGGAAATCTATATACAAAAGATAAGAAATCATTAGTACAATATGCGGTAGGTAAGCAAGATACCTCTTTTACTATCCCCAACTCGGTAACAAGCATAGGAGAAAGGGCGTTCGGTGGTTGCAAATCACTCCAAAGCATAACAATCGGAAACTCGGTAACGAGCATAGGTTGGTGTGCGTTCAAAGGTTGCGCCTCGCTCACAAGCGTAACAATCGGGGACTCGGTAGAGAGCATAGAGGGTTATGCGTTCGATGGTTGCAGCTCTCTCCGAAGCATAACAATTGGGGACTCGGTAAAGAGCATAGGGGAAAGGGCGTTCTGGGGTTGCGCCTCTCTCCAAAGCATAACAATCGGGGACTCGGTAGAGAGCATAGGGGGTAGTGCGTTCTATGGTTGCCCCTCGCTCACTAGCATTACAATTCCTAGTTCTGTAAAAAGCATAGGAGATAGGGCGTTCGATGGTTGCAAGAGCCTAAAAACGGTCTATAATCTTTCCAAGTTAAAAGTCAAAAAAGGTGTAGATACTCACGGATACGTTGCAAAGTATGCCGATAACGTATATACCGAGCTACCAAAATCTATAGAGCAATCCAAACAAAGTAAAATAGATAAAGTAGATACTCAAGCAAGTGATATGTTGGGTAATATTCCGAAAGATTTGGTTGATAAAAATAAAACAAAGATTGTATCTACTCCCGATTTCGTTGTCAATGCTGATGGTGTATTGATTGAATATAAAGGCTCAGCGGAAGAGCTTATAATTCCAAATGGTATCAAAGAAATTGGTACTAAGGTATTTGAAAAGAACTCAAAGCTGGTTTCCATAACCATAGCCGATAGTGTAAAGAGAATATGGGCACGTGCTTTTGATAAATGTACCTCTCTCAAAAAGGTTGATTTAGGTGGTGGCGTAAGGTATATTGGCGAATATGCCTTTGCTAGATGTAATTCTATCGAAGAAATCACGTTACCTGTTAGCTTGGTGCAAATAGGAAAGGGTGCGTTTGAGCGTTGTAGTAGCTTGGAAGAAATAAATAACCACTCGTTTATACCATTGGTTGATAATCAAGGTACGCCCGATAGCGATATTTTTAGGAAAGTCAACGATGATATAATGGCTTTTGAAGAAAACAATTATCTAGCCAATTTGGTTATAAACGATAACGTTGTAACCAAATATAAAGAAGGTGAAAACCACTCGGCAATCGCTCTTCCTAAAGGTGTAAAAGCAATAGGTAGCGAAGCCTTTGCTAATAACGAAACTCTAGAAGAGATACATACACCCGATAGCCTTGTAGAAATAGGTTACCGTGCATTCGAAAACTGCTCAAAGCTACGTAAAGTAGTGCTTGGTAACGAGCTAGAGCGCATAGCTATGCGCGCATTCACCAAGTGTACTTCCCTAGAAGCAATCGAGTTACCCGACACTCTCAAGAGTATAGCAAGCTGGTCGTTCGACGACTGCACGTCCTTAAAGGAAATCGTAGTACCTGCAAACGTTACCGCGATAGAAGACGGTACCTTCTATGGTTGTGCTTCCCTTGAAAAGGTAACCTTCTTAGGAAAGGTACAATCTGTCGGCGCCTACGCCTTCGACGGATGCGTTGCTCTCAAAGAAATCAACCTACCTAAGAACTGCAACGTTGACGAAACTGCATTCATCAATACCACTTACATAGTCAACAAAAAATAGCACGTAAAAAAAGATAAACCAATAACAAAACAAAGGAGAAAGATATGGGATTTATTGATGATTTGTTAGGCAACATATTTAATAGTGTATCTAATAGCTTATCATCTTTGGATATGTACACCGAATTTAGAATCGAAAATGGAGTTCTTGTCAAATACAAAGGCAAAAGTGCTAACGTAGTAATACCCGGTTACGTAAAAAGCATAGGCAGTAGCGCGTTTAGATATTGCACCTCGCTCGAAAGTATAACAATCCCAAGTTCGGTAACAAGCATAGGTGATAATGCGTTTGATGGTTGTACCGCGCTAACCAATATAACAATTCCCAACTCGGTATCAAAAATAGGTTACGAGGCATTTCGTAGGTGCACTTCACTCACAAGTATAACAATAGGTAACTCGGTAACAAACATAGCTCTGCGAGTGTTCGAAAAGTGCACTTCCCTTGCGAGCGTAAAGTTAGGCAACTCGGTAATAAGCATAGATGCTAATGCGTTTGATGAGTGTACTGCGTTAACAAACATAAATATATCAAACTCGGTAAAACGTATAGGTAACAGTGCGTTTAATGGCTGTACCTCTCTCCAAAGCATAATAATCCCTAATTCTGTAACAAGCATATGCGATAGTGCGTTTGATAATTGCAAATCACTCAAAAGTATAACAATCCCCAGCTCGGTAAAAAGGATAGGACGTTGGACGTTCTTTGATTGCACCTCGCTAGAAAGCTTAATTATACCAAGCTCGGTAACAAGCATAGGAAACGGAATATGTGCTAATTGCTCCTCTTTAAAAAAGATAAAAGTAGAAGAAGGTAATGCTTATTATACGTCAATAGAAGGCAATCTATATACCAAAGATAAAAAAACGTTAGTACAATATGCAATAGCTAAGGATGCCTCTTTTACAATTCCAGACTCGGTAACTACCATAGCAAAACAGGCGTTTTATAAATGCACCACGCTTAAAAGCATAACCATACCCGATTCGGTAACAAGTATAGGCAATTATGCATTCTATGGTTGCAAAAGCCTAAAAACGGTCTATAATCTATCCAAACTAGATATCCAAAAAGGCGCGGAAACCCACGGAAAGGTTGCACAATATGCCGATAACGTATATACCGAGCTACCTAAGACTCAAAGTTCGTCAACAGCGACAACGCCAACCATCACCCAAACAAAAACGAAGTCAACCACCCAACCTACTCAAAAGGTTGCCGAATCTGTTAACACCGACTTTGAAATAGAAGACGGAGTGCTTGTGAAATATAAAGGCAAAGGCGGTAACGTGGTTATACCTAGTAACATAACTACAATAGGTGTTGAAGCCTTTTATAAATGCGAATCTATCACTAGCATAACCATCCCCAACTCGGTAACTAGCATAGGAAATTATGCGTTCTATGGTTGCATCTCGCTTACAAGCATAACAATACCAAACTCGGTAACGGAAATAGATAAGTATGCGTTTTCTGGTTGCACCTCGCTCACTAGCGTAGCAATTGGAAACTCGGTAACAGTAATAGGCAAGTATGCGTTTCCCGGTTGCACCTCGCTAACAAGCATAACCATCCCCGACTCGGTAACACGTATAGGTGTAGGTATATGTGCTAATTGTACTCAACTAAAACAAATAAACGTAGACGAAGGTAATCCTAATTATACTTCAATAGACGGAAATCTTTACACCAAAGATAAAAAAACGTTAGTACAATACGCAATAGGCAAAAAAGATACCTCTTTCACTATTCCAAGTTCGGTAACAAGAGTAGGAACTTGTGCATTCGATGGTTGCACCTCGCTCCAAAAGGTTAACCTACCCTCCACGTTAACGAAGATAGGTTACAATTCCTTCCAATGTTGCGAAAATCTACAAGAAATAGTTATTCCCGCATCGGTAACGGAAATAGAGAGATATGCGTTCTCTAGTTGTAAAAACCTAAAAACGGTTTATAACCTTTCCAAGTTGGATATCAAAAAGGGTGCAGAAACCCACGGAAAGGTTGCATATTATGCCGATAACGTATATACCGATGACAGACCTTACCAATTTGTACAAAAAACGGATAATCAAGGGAACCTTGTAATGTATACCACAAAAGAGCATATCGAGAGGCCTAAAACACCTTTTGTCGTTCAACCAATAACGTTAGTACCTTATTCAACCCAACCAAACCAAACTAAAGCAACGTCAACCACTCAACCCACTCAAAAGGTTATAGAACCCGTTAACCCTGACTTTGAAATAAAAGACGGAGTCCTTGTTAACTATAAAGGCAAAGGCGGTAACGTGGTTATTCCCAACTCGGTAATAAGCATAGGAGATGGTGCTTTCTATCGTTGCACCTCTCTGCAAAGCATAACGATACCAAGTTCTGTAACAAGTATAGGAAATGGGGCGTTCTTTGGTTGCAAATCTCTCCAAAGCATAACTATCCCCAACTCGGTAACCAGCGTAGGCGATAATGCGTTCCAAGGTTGCGAATCTCTCACCAGTATAACTATACCCAACTCGGTAAGAGAGATAGGTAAGTATGCGTTTAGAGAATGCACCTCACTTACAAGCTTCACAATTCCCGACTTTATAACAAGAATAAGTGAACAAGCGTTATATGGTTGCAAATCTCTCACTAGCATAACCATCCCAAGCTCGGTAACCAGCATAGGCAAATGGGCATTCGATGGTTGCACCTCGCTCACCAGTATAACTATCCCCAACTCGGTAACAAGTATAGGGTATAGGGCGTTCAAAGATTGCACCTCTCTTGAAAGCATAACTATACCCAGCTCGGTAACAAGTATAGGTGTAGGTATATGTGCTAGGTGTACGCAACTAAAACAAATAAACGTAGAAGAAGGTAATCCTAACTATACGTCAATAGACGGAAATCTTTACACCAAAGATAAAAAAACGTTAGTACAATACGCAATAGGCAAAAAAGATACCTCTTTCAATATTCCAAGCTCGGTAACCAGCATAGGCAAATGGGCATTCGATGGTTGCACCTCGCTCACCAGTATAACTATCCCCAACTCGGTAACAAGCATAGGAGAAAGGGCGTTCGATGGTTGCACCTCGCTCCAAAGCATAACCATTCCAAGTTCGGTAAAAAGTATAGGCGATTATGCATTCTTTGGTTGCAAGAGCCTAAAAACAGTCTACAACCTTTCCAATTTGGATATCAAAAAGGGCGCGGTAACACACAGATACGTAGCATACTATGCCGATAACGTATATACCGAGCTACCTAAGACTCAAAGTTCGTCAACAGCCACTACCCCAACCACTACGCAAACAAAAACGACTTCAATGAGCTCAACCACCCAAAAGGTTGCCGAACCCGTTAACCCCGACTTTGAAATAAAAAACGGTGTCCTTGTAAGGTATAAAGGAAGACGTAAAAATGTAGAAATACCTAGCAATGTAACCGAAATAGGCGATAAAGCATTTCAAGGTCGTATCACGCCCTCAAGCATAACCATACCCGATTCTGTAAAAAGCATAGGGAATAGGGCGTTCTCTGGTTGCACTTCGCTCACTAACATAACCATCCCCAACTCGGTAAAAAGAATAAGAGATTATGCGTTCTCTGGTTGCACCTCGCTTACCGGCATAACCATCCCCAACTCGGTAAAAAGTATAGAAGATTATGCGTTCTATGATTGCACCTCGCTAACAAGCATAACCATCCCCAACTCGGTAAAATGGATAGGAAGGTGCGCATTCTCTGGTTGCACCTCGCTTACCGGCATAGCCATCCCCAACTCGGTAAAAAGTATAGAAGATTATGCGTTCTTAAATTGCACCTCGCTAACAAGCATAACCATCCCTAACTCGGTAAAGAGCATAGGGGAAAGAGCGTTCTGGTATTGTGCCTCGCTCAAAAGCATAACCATCCCTAACTCGGTAACTAGCATATGGGATGGGGCATTCAATGCTTGCAAAAACCTAAAAACAGTCTATAACCTATCCAAGCTAGATATCCAAAAGGGCGCGGAAACCCACGGAAAGGTTGCATATTATGCCGATAACGTATATACCGAGCTACCAAAATCTATAGAGCAATCTAAACAAAGTAAAATAGATAAAGTAGATACTCAAGCGAGTGATATGTTGGGTAATATTCCGAAAGATTTGGTCGATAAAAATAAATCAAAGATTGTATCTACTCCCGATTTCGTTGTCAATGCGGATGGTGTATTGATTGAATATAAAGGCTCAGCGGAAAATATAGTTATTCCCAATACCGTTATTGGTATAGGCGCAAACGTGTTTGAAAATACTGCTATAACTTCACTAAAATGTGGCGACAACCTCTATTTTATAGATGGTTTTGCTTTTAATGATTGTTCCTCGCTCAAAACTATAGAGCTAGGTAATGGTTTAAGATACGTTGGTGATTATGCTTTTGCTTTGTGTACGAGTTTAAAAACAATAACGTTACCCGTATCACTTGTACGTATAGGTACCGGTGCATTCGAGGGTTGTGATTCTATAAAGAAAGTTTATAATCAATCGGCATTAGGTATAGAAAAAAAGTCAATTAAACACGGGAACGTGGCGGAAAACGCAACGATTGTATATGAACAAAACAAGTACCTCGAAAGTTTTACCATAACCGATGGCACCGTAGTAGCTTACGAAGGTGGCAAAGATTATAGAGTTATAGCACTCCCTTCCACCACTAAGTCAATAGGTAGCGAAGCCTTTGCTAATAACGATACTCTAGAAGAGATACATACACCAGATAGTCTTGTAGAAATAGGTTACCGCGCCTTTGAAAATTGCTCAAAGCTACGTAAAGTAGTGCTTAGTAGCGAGCTAGAGCGCATAGCAATGCGCGCATTCACAAAGTGCGCTTCCATAGAAGCAATCGAGCTACCCGACACTCTCAAGAGTATAGCAAGCTGGTCCTTCGACGACTGCACGTCCTTAAAGGAAATCGTAATACCCGCAAGCGTTACCGCGATAGAAGACGGTACCTTCTACGGTTGTACTTCCCTTGAAAAGATAACCTTCTTAGGCGAGATACAATCTATCGGCGCCTACGCCTTCGACGGATGCACTTCCTTAAAAGAAATCAACCTACCTAAGAACTGCAACGTTGACGACACCGCATTCAATAATTGTACCAAAATAAAAAAATAGCAAAACTCTAGGATAAACTGCTTTGTAATCTTACAGGAGTAATTATGGCTGAAGTAAACAATACAAATCATAAAAGTACAACCTTTACTATAGAAAATGGCATTTTGAAGTCCTATCAATGGGATAGGTCTAGCATCGTACAGATACCTAGCGGAGTTATAGAAATTTCCGCCAACGTATTCAATGGTAGAACACAAATAAAAATGGTCGAAATTCCCGAGGGCGTAACGAAAATAGGGGCTTACGCATTCAAGGGCTGTACTGCGCTAACAAGGGTTAAGTTGCCAAGTACTCTTAAGATTATAAGCAGATATGCTTTCGATGGATGCGGTTGTCTAAATAAGGTGGTTTTGCCCACAAATCTTGAGAAGATAGAAGAAATGGCTTTCCGTGGCTGTTGGTCTATGGATAATCTAGTAATTCCCGATAATGTAATGGTTATAGGGGATTGGGCATTTTCGGGATGTTATGGTATAAAGAATATAACTCTAGGGCACTCCTTAAAACACATCGGAACCAATGCCTTTGAGTTTTGTACTGGCGTGCAAGAGGTTACAAACAAATCGGCTTTTGATATTAAAAAAGGCTCGACTTCCTATGGCGGAGTTGCAAAGTATGCTAAAAAGGTAGTTGCTTTAAGCAGTTCTAATGAACAAGCCGAAATAATCGGCGAAGAAGAATTGATACAAAAATATCTAAATGCTAGCCAAGTTGCATCCATCCAGCAGACCTCCGGTGGCGTGGCTTCCGAATTTGAAATTTGTAAAGGAGTGCTAGTCAAGTACATTGGTAATGGTGGAGAGGTAGATATACCCACAAACGTAACCGCAATAGGCAAGTCCGCTTTCAAAAACTCTTTGATAACTAGCGTAAACATACCTTATACGGTAACAACCATAGGTGAAAGTGCATTCCACGATTGTCATAAATTGGCTAAAGTAACGATAGGGCAATCTGTCAAGACAATAGGCGATTATGCTTTTATAAATTGTAGCTCGTTAACCACTATAGAAATACCCAATTCAGTAATGGAAATAGGAATAAGTGCTTTTTCTAGTTGTTCTTCATTGAGCATTTTGATAATAGGCAAGTCGGTTACGAAGATTGATGACGGTGCATTTTCCAATTGTAGGTCGTTGAGTAGCGTAAACGTACCCGATTCCGTTAAATTTATAGGGCAACACGCATTCCAAAGCTGTGAAGGGCTAAAGAGCATAGTTATCGGTAAAGAAGTAACCGAAATACGCGATTACGCATTTTATCTTTGTAAAAATCTTTCATACGTTAAAAACCGCTCTAAGTTGCTTTTTAAAGCTAATACGGATGCCTATGGTGGAATTACCAAATATGCAAGTGAAGTTATCAACGAACAAGTACCGGGTTTCGTGATTGAAAATGGAGTTCTTTTAAAATATATTGGCAGGTCGATAGACGTAGAGATACCAAAGATTGTAAACACGATAGAAAAGAATGCTTTTCGCGGATGTTCGTTTATTTATATGATAACTATACCGAAGAGCGTTACCACGATTGAGCCATATGCCTTTAAAGATTGTAAACTCAGCAAGGTAAATTATCTAGGTTCCGTAGAGGAATGGTGTACCAAAATGTCTATCAGTCGTTATTCTGGGTTGTTTGATGATTCACCTAACCTATATTTTAATGGTCGAATAGAAGACCCATTAGATATTCCGTATGGAATAACTACGATACCGGCGTTTTGTTTTAGTGGATGTGCATCTATAACAAGTGTTAATATTCCCAGAACCGTAACGACAATACAAAGCTGTGCTTTTACACGTTGTCAAAACTTGAACCGAATTACTGTAGATAAAAATAACGTTAACTACAAATCGCTTGATGGTAATTTGTATACCAAAGATGGTCAAACGTTAATACAATACGCGATAGGCAAAAAGGAAAGTTCTTTTACCATTCCCAGCACGGTAACTACCATTGGGGAAGAGGCATTTTATTCTTGTAAAGCACTTTCGAGCATTACTATACCAAAATCGGTAACTATGATAGGTATGCGTGCGTTTAGAGAATGCGAAAATCTAAAGAGTGTATACAACCTATCCCAATTGAACGTTATCAAAGGGTCGATATCCAATGGATGTGTTGCAAAATATGCCACTCAAGTTTGTACCGAGATACCAAAAATCCCAAGCTCGCCAATAGAACCAACTCCAAAAATAATCCCCTTTAACCCCGACTTTGAAATAGAAGACGGAGTCCTTTTAAAGTACATAGGTAAAAGCGCGAACGTTGATATACCTAATACCGTTAGAATTATAGGGGAAAGAGCGTTTTATAATTACTATATACTCACTAATGTAACCATCCCCGACTTTGTAACAAGTATAAAAAATTGGGCTTTCTATGAGTGCTTTTCACTCCAAAGCATAACAATCCCTAAAACGGTAAAAAACGTAGGTGCGTTTGCCTTCTCAGGGTGCAAAACACTTTCAAGCATAACCATCCCCAACTCGGTAACAAGCATAGGAATAGGTCCTTGCGCTAGATGTACACAATTAAATCAAATAAACGTAGAAGAAGGTAATCATAGATATTGCTCAAAAAATGGCAATTTATATACCAAATACGGCAATGCTCTGATTCAATACGCCATTGGTAAAAAAGATGTCTCTTTCACTATTCCTAGCTCGGTAAAAATAATAGAAGGTTGGGCATTCGCTGGTTGTACTTCGCTCAAAAACATAACAATTCCTAATGCTGTAACTAGAATAGATGGTAGTGCATTCAGTGATTGCACTTCGCTCCAAAGTATATCTATCCCCGGCTCTGTAACAAATATAGGAAATGGCATATGTGCTAAGTGTTCTCAACTAAATCAAATAAACGTCGAAGAAAGTAATGAAAACTACATATCAATAGATGGCAATCTATACACCAAAGATGGTAAGACGTTAATACAATATGCAGTAGGTAAAAAAGATACCTCCTTCACCATTCCGAACTTTGTAACAAGCATAGGATACGAGGCATTCTGTGGTTGCACTTCACTTGCTAGTATAACAATACCAAGTTCTATAACAAGCATAGATAATTATGCATTCTCTGGTTGCAAGAGCCTAAAAACGGTCTATAATCTTTCCAAGCTAGATATCCAAAAAGGCGCGGAAACCCACGGAAGAGTAGCATACTATGCTGATAACGTATATACCGAGTTGCCTAAACCCGTATTACCGAAGACCGAAGTGCCTAAGCCTCAAACCTACACTTATCCCGATTTTGTGATAAAAGAGGGTGTATTGGTAAAATATAAAGGGGCGGCGGATAAGGTAGAGATACCCCCAATCGTAACCGAAATAGAAAGCAAGGTATTTGAAAAGAACTCAAAGCTGGTTTCCGTAACCATAGCCGATAGTGTAAAGAGAATAGGAGCGCGTGCTTTTGATAAATGTACCTCTCTAAAAGAGGTCGATTTAGGCGGTGGCGTAAGGTATATTGGCGAATATGCTTTTGCTAGATGCACCGCTATAGAAGAAATCACCTTCCCTGTTAGCCTAATGGAAATAGAAAAGGGTGCGTTTGAGCGTTGTAGTAGCTTGGAAGAAATAAATAACCACTCGTTTATACAATTGGTTGATAATCAAGGTACGCCCGATAGCGATATTTTTAGGAAAGTCGACGATGATATAATGGCTTTTGAAGAAAACAATTATCTAGCCAATTTGGTTATAAACGATAACGTTGTAACCAAATACGAAGAAATAAAGAAGCACTCGGAAATTGCTCTTCCCAAAGGCGTAAAAGCAATAGGTAGCGAAGCCTTTGCGGACAATGATACTCTAGAAGAGATACATACACCCGATAGTCTTGTAGAAATAGGCTATCGTGCCTTTGAAAACTGCTCAAAGCTACGTAAAGTAGTGCTTGGTAGTGAACTAGAGCGCATAGCTATGCGCGCATTCACAAAGTGCGCTTCCCTAGATGCAATCGAGCTACCCAATACTCTAACAACTATTGCAAGCTGGTCCTTCGACGACTGCACGTCCTTAAAGGAAATCGTAATACCCGCAAGCGTTACAGTTATAGAAGATGGTACCTTCTACGGTTGTACTTCCCTTGAAAAAGTAACCTTCTTAGGAAAAGTACAATCTATCGGCGCCTACGCCTTCGACGGATGCGTTGCTCTCAAAGAAATCAACCTACCTAAGGACTGCAATATCGACGACACCGCATTCAACGACTGCACACAATTAAACTAACAATTAATATAAATATCAACTGCAAAAGAAGGAAAGAATATGGGATTATTAAGTAACCTATTTAGCGAATTTAAAATCAAAAACGGAGTACTTGTAAAATACACCGGCAAAGATGCTAACGTAGAAATACCTAACAGCGTAACTATTATAGGCGAAAAGGCATTCACCGAATGCAAAACACTCGTTAGCGTAACCATACCTAACTCGGTAAAGAGCATAGAAAACAATGCGTTTAGCTTTTGTACATCTCTCAAAGAAATAACGCTCCCAAATTCGGTAACAAGCATAGGGGATTGGGCGTTCTTTTATTGCACGGGGCTTGTAAAAATCGTTATTCCCAGTTCGGTCGAGAGCATAGGTAATGCTATATGCGGTAGTTGTAGTTCGCTAAAGCAAATAATCGTGTACGAAAATAATGCTAAATTCAAGTCTATAGATGGCAGTTTGTACACAAAAAACGGTAATACGTTAGTGCAATATGCAATAGGAAGCAACGTGAAGGCTTTCACTATTCCCAGTTCGGTAACCAGTATAAGAGATTGGGCTTTTTGGGGTTGCAATAATCTTATAAGCATAACGATACCTAGTTCGGTAACAGGTATAGGCTTATCGGCATTTCACGGTTGCAGAAACCTAAAAACCATATATAATCTTTCAAAGTTAAATATCAAAAAGGGCGCGGAAACACACGGAGCGGTAGCAAAGTTTGCCGATAACGTATATACCGAGCTACCAAAAAACCAAAGCACGGTAGCAACGACAAAGTCAAACACCACCCAAACCACTAACCCCGACTTTGATATTCAAAACGGAGTTCTTGTAAAGTATAATGGTAAGGGCGGTAAGGTAGTTATACCAAGTAGTGTAACGACAATAGGTAAAAGAGCATTTGCTAATTTTACCGCTATAACGAGCGTAACAATTCCTAGTACCGTTAAAAAGATAGAAGTCGAAGCATTTGATACTTGTGTGGGCTTAAAGGAAGTCTATATTCCTGCGAGTGTTGAGACAATCAGTGGCGCACCGTTTATAAGATGCACGAATTTAACCGCTATCAAGGTTGATGCAAACAATAAAAGATTTAAGGCAATAGAAGGTAGTCTATACGAAAAATTGGATGATGGTGGCATAAGGCTTGTCCAATATGCGGTAGGCAAAAAGGATACGATTTTTAATCTTCCAAGCGAAGTAACGTCCATACAATCCCAATACGTATTTTGGGGTGATACAAGCTTAAAGAGTATAAATGCTAATGATAAGGATGGATTTTTTATTACAAAAGAGGGCAACTTATATACGGATTTTGGTAAAAAGCTACTCCAATATGCTTGTGGCAAGACGAATGCCGAGTTTATAGTTCCCGAAGGCGTAGAAGAAATCGGTGGTAGCGGTTGTTCCTATTGCAAACACCTAAAAAAGGTCAAATTACCCTCTACGTTAAAAAGCATAGGACACAATTCCTTCCAGCGTTGCGATAATCTACAAGAAGTCGTTATTCCCGCAATGGTAACGGAAATAAAGAGATATGCATTCTGGGGCTGTAAAAATCTAAAAACGGTATATAACCTCTCTAAACTAGATATAAAGAAGGGCTCGGAAAAATACGGAGAGGTAGCAAAGTATGCCGAAAACGTATATACCGTGCTACCAAAGACTCAAAGCTCGGTAGTAGCTACAAAGCCAATTCCTACGCCAAAGACAAACCAAACTACCCAGTCATCTATCTCCGACTTTGATATTCAAAACGGAGTGCTTGTAAAATATAAAGGCAAAGGTGGTAACGTTGTTATACCAAATAGCGTAACGACAATCGGGAAAGATTCGTTTTATAATTGCTCTACTATAACTAACGTAGCCATTCCTAATACCGTTAAAAAGATAGAGGATAATGCTTTTGATAAGTGCACGGGGATAAAGGAGATAACTATTCCGTCCAGTGTAGAAGAAATTGTTGGAACGCCCTTTGTAAGATGCTCAAATCTTACCACTATCAACGTGAGTGCAAGTAATAAAAAATACAAATCTATCGATGGCAACCTATACGAAAAATTGGATGGTGGCGGTATAAAGCTTGTCCAATATGCGGTAGGTAAAAAGGAAACGACCTTTACTATTCCAAGCGAAGTTAAATCTTTGAATTTCTATGCTTTTTGGGGTAATACAAGCTTGAAGAACATAATTGCCAATGATAAAGATGGCTATTTTGTAACGAAAGATGGCAACTTATATTCAAATTATGGCAAAAGGCTATTCCAATATGCCTGTGGCAAAACGGATGCCGAGTTTACTATTTCTGAAGGTGTTGAGGAAATAAGTGATAGCGGTTGTTCCTATTGTACGCACCTAAAAAAGGTTAACCTACCCTCCACGTTAATAACGATAGGATATAATTCCTTCCAATGTTGCGAAAATCTACAAGAAATAGTTATTCCTGCATCGGTAACGGAAATAGAGAAGAATGCGTTCTGGGGCTGTAAAAACCTAAAAACGGTCTATAACCTTTCCAAGTTAGATATCCAAAAGGGCGCGGATACTCACGGATACGTTGCAAAGTGTGCCGATAACGTCTATACCGCGTTACCTAAGACTCAAAGCACGGTAGTAACGACAAAGTCAAACACCACCCAAACCACTAACCCCGACTTTGATATTCAAAATGGAGTGTTGATTAGCTATAAAGGCAAAAAAGAAAAAGTAGTTATTCCCGAAGGCGTTACCTCGATAGGCGAAAGTGCGTTTGAGGGAAATTTGGCTATCAAAAACGTTATAATGCCTACCTCTCTTGGTTCTATTGGGAATAGAGCATTTTGGGGTTGCAAAGGTATGGAAACATTTACCATTCCATCAAGCGTTAACCAAATAGGGGATAATGCCTTTTGGGCTACTTCTTTAAAAGAGATATTTATTCCCAAGACACTTGCGAAAATTGGCGTAGGACCTTTTGCAAAATGTGAAAGTCTAACCACCATCAACGTTGATACGGATAATCCCAATTATAAATCTATAGATGGAAATCTATATACCAAGAATGGTGAAACTCTAGTGCAATATGCTATTGGCAAGCAAGAGCAAACATTTGTCATTCCCGAGCACGTAACTATGTTGCAAGCGTATGCTTTCCGTGGACACAAAAAGCTACGCGAGATAACCTTGCCCAAAAATCTAACCAAAATAGGCAAAAATGCCTTTAAGGAATGTATAAATCTTTATATCGTTCACAACCACTCCCCGCATATTGACGTACGTTCAAACGTATATGCCAATGGTTACGTAGGTAAATATGCCAAAGAGAATCAAATTTTCAACTATGCACAAATTGTGAGCAAGCCCATATCCGACTTTGAAATCAAGGACGGAGTGCTTGTTAAATACGTTGGTAATAAAACGACTGTAATAGTGCCTACCGACGTAACTAAGATAGGAGATTTTGCTTTTGTCAACAACTATGAGATTACCGAAGTTCTTATTCCCGGTGGCGTAACGTCAATAGGAGAAGCATCTTTTAATGATTGTACCAATTTAAAGAAGGTTACTTTCCCAATCACTTTAAAAGAAATAGGTCATAATGCTTTTATGGGTTGTGAGGTTTTGGACAACGTGATTTTGCCCGACTCGGTAGAAAAAATAGGCGTGATGGCATTTGGTAGTTGCTACAATCTAACGAACGTGCTTCTTCCTACAGAGTTAGTAGAAATCCCCGACTATTTATTCTTAGAGTGCACTAGTTTAATAGGTGTTACCATTCCCGAAACCGTGGAAAGGATAGGAGAGGGAGCGTTTGCCTCTTGCACAAACCTAACGAGTATAACCATACCTGCCTCAGTAAAAGAGATATGCGACAAAGCTTTTAGGGGATGCGCAAATTTAAAGACGGTTTATAACGACTCAAATCTTAAAATTGTAAAGGGTGCAAATACCTATGGCTATGTTGCTAAAAATGCCGACACCATAATAGAAAAAGTAAAGGCGAAGCCCGTGATTACCAATGCACCCGTATTGGAAGACATTCCGGTTCAAAAGCAAATCACAGCCCCCGATTTTGAAATAGAAAACGGAGTTATCATTGCCTATAAAGGAAATTCTCAAGAAATCATAATTCCGGATGGCATCGTAGAAATTGGAGCAAACGTATTCCGTAAAAACAACAAAATCATCTCTATATCCATACCCGATTCCGTCAAGGCAATAGGTCCGTATGCTTTTAATAACTGCACGTCACTTGAGCGTATCGATTTGGGTGATGGACTAAGGTATATTGGTGATTATGCTTTTTCGCTATGTAAAAAAGTGGAAGAAATCACACTTCCGCATAGCCTAACTTTAATTGGAGAAGGAGCATTCCAAAGATGCAATACGATGTCCGAGGTATATAATCGTTCGGCAATTAACGTTATTGAAGGAAGTAATGAAAACGGATACGTTGCAAGTAATGCAGATATAGTTTATAAAGAAAATCAGTATCTTAAAAATATTGTTATAGAAGGTAACGTTATAGTTGAGTATAAAGATGAAAGAGAGTACGAACGCATTGCATTGCCCGCTAACGCAACCGCTATAGGAATAGAAGCATTTGCGGGAAACACGACCATAAAAGAACTACATACACCCGATAGTCTTGTAGAAATAGGCTATCGTGCCTTTGAAAACTGCTCAAAGCTAACTAAAGTAGTGCTTGGTAGCGAGCTAGAGCGCATAGCTATGCACGCATTCACAAAGTGCACGAGCCTAGAAGATATTGTGTTACCCAAAACTCTCAAGAGTATAGCAAGCTGGTCTTTTGACGATTGCACGTCCTTAAAGGAAATTGTAATACCTGCAAACGTTACCGCGATAGAAGACGGTACCTTCTACGGTTGCACTTCCCTTGAAAAAGTAACCTTCTTAGGCGAGATACAATCTATCGGCGCCTACGCCTTCGACGGATGCGCGTCCTTAAAGGAAATTGTAATTCCCCAAACTTGCAACGTTGACGAAACTGCATTCTATAATACCACTTGCAAAGTTTACAATAAATAGTACGTAAATAAAGATAAACCAACCCAAAACAAAGGAGAAATATATGGGATTTAAACTATTTAGTGATTTTAAAATAAAAAATGGAGTGCTTGTAAAGTACAGAGGCAAGGACAGTAACGTAGTTATCCCCGACTCGGTAACGAGTATAGGGGATAGGGCGTTCTGGTATTGCGCCTCGCTCCAAAGCATAACAATACCAAACTCGGTAATTATCATAAACGATTATGCCTTTTATGGTTGCACCTCGCTCCAAAGCATAACCATACCCAGTTCGGCAACAAGTATAGGTGTAGGAATATGTGCAAGGTGTACTCAACTAAAACAAATAAACGTAGACGAAGGTAATCCTAACTATACCTCAATAGACGGCAATCTATACAACAAAGACGGAAAAACGTTAATACAATATGCAATAGGCAAAAAAGATACCTCTTTCACTATTCCAAGCTCGGTAACAAGCATAGGCGGTTGGGCGTTTTATGGTTGCACCTCACTTACTAATATAACAATCCCCGACTCGGTAACAAACATAGGCGGTTATGCTTTCTATGATTGTACCTCGTTAACTAGCGTAACCATATCTAATTTGGAAGTAAAAGTAGGGATAGACTCCTTCATAAATTGCCCGATAGAGTATGCAAAAGTTCCCGATAGTATATTAAAAAATATCCCACGTAGAAAACTAAAAGAGGTAGTTGTTTTAAATGGAAAAACCATAGAAAGGTCAGAATTCAGTGGTTGCACTTTTCTTAAAAAAATAACCATCCCCGACTCGGCAACTAGTATAGGCGATTTTGCATTCTTTAATTGCGTCTCGCTAACAAGCATAACTATCCCCAACTCGGTAAAAAGCATAGGAGATTGTGCGTTCTCTGGTTGCAAGAGCCTAAAAACAGTCTATAACCTTTCCAAGTTAAAAGTCAAAAAAGGTGCAGAAACCCACGGAAAGGTTGCATATTATGCCGATAACGTATATACCGAGCTACCCAACCCCGACTTTGAAATCAAAGATGGAGTTCTTGTGAAATATAAAGGCAAAGGAGGTAACGTGGTTATTCCCAAATCGATAACAAGCATAGGTTATAGGGCGTTTGATGGATACAAATCGCTAACAAGCATAACAATAACCGACTCGGTAGTGAGCATAGGTGATTGTGCATTCTATGGTTGCACCTCGCTCCAAAGCATAACCATCCCCAACTCGGTAACCAGCATAGGAGAAGGTATATGTGTTCTGGGTAATCAACTAAAACAAATAATCGTAGAAGAAGGTAATGCTAACTATATATCAATAGATGGCAATCTATACACAAAAGATGGAAAGACATTGGTTCAATATGCAATAGGTAAAAAAGATACTTCGTTCATTATTCCCAACTCGGTAACAAGCATAGGAGATTGGGCGTTCACTGGTTGCCTCTCACTCAAACGCATAACAATCCCAATCACGATAAAGACCATAGGAGATTGGGCGTTTTTTGGTTGCCTCTCGCTCCAAAGCATAACTATCCCCAACTCTGTAACAAGCATAGGGATTAGGGCGTTCTATGGTTGCACCTCGCTCCAAAGCATAACCATACCTAGCTCGGTAACCAGTATAGGCAAATGGGCGTTCGATGGTTGCAAGAGCCTAAAAATAGTCTATAACCTTTCCAAGTTAGATATCCAAAAGGGCGCAGATACTCACGGATACGTTGCAAAGTGTGCCGATAACGTATATACCGAGCTACCAAAAACTCAAAATTCGTCAACAGCCACTACCCCAACCACCACCCAAACAAAAACGACTTCGACGACCTCAACCACCCAAAAGGTTGCAGAACCCGTTTACCCGGGCTTTGAAATAAAAGAAGGTGTCCTTGTAAAATATAAAGGTAGAGCTAGCAAGGTAGTAATACCTAGCATAGTAGAAAAAATCGGAATGAATGCTTTTGATGGTTGCTACGACCTAATTACGTTAGAGATTCCCGCTAGCGTAAAAAGCATAAGTAGTATAGGCGCTTTGGGTTATTGTCCTAATCTTGCAAATATAATTGTAAGTGTTGATAATACAGAATATAAATCAATAGAAGGAAACCTTTATACAAAAGATGGGGGGATGCTACTGCATTATGCAATAGGTAAAAATGAAAGGGTATTTACTATACCTGATAAAGTATCATTGATTAGTAGTGGCGCTTTTAACTTTAGTATCCAACTATATAACATTATTATGTCTCCACAAAGCTCTGTGGAAATGATAGATAATGGAGCATTCTATGGTTGCGAAAACTTGAGAGAAATAAGTTTATCACCAAAACTAAAAAGTATTGGCTCTCAACTGTTTAAAGGTTGTAGCAACCTAAAAACTATATCCATACCCAAATCAGTACAAACTATTGGCGACGAAGCGTTTTTTGAATGTAAAAACCTAAAAACGGTCCATAACCTTTCCAAACTAGATATCCAAAAAGGCGCGAAAACACACGGATACGTAGCATATTATGCCGAAAAAGTATATACCGAGCCACCTAAGACTCAAAGAACGTCAACAGCAAATACGACAACCAGCCAATCAAAGACAACCCAAAACACCAAAGACTCTAACCCCAATTTTGAAATAAAAGACGGAGTTCTTGTAAAGTATAAGGGAAGCGCCAAAGAAATAGTTATTCCAGATAACGTAATAGAGCTTGGGGATAGAGTTTTTGAAAACCACACCACAATTACCGCTATTAAGATGGGAAAAGGTGTTAAGAAAATAGGTGATTATGCTTTTAACAAATGTTCCAATCTTGCCGAAATAGATTTAGGCGAAACGGTCAGAAAAATTGGTAGATATGCTTTTGCACGTTGTGCAAAGTTAATTAGCATTACCCTTCCCACTAGCATAATGGAAATAGGACTTGGAGCATTCCAGGGCTGTAGTGCGCTTGGCGACGTAATAAACAGGTCGGCGATTACGATTATTGAGAAGCAACCCTCTAACGGACACGTTGCATATAATACTGATATGGTATATCAAGAAAACGAGTACCTAGAAAAATTAGCTCTTAAAGATGAGGTCTTAATTGGCTATGAAGGTGGCAAAGATTATAGAGTTATAGCACTCCCTTCCACCGTTAAGTCAATAGGTAGCGAAGCCTTTGCAGACAATGATACTCTAGAAGAGATACATACACCCGATAGTCTTGTAGAAATAGGCTATCGTGCCTTTGAAAACTGCTCAAAACTAACTAAAGTAGTGCTTGGTAGCGAGCTAGAGCGCATATCAATGCACTCATTCACCAAGTGCGATAGCCTAGAAGATATTGTGTTACCAAAAACTCTCAAGAGTATAGCAAGCTGGTCCTTCGACGACTGCACGTCCTTAAAGGAAATCGTAATACCTGCAAGCGTTACCGCGATAGAAGATGGTACCTTCTATGGTTGTACTTCCCTTGAAAGGGTAACCTTCTTAGGAAAGATACAATCTATCGGCGCCTACGCCTTCGACGGATGCACGTCCTTAAAGGAAATTGTAATCCCCCAAACTTGCAACGTCGACGAAACTGCATTCTATAATACCACTTGCAAAATTTACAATAAATAGTACGTAAATAAAGATAAACCAACCACAAATCATAGGAGAAATATATGGGATTTTTGTATAAATTATTTAGTGATTTTATAATAAAAAATGGAGTCCTTGAAAAATATAAAGGCAATGGCGGTAACGTAGTTATTCCCAACTCGGTAACAAGCATAGGGGCTTGGGCGTTCTATGATTGCACCTCGCTCGACAGTATAACTATCCCTAACTCGGTAACAAGCATAGGGTTTAGGGCGTTCAATGGTTGCACCTCGCTCAAAAGCATAACCATCCCCAACTCGGTAACTAGCATAGAAAGTTATGCGTTCAAGGGGTGCACCTCGCTCCAAAGCATAACCATGCCCAACTCGGTAAGAGAGATAGGCCAGTGTGCGTTCGAGGATTGCGAATCTCTCACTAGCATAACCATCCCCAACTCGGTAACAAGCATAGGGTTTAGGGCGTTCTGGGATTGCATCTCGCTCCAAAGCATAACTATACCAAGTAGCGTAACGAGTATAGGTGATGATGCGTTCAGTGGTTGCACCTCGCTCGCCAGTATAACTATACCCAGCTCGGTAACCAGTATAGGCAAATGGGCGTTCGATGGTTGCAGAAACCTAAAAACCATATATAATCTTTCAAAGTTAAATATCAAAAAGGGCGCAGAAACCCACGGAAGGGTTGCATATTATGCCGATAACGTATATACCGAGCTACCTAACACTGGCTTTGAAATCAAAGACGGAGTGCTTGTAAAGTACAAAGGCAATGGCGGTAACGTAGTTATTCCCAACTCGGTAACGAGCATAGGGGGGAGTGCGTTCCGTGGTTGCACCTCGCTCACCAGTATAACTATACCCAGCTCGGTAACAAGCATAGGGGATTGGGCGTTCAATGGTTGCACCTTGCTAAAAAGCATAACCATCCCCAATTCGGTAACGAGCATAGGCGGTTATGCTTTCAATGGTTGCACCTCGCTCACTAGCGTAACAATACCTAATTCGGTAAAAAGTATAGGGGATGGGACATTCAAAGATTGCACCTCGCTAACAAGCATAACCATCCCCGGCTCGGTAACAAGCATAGGATGGATGGCGTTCAAGGGGTGCACCTTGCTCAAAAGCATAACCATCCCCAAATCGGTAACAAGAATAGGAGATAGTGCATTCTCTGATTGCACCTCGCTTACCGGCATAACCATCCCCAACTCGGTAAAAAGAATAAGAGATTATGCGTTCTATTGTTGCACCTCGCTCCAAAGCATAACCATACCTAGTTCGGCAACAAGTATAGGTGAAGGTATATGTGCTATGTGTACTCAACTAAAACAAATAAACGTAGATAAAGGTAATGCTAACTATATAACAATAGATGGCAATCTATACACTAAAGACGGAAAAACGTTAGTACAATATGCAATAGGCAAAAAAGATACCTCTTTCATTATTCCAAGTTCGGTAACAAGCGTAGGATGTAACGCATTCTCTGGTTGCACCTCGCTCCAAAGCATAACCATCCCCGACTCGGTAACAAGCATAGGCGGTTATGCTTTCTATGATTGCAAAAGCCTAAAAACGGTCTATAACCTTTCCAAGTTAAAAGTCAAAAAAAGTGCAGATACTCACGGATGCGTTGCAAAGTATGCCGAAAAAGTATATACCGAGCCACCAAAATCTATAGAGCAATCTAAGCAAAGTAAAATAGATAAAGTAGATACTCAAGCAAGTGATATGTTGGGTAATATTCCGAAAGATTTGGTTGATAAAAATAAAACAATGATTGTATCTACTCCCGATTTCGTTGTCAATGCGGATGGTGTATTGATTGAATATAAAGGCTCAGCAGAAAATATAGTTATTCCTAATACCGTTATTGGTATTGGCGCAAACGTGTTTGAAAATACTGCTATAACTTCACTAAAATGTGGCGACAACCTATATTTTATAGATGGTTTTGCTTTTAATGATTGTTCCTCGCTCAAAACCATAGAGCTAGGTAATGGTTTAAGATACGTTGGTGATTATGCTTTTGCTTTGTGTACGAGTTTAAAAACAATAACGTTACCCGTATCACTTGTACGTATCGGTACCGGTGCATTCGAGGGTTGTGATTCTATAAAGAAAGTTTATAATCAATCGGCATTAGGTATAGAAAAAAAGTCAAAAGGACACGGGAACGTGGCGGAAAACGCAACGATTGTATATGAACAAAACAAGTACCTCGAAAGTTTTACCATAACCGACGGAACCGTAGTCGCTTACGAAGGTGGCAAAGAATATAGAGTTATAGCACTCCCTTCCACCGTTAAGTCAATAGGTAGCGAAGCCTTTGCGAATAACGATACTCTAGAAGAGATACATACACCCGATAGCCTTGTAGAAATAGGTTACCGCGCCTTTGAAAATTGCTCAAAGCTACGTAAAGTAGTGCTTGGTAGCGAGCTAGAGCGCATAGCAATGCACTCATTCACCAAGTGCGATAGCCTAGAAGATATTATGCTACCAGCTAGCCTAAAGAGTATAGCAAGCTGGTCTTTCGACGACTGCACCTCCTTAAAGGAAATCGTAATACCCGCAAGCGTAACAGTTATAGAAGACGGTACCTTCTATGGTTGTACTTCCCTTGAAAAGGTAACCTTATTAGGAAAAGTACAATCTATCGGCGCCTACGCCTTCGACGGATGCGTTGCTCTCAAAGAAATCAACCTACCTAAGAACTGCAACGTTGACGACACTGCATTCAATAATACTACTTGCAAATTGAAAAACTTGTAAAGTAGAAAGGGTAGGGCAATAACGAGTAAAGTAATACCTAATAATGTAACATACATAGGCGCTAGTCTAGCAATAAGAGTAAAGTTGTTTTAAGGTAAAAACTGATGGAGAGCAAAGCGATATGGGTAAAAGAGTAGCTTGGCACGATGATTACTATTTGAAAAAGAAAAAGGATGGCACTTGGGAATTTTGTAATTCGTTCAAAAAGGCGTCTTCTTTTGGCTGTGAAGATTTCGTTTATGACGAAATTGATGAGGATAACGAGTGCGATTTTAGTGAAATTGTTGTGCCTGCCTACTATAATGATGAGCCTATAACGAGCATATTATGTTATTTTAGAACCAACTATAAGATAAAAAAGCTGTGCATCCCTAGCACCGTAAGTAATCTTAACGTATACGACCTTACTTGGTTTAACCATAACGTAGAAATTGATATAGACCCCGATAGCCCTTATTTTAAGAAAGAGGACGGAATAATTTTTTCCCGCGATGGCAAGGAGCTCGTGTTGTTCAATAAGAATTACGAGGGGCACTACGTTGTTCCCGATGGGGTTGAAAAAATATCAGACGGGGCTTTTGCATATTGTAAAAAATTACGTAGTGTGGAGTTTTCCGGCACCGTTAAATACATAGGTAGGCATTCTCTAGCGCATTGTAATGAGTTATGTTTTGTCGTTATACCCGAGGGCGTTGAAGAAATAGAGGATTGTGTCTTTGAGTATTGCGATAAAATTACCCATTTAGAAATGCCTTTTAGTCTAAAAAAGGCATATTACCAAACCTTTGAGGATTGTAAAAACCTTAGGGTGGTGAGTATTGGCGAAGATACTAAGCTTTGCGACCATCCGAAATATTGTGTGTTCGACGAGGGGTATCTTTGTATAGATGGCTCGCCCAAAGTTCGTTTTAAGCGGTTGTGGAGAAAATAGCATTCTAGTGATTTTTTGCTATATCGATAACCGCATCTAAAAGATTTTCTATATCGCTTTCCACGTTATTATAGCCCATGCTCGCTCTAACCGCGCCTTGCACCAAGGTGCCCATTTTGCGGTGTAGTAGGGGCGCACAATGAACGCCTGCACGCACGCAAATGCCATAATTTTGGTCAAGTACGTCGGCAACGTCGGTGGAGCTCATATTGCCAATATTAAAGGCTATTACTCCGTTTGGAGCATTGCTATAAAGCTTTATGCCTTTTATCGATTTTAGCCCCTCTAGAAGCATAATGGAAAGGTGATTTATCCTTTTTTCTATAACGTTAAAATGCTTGTAGGTAAAATCTATTCCCTCTTTTAATCCTGCAATTCCGGGTGTGTTTAGAGTACCGGCTTCGTAGCCTTCGGGAGCAACCTTTGGCTGTGTTAAAGTGGCGCTATCCGTACCCGTTCCACCACAAATAAGCGGGAGTATATCAAGCCCCTTTTTAAAGGTCAAAAAGCCCGTTCCTTGCACTCCGTGTAAACCCTTGTGGGCGGGCGCACATAGGGCGCTAACTTTGCTATAATTGGTTTTTAGATGTCCAAGACTTTGGGCGCAGTCAACAATAAAAGGGATACCATAGTTTTCAAGTAGGGAACCTATATCCTCGATAGGTTGAATATTGCCCGTAACGTTGCTCATTTCTTGTAGAACAACCAGAGCGGTGTTTTTGTTTATTTTTCGTGCTATCATATTGGGCTCGATAACGTTTGTAGGCGAATGTAGATAACTAACGAGCGCACCCCTCGATTTTAGTCGTTCGATAGGGCGCAGTACCGAGTTGTGTTCGTATACCGAGG
Organism: Clostridia bacterium; assembly: GCA_017403145.1. GTDB lineage: Bacteria > Bacillota > Clostridia > Christensenellales > DTU072 > Stercoripulliclostridium_A. The sequence goes on from JAFQOO010000005.1 coordinate 38,888, forward strand.
TTATGATTTCACCGCCCTTATATAGCCCGAATATCGCTAGGTTTAGAGCTTCGGTACAGCTTTTTGTAAAGACCACGTTACCATCGAAAGTGATGTTTCTAACGGTATCTCTACACTCCTCGATTTTCATAAGTGCGCGCACGCTTTCCTTGTGCGAACCACGTCCTGCGTTGGCACTTCTTTTTATTTCTTTTTCCACCGCGCGAATAACCTTTCTAGGTTTAAAACGCGATGTTGCCGAGTTGTCAAGATATATACACGAGTTCAAGTTTAACATAATATAGTGTATTATGGAGAGCAAGTTTTATGAATACCCTTATACCCTTCAAGTCGCGTGCCGAGGCTATTAGGCTTTCACGTGCGCTGTCGAAAAAGCGCATTGCACATACCGTTATCAACACGCCTAGGAAACTAGGAGTGAGTTGCGGACTATCGATACTATTTTATGCAACCTCGCTCGATATCGTGAATACAACGATAAAAGAGCTTGGCTTAACTACGATGCAAGGCAAATTCAGTAGGTAAAACTTCATTTTAGTGGAGTTGTAATTATATTACAGCGCCTTTACATTTGGATAAGTTTATTGTATAATAAACTCGTGAACAAAAATAATATACTAGAAAAACTAAAAATTGCACACCCGATGGCCGGTTGTGAGCTGGAGTATACTACACCCTTCGAACTACTCGTTGCGGTGATACTTTCCGCGCAATGCACCGATAAGAGGGTTAATATTGCTACCCGCGAGCTATTCAAGGTATATAACACTCCCGCCCAATTCGCAACGCTTACACTCGATGAGCTAAAGCCCTATATTTTTAGTTGTGGCTTCTATAACAACAAGGGCTCCAACATAATTGCTATGAGTCGTTCGCTAATGGAGAAATTCGGTGGCGAAGTTCCGCGCACTTTGGAGGAGCTTACCTCTCTGGCAGGTGTTGGTCGCAAGACCGCGAGCGTAGTGCTATCGGTAGCCTTTGATATTCCCGCAATGCCGGTAGACACCCACGTTTTTAGGGTATCTAGAAGGATAGGGCTAGCCGATGGTGATACGGTAGAAAAGGTGGAACGTGAGCTTATGCAAGGCTTCAAAAAGGAAGATTGGAACGCAGTTCATCATACGCTGATATTCCAAGGCAGATACGTGTGCAAATCACAAAAGCCCGATTGCGAGCATTGTGCAATCAAAGAAGAATGTAGGTACTATAAGGAGAAATAGAATGTTTTTAGACGTAGCAGTAATATATTGTAAAGCAGGTAACGGTGGCGATGGCGTAGTAGCTTGGCACCGCGAAAAATACGTTGCAACGGGCGGTCCCGATGGCGGAGATGGTGGTAACGGAGGTTCCATATATTTCCAAGCCGACCATTCTATGAACACGCTGATATCCTTTAGATACACCCAACATTGGAATGCCGAGAACGGAGCAAACGGAGCCGGCAAAAAATGTAGTGGCAAGTCGGGAGCCGATTTGATAATAAAAGTGCCTTGCGGAACCATCATACGTGATGCCGAAACCAATGGCATAATTGCCGACGTATTCAACGATGGCGAAAAAGTGCTAGTATTCAAGGGCGGACGCGGTGGACGTGGTAACGCACGTTTTGCAACCCCCACCCATCGTAGCCCCGGATATAGCGAGCACGGTGAGAAAACGGAAAAACGCAAAATCAAGCTAGAGCTCAAAACTATAGCCGACGTTGGCTTAGTTGGGTTCCCAAACGTAGGAAAGTCGACGTTGCTTTCGGTTATTTCCGCAGCTCGTCCCAAGATTGCTAACTATCATTTTACAACCCTTTCACCCAACCTTGGTATGGTAGAATATTTTGGGGACAGCTTTGTTGTAGCCGACATCCCGGGACTAATCGAGGGCGCAAGCGAAGGCGTTGGACTGGGACACAGTTTTCTTCGCCACGTTGAGCGCGTAAGAGTTATCGTACACCTAATCGATATTGCAGGTAGCGAGGGACGTAACCCGATAGAGGACTACAAAGCCATTCGCAAAGAGCTGGAAAACTATAGCATCGACCTAGCCAATTTACCCGAAATTATAGTTGCCAACAAGTGTGATTTGCTCTATGGCGACGAAACCACGATAGCCGAACTCGAAGAGCTAACGGGTGAAAAGGTTATACAAATATCCGCTGCAACCACCGAAGGCGTTCAAGAGCTAAAACGCGAAATTGCCCTAAAGCTAAAAGAGTTGCCACCGCTAGCACCCTTGGAATTCGAGCCCTTTGTATACGAAGAAAAGGACCGTTCATCCTTCGAAATCAACGTGGAAAACGGTATCTATTACGTTACAGGTGGCTACGTCGAAGAGCTTGCTCGTCGTGTTGTGCTATCCGACTACGATTCCTTCCGTTGGTTCCAACGTTGCTTGCGAGATAAAGGCGTTATAGATGCGCTCAAGGAAGCCGGTATGCAAGATGGTGATACTGTGTGTATTATGGATATTGAATTCGAATATACTCTCTAGACCTCGTATTTTAGCGACCTACTTAGGAAACGTTTACCCTTCCTAAGTCATTTACTTTTAGTAAACTCCTGTCAGTCGGGCAAACCGCCCGACTTTTTTATTGCCTGTGGAAAGTCGGGGGAAACGTTTCCGTCGTATCTCATCTAAACTACGAGGTCTAGTAAATGCGGAGTGCGGAACGCGGAACGCGGAACGGGCTTCGCTTCGTTGCACTACGCTCATACGGATAAAAATATAATTTTCCTTGTGAGCGAAACGTAGTGTAGCGAGGTCGTTCTGCATTCTGCATTCATATAATTTTCCTTGTGAGTGGGTCTTTAGCGGAATAAAGACATTCTGCATCTTATACATTGACATTTTTGCAGTTTTATATTACTATAATGGTAATATAAATCTTATTTTTGTGGGTATATGAAAATGGTTAAAAGAAAATTTTTGATATATATTCTTGTGCTTGCACTTGTGGTCGCAGGTTTTATGGTACTTGTCTCTTGTGGCGAAGAAGACGATTTTACCGGCGATTCTTGTCAATGTGTAGATGGCGACCATAACCATAAGTGCGATATTTGTGGTGGCTGGGTATCCGATTGTAGGGATTATACGGAAGACCACTTTTGTGATATTTGTAACAAAAAATTGAGCGAATGTAACGACAAAAATAAAGACCATCGTTGCGACTTTTGTGGCATAGTGCTTAGCGAATGTGTGGATGAGGATAGCAATCATAGGTGCGACGTTTGTTATAGGACGTTAACGTTTTGTTACGATGAGGATAGCGACCACCTATGCGACCTTTGTGGAAAAATGGTTAGCGAATGTGTAAACGAGGATGACGATAGACTTTGTGATATTTGTCTTTCCGGATACTGTGAGGACAATGATGACGATGATATATGTAACCATTGTGGTTTGAAATTTACGCTGGTGGAAAATGCTACTTATGAAGTAAGCAGTTATTTGTGGTCGGGTAGGCAAATAGTGATACCTGCTTATTTTAAGGGGAAGAAGGTTGCCAGCATAAAGGACAACGCATTTAGTGGTATCACTTCGCTTGAAAGAATAGTAATTGGAAAATTCATTAAAGAGATAGGTGACGGAGCCTTTTATGGATGCACCTCGCTCACGGAGCTTACAATTGGAGAGAATGTAGAAAGCATAGGGGAACTAACATTCCAAAAATGTTATTCTTTAGCGAATATTGTAGTAGATGAAAACAATGCTAATTATGCCGGTATAGATGGTAACTTATATTCTAAAGATGGTAGTGTGCTACTACAATATGCCATTGGCAAGAGTGATGAAAGTTTTATTATACCCTTGTCGGTTATGAGCATTAGCGAGGGTGCGCTAAATTATTGTACCTCTCTTAACAGCATAATGGTAGAGGAAGGTAACCAAGCCTACACGTCTATTGATGGCAATCTATATTCTAAGAATGGTGCTGTTTTATATCAATATGCTTTGGGTAAAACGCAAGAAAGTTTCATTATCCCCGCCTCGGTAGAGAGCATCGAGAGTGGAGCTTTTGCACTATGTACTAATCTAAATAGTATAACCATTCCCAACTCTGTGGAAAGCATTGGTGATGAAGCCTTTTTGGGTTGTAGTTCTCTTGAAGAGATTATAATTCCCAACTCGGTAGAGTATTTGGGTGCTAGTGCATTTGCCAACTGTCGTTCCATAGAAACGGTGGTGGTAGGTAACTCGATACCTAGCCTTAACGTTGGTACTTTCTCAAATTGTCTAGCGCTAACAAGCATAGTAATACCAACGTCGGTTGAGAACGTAAGGAATATGGCGTTTTATGGTTGCAAAAAACTAAGCAACGTTTATTATTATGGTACCGATGAGGATTGGCGCAACCTTTCCAGAGATAGTGGAAATGATGCTCTAAACAATGCAACGTGTTATTTCTATATGGAAACGGAGCCCACCGTTGAGGGCGTAAATTGGCATTACGATAATGGTGAAATCGTTCTTTGGCACGTATTCCATTTGGATACCGACTGCGACCACGCTTGCGACGTATGCGGTGAGCCTAAAAGCGTATGCGAGGACGAAAACGACGACCATAACTGCGACGTTTGTGGCAAGACGTTAACCGATTGCACCGATGAAAACAAAGACCATAATTGCGATATTTGTGGCACCGAGTTAACCAAGTGCGAGGACAAAAACAACGACCACTTATGCGACGTTTTCGGCGAAAAAATAACCGATTGCCGTGATTATAACGAAGACCACGACTGTGATATTTGTGGCACCGAGTTAACCAAGTGCGAGGACAAAAATAACGACCACTTGTGCGACCTTTGCGGTGAAGTAATTAGCGAATGTAATGACGATAACAAAGACCACCACTGCGATATTTGTGGCGAAAGGATAAGTTTTTGCATAAATGAAGACGAAAATCACAACTGCGATATTTGTGATAAGAGGCTAACCGACTGCGTTGATAACGATAGCGACCACGATTGCGATATTTGTGGAACGGAGCTGACCGTTTGTTTAGACGACGACCGCGACCACACCTGCGATATTTGTAGTGCAGAGTTAACCAAGTGTGCGGACAACGATAGCGACCACAATTGCGACGTTTGCACCAAGGTGTTATCCGTATGCGTGGATGATAACAGCGACCACGCTTGTGATATTTGTGGAGAAATTTCGCCTTGTGAAGACGAAGTATTTGATGATATTTGCGACGTTTGTGGTAAGTATATCGGCTGTTTGACCTTTAACTTGAAAGCTGATGACAGCTACGAAGTAACGGGATTTACCGGAGAACCAACTAGAGTTTCCATTAACGCAACCTATAACGATAAACCGATAACTAGCATCAAAAGCTCGGCGTTTTATCTTTGTAAAACACTAAAGTACGTGTACTTGAGTGATGCTCTAGAGTATGTGGAAACCGGTGCTTTTAGCTTGTGTGGAAATATAAGAGAGGTGCATTATAGTGGCACGCTAGAGTCTTGGTGCAATATCGATTTTAAAGACCAATGGCAGTCCAATCCTTTGGACGCATCCGACTCTAATCGTGCGGTATTATATATTGATGGAGTACAGCTTACGGTACTCAATGTTCCAAGTACGGTAACCGAAATTAAGCAATATACTTTCAAAGGTGCTTATGGTCTAAAAGAAGTTAACATACACGATTCTGTAAAGAGCATTGGCACCCAAGCGTTTAGCGACTGTATTTCGTTAAAGACTGTTAAGTTAGGTTATGGTGTGGAAAGCATAGGCAGCAGCGCATTCTATGGAACTGCTATAACCGAGCTAGTAATTCCCGACCAAGTAAAAACTTTGGGAATATGGGCATTTGATTCCTGTACCTCACTCGTTAACGTAACTATCGGTGCTGGGGTCGAGAGTGTGGACAGTCAAGCATTCACGGATTGCTCAAAGCTTAATAGCTTTACCGTTGCAGACCAAAACCAAAACTACTCTAGCATTGACGGTGTATTATACACCTATGATGGTAGCGAACTTGTTCGTTATCCACAGGCTAAAACGGATACTACTTTTACAGTGCCGGATAGCGTAAAGAAGATAGGTAGTTACGCCTTTAAAGGTGTCGTTTATCTTGAGGAAGTTACGATAGGCGACTCGGTAGAGGAAATTGGTTATAACGCTTTTGCATACAACTATGCAGGAAGGAGCAAGCTAACGACCATAACGATAGGCAATAGGGTTGAGAAAATAGGCGCATCAGCTTTCATCTATTCCGATTCACTAACCAATATTGTATTTGAAGACACCACTACTTGGTATGCGACGGAAGTATATAAGGATTGGACGGGTGGCAGTAGGATAGACGTTAGTGCTTCAGGTGTAGGTGTTGACTATTTTGTTGACCAAGCTGGTTTATGCTGGTACAAAGAAATACAATAACCAATATATAATCAATTTTCAATATGGGCGCAACCTATTGCGCCCATATCAATTTAGTTTAGTTTTGTATCTAAAAAGATAACTGATTATGCTCAAAGTAAAAGGGACTAGGGAGCCAATCAGGTAGTAATTTTTTAGCGGTGTTATAAAGGATAGTAATGCTAGTGATATTGCGCTAAGCATATAAAGCTTTGCTCTTTTCGGGTTAAAAATTGTTGATAAAATATAATCCTTGTCCGCTTTAATTCTTACGCGCTTGGGCTTTAGTGGTTTTGGTGGCAACGCATTGTGTTTTTTTAGTGCGTGGTGTACCGTGTATTTGTCGGGGAACGTGAACTTTATGGGCAGTAGGGCGGTTAGGGTTAGAGTTTTTCGTTCTCTGGCGCGGGTTAGTATTATAATTTCGCTTACTCCTTCTTTTTCTCCCTCGCGGTATGCGGAGGCGATATCCTCTTGGGTGAGGTTTAAAAATCTATATAATACCGCAACGAGTGTCAATTTTCCATCTTTTTCGTATACAAAATAGGGTGTTTTTATCGAAATCCTATTTTCTATCGGTACCAAATTGAAAAATAGCTCGGTCTGTTTATCTCTTGGCATAAGTGCAAGATAAACGGGTGTTTCGTCTACCCGCATATCCTTGCTTTTTGGTTTAAGGTGCAATAATATCGCAACTCCAAGCAAAAATACGTATATACACGAGCATAATATTATCGCTGTTTTTTTGCTTAAATATTTGCTAAGAAGTCCGTATGAAACTAAAAAATACCCCACGGTAAAAGTCAAGGTGTCCAAGATAATAGCCATACTTTAATTATTGACCTAAAAACTGAAATATACTATTGAAAAACATAGTTTTTAATTGTATAATATAGCTATGAAAATAGCAGTTTTCGGTGGTGCGTTCGACCCACTTCACAAAGAGCATATACGCATAATAGATAATGCAAAAAACCTTCTTGGAATGGATAAGGTAATTTTATTGCCCACCTATAATCCACCCCACAAGGATGGTGCTTCGGCAAGCTACGAAGACCGCGTTAATATGCTAAAGTTATTTGCATCTTCGCGCGACTACGTTATTATTGACGAAACCGAACGCGAGCTCAACCTTGAAAAGAGCTATGCTTATATTGTGCTTGCCGAGCTAAAAAAGAGGTACTCTAACGACGAATTATATTATTTAATTGGTAGCGATTCTCTACGTAAATTTGATAATTGGGCGCATCCCGAACTTATTTTAAAGAGTGTTAGAATACGCGTTATCACTCGCGGTAACGACGTTGATATAGCCGAGCTTGCAAAGGAGTGTAGCCAAAAATATAATGGTGATATCGACTATGGTTTTAGCGCGGAGGAGGAGTCCTCGTCGTCGATAAGGCTACAATTGGAGCTAGAGCGCTACGACGAGCTTGAGGGTAGGGTAATTGCACCAATACTAAACTATATACGCGAACACGGATTGTATTCAAGGTATGCGGATATCCTCAAAAAACTACGTGCCAACCTAAAGGAGCGCACCTATAATCATTGCTTGCGTACCGCGGAATTTGCACTCGAAAATGCTTGGAGAGTGTGGGAAGATTATGATAGGGTGATGCTGGCAGGACTTTTGCACGACTGTGCAAAGGGTAAAGAACCGCTAAAGGATATTTGCGAATATCCAACCCCCTCGCTTGAAGTTATCCACCAATACGATGGTGCGGAAATTGCAAAGAAGGACTATGGCATAACCGATGAAGATATCCTCGATGCGATAAGGTATCATACGACGGGCAAGCCCGATTTTTCGCCACTTGGCAAGCTTATATATCTAGCGGATAAGCTAGAGCGCGGAAGAGTTTATCCCGGTGTTGACGAGCTTAGAAAGGCGATGAATGAGGGTATCGACCACGCCTTTAGTCTAGCGCTAAAGCATAGTGTGGAGTATTTACGCACGCGCAATATAGAAATAGACCTATTGACTTTATGTGCCTACGAGTGGTACAATAGATAGAGAAAGGAGAAAAATATGAACTCATTTGAACTTGCAAAAAAAATTAGTGAAATACTAGAAGACAAACACGCAAACGACGTTGAAATCGTTGACCTTACCGAAAAAAGCACGATAGCCGATTATTTCGTTATATCCACCGCCCGCAACAGCTCGCACGTTAGAGCACTTTGCGACGAGGTAGAAGAGGTGCTGGAAAAGGAAGAAATAATAGTATCTCGTAAGGAAGGCTTACGCGACGGACGTTGGGCGGTACTAGACTATGATAACGTTCTAGTACACGTATTTAACGCTGATACTCGTGATTTCTTCTGCTTGGAAAAGCTTTGGAAAGATAGCAAAGTTACGGTAGAAGACGAGGAATAATCGGGTGATGGAAAACAAAGATTTTGTTTCAACGACCAATTCTTCGCTTGTTGATGAGAAACTAGAGATAAAAGCAAAAGAGGAGCCAGAGGTAAACGAAGCTCCCGTTTTGGATACCCAAAATAGCGAAAATGCAGAAGTGGTCAACGAAGAAGAAAGCGATAAAAATAGTAAACCCAAGAAGAATATAAAGAGGCTGGCAACTGCATATATAACCAAAGTTGCGGTGCTATCGGCAGTTGCTACGGTGCTATACTTTTTTGCACGCTTCCCTATATTTTCCATACCGCCCTTTAACGTTTTGGATATGGATTTTTCCGACATTCCGGCGCTTATTGGTGGATTTGCACTTGGTCCCGTTGCCAGCGTAATTATTGCTTTTATAAGGTGCGCGGTTAAGCTATCGACCTCAACGACCGCATTTGTCGGCGAGTTATCGGCATTTGTTGTGAGCATAAGTTTTACCTTGCCTGCAACCTTGATTTACAAGTATCACAAGAACATAAAGGGTGCTTTGATAGGACTAGTGGTTGGCGTACTATCCAATGCGATAATAAGTTCGCTATCCAACTATTTCATTATGGTACCAATGTATGCAAAGCTCTATTCTCCCGCACTTATGGAAGTTAGGGTACAATTTGCATTTATGTACGGACTGGCATTCAACCTTATCAAGACGGTAGTTTGCTCGGTAATAACCTTCTTATTATACAAACGACTTTCTAAAATTCTTCACTTATGATAGTAATTACCCATACTGTACAAGAAACCGAGGAGTTAGCGCGCAAGATAGCTAGCGAGATTAAGGGTGGCGAAGTGCTACTGCTTAATGGTACGTTAGGTGCGGGCAAAACCACTTTTACAAAGGGATTTGCAAAGGCTCTTGGCGTAAAAAAGACGGTAGTTAGCCCCACTTTTACAATCATAAAGGAGTATGAGGGTACTTCTTTAACCTTGTATCATATCGATATGTATCGCATAGAAGACGAGGACGAGATATACGAGCTTGGCATCGAGGAGCTATATCGTAGCGACTCGGTAACGGTAATAGAATGGAATAAAATGGAGGTTTTGCCCGAAAAAGTAATCACTCTAAACGTTGAAGTGCTTGGCGAAACCACAAGACAATGGGAGATATTGGGCTTATGAAAGCTTGCATAATAGATTCAACAGCGAGCGAGCTAGTGCTTGTTGCGATAAACGGAGATGTAGTCAACTACCACGTAGGAGTGGCGGGTGCTCGCAGACATACCGGGGAGATATTGGTTGCGCTTGATAACCTACTTTCCAAAACGGATATGGAAGCAAGCGAGCTTGAATACGTTGGCGTAGTGGTGGGTCCCGGCTCGTTTACGGGCATAAGGATAGGGGTATCAACCGCCAATGCTATGGCGTATGCTAGTGGTGCTAAGCTAGTAGAGCTTACCGAGCTTGAGTGTCTACTTATAAACCACGAAAGTGCGCTTGGGCTAATCGACTGCAAGCACGACAACTATTATGCGCTATATAAAGAGGGCGAAAATATGGAATATAAGGCGGTCAACGTTGTTGAAACCCAGCCTTACGAGGGCAATAGGGTATATTTTACGAGCCCCGACCCCGACAATTTATACAAATGTTTCATAAAAAAGGTAACAAGCGGTCAATTTAGTGATATAGCGAAGCCATATTATATGAAGAAATCATCTGCGGAGGCATAATGGAACCTGCAATAAAAGTGGAAAAATACACCCTTGATGACTTGCACGGAATAGCCGAAATAGAAAAAGAGTGTTTTACAAGACCGTGGTCGTACGAAAGTTTTTGTATGGAGTATGCCGACAAGAACAAGTTTTATTTTGTAGTTAGGGACGATGACGGAAAGGTTATAGGATATGGTGGATATGCCCATATTTTGGACGAAGGGCATATTATGAATATTGCAGTTACCGCCTCGCATCGTGGCAAGGGAATAGCCCGCGCCATAGTTAATAAAATGCTAGACTCCGCCCGTTCCAATGGCATAAATGCCATAACTCTAGAAGTAAACGAAACCAATTTGCCCGCCATTGCGCTTTATGAGAGCGTAGGATTTCAATATAGCGGAACTAGAAAGCATTATTATGGTTGGGGGATAGGTGCGCGGATATATTGGTACTATTTTTAAACTGTTTAGGCTTTGCCTTTTGGCGACATACATAGAAAAAGCGCAACCTTCTTCGGTCATTTACCTCTAGTAAACTCCCGTCAGTCGGTTACACCTTTTCGTCGTATCTCATCCAAAAAACAAAGCCTTATATACTTTAGAACAAATTGGCGACATACATAGAAAAGGCGCAACCATTCTCGGTCATTTACCCCTAGTAAACTCCCTTCAGTCGGTTACACCTTTTCGTCGTATCTCATCCAACAAACAAAGCCTTATATACTTTAGAACAAATTAGGATATTAAAATTATTTCACCGTTTTTATCCTTTTATCATATATTGCCTTATGTTAAAGTATCAAATATTTGGTAAAGGTAATAGAGTAGTAGTTTTTTTGCACGGTTTTATGGGGAATATACATTCTTTCCGTGGTCTAGCAAATGGGATTGCCGGAGAAAGTAGGGTGCTTTTAGTGGATTTTGGCTTTAATATTGAGCCTATTGTACCGCTAACACTTGACGATTACGTTAGTGAAGTCGTTGATATTTTGAATAAAGAAAATATAATCGATGCCTATTTTGTTTGTCATTCATTTGGCGGTAGAGTGGGGGTAAGGTTATTAGCTAAATATCCACATTTAGCTAAAGGATTGGTGCTTATCGATAGTGCAGGTTTAAAGCCTAGACGGGGTATAAGATACTATTTTAGAGTGTATTTGCATAAATTTCTCAAAAAGCTAGGCAAAAATGGACTAAAAGGTTCTAGCGATTATAGAGAGCTACAACCCAATCAAAAGGCGACTTTTATAAACGTTGTAAACGATTTTACCGATGCCGATTTACCCAATATCACCTTTAAAGTATTGCTTATTTGGGGTGCAAGGGATAAATCTACGCCACTATATATGGCGCGTAGATATCGTAAAAAACTACCCCAAGCAACCCTCAAAATATTTAAAGATTGCGGACATTTTTGTTACCTAGAAAAGCGTGGAGAAACTCTTTCGCTAATTCGCGCATATATTAGTGAAGATGATTGAGTTTCTATTTATAATTGCTAGTAGTTTGTTGGTGTGTTCTCGTTCCCTATACTCTTTGTATAGATTGCAAAGTTACGACTATTATGCTGTTTTCAAGGCAAAACCGATACTTTTTAATATCCTAATATCCATTCTACTAGGCGCGGTGGCTCTAACTATGGAGTACCTTTTGGTAGTCGGATATATTGGATTTTCTACACTATCTATAGTGTTTTCAGCACTAATCTTAGGGGGATATTTCTCTAAGCGCACCCGATTTAAATTCACTGCTCGTGCATTGAGAGTAACCCTTCCTTATTGGCTTATAATCATTGCGCTAAATATCACTTTTTCGTGGGTGTTAAATGGTATTTACCGTATTATTGCACTTGTATCCGTTGTGCTACTAAGCGAAATCATTTTATTTGTAGTGAACGGATGTATTTCGCCCTTTGAAAGAAAACGTAATTATAATTACGCATATCGCCTAACTAAACGGGTGCGGAACAAAAACCTGATTAAAATTGTAATCACGGGAAGCTATGGTAAAACAACTTGTAAAAATATTTTGACTGCATTACTTAGCGAAAAATATCGTGTTATTGCCACAGAGCGTAACTATAATACACCGCTGGGCATTGCTAAAACGGTAAGCAATCTATCACCCGCTGGCTTTTCCGAAGGCGAAAAGCCCATTGTATTCATTGCCGAAGCGGGTGCGCGAAGAATGGGCGACGTGCGTAAAATATGCGAGCTGGTTACTCCAACCTATGGCATTGTAACGGGGGTATGCGCTATGCACCTAGATACGTTTAGGAGCGTGGAAAGAATAAAAAGGGCAAAGCAAGAGCTTGCGGACTATATTGGAGAAAATGGCACGGTGGTTTTTAACGGAGATAACGAACACACCCTAGAAATGAGCAAGGAATTCAAGGGTAAAAGCGTGGTAGTAGGGTTAAAAAATGGGGATATCAACATTTTTAACCTTAAAACTACGGTATTAGGTAGTACTTTTGATTTGCGCTATGGGGATAAAGTGGTTGCTCTAAAAACCTCGTTACTTGGTCGGCACAATGCACTCAACGTTGCTCTAACCGTAGCGCTTGCATTAGAACTTGGCATCGATATAGAAAGTATAGTCAAGGCGGTAGGTAACCTAAAAGCCACGGAGCACAGACTGCAAGTTATCGTTAGCGGTGGCATAACCATACTAGACGATAGTTATAACGGAAATTTGGTAGGAGTAAAGGAAGCGCTAAATCTTATTGCTAGTTATGGTGGGCGAAAGGTGATATATGCACAAGGAATTGTCGAATGTGGTAGGCAAAAGGGGAAGATAAACCAAGAAATCGGTAGGGCGATTGGTAAAGTCGCCGAGGTTGTTATGCTTTCTGGCGAGAACACCAAGCATCTACTTAAAGGGCTTAAAGAGGCTGGTTTCAAGGGGGAAATATTTAAATTTTCCACAATTATGCACGCGAAGGATAGCTTCAAGAATATATTGAAGCAAGGGGATATATTTTATATCCAAAACGATATTCCATAGGAGAGATATGAAGAAAGTTATAGCCATATTTGGAGGGGAGTCAACCGAGCACGATATATCTATAATAACCGCGGTAGAGGCGCTAAATGCAAGCCCCTACGTTGGGTACAAGGTATATCCCGTATACGTACGCGATGGAGTGTGGTATAGTAGCGAAAGTATGCTAGATTTACGCACTTTTGTAGATTTTGAGCCTAAAAACCACAAAAAAGTAGCGCTCATTGGTAACGAACTACGTTATCTAAAGCGCGGAAAATGGAAGCTGATTGATAGTATAGATTGTGCCTTATTGCTCACTCACGGAGGGGTGGGAGAAAGTGGAGAGCTACAAGGATTTTTAGAGATATCGGGCGTACCTTATACTTCCTCGGACGTTAGTGCAAGCGCGCTCACTATGGATAAATATCAACTCAAGCTTGCCTTGAAGGATATGAAGATTGGGGTTATAAAGGGAGTTAAGGTGGAAAACAGCGAGTTAGAGAGCTTGGAAAGGATAGAAAAATCGCTTGACTATCCCGTGTTTTGCAAACCCAACGCGCAAGGTAGCAGTATTGGTGTGGGAATGGCGCATAATCGCGACGAGCTCATTGAAAAAATAGCGCTTGCACTCCAATACGATAGTGCGGTACTTGTGGAAAAAGGAATGGAAGATTTTGTGGAATATAATTGTGCGGTTGTTAGGAGTGGGGAAACAGTGCACGTTTCCGAAGTAGAAAAACCCTTGAACGCGGGCGACTTTTTGAGCTTTGAGGACAAGTATATGGACTATACCAAGACCGCTTGTTTATGTAAAAGAGAATTTCCTGCAAAAATAAATGAGGAACTTGCGCGCGAAATCCGTAGTACTTCTTGTAAGGTTTATGAAAGATTACACCTAAAAGGTGTCGTTCGATTTGATTTTATTTATAAAAACCGCCTATATCTAAACGAAATAAACTCTATTCCCGGCTCACTAGCTCACTATTTGTTTGCTAATATATCCTATACCGATTTTCTCAGTATGCTAATAGACGAGGCAATCGAGGTTGGCAACAAGAAATATGCCAAATTCCAAAGTATGGTGTTAGGGGAGGGCGGAATATTTAAATAATATTTATCTTATCGCTTATTTCTAACTTGTCCCTATCAAGCACGACGCCGGAGTGGTTTATGATTGTTTCTAGCGAAGAGCAACCGCTAAAAGCCCACAAGCCAACCTTTTTAACAGAGCTTGGAATGGTAATAGATTTAAGGTTTTTAGCACCGTCAAAGGCACTAATTCCAATTTCGACAACGTTATCGGGTATTATAAAAGTGGCGTCTTGCTTGCCAACAGCATATTGTATAAGCTCCTTATCGCGAGAGTATACGTTACCGTCAAGGCTATAGTAAACCTCGTTATCCTTGTCGACTGCGATTTCGGTAAGATTTTCACAGTTGGAAAAAGGGGCGCGTAAAGAAGTTAACCCTTTGGGGATAAACACATTTGTTAAGCCCGCGCAACCATTAAACGCGTTACTAAATATTTCTTTAACCGAGTTTGGAATGGTTATGCTTTCAAGTTTTACGCAGTCTTTGAAGGCATTGTCTAGAATATATTCGACCGATTGGGGAATGTTAAAGCTAGCTAAACTAACGTCGCCGGCAAAGGCATAAGAGGGAATGTTCTCGGCGTATTTGGAAAGTTTAACGTTTGTTAACTTTTCACAATTATTCAAAATTCGGTAACCGAACTCAGTCATTGAGTCAGCCATAGTAAAGGTTCTAAGATTTTTACATCCATAGAAAGCATTTGAACCAATATCGAGAACGCTTGGTGGGATACAAATTTCCGTTAGGCTCTCGCACCTGCTAAAAGCCGAGTCCCCAATATTCGAAAGATTGTTAGGTAGGGTAATGGAGGAAAGGTTTACACAGTTTTCAAAAGCTCCGTTTCCTAGGTGTCGTAACCCTTTCGAGGGAGTAAAGCTAGTCAAACTTGTGCAGTTTTCAAAAGCTCCGTCGCCCAAATAAAATACGGTATCGGGAATGGCTGTAACGTTCAAAGAGGTGCAACCTGCAAAAGCGCGAGCGTGTATAGAAAACAGCTCCGTTAGTGCAAAAAGGTTAATCTTTTCCAGAGAATAGCAGTTTCTAAAAGCATCGGAACCAAGCGAGGTTAAAGTTGTGGGTAGGTCAACCGATTCGAGGGCGTGGAAGTTGGCAAACACTGCGGTATCTTCAACGTGAGTTAAAGGTAATTCCTCGAAAAATTTACCCGTTTTTTCCTCGTATTGTAACAAATCTTCCATATTTGCTATGCTACTACGACTAACGTATGCGGGAATTTTTGCTTCGGTAATAGCGTTATCCTTGCAGGCGTAAAGGGTGGCAACGGGGGTATCTGCTTTATGGTTTACCGTTTCAAGCTTGAACCTAAATTCATAAAGATTTCTTCCTTTTAGCGTCTTTTTGATGCTATTTAGTTTGGCTTGCGTGGGTGCGTTAAAGGGTAGATATATAACGTCTTGGTTAAAGCAGTCGCTAAACAAATATCTAGCTTTATCTTGGTCGATATTGGACTCTTTGGCTTTACCGCTAGCAATCAAATCTTGTAGCATACTTTGACCGCAAGAAATATTACCGTCGAGAAGGGGAAGATTTATCGAAAAATAGTTTAGTCCTTTCTTTCTCACGTATTCGATTTCTTTATTGCAAGCGGTGGAAAGAATAGAGTTTTCGCTAAGGTAAAAGATAACTCCCTTGCATTGGAATTTGGATATATAGGTTTTTGCAATATATTCCCAATTTTCCCCCACGTGAATATCGGTATCGTACCAAAAATTTAGTCCTTCGGCTTCTAGCTTTAGGATATCGGTAAGCACCGCCTTATAATCTTTGTGGGAATAGGAAACAAAATAGTAGTCCTCTTGGTGAGAGGTCGGCAAAACGTCGCTATCCAAATCGGTGAGCGAATGGGAGTTTTCTATAGCCAGAATTCTTTCTTCCAAAGTTTTGGTCATATTGCCTCCTAAAACTAGTCGCGCCAATCGGTGGGTTTAACAACAATCGTCTTGTAATTTACGTAATTAACAAGCCCGATTTTACCAAGTTTTTTAACGTGTTTACGCTCGGTAAAATCTACCTCAACCTTGCTGTTTTCTCTGGCTTCGGAGTAGTAGGCGACCACTTCCGCAACGCGCTCAAGCACCTTTTCCGGTACGGGTTTACCCTTGCATTTTATAATGCCGTGGGCACCGTGATAGGTCTTTACGTGGAGCCAAATATCACTCGATTCACCAAGGCTAAAAGTAACTTCGTCGTTTTGAATATTGTTCTTACCAACGTACACCCTAAAGCCTTGTAATTCAAAGGATAGCGGGGGAGTTTTCTTGGGCTTTTTAGGGTTCTTTTTATGGTGCTCGTTGGGGCTTTGAGAGGGTGATTTTTTTAGGGAATCTAGCTCTAGATTTATCTCGGCATACTCGGCGGGGGAGGAAGAGTTTTGTACCGCAACTTTAATGCTTTTTAGGTATTCGCGTTGCTCCAAAAGTCGCTTTAATTCCTCTTTGGCATAGGCTTCCGCACCTTTAGCTTTGTTATACTTCTTGAAGTACTTTTCCACGTTCTTTTGGGGCGAAATCGTGGGTTCTAGGGCAATTTCTACCACTCCGGTATTATAAAAATCGTCGCATTTTATAATACTCATACCTCGCTCAACGCGGTATAAATTGCATTTTAGTATCTCGCCGAGTTGAAGGTATCGTTCCTTGTCGCCACTGCTTTCAAGCGTGCGTTCGTTATCCTTTATTCGCCTTTCGGTTTTGGCGATAAGTGCCTTTAGTTTTTGGTTTAGTTTTAGGGTGTCGCGAGTCTTCTTGGTTTGCTCTCCC
The DNA here is from genome assembly GCA_017403145.1 of Clostridia bacterium. GTDB lineage: Bacteria > Bacillota > Clostridia > Christensenellales > DTU072 > Stercoripulliclostridium_A. The sequence continues at coordinate 56,166 of JAFQOO010000005.1, forward strand.
GTTTCAAGATAAAAAGCGTCTATTGCACTAGACAAAGTATCCTTTTCTTCATAGCTTCCTAGAGCCTTTCTGGAGTAATAAGGGTATGCGAAAAAGCCTATACATTTACCCCTTTCGTCATATTGTGCGACGGGGCGAAATTCGGGGTGAGAGTATAAGTTATCAAGTCTTGTGCAAGCACTCGATATTCCTTCGAGTTTTGATAGTTCTATCAGTTCTAGCGCACTTTCTTTCGATAGTCCGTTTACCTTGCTATAAACCTCTTTAGCGTCATCGTTACAAAGTGCCTCTTCGACCTTGTCGGTTTCGCTAAGTAGTGCCTTGCTCTTTTTTGGATAGGTGTATTCGGCGCCGGGGAAAACCACTCTTGACTCAAGGTTCATAACACGTTTTACAGCATCGATTATCGTGTAGTCCTCTTTGAGTAAAATGATATTGGAAGCACCGCCCATAATTTCAATAATCAATCTAAAAGTGGTGGCATCGTTAAGCTCGTTCCTAGCAACAATGGTAAACTCGAAAAGCCTATCCTCGTTTAGAGTGGTAACTCTTTCTATCGTTCCACCCAAAATATGCTTGCGTAGGAGCATACAAAAGTTGGGAGGGGTAGGAGTGCTTGGAAAACGTACCGAGGTAAAGTGAACGCGGGGAGCGTCGCTCCTAGCACTAAGGTACAACGCGCGGTTAACCCCTCTAGCGCGTACAACGAGAAGTACCTCGTCGGGCGAGGGCATACCGATTTTATCTATCTTGCCTTGCGTTAAAAGTTCGTGCATTTCGCTTGCAAGGGCTTTTAGGGTAATCAAATCGTTTGGCATAGCCTAATTATAACCGTTTAGGGATAGGCTTGCAACCGATTTTTAAGAATTACTTAAAACAGTTGCAATTAGTTTTTATATTTGTTATTATATACGGGCGCACGAGTGGGCGCATTAACGCAAGAATAATTCGGAGGTATATAAATTATGGAGTATTCAATCCAAAAACTCGAAAAATCAACTGTAGAAATTTCTATTTCCATCGAAAAAGAAGAATGGAAAGGCTACATTCAAGAAGCTTACAACAAGAACAAGTTCCGTTACACTCTTGAAGGCTTCAGAAAGGGCAAGGTACCCTTCAACGTATTAGTAAAGAGATATGGTATCGAAGTTTTCTTCGAAGATGCAATGGATATCGCTATGCAAAAGGCATACGGTGAAGTTCTTCAAAAAGAAAAGCTCGACCCCGTTTCACGTCCCGACGTAGATATCAACGTAGTTGACGAAGATGGTCTAAAGTTCACCATTCGCGTAGCCAACTATCCCGAATTCGAAGTAGCTCCCTATACCGGACTTACCTTCAAAAAGGTAGTTAACAAGGTTAAGAAGGCAGAAATCGATGCAGAAATCAATCGTGAGCTCGAAGCACGCAGACCTATCGTTACCGTTACCGATAGAGCAGTTCAAGACGGCGATATGATTACCCTTGATTATAGTGGCGCAGTTGACGGCGTTAAGTTCGAAGGCGGTACTGCAGAAAACCAAGCATTGACCATTGGTTCCAAGCAATTTATCCCCGGCTTTGAAGAGCAACTTATCGGCAAGGAAATCGGCGTACAATGTGATATTAACGTAACTTTCCCTGCAGAATATCACGCAGCTGACCTAGCAGGCAAAGAAGCAGTATTCACCTGCACCGTTAAAGAAATCAAGACTAAGCAAGAAGTTGCACTCGACGACGAATTTGCAAAGGATTTGGGATTTGACAAGCTCAGCGAGTACAAGGCAGACGTTAAGGCAAGACTTCAAAAGAAGGCTGACGAAAATGCTATCAACGAAGAAAACGAAGCAATTCTTACCTCTATCGTTGATGCAACCAACATTGATATTCCCGATTGTATGATAGAAGAAGAACTTGACCGCTTTGTTGCTAATATGAAGCAAAATATGGCACAATACGGACTAAAGTTCGAAGATTATCTAACCTATGCGCAAACCACCGAAGAAGCTATCCGTCAAGACCGCAAGGACGCAGCTATCAAGGAACTCAAAATCGGTATGGTAATCGAAGCTATCGTTAAGAAGGAAAATCTTGTTCCCACCAAGGAAGACTTTGATGCAGAAATCAAGAAGATGGCAGAATCTCAAGGTATGACCGAAGAAGAATTTGCTAAGAACGCCGACGAACGCACCTACAACTATATGATGACTCGTCTAATGGACGAAAAACTCATTGCATTCCTACGCGCAAACAACGTTTTGGAAGAAAAGAAATCTACCAAAAAGGCAACCGACAAGGCAACTGACGCCGAATAATCATTCAATTTCTTAGCACCGATATTTTTTAAAGGTGCAATCAACAAAGTTTTTAGTTAGACCTTTGGCAAAAAAGCTTGCCAAAGGTCTAAACCGAACCCGTTTTGGGTACAATAAAAAAGGAGAATATAAAAATGACGAACGAAATCCGTAACAATTATGTTCCTATTCCCACAGTTATCGAGCAAACCAACCGTGGTTCAACCGCTTATGATTTGTATTCTAGACTACTTGAAGACAGAATTATTTTCCTTACCGGAGTAATTGACGATGCAACTGCAAATCTAGTCGTTGGTCAGCTCTTATACCTTGAAACCAAGGACCCCGAAAAAGATATTTGTTTATATATCAACTCTCCCGGCGGTAGCGTAACTGCCGGTATGGCAATTTTTGATACTATGAACTATATCAAGTGCGACGTATCAACCATCTGTGTAGGTATGGCTGCAAGTATGGGTGCATTCCTTTTATCTGCGGGCACCAAAGGTAAGAGAATTTGTTTACCCAACAGCGAAGTAATGATTCACCAACCTCTTGGTGGAGCACAAGGTCAAGCAAGCGATATCAAAATCGTAGCCGACCACATTTTGAAGACCAAGGAAAAGCTCAACAAGTTCCTTGCCGAAGCAACCGGTAAGCCCGTAGAGGTTATCGAACGCGACACCGACCGTGATAACTATATGTCAGCTGAAGAAGCAAAGGCATACGGTCTTGTTGACGAAGTTTTCTATACTAGAAAATAATAAAAGGTAGCAAATGGAATTTATAGACGAACCACTAATATGCTCTTTCTGCGGACGTGGCGAGGACGAGGTTGACTTGGTATATCCCGGTCAAGATGGTTCCGCCATATGTCGCGAATGTGCCGAAAAGGTACTTATGCTCTTTAAAAAAGAGAGCAATATTGTGCGCGGTAGCGAGATAAACCTACTTGCTCCAAAGGAAATCAAGGCTCGTCTTGACGACTATATTGTTGGACAAGACGAAGCCAAGAAAGTACTATCCGTTGCGGTTTATAACCATTATAAACGCATAATGGCAGGGGAGAGTGGCAAATACGCCGACGTTAAGCTGGAAAAGAGCAACATATTGATGCTGGGACCTACGGGAAGCGGTAAGACTTTGCTTGCAAGAACGCTTGCCGGCATACTTAACGTACCCTTTGCAATAGCTGATGCTACCACCTTGACCGAGGCGGGATACGTTGGTGAAGACGTCGAGAACATACTTTTGAAGCTTATCCAAGCCTCTAACGGAGACGTCAAGCGCGCCGAAAAGGGCATAATTTATATTGACGAAATCGATAAAATATGTCGCAAGAGCGAGAACGTATCTATCACTCGCGACGTATCGGGCGAGGGTGTACAACAAGCCCTTCTAAAGATACTAGAGAGCACGGTAGCAAGCGTACCTCCGCAAGGTGGCAGAAAGCATCCCCAACAAGAGATGATACAAATTGATACCACCGATATTCTATTTATATGCGGTGGGGCATTTGTTGGGCTCGACAAGATTGTAAACAAACGTAGCGACCTCTCGTCTATAGGTTTTAATGCTAGCCTAAAGAAGGGAAGCGAGGAGTACTCCGAAATTATGCGCGACCTTCGCCCCGACGACCTAATCAAATTTGGTTTAATTCCCGAATTTGTGGGCAGGATACCCGTTGTAGCGGTGCTTGACCCGCTTGACGAAAAGGCACTTATGAACATTCTAGAGGAGCCTAAGAACGCATTGACCAAGCAATATAAAAAGCTTCTCGATATGGATGGAGTAGAGCTGGAGTTCGATGAAGAAGCGCTAAGGGCGATAGCCAACAAGGCAATCAAGCTCAAGACGGGAGCGCGCGGACTACGCACCATAGTAGAAAACGCAATACTAGGCGTTATGTACGAAGTGCCCGGCGACAAGAGTATAACCAAGATAATCATCACTAAAGATTGCATCGAGAATGGCGCATCCCCACAAGTGATACGCACCGATATAGCAATCTAATACCAATATTTTACGTTGATTTTATCACCCGCGAGGTGATAAAATTGTTTAGAGAGAAACATATGAAGAACGCAAAACTAGTAATAATAGCAACCGAAGAAGTAGTTTTCCCATACGAATGTGGCAAGCTACGTGTTACCGAAGAAAATGATATAATAGCGATACAACGCGCGGTAGCAGAGGGTGAAAAGATAATCCTTGTACCCGTTCCGATTGGCGGAAAGGCTAAGGACGGGGACGTAGGTATCATAACCGAAGTTGAACAATTCATATACGTCCCTGAAGATAACGAGGGCGCAATTTTGATGTATAAGACGGGCACCCGTCGTATATACGTACACGAAATAGAAAGCGACGGAATAGTAAGCATTGCTTCTATTGCGAGCTGTCCTTTCTACAACAATGGCGACGAATACACTTTGCGTACCTATTTTGAGCGTGCACAAGAATTGTTTAGAAATCTTTCCACCATTCTTAAGGGTATAAACGGACAAGCGATAAGGCTAGAGTACGATAGCATAGATACCGATATTGATGCTATCGTAATTTGGCTCAAAACCGCTGATAAGTATCTTTTCTTTACGACTTTGGATACCGAAACTCGTTTAAAAGAGTTTTGCAAGGCTCTTGATATGGAAGTATACGCAATGGGACTTGACGTTCAAGTTAGCCAAAAGGTTAGGGACTCTATGGACCAAAGCCAACGCGAATATTATATCCGCGAGCAAATAAGGGCTCTTTCCGACGAGCTTGGCGACGAAGATGAAGAGGGTGCATATCTAGCAAAAATCGATGCTTTGAACACCACCGAAGCTAATAAAGAAAAGTTCCGCAGAGAGGTTAGAAGGCTAAAGAGAACTGCGCCTGCCAGCCCCGATATGGCGCTAATCAAGAACTATCTTGATACCATTATCGAACTACCCTGGGGAGTATATACCGAAGACAACGACGACCTCAAGACTGCTCAAAAGGTGTTAGACGAAGACCACTATGGCATAAAGGAGGTTAAGGAACGCCTAATAGAAGCGCTAGCTGTTAGAAAGCTATCCAAAGAGGGAAGAAGTCCCATCATATGTCTAGTTGGACCTCCCGGAATAGGTAAGACCTCTATAGCGAAATCTATTGCACGCGCAATGAACAAGAAATACGTTCGTCTAAGCTTTGGTGGAGTACGCGACGAAGCCGAAATTCGTGGACATCGTAAGACCTACGTTGGTGCAATGCCGGGTAGAATAATAACCTCTATTCAATCGGCCGGCAGTATGAACCCCATATTCTTGATGGACGAAATCGACAAAATGGCATCGGACTATAAGGGCGACCCTGCGAGTGCTCTTCTAGAGGTATTGGACCCCGCGCAAAACGTCAATTTCCGCGACCATTTCCTAGAAGTTCCCTTCGATTTAAGCAAAGTATTGTTTATAACCACCGCTAACACTCTCGATACCATATCCCGCCCCCTTCTTGACCGTATGGAGGTTATAGAAATGACGGGATATACCACTCCCGAGAAGATGGAAATAGCTCTTCGTTATATAATTCCTCGTGCAATCGAGCAAAACGGAGTAGACCCTAATTGGCTATCGATATCAAAGGATGCGGTTCAAGAGATAATCGACTACTATACTCGCGAAGCGGGCGTAAGAGGACTCGAAAAGCAAATCAACAAAGTTGTAAGAAAGGTTGCGCGTATTTTTGTTGAGAAACCGCGCGCACGCAAAGTAAAAATAAATAAGGATAATATAAAGGACTTCTTAGGCGAGCCTATAGTAGCTCCTTCAAAGGGCGCAAGAGAAGATGAAGTTGGTATAGTTACCGGACTTGCTTGGAGTGCTGTTGGTGGAGACACGATGGATGTCGAGGTTGGATATTCCAAAGGCAAGGGCAATCTTGTACTTACCGGCAACCTTGGCGACGTTATAAAGGAAAGCGCAAAGATAGCATTTTCGTATTTACGCATACATTGTAAAGAATATGGCATTATGCCCGACTTTTTCGAGAAAAACGATATCCATATTCATATGCCGGAAGGTGCAGTACCAAAAGACGGACCTAGCGCCGGCATAACTCTATGTACCGCAATATGCTCTGCCCTCACAGGCAACAAGGTATATGGTAACGTAGCGATGACGGGTGAGCTATCACTTCGTGGCAAGGTGCTAGCGATAGGTGGACTAAAGGAAAAGACGCTCGCAGCCCTTCGTGAGGGAGTAGTCAAGGTATTTTTACCCGAAGACAACCGCAAGGACTACAAGGAGCTACCCGATATCGTAAAAGAAAAAATCGAGTTCGTATTCGTCAAGAACGTAGACGAAGTGTTAAAGAGCGCGATAATTTGGAGCGAAAACGAAGGAATAGAGAAGTTCTAAAAAGGTGTTAATATGGAAATAAAAGGAGCCGAATTTGTTACAAGCGCAGGCACCGTGGAGCAAATAATAAAGGGAGAAACGGTAGAGATTGCAGTTGTTGGACGTTCCAACGTAGGCAAATCTAGTTTTATCAACTTTATGTGCAATCACGGAAGGCTGGCGAAGACGAGTAAAGAGCCCGGTAGAACAAGGCTCATAAACTATTTCAAGGTAAATAAGGGCGAATTTATGTTCGTTGATTTACCGGGATATGGTTTTGCAAAGGTAAACGATAACGAAAAGGCAAAATGGGGAATGATAATCGAATCCTACCTAAGAGAGAGTACGGGACTAAAGAACGTTTTCGTACTTCTTGACGTTAGGCGCGAGCCCAATGCCGACGACGTACAAATGTTAAACTATTTGTACCACTATAATATACCGTTCACGATAATTGCCACCAAGGGCGACAAGCTCAGCAGAAGCGCGGGACTAAAGCGCAAAAGAGAGATAGCCAACGCCCTAAAGGTAGGTTTCGATAACGTACTATTGACTTCTGCGCTAAACAAGTCGGGTAAGCAAGAGGTGTTAGACCGCATCGAGCATATTTTGACTATTGCCAACGAGCAAAAAGCCAACCCCGAAACCGAGGACGACGAGTAATTTATTATATAATAATAAAACCGCACTCCGCACTCAACAAAAACCTTGCGAGTGGAACAAAGTGTAACGAGGTCGTTCCGCGTTCTTCGTTCCGCGTTCCGCACTTAAATAATAGGAGTTCCCAATGAAAGTTTTCGCAATAAGCGACCCACATTTATCATTTGATGATTTAAAGCCAATGAATATATTTGGCTCTGTTTGGGATAACCATTGGGAAGATATCGTTCGAAATTGGAAGGAAAAAGTTAGCGACGACGATATCGTACTTATAGCAGGCGACATATCTTGGGCTATGAAGCTAGAAGATGCTAAACGTGATTTAGGTTTAATAGGGGCGCTCAAAGGTAAAAAGGTACTCATCAGGGGCAACCACGACTATTGGTGGAGTAGCTATAAGAAGGTAAAAGAGATACTCCCCGAAGGTGTATACGCAATTCAAAACAATGCCATAAAGTTTGAGAGCGTAATAATATGCGGTAGTAGGGCGTGGAGTGTGCCGGAGCTTGGCGTTGAAACCGATGAGCAGGATATAAAGCTCTACGAACGCGAAAAGCTACGTTTGGAAATGAGCTTGAAGGAAGCAAAAGCACTCCAAGAAGAGGGTGATATCATCATAGCGATGACCCATTTTCCCCCCTTCAATTCAAGATATTTGAGTTCTCATTATACCGATTTATTCAAAGAATACGGAGTACATTCCGTAGTCTACGGTCATTTACACGGTAATTCTAGTAGGACACAACTCATACACGAAAAGCAAGGAATAAACTACTACCTAACTTCGTGTGATAAGCTTAATAATGTTCTTCAAGAAATTCAAATCGATTAGACCTCGCTTTTTGGCGCATTACTTTGTTAAAAATCCCCCGACTGCAAGTCATTTACCTCTAGTAAACTCCTCTTGCCGGGGGATTTTTGTCGCGTACTGCATCCAAAAATCGAGGTCTAATAGTGCTCTAACAAGAGTGAGAGGTGAGATAAACTAGACAATACGGTTTTGGCGCTATACTTTGTTAAAACCAAAACCCCATAGGGCGCAGTACCTCTAGTACAGCAACCCTTAGGGGTTTTACTTTTGTCGCGTCTAGCATCCAAAAATCGAGGTCTAATAGTGCACTAACATAGGCAAAGATATAACATAAACTTGACAATAGGGTTTTGAGCGACCTATTGTCGGGGGGGCGCGTCTAGCATCCAAAAATCGAGGTCTAATAGTGCTCTAACAAAAGCAAGGATATAACATAAACTTGACAATAGGGTTTTGAGCGACCTATTGTCGGGGGGGGTGACGCGTCTAGCATCCAAAAATCGAGGTCTAATAGTGCTCTAACAAGAGTGAGAGGTGAGATAAACTCTAGACAATACGGTTTTGGGGACCTACTGCACAAATAACAATTCCCCGACTGCTTGCTCAAAGGCTCCCAACGGAGCTTTTTTTATTTACTTGTTTTTTTTGCGAACAAGCTTGCAAACATTTGTTCTAAAACCTTTTGTTCTTTTTCCCTAAATCTTCGATTTTAGGGTGCAGTTTCCCTATTTTTCCCTAAAAGCACCCCTAAATTTTTAAAAAGTGGTTGCGAGTGGTTAAAAATGGTTGTATAATATTGGTAGGACATAAGGAGAGGATTTTAGCGATGGCTTCATTCTATGGCGAATATAACTTGATGCTCGATGGAAAAAATCGTATGCGTTTGCCTGCGAAGTATCGCACTATGCTCCAAGATGGTTATTATATCCTTAACGGTGCTAACGGTTGCCTTTGGGTAATGGATAGCGCAAGGTTCAATGCTCTTACCGCTAAGTTCGAAAACGTTCCTTTTAGCGATATCGAAGCAAGAAAGGCTATAACCAAAATTATGACCAGCGTTATAGAGCCCGAAGAAGATGCTCAAGGTAGATTTGTTCTTCCCGCTAAAGCAAAGGCTTATGCGTCGGTTACCAAAAACATAGTAGTAGCAGGGGCATTCGACCACGTGGAAATTTGGGCGGAAGAAAGATATGCCGAGTTAGGTTACAGCGAGTCCAAGGACTTTAACGAAATGCTTCTTGCTCTAAAGGACTACGGAATCTAATATGGAATTCAAGCATATTTCGGTAATGTATAACGAGTGTATCGAGGGCTTGAATATCAATCCCGAAGGTATATACGTTGATGGTACTCTTGGCGGAGCAGGACACTCCAGAGGGATACTAGAAAGGCTAACGAGTGGCAAGCTTATATGTAACGACCTTGATACAATGGCTATAGAAAATGCCAAAAAGGTGCTTGGGGATAAGCTGGATAAAGTGATATTCCTACACGACGATTACAAAAACCTTGTGTATAATCTCGACCAAATGGGTATAGATAAGGTTGATGGCATATTGCTAGATTTGGGTGTCTCATCACCGCAGATAGATGACCCAAATAGGGGGTTTAGCTACTCCAAGCCCGCACCTCTCGATATGAGAATGGATACCGAGCAAGAGCTGGATGCAAAGGCTGTTATAAATGGCTATAGCGAAGAAGAGCTAGCAAAAATCTTCTTTGAGTATGGCGAAGAGAAACTTTCCAGAAAGATTGCAAGAGCAATTGTTAGAGAAAGGGAAAAGGAAGAAATCACCACCACCGATAGGCTGGCAAACATTATAGAAAGATGTTATCCACAAGGTTATCGTTTCAAACACGGACACCCCGCAAAGAGAGTATTCCAAGCGGTAAGGATAGAGGTAAACGGAGAACTAGAAGGCCTATACGATTTTATCTATAACGTAGCGTTAAGGTTAAAGGTAGGTGGCAGAATGGCAGTTATCACCTTCCATTCACTAGAAGATAGGATAGTCAAAAATGCCTTTATCGAACTAGAAAAAGATTGTATATGTGATAAGAGGTTGCCGGTATGCGTTTGTAACAAACGTCAAGAGGTAAAGATAATTACCAAAAAGCCATTGGTAGCAACCGAAGAAGAACTAGCAAACAACAAGAGAGCGGAAAGCGCAAAACTAAGAATAATCGAAAGAGTATAAAGGAGTTTAAAAATGGTTACTTTAAGAAGAGACGTAGCAGTTGAATCAAACAATCGCGTATTTGATAGAGTAGATAGGGAACGTCTAACCGACTACGATATTTTTATGCGTCAAAAACGTATGGGCGAGCTTAATCGTTCCGGTTCTTCTTGCGCACAAGCAATTTCCAGAAACTCTTTCGACCTAAACGACTATTCCTATTTTAGTGCACCCCAAGTTACCGTAGTAGAACCCAAAGTTGAGGAACACGATTCCTACGACGCATATATGAGAGCACAACTACATCGTCCCAACGGTGAGGAAAGAGTACTTAGCGAAAGCGAATATTATTCCTCCAGATATGCTTCTAGCGTAAACAGTGAAAACAACGCTCACACCGTTAAATCTAAAAAAGCTTCCAAGAGAAATCTTACAAAGTTCGGCAAGATTTTTATCGGTGTATACGTTCTTATTACCGTTGCGGTTGCATCTACTATACTAGCAATAAACCTATCTAACGGCGAAAGTGTTAAGACCAAGGCTAGCGCGGATGCAAACGAAGGTATAAGCGCACTTGCTATGGAAGTTGAAGGAGCCGAGGGCAATTGGTTCGACGATATGTGCGACTCTATTTCCAACAAATAACCTTTCGCTCCCTAAAATATAAGGAGCAAATATAAATAAAATTACTACTTATCGACAAAAGAAGAGATTATCAGCGGTTGCTTTGCTGATAATCTTTTTATTTGTAGCGGTTTTCTTCAAGTTACTTTCCGTAACCTCGATTAAAGGCGAGCAAATGCAAGTCAAGGCATTGGAACAATGGTACCGCGACTTACCCATCGTAGCAGAGCGGGGAGAAATTTTGGATGCAAGCGGTGTCGTGATTGCCGGCTCGGTTACCACCTATACCGTGTACGTTCGCCCCGTGGACTGCGCCAATAAAACTCTTACTGCAAAGGTGCTCAGCGAGAGCTTGGAGCTAAACTACGAAAAGGTGCTTGAAAAGATATCCTCTAAGCGCTCGGAAATCGCCATAAAAAAGGGTGTGGATAAGTCCACCGTACTCCAAATTGTAAACAGCGACGTTAGTGGTGTATATATCTCGCAAACGGTAGAAAGGGTGTATCCCTATGGAGATTTTCTCACACAGGTAATGGGCTTTACAAATATCGATTGCGTAGGGCAAACGGGACTTGAAAAGTACTATAACTCCTATCTAACGGGGCAAAACGGATACGCCTATACTCCCGCCGACTTGGTCGGTAGAAAGCTAAAAGATGGCGTAACCTACTATAAAGAGGGTGTAAAAGGGGCTAATATGACCCTTACTATCGAAAAAACCATACAAGATACGGTAGAAAACGCGGTAGAGAATTGTGCCTTTAATACGGGAGCAAAATCGGTTAGTGCTCTCGTTATGGAGTGCGATAGCGGTGCTATAAAAGGTATAGCCATTACGCCTTCGTTCGATTTGAACGAAGTACCGCGCGATAACGTTGCGGAACTTATGGCACTAACGAGAATAAACCTTGTTTCGGACGTTTTCGAGCCGGGTTCTACCTTCAAAATGGTTACCGCCTCGCTTGGCATTGATTCGGGGAAGATTACTACCTCCTATCGTTCATATTGTAACGGAGCATTGATGGTAGACGGTCAACGAATAAAGTGTTGGCGAACTATAGGACACGGTTCGCAGTCCTTTACCGAGGGTGTTGCAAGTAGTTGTAACTGCTTATTTATGAATATTGCGCTCACTCTCGGCGTAGATTACTTTTATGATGGTATCGAAAGGTTTGGCTTAACTCAAAAGACGGGCATCGATATCAGTGGTGAAGCTAGTGGACTAACCATAAACCGCGAAAAGGTAAAGAACGTCGACCTTGCGCGTATAGGGTTTGGTCAAGCAATAGCGGTTACGCCAATAGAGCTTATAACCGCTTGTAACGCGGTAGTCAACGGTGGTAACCTTGTAACTCCCTATATATGCCAAAGTATAACCGACGTAAACGGTAATAACCTATATACCAATACCCAATCGGTTAAAAGGGGGATTATAAAAGAAAGCACCTCTAAAATTATGCGCGAAACGTTGGAGCAAGTAGTTCTCGTTGGCTCCGGTAAAGGCGCTCAAGTAGAGGGCATAAGAGTGGGTGGAAAGACGGGCACTGCCCAAAAATATAAAGATGGTGTAATTGCGCGTGGCAAATACGTATCCACCTTTATAGGATTTGCTCCCGTTGAGCAACCAAAATATATTGCGCTCATCGTTGTCGACGAACCCGTCGGCGCATACTATGGCGGTCTAGTTGCCGCTCCTTACGTAGGACAAATATTCAAGAGTATTTTCTAAAGGAGTGGTTATGAAGCTAGGCGAATTGATATCGGGCGTACCGGTATTGCATCTAATAAACTATAACGAAGACATCGAAATTTCACATTTGACGTTATCCTCCAACGATTGTCAAGAGGGTAGCTTGTTCTTCGCAATAAGGGGGAGCTCTCACGACGGTGCAAACTATATTTCCGACGTCGAACTAAAGGGCACCGTCGCGGTAGTAACCGAGTGCCCGCTAAAGTGTTCGTTAACCCAAGTCGTAGTTAGCGACGTTCGTCAAAGTATGGCGCTGATTTCCGCCAATTTTAACTATAACGCACATAAAGAGCTAAAAATCATAGGCATAACGGGTACCAATGGTAAAACTACCGTTACGAAAATGATAAGCGAAGTGCTAAAAGCCGGCGGTAAAAGGGTGGCTACCATAGGCACGCTTGGGGTATATATGAATGGTAAGAGAACGCATACTACGCTAACCACTCCCGACCCCATAGAGCTACACCGCATTTTTCAAATTGCCTTGCTTTCGGGAATAGAATACGTCGTTATGGAAGTTAGTGCCCACGCACTTGAGCTTCGCAAACTTGCGGGTATTCGCTTCGAGGTGGTTGCGCTAACCAATCTTACCCAAGACCATCTGGACTATTTTGGCACTATGGAAAACTATAAAAATGCTAAAAAACTATTGTTTTCCAAAGAATTTTCTGCATTTCAAGTTATCAACGTTGACGATGATTTCGGTATAGAGCTAATCCGTCAAACCAAGGTTCCATTCGCAACCTATGGCGTAAAAAATCCCAGCGACGTGTTTGCAATAGACTACGAAACTCGTATGGGGACAAGGGCTGTTATCAACTGTTTCGACGACGTTTTCGAACTTTATTCACCCTTTAGCGGAGATTTCAACCTATACAACACCCTTACCGCCATAACCGTTCTAAGACTACTTTCCATAAAGAGCGAGGATATTATCAAAGCCTTTTTCCGTATGGAAGAGGTGGAGGGAAGATTTAATATTTTAGGCAATCGCAAAAGGGTAATAATAGATTTTGCACACACCCCCGACGGACTAAAAAACCTTCTTCAAAGTGCTAGGAAGCTAACGGATGGTAGGCTAATAGTGGTATTTGGTTGCGGAGGAAACCGCGATGATAAAAAACGTAGCGTTATGGGGCGAATTGCTGCTGAGCTTGCCGATTTTACCGTTATAACCAGCGATAACCCACGTTACGAAGAGCCTTTAACGATAATCAGACAGATAGAAGAGGGGCACAAAGAGGTCAGCCACAACTATATTTCCATAATAAACCGCTCTCACGCAATCAACTATGCGGTAACCACCGCTAGTACTAACGATATCGTAGTAATTGCAGGTAAGGGCGCCGAAGATTACATAGAAGAAAGGGGTGTCAAACGACCTTATTCGGACAAAAACGAAGTGCTAGAGATATTTAGGCGGTGGAATTATGAGTGATATAAGATTTTTGGCTATCGGTTTTTTATCCACCTTTATCGGGGGAATGTTACTTTCTCCCGCGGTAATATGGTGCGCTAAAAGGCTAAAAGCCAACCAATCGATTTTAAAATACGTTGAGCAACACGATGCTAAAGCGGGCACTCCCACCTTTGGTGGGCTAATCTTTTTGATATCGGTTAGCCTTGTTATAGCTATATTCGGTGGCTTTAGATACGCGCTATGTCGAACCGCGACGGTAGTATTCGTCGCATACGGAGTAATAGGCTTTCTAGACGATTTTATCAAGGTTAAGCTAAAAGACAACAAGGGACTAAAGGCATACCAAAAGATTATATTCCAATTCGGTGTGGCGCTAATAACCGCCATTTTCGCCTATAGAAGCCCTTATATCGGTTCGGAAATTGCTCTAAACTTTTCCCTTCCAAGCTGGGATATGGGATATTTTTATATCCCTTTTGCAATAGTAACCTTTATTGCGATGTCTAACGGAGTAAACCTCACGGACGGACTCGACGGTCTAGCAGGCACGACGACTGCCATATATTCCGCGACCTTTATGGCGCTAATCTTAATCGAGTACCTAGACGCTGTAGAGTATGGCAAAACCCAATATGCTATGGAGCTAAAGTATTTGATGCTACTTTCGGTGTGCGTTATAGGCGGAGTACTAGCTTTTCTATGGTTCAATAACCATAAAGCCAAAATATTTATGGGGGATACCGGTTCGCTTGCGCTTGGCGGATACTGCTCGGCGGTTGCGTTATTTATAAAAAATCCGCTTATAAGCATTTTGGTTGGCATAATGATGGTTATAAGTTGCATATCAGTAATAGTACAAGTGGTTAGCTTCAAATTGCGTGGCAAGCGAGTGCTACTAATGGCGCCATTCCATCATCATTTGGAGCTAAAAGGCATAAACGAAAGCAAAATCGTAGGCTACTACGCGATAATCACGCTAATTGCGGGCGTTACCGCACTAACAATAATTTAGGGGGATAAGCTATGAAAACTGCATTGGTTATGGGCATACAAGCTAGTGGAATATCCGCTAGTAATCTTTTAGCAAAGCTAGGCTACGAGGTACGTTTATACGACGACAAGTTGGAACTTGAAAACAATTATAGGGATAGGGGTGAGGAAATCTACAAAAACCTCGACCTAATAGTGGTGTCGCCCTCCATTCCCTACGACCACCCCGTGGTTAAAGAGGGTGAAAGTAGAAATATAAAAATCATAAGCGAGCTAGAACTTGGTGCAAGTCAGCTAAAAGCAGGCACTATAATAGCGGTTACAGGCACCAATGGCAAGACTACAACCGTTGATATGCTGGAAAAGATGCTCAAAATTATGGGTAAAAAGGTGCGAACTATGGGAAATACGGGATATCCCGTTAGCCAAGTAGTACTCGACGGAGAGGAACCTGAGTATGCAATCATAGAGTGTTCTTCCTTCCAGCTGGAGCGCACCTACACCCTGCATCCCAAGTACTCATTATTTTTAAACCTTTCGCCCGACCATATGGATAGATACGAAAGGTACGAGGACTATTTTAACGCGAAAAAGCGCATATTCAATATGCAAAACGTAACCGACTACGCGGTACTAAACTATGATTTAAGACAAATACGCGAGCTTGCAAAGCATCTACCCATCACTATCAAATGGGTTAGCTCCAAGGAGCAAAAGGGGGACGTAACGGTAAAGGATAACTATTTTTACGTCAAAGGACAACCTCTTATAAGCGCACGCGAAAGTAGGGCTAGAGGGGAGCATAATCGCTTCAATATGTCGGCGGTAATGAGCGTTGCGTTGTCGCTTGGCGCAACCAAAGAGCAACTTATATCCTTTATTAGAGAATACCGCGTGCTACCTCACCGCGTAGAGTTCGTTGGCTCGGTTGATGGTATAAGTTATTATAACGACAGCAAAGGCACAAATATCGGCGCTTGCCTAAGTGCCATACGTACGGTAGGCGGTAACGTAGGTTTAATAATGGGCGGAAGTGATAAAAAAGAGGACTTTTGCGAGTTTTTCGACGAGGTATATGGCAAAGTCAAATACGTTGCGGTCAGCGGTGCTAATGCCGAAAAGATATACGGTTCCGCAATGAAAGTTGGTTTTACCGATATTACTATTACTCCCACTCTAGACGAAGCGGTAAAACTGCTCACCGAAAAAGAGGGAATAGACACCGTACTATTTTCCCCTGCAAGCGCAAGCTTCGATAGATATTCATCCTATCAAGAGAGGGGAGATTACTTTAAGAATAGGGTATATGCACTCAAGGCGTAACGTAATAGTAAGCACCATTGTACTTTCCCTTTTCGGGCTAGTGATGATATATTCCGCTAGTTCATATTCAGCCGAGCTAAAAACGGGCGATGCCTTTTTTTACGTAAAGAAACAACTATTCGGTTTTATAGCGGGTATGGTAATGATGGTACTCGGTTATAAGATAAAGAGGGAATGGCTAAAAAAGTTAAGGTGGGTAATATACGGGGTATCTATGGTATTACTGCTAATACTATTTATCCCGGGAGTAGGTCAAGAGAGTTACGGAGCTACCAGATGGCTTAACCTAGGCTTTATAACCTTACAAAGCTCGGAAATAGCAAAGTTTGGGTTGGTAATATTTCTTGCGGGGCATCTGGACGAACATCCACCGACTACCGTTAAAGGGTTAGTAGTGCCGGTAATATGTGGACTAGCAATGTGTCTATCGGTTATGCTGGAGCCCAATATGTCTATAACTATGGTTATAGGTGCGTCGCTTATGGTTATGTTATTCATAGGGGGAATAAAGAAGAAACATATATGGGTAGCGGTTGCGCTAATATGTATAGCAATACCGGTACTTATAATACTAGAACCCTATAGAGTAAAAAGACTAGTGGCATTCGTTGACCCGTGGGCAAATCCCAAGGGAGAGGGATATCAGCTTATACAATCATACTATGCACTTGGTTCAGGTGGACTATTCGGCGTAGGATTGTTTAATAGCAGACAAAAGTATCTGTATTTACCATTCGCAGAGAGCGATTTTATCTTTTCGGTTATAGGCGAAGAGCTAGGGCTAGTAGGATGCCTTTTGGTACTAGCGGTATTTGCGGTACTAATACTAAGCGGTATAAAGATAAGCGTTAAAGCCGAGGATAATTACTCAAGATTGTTGGCGGCGGGTATTACCTCGGTTATAGCCATTCAAACGCTATTGAATGTTGCGGTTGTTAGTGGGCTTGTTCCACCAACGGGAGTACCGTTACCGTATATTTCTGCAGGCGGAAGCAGTCTTATGGTATTTACCTTTAGCTCCGGCTTGCTAGCAGGGCTATCTAACGAAAAGAGGGCGGAACCAAAAATAAAAACCAAGAGAAAAGCAGGTGTAAAAGGTAAACTTAAAGGGGCTTTTGCTCATACATTATCATAGGAGTGAATATGTCCAAATACCTAATCAATGGTGGAAAGCCTCTTAACGGAGAAATCAATATTCAAGGAGCTAAAAACTCGGTATTGCCAATACTATCCGCCTCGTTATTAACGCAACAAAAGGTGGTAATAAGAAACGTTCCTCGATTACGCGACGTTGATAATATGCTAAAAATTCTAAAGAATTTGGGTGTGGACTATCAATTTGAGGATAACGTGGTAGTGATTACGCCGAGTACTCTTAGCTCATACGAAATACCAAGCGGGCTAGCAAGGGAGTTAAGGAGCTCGATATTCTTACTTGGTTCGGTGCTTGCAAGGGAAAAGAGGGCAAAGGTTGCCTATCCGGGTGGGTGCGATATAGGATTGCGTCCCATCGACCTACATATAAAGGCGCTCAAGGAAATGGGTGTAAAGATAGTGGAGGGGGGTGGATACGTGTACTGCGATGCCGAAAATATGGAGCCTAGCAGTATAACTCTCGATTATCCCAGCGTAGGAGCAACCGAAAACGTAATGTTGCTTGCAACCGCAATCGATGGAGTAACTACGATAGCAAACTCTGCCGAAGAGCCGGAAATAGAAGACTTACAAAACTTTATAAACGCTATGGGTGGAGAGGTAAGCGGAGCGGGAACGCCATTTTTGAAAATAAAGGGTGGAAAACCGCTAAAAAGCGTAGATTATACCGTTATGCCCGATAGGATAGAGGCGGGAACCTTTATAATCGGCACTGTTCTTACGGGTGGCGAGGTATTGCTCAAGGGGGCTAGGGCGGACCACTTGAACGCACTATTTTCAAAAATTCAAAAATGGGATTGCAAAATTGAGTGGAGTGGTGGTAATATATTAGTATCCGCAAGCGGAAAGAGGGGAGAACTAGGGATTATCGAAACCAAGCCTTACCCCGGATTTCCAACAGACCTACAAGCAGAGATATGCGTTTTGGGCGCAGTCGCAAATGGTTCTACAATGATAGTAGAGAACTTGTTTGAAACCCGATATAAGCATATACCGGAGCTACAAAAGATGGGAGCGCAAGTCAAGGTCAAGGATAGGATAGCCGTCTTCAATGGAGTAAAAGAGCTAACGGGTGCCGAGGTAAACGCTTTCGATTTACGCGGTGGTGCCGGCTTGGTGCTTGCAGGGCTTATAGCTAGAGGTGTAACGGAGGTAAATAACGTTCACTTTATAGAGCGCGGATATGAAGATTTTGATATTAAGCTTCGTAAACTTGGAGCGGATATAATAAAAAAATAGAGGAAACCAATGAAGAAAAGATATCTCTCGGTTGCTATAGGACTGATTATCGTTGCGGTAATAACGATATTTGGTAATATATGCAAAATTAATAAGGTGGAAGTGGAGTTCGAAAAAGAACCCGTTTTCGTCGATGCGGTAGAGATATTCGAAAACTCTAAAATCAAGATGGGAAGCTCTATTTTGAGTTTGAACGAGAACGTTGTTAAAAAGAACGTTATGGAAAGCTACGAGGAAAACCTTATAGCGGTAACCGATATCGTTAGAGTATTCCCAAATAAGATAATAATTTATTGCGTGGAGCATACGCCAATGGTGGCTGTTAACGTTAAAGGTGAGAACGGTGTATACGCCATTGCCGACGGTGATTTCCAACTCGATAAAAAGGTAGCTAAAGAGGAAGTCGACCTTTCGTCGCTTATTTTAATAGAGGGAGTAGAGGTAGACGATACCTATAACACTTCCACTTTCCAAATAATCAACAAAGTTTTCAAAGCATTCGAAGAAGAGGGCTTGGATTATAACGCACAAGCTAAATTTATAAGCACGCTAACTTTTGGAGTAGGTTCGCTAACGATAGTTACCCGCGATGGTAATACTTTGAACGTCGATTATAGTTCTACAGACGTGGCGGAATCGGTTAAAAGCGAGTACCAAAACTATCTAAACGTATCCCAATTCTAATATTTTTAAAAAATTTTCGTTTTCGTTATTGACACGCGCGCACGCATAATATATAATAAAAATATATAAGTGCGTTTTATCGCTATGGAGTAAAGATGAGTAATAAAAAAGTTGCGGTTCTAGATATTGCCTCCGACGTTATAACACTCGTTGTGCAAGATAGCAAGTTCGTTGATAACTATACCTTCCGTGCATCTAGAGAGTACGATGGTTTTTACGACGGAGAATTTTTGGATAAAGAAGGCATTTTTAAAGTCGTGGCTTCCCTTGTTAACGAGTGCGAAAAGGCTACCTTCACCAAGATACAAGATATATTGGTAGGGGTGCCCGGCGAGTTTACCGCAGTTACTTGCAAAGACGTTGTTATAGACCTCGGCTCCAAGCGCAAAATTACCGAAAAGGACGAAGAACGTTTTCTAAAAGAGGGCGAACCCAAAGGAACCTCTTTTACTTGCATTACCGCATCGGCAGTATACTTTGAGCTAGACGATGGCACTATGGAATATGCACTAAGCGGTCAAGAAACCCAAATTTTAAAGGGCTTGGTAAGTTATATTACTTGCGAAAACTCCTTTATCAATTTGCTAGATAGCGTAGCGGAACAATTGGGTTTGCGTTTTGATTATACCTCATCGGTTAACGCAGAGCTTTTGTACGTTTGTCCCAATGATTTGCGCGACGAAGGCGTACTTCTTGCCGACGTAGGATATACTACTACCTCGGTTGCCTATGGTTGCGGAGACGGTATTTTGCATTCTTTGTCTTTTAGCTTAGGCTCTGGACATATTGCAGCCGACCTACTAGAATATCTTGGTGTACCATACGAGCACGCATACGCGCTTGTTGATAAAATAAATCTTAATATTGCGCCTCACGAAGACGACGTATATTGTATTTCAGTTGGTAGCGAAATGGCGTATTATAACGTAAAAGAGGTCAATGCAGTAGCTAACTACCGCATTTCCAATATTGCCGAAATGATACTAAAGGCAATAAAGCGCTCGGTATATCCCGTACAAGACGATACATTGTTGCTCCTAACCGGTTCGGGTATAGCACATATTCCCGGCGCAAAAGAAATAGTAGCGAAAATAACGGGTAGAAGGGTAGAAATTCTTGCTCCCGATAATATGCAACTAAGTAAACCAAAATATTCTCAAGTTGCTGGACTTTTAGTAGTTCAACAAAAGCAACTAAAACAAAAAAACAATTTCAACTTTATAACTTTTATCAAAGATAAACTCTTTAGGAGGAAATAAAATGTCAAATACTTGTGGCGTAGCAAATATAAAAGTAATTGGTGTAGGCGGTGGCGGTAATAACGCGGTAAATCGTATGATACTTGCAGGTATAACTTCTTGTACCTTTATTGCTGCAAATACCGATATGCAAGCTCTAAATATGAGCAAAGCACCCATAAAAGTTCAACTTGGCGCAAACCTAACCAAAGGACTAGGCGCTGGTGCAGACCCCGAAATAGGCGCTCGTGCAGCAGAAGAAAGCAAGGAAGAAATACGCGCTTTACTAGAAGATACCGACCTTTTATTTATAACCGCAGGTATGGGTGGTGGTACCGGCACGGGTGCAGCTCCCGTTATTGCACAAATGGCAAGAGAAATGAACATTCTTACCATTGCGGTAGTAACCAAGCCCTTTGAAACCTTCGAGGGTAAAAGAAGAATGGATAATGCCGAAAAGGGTATTGCCGAGCTTCGCAAGGTAGTAGATACTTTACTAGTTATCCCCAACGAAAAAATCCAAATGTTCGTTCCCAAGGGCACCACTTTGGTACAAGCATTCAAGGTTGCAGACGACGTTTTGCGTCAAGGTATACAAGGTATTACCGAAATTATTACCACTCCCGCACTTATCAACCTCGACTTTGCCGACATAAAGACCATTATGAAGAATAAGGGTAACGCACATATCGGTATTGGTAAGGGAAAGGGTGATAATCGTACTATCGAAGCAGTACGTCAAGCTGTTCAAAGTCCTTTGCTTGAAACCAACATTCAAGGTGCAACCGATATTATCGTTTACGTAAGTGGCGACGAAGGTCTTACTATGGACGAAGTAAAGCACTCTGTAAGCTTGGTTAGAGACGTAGCAGACCCCAATGCAAACATTATTTTTGGTACCGGACTTGACGAAACTTTGGGTGATTCTTGTATGATTACCGTTATTGCAACCGGATTTAAGTCCACTCCCGACGGAAAGTCAAGATATACTGCAATAAACCGTCCTATGTTCAATACCGATAGCGAACAAAGCGCCAGAATGGACCGTATGTATGGATATTCTCGTGAAGCGGTTGCTACTAACGACCAAATCGCTCAACCCGTACAACCCGTTCAACAAGCTCAACCCATTCAACAAGCTCAACCCATTATCCCCACTCAATCGGAGCAACCAAACGGAAGAATGGAAATAGGTGTTAACAACAAAATTCCACCCTTCCTACAAAGAATAAAGGATAGAAACAATAGATAATATTACTTATATTCGACCAAAGAAAAGCAAGCCCAATAAGGCTTGCTTTTTTAACGTTATAGGGCATAGAAATGTTAAATAATATCTTAAACATTTTGGCGGAAGTTCTTCCCGTTATAACTCCCGCATATCTTGCAATATATCTAACAATGAGCGTTGTGAGGGCGGAAATATCCTCTATAAGGCTACTTTTTAGCGCAATTTTGATAGGAGGTTACTCGTTTATACGCTTAAAGCTAGAGCATCCAACGTTGCTACTTGATATTATTATAAACGTTATAGCTTTGCTCCTTGCAAAGCGCGATTATACCTTTTTGGAATTTGTAAAGGTAGCTTTGATATACCTAATAGTAATACTTATAAGTACTGCTTTCAGATGGCTTATAGTAGGGTTATTCGACCCTAACGAAGCACTGCTTACCATTATAGTTTCTATAAGTATTGTGCTAACTGCATTTTCGGTAAAAGTGGTAAATTTTGTCGCAAAAGAAGGTAAAAAGCCAAAAAGATGCTACCTTGTTGAGTTTGCAAACAATGGTAAAAGCTACAAAACGAAAGCCTATTTGGATACGGGAAATATGCTTTATGATAAGGGTAAGCCCGTGGTTGTAATATCACCTAAAATAAGTGCAAATTTGGGTTTAGTGGTGGATAGGGAAATTGCTGTATCAACCATAAGCGGCGTAAATCTTCTAAAGGGTGGAAGCACCACGATTAAGATATTTTTAGACAAAAAAGCACATAAGGTATTGCCCATTGTATATGCAATTAGCGATAAAATGAATACGAGAGGATACGAAGTCCTTTTACACAAAGATATGGAGCAACTATGAAAGATATTTTAAGCAAATTTTTAAATCTACTTAGAAAAATATTCGGTGTAACCAATAACGTTGATTATATGGTTTCGTTACCAAGCCCACTTGAAGGCGAAGAAGAGCTTGCCTATATAAAAAAAGCGGAGCAAGGGGATGCCGAAGCTCGTAACGTTTTGGTGGAGCACAATCTTCGTTTAGTGGTATATATTGCCAAGCGATTTGATAACACGGGTGTAGATTTAGAAGAGCTTGTATCGGTCGGCACAATAGGTTTAATCAAGGCGGTAAAGTCCTATAATAGCGAAAAAAAGATAAAGCTTGCCACCTATGCTTCAAGGTGTATAGAGAACGAAATATTGATGTTTTTGCGTAAAATGGTAAAAACTCGCAACGAAATCAGTCTTGACGAGCCATTGAACGTGGACTACGAGGGCAACAAGCTACTACTTGGCGACGTGCTTGGAACCGATGGTGGCGAGATATATAGAGAAGTAGAAAACGAGGTGGAAAAAAGCATACTTATGGAGCTGTTTTCTCGTTTGGAGGAAAGGGATAGGAACATACTTTGTATGAGGTATGGACTAAACGGTGTGGAAGAAAAAACCCAAAAGGAAATAGCCGATATGATGGGGATATCCCAATCTTACATAAGCCGACTTGAAAAGAGGATACTCGAAAAATTAAAGGCGGAATTTATGAAGCTGGAATAAAAGATTTTTAAAAAAGTGAATTACTTTTAATTTTTGGTACATACTCGTTAGGCAAGGAGATATCATGACGAGAAAAGTACTTGGAATTGACGTTAATAAGTTACCAAAGCTATCAAAAGGCGAACTAGAAAGCATTTTGAGAGATATAAAGCAGGGGAACGAGGAACAAAGAGAGTTATTTTTGCTTGCAAACGCCAGACTTGTATTGGTAGCAGTACAAAAATTCCATTCGGCAAAGGAGAGTGCCGACGACCTTTTTCAAGTGGGAATGCTTGGTCTAATCAAGGCAACCGATAATTTTGATATTTCGCTTAACCTAAAGTTTTCTACCTATGCAGTGCCAATGATTTATGGAGAAATAAAACGATACGTTCGTGAAGGTACGGCATTTAAAGTTGGTAGACAGGTGCGTGATATTGCATATCAAGCAGTAAAAGCACGAGAAAAGCTAGAGCTTAGTGGTAGAGAAGCGAGTATAACCGATATAGCGGAAGAACTAGAGATGCCTTATTATGACGTTGTGAGTGCGTTAGACGCACTTGCTGAACCGCAATCCATATTCGAAGAGGTTTATGGAGACGATGGTGATGGAGTGGAAATCATCGAACTTGTAGGAGAACCGCAAAGCGATTACGATTATGAAAGTAGGGTTACCTTATTAGAAGGTGTAAAAAATTTACCCGAAAAGGAGAAAAACGTAATAGAAATGCGATATTATCAAGGAGCCACCCAAACCGAAATTGCCAAAAAGTTAGATATTTCACAAGCACAGGTATCAAGATTGGAAAAAGGAGCTATCGAAAAGCTAAGATTATCATTCCAAATCTAGACCTAGCTTCGCAAAGGTACGATAGGGTATATTTGCGGAGTACATAGAGCATAAAACTATCCTTTTTAGCATACAATATGTAAGCGGAGTAGTTATGCAAGGCATTGATTATACTTTTTGTGAATTGAGAGAAAAAGAAGTTATAAATATTTTGGATGGTAAACAGCTTGGTAGAATAGTTGATATCGCTTTGCATTGTAGCGGTAAGGTCGTTGGACTTATTGCTAGTCCCGATAAAAAGTTTTTTAAAAATTTTTCCGGTAACGAAAATATTTTTATTCCGTGGCAAAAGGTTACCAAGATAGGCGACGACGTTATTTTAGTAGAATTAGGTGGAGTAAATTCTACCGAAATTTGCAAATAGTATTTACTTTTTTAACTAAATATAGTATAATTTAGCTATAAAATCTAAAGGAAGTACTATATGAAGTGTCCATTTTGTAATAGCCTAGATTCAAAGGTTGTCGACTCTCGTCTAAACGACGACGGAACCAGCATTAGAAGACGTCGTGAGTGTGTTGGTTGCGGTAAACGTTATACCACCTACGAAAAGATAGAATCTACCCCCGTTTTGGTTATAAAGAACAATGGTAACCGCCAAATTTTTGATAGCACCAAAATTAAAAACGGTATTATCAAGGCTTGCGAAAAACGTCCCGTATCTATGGCGAAAATCGATAAACTCGTTAGTGATATCGAAAAGCAAGTTAACAATACTCTTGCCCAAGAAATTTCTTCTAAGAAAGTGGGCGATATGGTTATGAACGGGCTTAAAGGTCTAGACGAGGTTGCATACGTTAGATATGCTTCCGTTCACCGCCAATTCAAGGATATCAACACTCTTTTAGAGGAAATCGAAAAGCTAGTTGCCGATAAGACCACCGAAGACGGAGATAAATAAATTGCGCACTTATAAATTTGATAGAAAACCTTTAAGACTTTCCAAGTATTTGGGCGAAGTCTTTCCCGAATTAAGGTACGGATATTTCCGTACCCTTTTGAAGTTAAGGGAAATAAGAATAAATGGCAAAAAGATATCCGCCGACGTTATTTTGCAAAAGGGTGATATCGTCGAGGTTTATTGCGACGAAGATAAGCTTCTAAAATTCAACTTTGAGTCGGTTTACCAAGACGATAATATTCTTATAGCAGTCAAACCCCGTGGAGTATCCAGCGAGGAGTTTTGCAGTAGAATATCCACCACGTTAAATAAACCCACCGAGCTTGCTCATAGGCTAGATACCAATACTAAGGGCTTACTAATTATGAGCCATAACGATAGGGCTAGCGCTTGCTTACGCGAGGGTTTCAAAAAGGGTTTTATACAAAAGAAATATTTTGCGTTAGTAGGCGGAACTCTAAAAGAGCACCTTGACCTAAAAGCATACCTAATAAAGGATGCCGAAAAGGGTATGGTTACCATAACCGATATAAAGGTAAATGGTGCTGTTCCCATTCGTACCGAGGTAGAGCCAAGCGAAATAGGGGAAGATACGACCATTGTCGAGGTTACCTTGCATAGTGGTAAAACCCATCAAATACGCGCCCACCTTGCCTATGCGGGATATCCCATAGTAGGCGACACCAAGTACGGTGATTTTGAACTCAATCGCATAATGCGTGCAAAAAGGCAATATCTTACCGCTTGTAAGCTTGCTTTCAATTTCCCTAAGGGCGCGTTGCTCAACTATCTAAACGATAAAAAATTCGAGATAGAAAGGGACTTCTAATTAAAACTTTGTTTTAATTAAAACTCAAAATTTTCATCTTTTAAGGCGGTACGTAGTTTCGAGAGTATCGCCTTTTCTAATCTAGATACGTAGGAGCGAGATATCCCCAAAATATCTGCGGTTTCCTGTTGTGTTTTTGGTTCGTCGCCATCAAGACCAAAGCGCATAACTAGTAATTTTCGTTCGCGGGGCTTTAGATATTTTTCTATTATTTTACGTATGCTTTGCCTAGTTATTTCGTCTTCCGATTGTTTATAGACTGTATCTTCGTCTATTGAAAGCATATCTATAATTTGAAGCTGATTTCCATCTTTATCGGTGCCGATTTCATCATATAAAGAAAGGTTGTTGCGGTGCTTTTTGTAGGAACGTAAAGCCATCAAAATTTCGTTTTCTATGCACCTTGAAGCATAGGTGGCAAGCGCTGTGCTTTTGTCCCCTTTATAGGTGTTAATAGCTTTGATTAAGCCAATTGTTCCCACCGAAAGTAGCTCGTCTTTATCGGGATAATTGGTGTATTTTTTTGCAATATAAACAATAAGCCTAAGGTTATGTTTAATTAGTATATCCCTTGCTTCCATATCGCCGGAGTGGAATCTATCCAAATATTCCTTTTCCTTTTCCGCACTCAAAGGGTGGGGGAACGAGTTTTGGTTGTCTATGCCCGATGTTAGCAACAATACTCCCGAAAGTACTGCAAAAAAGCCTTCTAATAAAATATCTACCTTCCTTTTAGGTTTATTATATTCCGTCATTCGACAAAAATTGACTATAAAACAAAAAAACCACCCTTAAGGTGGATTTTCGAGTTAGCCTATAAGCCGAGTTCTGTATTTGACGACCATCTGTCTTGACTCATAGTCGCCTATGAGTTCTAGCGATTGAGGGGACGGACGGGCAATCCATAGTCCCTTTTCTCTTGCATCGAGTGGGGTTTACACGGCCAATTTCGTCGCCGAACTGCCGGTGAGCTCTTACCTCACCTTTTCACCCTTACGATTTCTCGCGGTAATTTTCTGTTGCACTTTCCCTAAAGTTGCCTTCGGCAGGATTTCTCTGCCACTCTGCCCTGTGATGCTCGGACTTTCCTCACACGTAGTGCAGTCGTCTGACTAACTAGAACAAGAATAACATTTTTGGCTCGATATGTCAACTCATAGCGTAAATTATAAAAGATACTCGTTGACTTTTAGGCGCGCGCGTGTTAATATGTAGACGTATGGATTTGTTTGAAGCCACAAGAAAATCGCTCGCCCCTTTGAGTGAAAGAATGAGATGCTCTCGCCTAGAAGATTTCATAGGTCAAAAGCACCTTATTTCCAAAGGTTCGTTACTAACGCGAGCTATACAAGCGGATAGGCTGGGAAGCTGTATTTTTTATGGTCCTCCCGGCACGGGTAAAACCACGCTAGCAAATATTATCGCCGAGTCAACGGGCGCTGCTTACGCATACCTGAACGCTGTTTCTAGCGGAGTTGCCGATGCTAAAAAGGTTATCGACGATGCTAAAAACAGACTTTCTCTTTATGGCAAGCGCACCTATTTGTTGCTAGACGAGTGTCATCGCTGGTCAAAAGCTCAAAGCGATTGCGTTTTGAGTGCTATGGAAAAGGGTGAGATTATTTTTATTGGCTCTACCACCGAAAATCCCTACGTTACTATGACAAAGGCTATAGTAAGCAGATGTCGTATTTTCGAGTTTAAGCCTCTAACCCAAGATGATATAAAAGAGGGCTTAGTTCGTGCTTTGAACAATACCGAAAGGGGACTTGGCAACTATCGTGCCACCGTTACGCCCGAAGCATTGGAGCATATTTCTTGGATAAGCAACGGAGATATGCGTAACGCACTAAACTCTCTCGAACTAGCTGTTATAACCACCGCTCCAAACGAAAAGGGTGAAATAGTTATAGACCTTCCCATCGCGGAAGAGGTTGCTCAAAGAAGGGCGTTATCGGTTGACGAAAGCTTATATTATGATATTTTATCGGCATTTTGCAAGTCCTTGCGCGGTTCCGACCCCGATGCAGCGGTTTATTATGCAATGCGTCTAATAAACGCAGGTTGCGACCCGTTATTGATTTGCAGAAGATTGGTAGTACATAGTGCCGAAGACGTGGGTATAGCCGACCCTTATGCTCTAACTATAGCTGTCAACGCGCTAACTGCAATGGAAAAACTAGGACTTCCCGAAGGAAGAATACCTTTAACAGAGGCAATCATATACGTTTGTTTAGCACCAAAATCTAACTCGGTCGTGAACGCTTTGTATTCAGCCGACGATGCTAGTAAACAAGCGGAAGACCAAACTATACCATACTACCTACGCGACGCAAACTATAAGGTGGAAAAGGTTACGGGATACAAATATCCCCACTCTTATGGTGGATGGGTAGAGCAAAGATATCTACCCGAAAGCTTGGGCGACGTAAGATTTTACGTTCCAAGTAAAAATGGAAGAGAAAAAGACGTTATCGTTCCCAAAGACGCTAACAAAAATAAAAAATAATATTATAAGGAGTAATTATTATGGCAGACCTAAAAGGAACCAAAACCGAACAAAATCTCTGGTACGCATTCGCAGGAGAATCTCAAGCACGCAACAAGTACGACTATTTTGCATCTAAGGCTAAGAAAGAAGGCTACGAACAAATAGCAGCCATATTCCAAGAAACCGCATTGAACGAAAAAGAACACGCAAAGCTATGGTTCAAAGAATTGGGCGGTATCGGTGGCACTCTAGATAACCTACTTGCAGCAGCTGCCGGTGAAAACGAGGAATGGACCGGAATGTATCGTGAATTTGCAGAAGTAGCAGAACAAGAAGGCTTTGTAGAACTTGCCGCTAGGTTTAGAGCCGTTGCAGCAGTAGAAAAGACTCACGAAGAACGTTATCGCGCACTCGTTGCTAACATCGAAAACGGTACCGTATTCAAGAAAGACGTTGCAACCGAATGGCGTTGCCGTAACTGTGGACACATTCATAATGGTGTAGAAGCTCCCGAACTTTGTCCCGTATGCGCTCACCCCAGAGCATATTTTGAACTCGAAAAGAAGAATTATTAATATTCTTATATGATTGAAATAAAAAATCTTTCAAAAACGTACCGTAGTAGCGGTAAAAGGGCGGTTGATAACCTCTCTTTTACCGTGGATAGCGGTGAAATCTTTGGATTTTTGGGACCTAACGGGGCAGGTAAGTCAACTACCATAAAGTGTATAACCGGTATTTTAGACTTCGAAGAGGGAGAAATCTTGATTAACGGAGCCAATATCAAAACGCAATCGGTAGAGGCAAAAAGGAAGATAGGTTACGTTGCCGACGAGCATTTTTTGTACGAAGGTTTAAGCGGTAGACAATACGTAAACTTTATCCTTGATATTTTCCAAGTTCCCAACGAAGTTAGGGCGGAAAGAATAAACGAATACGCTTCTATTTTCGAAATGTCTTCTCATCTTGACGAAGCTATTTCATCATACTCACACGGTATGAAGCAAAAAATAAGCCTTATCGCGACTCTTTCCCACGAGCCCGAAGTCTTTATTCTAGACGAACCTATGACGGGACTAGACCCCGAGGGTGCGTATAATCTAAAAAAGCTTATGAGCAAGCTAGCAGGCGAAGGTAAAACGGTATTTTTCTCCTCTCACGTACTAGAAGTGGTAGAAAAAATATGTACCAAAGTCGCCATTATCGACGATGCTAAGCTCGTTGCCGTATGCGATATGCAAGAGTTAAAGGATAATAGGGGCAATCTGGAAGATTTGTTCCTAAAGCTTACCGAAAAGGGGGCGAATTGATGGTAGCTAAAGTGGCAATCAAACAATATTTTTCCCTTTTGATAAGCCTTTTGAAGAATACTTTTTCTATTTCTATAAAACACGAAAAGGATAAATCTGTTAAAGGTTTCAAACGACTAGGAAAAGTAGGCGTTATTTTGCTTGCACTTTTGGGCGGGGGCGCAATTCTCGCCTATTTGGTAATGATGAGTATAGAGCTTACCATAGCGTCTATAAATTCGGGCACGGTAAACGAATTGCAATATGCTTTTATTGCTCTAGCTCAAATTACCGTAACCTTCTTTGGCATTGCATCACTTATTTCCAATTTGTATTTTGCGAAGGATAATAAGCTACTTTTATCCCTTCCCTTCGAAAACGGAGTGGTTTTCGGAGCAAAATTCACCCTCACTTATATGGGCGAATTGCTATTTGCGACACTTGTTTACCTTCCGCTCGTTACCACGTCTGGTGTAGTTTTAATCAATCACGGATATAATATCGGTTGGAGCTTTTTCCTTGTTGAGATAATAAATTTATTATTACTTCCCGCTTTCCCTTTGTTGGTTGCAACACTAATTTCTCAACCGATAATGTGGCTTGTATCCCATATGAAACGCAAATCTATAGGAAATTCCATCACAATGGCGATTTTCTACGTTGCATTTTTCGTATTGTACTTTGCTCTCGTTATGGGAACTTCGTCTATTGGTGAAAACGGAGTGTTGGATAGTGGCGTTATAGCGTTATTCGTAAACTTAAAAAAGGTAACTATATTCAATTATCCTTTGGTAGAAGCGCTAATAGGTAATAAGACGGCACTTAATTTGCTTATTTACGTTGCGGGTGTGATAGTCGCGGTGGCACTTGCTACGCTACTTTCGATTTTCTTCTATAAAAAAGCTCTTCTTAAAAACGAAGAGGGTGATGGTAAAACGATAGTCAAGGTAAAAAATAGCGAAAATAAGAGTAACACTTTACTCAAAAGCTATATGATTAAGGATTTAAAAATGCTTATTCATACTCCACAGCTATTTATAAACCTTATATTGTTAGTTGTTTTACCTAGTGTAGTATTGTTCTTTATGCGTGGAGCCTTTACAGCCGATGCGGAAATGGCGGAAGCTATGAACCCCAACTTTTTCTTGGTGGCAATGGCAACCTATTTGGTTTCGTTGCTTTCTTGCGCGGGCAATCCTTTTGCATATATTGGTTTTTCTCTAGAGGGAAAAAATCTTTATATGATAAAATCGTTACCCATTTCGGCAAAGGATATTATAAAAGAAAAGTTTCTTTTTGCAAGCTCTATTACTTTGCTAGCAAGTGTTGTGCTTGGCATATGTTATCCCTTTGCAAGTGGTATAAAAAATGCGGTTGCGATAATCGGTTTACCACTCCAAGGACTCGTTACGGGGGTATCATTTAACGCGATAGGGCTTTATAGCGACCTAAAACAGCCCAATTTGACTTGGACGAACATCAACGAAATAACAAGAAATAACCTTAAAACGATAAAACCTATGATGTTATACTTGTTACTTTCGTTTTTATATCTTATAATAGGAATAATATTTGCTGTATTTAGCGAAGCGTTAAAGTTAGACGAATATTTGTTGATAACTATTTATTATCTAATTTGCTTAATCGCACCCACGGTAATAATTAGCATCTACTTTAAGAAGCTATTTAATAGCGAAGATTTATATAGAAAAATAGGTGGATAATGAGAAAATTAGCACTTGACGTAGGCGACGTAAGAATTGGCTTTGCTACAAGCGATATTATGGGAATAATAGCATCGGGCTATGAAACCTATACTCGTAAAGGTGGCGAAAAGGACTACGAATATATAGCCGAGTTTTGTAAAAACAACCAAGTTGATACAATAGTCGTGGGTTTACCGGTAAATATGGATGGAACCGAGGGCGATAGAGTAGTTATAACCCGCCAATTCGCCGAGGAGTTAAAACCATACGTTGGTGATAGAAAGATAGTTTTCCAAGATGAAAGACTAACCACCGTTCAAGCGGAAAGAATGTTAATTCAAGGCGGAGTAAGGCGCGAAAAGCGTAAAAAAGTAATAGATAAAGTGGCTGCAACCATTATATTGCAATCATATTTAGATAAAATAAATTATTAAAGGAGTACAATTATGGCAGATAAGAAAGACAAGAGAATGGAAATAGAGGAAATAGAAGAAGAGGAAGAAGTTATCGTTCTTCAAAACGAAGAAACTGGCGAAGAAGTAGAGTTTTCTCTCTTAGCTATGTTGGAAGTTGACGGTACCACCTACGCATATCTTGAACCCATCGACGAAGTAGAAGGCTTTGAAGAGGGCGATATTTTGGTTAACCGCGTAGAATTCGACGAAAATGGTGAAGAAATCTTTTTACCCGTTGACGACGATGCAGAAATCGATAGAGCATTCGAAGAGTTTGACAAAATGTACGTTGAACAATTTGGCGTTCACTGCGACGGAAGTTCTGTTGAAGACGACGCCGAATAATTGCTATATAATATATAATGTATAATATAAAAAGAGGAGTTTGTATTCTTTTAGTTATCGTAATGCTCGTAACGGGTATGTTTTGCTTGTTCGGTTGTAAAGATGAAGCTAGTGAAGAAACTCCGGAAAACCAAGAAAATCAATTAGGAGAGGGTACGAATATGACTAATATTGCAACCTTTATTATCACCGACCAAAACGGAGTGGATAGAACCATCAAAATTCAACTTCATCCCGACAAGGCACCTATAAGCGTTGCCAACTTTACCAATCTTGCTAACAGCGGTTACTATGACGGACTTTACTTTCATCGTATAGTTCCTTATGGTTGCTTGCAAGGTGGTGGCTACAAAATCGAGGGTAATACCATTATGGAATCGCCCGACGTTCCCGCAATATATGGTGAATTTGCTTCCAATGGTTGGGCACAAAACGATATTAAGCACGTTTTTGGTACCATATCAATGGCAAGAACCAACGTACCCGATTCAGCAACCAGCCAATTTTTCCTTTGCATAGGGGACTATCCTTCTTGGGATGGTGAATACGCAGGCTTTGGTACTATTGTTGACGAAGAGGAGTCAAGAAACAACCTTGTAGCTCTTTCTCAATCTAGATATGGTAATATCGGTTATGGCTTTACCACTTTCCCTTATCCATTTTTGATAATTAAAAGCGTAAGAGTGGCTTAAAAATAGCATAAACCCCCTTGAAAAAGTAAGATAATTGTGGTATTCTATTATATATGAGCGCGATAGGTAAGATTAAGAACATAATTCTTGTTATAGCGGTAATGCTTTGTACCGTGCTTTTTGCTGTATTTTTCGGTCTATCTACCGAGGTCGTTGCAAGAGCGGAAGAAAACGAATACCTTATAAACCTTACCTCATCCACTATAGAATATAATGGCAAGGATATATCTGCACCTATATCGGTTACCCGCTATGGTGAAGATTTTGACGATTATACTCTAATTATTTATAAGGATGGCGATATCGTTCCTCAAATCAAAGAGGTTGGTACCTATACCATTAACGTATCTATCAACAATACTACCCCCTCTGTCGTAAAAGAACTTACTTTCAAAGTAACGCCCAAAGCTCTCAAGATTGTAGTTGGCGGAAGCTCCGAGTTCCTTTATAGTGGTATGGGATATACTCGTAACGTTTCTCCGCTGGGTATTTGCGACGGAGACGAGTGCGAAATCATAACAACCTATAGCGGTGATTTATACGACCTCGAACCCGGTGTTCTACCCGTTGATGCAGATAGCTACGATATGCTTTTCTCAACCGATAACCCCAATTACGTTATCGGCGATATAGAAGGGGATACTACTTTGGTTATAACAAAACGTACCTTGTACGTTAAAGTGAACGATACCCAAGTTACTCTTGGCGCTACACCCGAATTTACCTATGACGTTATCGGTTACGTAGGTAAGGAAGATATATCCGTTATTGAAAGACTTCCCGTTGTTCATACGACTGCAACGAGCGTTGGCGTTCACAAGGTAAAGGCATCGGGCGGACAAGCCAAAAACTACCTATTCGAGTATCAAGAAGGTCATCTAACTATCAACGACGTTAAAGCTAACGGTAGTGTTGAAGGAACTTCCACGACCTTTGACGTTAGCGGTGTGTTTGCGCCCTATACTAGTTACACCGGCACCACCATCGATGCTAAGAGCGATGAGGGTAAGGCGCTTGTTAAGACTGCGCGTGATTATCGTATGCTTAACTTTACCTCGGACGTTCAGCTAATATATCAACTATCCTACGTTACCGGCGTACAAGTATCGGAAAAGATAGACGTTGTATTCCATAACGTAACCCTTAACACCGACGATAACTATGTCATTGTGGTTATCGACCCCAATGGTGTAGTAACCCAAATTACTAAATATGAATATCTAAACGGTACACTTTCATTCAAAACCCCATCACTTGGAACGGTTATGATTTTTAAGGATACCTATAACGTTAGCGTGCTTTATATAACTATTGCTAGTATAGCCGGTTTCGTTATCTTACTATTTATTGGTGCTAAGATGCAATACCGCAACGATAAGCGCCAAGCCGACGAGGCAAAGAAGCGTAGGGAGATACGAGAAAAAGGCAAATACAGATGGTAAAACCAAGCCACGCTAAGCCGAGTCCCTACAAGGGATTCGGCAACTAAATAAATCCGCAAACGGATTTGTTATATCCGTCTAACAACGGGTGATATCGCCTACGGCGGTGAAATTTGCCTAACGGCAAGTTGTGGATTTATTTAATATAACTTTGGAGTAGCCAAAATATAACTGCTTGTAAAACAAGCAATACAACTTTTAGCCACAAGGTTAAAAATAAAACTAAATTATCTTAATCTTTTGTGGATAAGAAAAGACCACCATATTTCGCCTTAAAACGAAGTATAGTGGGCTACACTTTTGTATTAAATTAAAATTCCCTTATAGGAACGCCCTAAGTCGTGGTTTTTATTTTTCTACTTTTTATAAATATATATAATAATATTATATAAAACTACTCGAAATCATTTGCATTGGCGGTTTTTATGTGGTATTATACATAAGCCATAATACGCACTTGTGCGGAGAAAATCGTTGTTGCCCGTTTGGGTGGCGGTATTCTGCGAAACACAAGGAGGAAAAAACAAATCAGGAGGTATAGTAAAAATGGCAGTTATTTCAATGAAGCAACTACTCGAAGCAGGTGTTCACTTTGGACACCAAACCAAGAAATGGAACCCCAAAATGGGTAAGTACATTTACGACGCAAGAAACGATATTCACATTATCGACCTTCAACTCACCGTTGACCTTGTAGAAGAAGCATACAAGTTCATCCACAAAGTAGCATCCGAAGGCAAGAATATCCTCTTCGTAGGTAAGAAAAAGCAAGCTAAAGAAGCTATCCAACAAGAAGCAGAACGTTGCGGTATGTTCTATATGAACGAAAGATGGCTCGGTGGTACCCTTACCAACTTCCAAACCATCCGCACCCGTATCGATAAACTCAACAAGCTTAACCATATGGAAGCTATGGGCGAATTCGAACTTCTCCCCAAGAAAGAAGTTATCAAGCTCAAAGCAGAACGTGATAAGCTAGAACAAAACCTCGGCGGTATCAAGAATATGCGTAACCTTCCCGGCGCATTGTTCGTAGTTGACCTCAAAATCGAGCACATCGCTGTTCAAGAAGCACGCGCTCTCGGTATTCCAATCGTTGGTCTAGTAGATACCAACTGCGACCCCGACTTGGTTGATTACGTAATCCCCGGCAACGACGACGCTATCCGCGCTATCAAGCTTATCGCTAGCGTAATGGCAGATGCAGTTATCGCAGCTAAAGAAGGTGTTGAATACGTAAGCGATAAAGAAGTTCCCGCTGAAGAAGTTTTTGAAGACACCACTAATAACGACTAATTGAAAAGGAGATTATAATTATGGCATTTACAGCAAAAGACGTAGCAGCACTCCGCGCAAGTTCAGGCGCAGGTATGATGGATTGCAAGAAAGCTCTCGTAGCTTGTGATGGCAATATGGAAAAGGCAGCAGAATGGCTCCGTGAAAAGGGCATGGCATCCGCTGCTAAAAAAGCAGGCAGAATCGCAGCTGAAGGTATCGTTGATAGCTATATCCACATGGGCGGTAAGGTTGGCGTTCTTCTAGAAGTTAACTGTGAAACCGACTTTGTTGCTAAGGGCGATGATTTCAAAGCATTCGTACACGACGTTGCTCTCCAAATCGCAGCAGCTAATCCCCTTTACGTAAAACGCGAGGAAGTTCCTCAAGAAATCATCGAAAAGGAAAGAGAAATTGCTCTTGCACAAATCAATAACGACCCCAAAATGGCTTCTAAACCCGATATGGTTAAGACCAAAATCATCGATGGCAAAATCGAAACTTATTACAAAGAGAATTGCCTACTCGACCAAGCTTTCGTTAAAGACTCCTCCAAGACCATCAACCAACTCACCATCGAGCAAACCGCTAAGTGTGGTGAAAAAGTTACCATTCGTCGTTTCGTAAGATACAATATGGGCGAAGGTCTAGAAAAGAGAAACGAAAATTTTGCAGAGGAAATCGCAAAGGCAACCGCTAAAAACTAATTGTTCAAATTAAGGGATACTTAATATGGTATCCCTTTTTTTAAGGAGTAAATATGCAACCTAAATATAAAAGAATATTACTAAAAATATCCGGTGAAGCCCTTGCAGGCGCAAAAGGCTTTGGTCTAGACCAAGAAATAATCGATGGTATCATCAAGCAAATAAAAGAAGTAAAAGAACTTGGCGTAGAAATCGGTATCGTTATTGGCGCGGGTAACTTCTGGCGTGGTAGACAAGGAACGGGTATGGACCGCTCTACTGCAGACTATATGGGTATGCTTGCAACCGCTATGAACTGTCTAGCTCTACAAGATGCAATCGAAAAGCAAGGTATTGATACTCGAGTTCAAACCACCATTCAAATTACCCAAATCGCCGAACCCTTTATTATAAGGAAGGCAATAAGGCATCTAGAAAAGGGCAGAATAGTAATATTTGGTTGTGGAACAGGTGCACCTTATTTTACTACCGATACCGCAGCGGCACTCAAGGCTGCCGAAATCAAAGCCGATGTTTTGTTACTTGCAAAGAACGTTGACGGCATTTATGATAGCGACCCCAAAACCAATTCCAATGCAAAGAAGTTCGATAGAATTTCCGGCATAGATTTTATAAAGCGCGAACTAACCGCTATGGATACCACTGCAGTTAGCTTGTGTATGACTAACAAGATGCCCGTTATAGCCTTTGGACTCAACGAAAAAGATAGCATAAAGCGTGCGGTAATGGGCGAAGATATCGGTACCGTTATTGACTAAACGACAAATCAATAAAATTAGCACCCGAAAGGGTGCTTTTTTACTATATATAAAAAAACTAATACTTGTATTATCTTATGTAATATGTTATTATATTATATATAATAAAAATCTAAAATCCAGGAGATATATTTATGGGTTATGAATTATTAGAAGTTGAACTCGTGTTTGATGACCTTAAGGAAAGAATCGAAAAAACCAAAGCTAGCCTTAATAATGAATTTAAATCTATGAGAGCAGGTCGTGCTAACGCACACATTCTCGATAGAGTAGTTGTTCCTTACTATGGCGTTGATACTCCCATCAACCAAATGGCTAATATCACCATTCCCGAAGCAAGAATGCTTGTTATCAACGTATGGGACCAAAGCGCAATCAAGGCTGTAGAAAAGGCTATTATTGCTGCGAACGTAGGCATTTTCCCCACCAATGATGGTAAAGTTCTACGTATGGTATTCCCCGAACTCACCGAGGAACGTCGTCGTGCTCTATGTAAAGACGTTAGAGTTGCTACCGAAAACGCAAAAGTTGCTATTCGTAACATTCGTCGTGATGCTATCAACGTACTTCGTGGCTACAAGAAGGATAGCATTGTAACCGAAGACGATTATAACGCATACGAAAAAGACGTTGATAAGCAAGCTTCTTCCGCTATTGCCGACATCGACAAGATGAGCGCAGATAAAGAAGCGGAAATAATGAGCGTATAGTAGTATTTACTAAATGCACCTTGCAGTTATTATGGATGGCGGAGGTCGTTATGCCGCTAAAAGAGGCTTGCCTCGAGTAAACGGTTATATATACGGTACCCGCGCCATATTGGATATTATTGATGCTTGCGACGAATTATCGCTTTCTTGCGTATCCTTTTACGTTTCAAGTAGGGAAAATCTCGCTAGGGGACTTAGCGAGAGTCTTTCCGTTTCGTCGGTTTACGTCGATTTTATAGAAAAAACTCTTCTTCCTATATGTAAAACTAGGGGATATAAGCTATTTTTCGTCGGCGACTTCGAATCTCTTACACCCGAACTTATGCAAACAATTGCAAAGGCAAACTCTCAAACCATAAACAATCGTGGTTTGACTATTGCCTTTGTTTTTTCATATAACGGAATGCAAGAGGTTACAAAAGCATTCAATTACGTCTTTAATCAAAAACTAATTAACGGAGTTTTTACACCCGTTACTATCCCCGAAGTTCAACAGTATATGTATTCCGCATCGTTACCACCCGTCGACGCTCTAATTCGTTATGGTGGATATAAAAGACTTTCGGGTTATCTGCCCTTCAGTATTGCCTATGCGGAGCTGTTTTTTAACGACAAACTATTCCCGGAAGCAGACAAGGGTGATATATACGATTTAATCAAGGAATACAAAAAAATCAAACGTAATTTTGGAGAAATCAAATGAAAATTCTCAAAAAAACACTAACCGGCTTATTGATGCTAGGCATATTATTAGGATTTATCTTCCTAACTTCGTTGTGGGACGGACAAGGTCAATACTTTTTTGATGCACTTGTTCTAATAGTCCTTGCTCTTTCAACCTTCGAGATGGTCAAATGTACCAAAGATAAGGGCTACAACGTAGAAATTATTCCTCTAATTATTGTTGTAGTAGGGGTATATCCAGCAATCAAGTTCCTCGGCTACTTTGGTTTCTTTATGGTACTTTGTTCGGGTATGATACTAGCATTCTGCTTCTTTGTATTCGACCAAAGAGTAGCGCTAAAAGATATGCTAATGACTCTATTCATTATGCTATATCCTATTACTCCTATAATGTGCGTGCTACAAACCATCAACGCATACGGAATGTTGCCCTTCTTGCTCGCCGCCGCTAGTGCAATGTTAGCCGATACTATTGCATATTATGCCGGTTCAGCTATAAAAGGGCCCAAGATTTTCCCAAAAATCAGTCCTAATAAAACCTATTCCGGTTCGATTTGCGGTTTAGTTGGAGGTATTGCAGGCGCACTAATAGTTTATGCTATGTTCGAGGTTGCCTCTTTACCGGTAAACGCACCTATAATGTTTACCCAAGTGCTAGATTATCCCATTTTATTCTACGTATTTATGGGCTTGGCAATAGGCATCGTGTCCGAGGTGGGCGACCTATTTGCATCTAGAGTTAAGAGAGAACTTGGCATAAAAGACTTTTCCAATTTACTGGGTAGCCACGGTGGCTTGATGGATAGATTGGATAGCATAATATTTGCAGTATTATTCGTTGCTGTTGTAGTAGAATTTTTACCTATCGCTTAGGATATGAGGAAAAGAATTGCAATACTTGGAGCTACAGGCTCTATAGGTAGACAGGTTTTAGACGTTATCGGTAACAACTATGAAATAGCTCTTGTTAGTGCCGATAAACAGGGAGAACTCCTTGCTAGGGAGTTTTCTTGCGCTAAAAACGTTACCATCGTAAGCAATTCTAACTACAACGTTCCCGCTAACGATAACAACGTTCATATTTTTTCCACCGATTGTTTATCCAATCCTTCCACCTATACGGGTATCGACGTTGTTGTAAACGGAATAGGTGGAATATGGGGAATAGAACCCAGCTTTGCAGTTTTAGAAAGCAATGCAAAACTTATAACCGCTAATAAAGAAACCTTTGTTGCTTGTGGCTATTTGTTTATGGATAGGGCTAATCAGCTTGGCAAAAAGGTGGGTGTTGATATTCTTCCTATAGATAGCGAACATTCCGCTGTTTGGCAATGTCTTGTAGGTGAGAATTGGAATGACCTTGACAAAATTACCTTGACCGCATCGGGCGGAGCCTTCCGTGATTTTACTAAAGAACAAATTGCCTCTCTCAAAGCAGAAGATGCACTAAAGCATCCTACTTGGAAGATGGGTAAAAAGGTTACTATAGACTGCGCAACACTTATGAACAAGGGCTTTGAAATCATAGAGGCTAAACACCTTTTCAAGACGGCGAACGTAGAGGTTGTCGTTCATCGCGAAAGCATAATTCATTCTATGGTAACATTCAAAGATGGGTGCTCAAAATTGCAATTTTCGGCACCCGATATGCGCTTACCTATAAGCTACGCTCTAACAGAACCTAGCAGAGTTAAGCTAGATTTATCGCTAAATACACCTTCTCTTTATAGTATTCAAGGACTAACTTTTAGCGCACCCGATTACGACAAATTCCCTTGTCTAAAAATTGCTAGCGAAGTTGCTAAGATTAGTGAAGACTATCCTAGTGCGATAATGTGTGTTAGCGACGAAATAGCAGTTGAATTATATCTTAAAAATTTAATATCTTTTTATCAAATAAGTGATATAATATCCCTCACCCTTAAGGAGTTCCAAGAAGGAAAAATAGATAAACCTTCATCGGTTTTGAGTATTTATGCTAAAGTAAGGGAATATATATTAGGTATAATTGGGGGTTAATATGTTGCTCGCAACGTCGTTTGGTGAAATAATGCTAAATATAGGATACGTCCTACTTGCTTTACTTGCTCTTATGTTTATGGTTGTCGTACACGAGCTGGGGCATTACGTCGCGGGCAAAATTTTAGGATTTAAAATCCTTGAGTTCAGTATTGGTTTTGGCCCCAAGATATTCAAGCGTACCAATAAAAAAACGGGCGAAATTTTTAGTATTAGACCATTCCCCCTAGGCGGTTTTTGTCAGTTCGAGGGCGAAGACGAGGAAGGTAACGAAAGCCCCACCGCATTTAATAATCAAGCTCCTTGGAAAAGACTTATAGTACTTTTTTCCGGCGCATTTATGAATCTTGTTTCGGGTTGGATGATAATTGTAATATTCTTTTCCGTATACGGACAAGTTCTTCCACAAGTTGCCGAGGTTTACGAAAGCTCTCCAAACTACGATACTTTGGAAGTCGGCGATACCTTCTTGCGCGTTGATGGTAAACAAGTTAATATATTATTACCCGAACACGCAACCGAAATTTTCCAAAAGGCAGGGGATAGTGTCGAAGTAGTAGTTTTGCGCGATAATAAAAGGGTAAAGCTCACGTTATCTAAAGGTGATTATATAGTTGGCGAGTACCTTGAAGACGGGACCTTTGTGCCATCTATAAACCAAGAAACAGGCGAGGTGGAAACACGCTTTGGATTTGGTTTCTCTTCATACTCTGCACCTAAGAAACTACCATTCTTTAGCGCGCTAGGTCGTTCATTCGGTTTTATGTTCTTCCTAGTATTCGAAATACTTTCCATACTTGGAACGTTGATTACCGGTAAACTACCGCTAAACAGTGTTGGTGGACCTGTAACCACGATTACCGTTATGAAAGATGCAGTTTCTAGCGGTTTTGCTACCATAGCATACGTTGTTTGTATAGT
The DNA here is from genome assembly GCA_017403145.1 of Clostridia bacterium. GTDB lineage: Bacteria > Bacillota > Clostridia > Christensenellales > DTU072 > Stercoripulliclostridium_A. Next base: position 97,704 of record JAFQOO010000005.1, read on the forward strand.
ATCGGCAAACCTTGCGGTTATGAACCTGCTACCACTTCCCGCGCTTGATGGTTCCAGAATGGTCTTTACAGCAATAGAGTGGATATTCAAAAAACCCGTTCCAAGAAAGGTAGAAGCAATTATCCACACGGTTGGTATGGTATTGTTATTTGGATTTGCAATATTTGCCGACGTATTCCAATTTATAAGTTAAAAAGGGTTTATACCAATGACGAAAAGTGTGTTTGTAAAAAATCTTCAAATAGGCGGTGGCGCACCTGTATCCGTTCAATCGATGACGGATACTTTGACGAGTGATTTTGATGCAACCATTGCTAGGATAAACCAATTATATAATGCAGGATGCGACTTGGTTAGAGTATCCGTTCCCGATATTGATTCTGTAAATAGCCTAAAAAAACTAGTCGAATTTAGCCCCGTACCTTTGATTGCCGATATTCATTATGACTATAAGCTTGCTTTAAAATCTATCGAGGCTGGCGTACATAAATTGCGTGTCAACCCCGGCAATTTAAAGAAAGATGGCATAAAAGAGGTGGCAAAGCTTGCTAGTGAACGTGGAGTGCCGATTAGGGTAGGGGTTAATCAAGGTTCACAAAGCCAAAAATTGAGTCCAACGGAACTTGCAAGACTCTGTGTCGATACCGCTTGCTTGATGGAAGATGCGGGTACCGATAAGCTTGTGCTTGCGGTTAAGAGCTCATCTGTTAGAGAAACCATTAGCGCCTATCGTGAGCTTAGCAAATTGACCGATTATCCCTTGCACGTTGGTTTAACGGAAGCTGGAACGGAAACGTTGGGCATAACCAAATCTAGTATTGCGATTGGTTCGCTCCTAGCAGATGGTATTGGTGATACTATCAGAGTTTCGCTCACCGCTAATCCCGTTCGCGAGGTTGAAGAGGGTAGAAAAATTCTAAGGGCTGTCGGCCTAGATAATAATTTTGTAGAAGTAATAGCTTGTCCCACTTGTGCAAGAACTTGTATTCAAGTTGAAAAGTACGCTAAAGAAGTGGAAAATCTTACTAAAAACTATAGAAAGCCTTTAAAAATTGCAGTTATGGGTTGCACCGTCAACGGAATAGGTGAAAGCAAGGGTGCTGATTTTGGAGTATGTGGCGGTAAGGATAAATCTGTAATAATAATGAATGGTGATATCGTTAAAACCATACCAAACGACGAAATTATGTCCGAACTTATCAAGCTTGTGGAGAAGTACGATGATAAATAGAGAAATTGATACCTTTAGCCTACTTCTTAACGACGGGCTTGCGGAAAAGGAACAGATATTCAAGCTATCAAAGGCAATACTAAACGAGAATGAGGAATTGGTTATTCAGTTGCTTGTTAATGCCGATGATTATGATAGATTGCTTAGCGACGAGCTACGCAAAAAAGTCAATGCCATAGTAAAAGGCATTGTTCCTGAGGGCGTTTTTTATCACGTAGTTTATCGTAAGACGGAAACGACTGATAGATACATAACCCAAAACGTTTACGAGTTCTTTAACGAGCAAAGCTCACTAATTTACAATAAAATCAAGGGTGCAAAAATAGATGTCGAAATAAATTTTGGTACCGTTCTAATAAAAATGGGTGTTACGCCCGATATGTATGGATATCTTTTAGAGTGTAAATATGGCGAAAAACTTGCTGATTATCTAGAAGAACGCATTATGGAAGAGGTTGAAGTGGAATTTTATCGCATACAACCCAAAGATGATGCCACAAAGCAAGGGCTAATTAAAATTCGTTCCGCCAAAACCGTTCGTTCCGAAAATAGACTTGTTAACGTACGCGTAAACCTTAATATCATTGGTGCTATAGCTATGCAACCTACGTACATAGTTGATGCTACCAAGAGCGAAAAGAACTCAATAACGCTATGCGGTAGAGTAACCGACGTTAAAAAGCAAACATCAAAAGCTGGTAAGGATTTTTTCAAAGCAACAATCGACGATACTACGGGTTCAGTTAACATTCTAATGTTCCCGCGTTTTCCCAAGCACGTCAAGGATATAGAAGCATATCTTTTGCTCGATGCCGAAATTTGCGTAGAGGGTGAACTCAAAATGGATGAGCGCAGTGGTTCATACGTTTTATTCACAAGAAAGTTTGCTCTTTGCAATATTGATTATTCTTCAATAAGCCTAGACGTTGTATATAACGAATGTCCCGAATATTATTGTAAGGTGATTCCCGAAAAATATATTGAAACCGAGCAGTCGGAACTTTTTGCATACACGGGAGAATTGCCTGATATTCTAAAGGGCAAAATCGTTGTATTCGACCTTGAAACTACCGGTCTAACGGCAAGCTCTTGCAAGATTATAGAAATCGGTGCAGTTTTAATGGAAGATGGTATTATTAAGGAAACCTTCTCCACGTTAATCGACCCTATGGAGCATATACCCGATAGTGCCTCGGAAGTAAACCATATTTACGATAAAGACGTAGTTGGGGCACCCGAATTCAAAGATGTGGTAGGCGATTTCTATAAATTCTGTCAAGGTGCAACCTTATGTGGTCATAACGTTGGCTTCGACGTAGGCTTTTTAACATTGCACGCAAAGAAAGAGTTTTATAACTTTGACAACCCCACGTTAGACACTTTGGATATGGCTAGAAGAACGTTAAAACGCGATAGGCGAAACACACTTGGCGACCTTTGCAAGGAGTTTGGTATAGAGTTAGAAAACGCCCATCGTGCACTATTTGACACAATAGCTACAGCTAAACTTCTCAAAAAACTCGCATATCTTTCAAACAAGTAATATTGACAAATTAGTACATATAAGTTAATATACTTATATAATGAAGAAAATTATTACCACTTTTATTTTAATATTTCTTCTTTTAGGGTGCATTTGTGCTTTGTTTGCTTGTGCACCGGATAACCAAGATTCTCCCGCATCGACCTATATAATTTCTTTTAACACCAATGGTGGTAACGCAATCAAGAGCGTTACTTTCAAGTCGGGCGCCACTCTTACCTTGCCCGATGAACCTGTCCGTGAAGGATACGTTTTTACCGGCTGGTATATGGATAAGGAATGTGAGCGTGAGGTAAACACTGCACTTTTTAGAGTTGTTAGCAACACTACGATATTTGCGGGTTGGGAAAGTGTGGAAACCTATCGTCATTATATTACGTTTGATGAACGTATAGATGATGGTGCTCTTAAGGTTGTTTCGCCCGAAGATGGTAGGGCATCGTATGGTACCGAGGTTCAAGTATCGGTTGTTCCTAACGACGGATACGTTCTTATCGATGGTTCCCTCAAGGCTAATGGTGTTGCGCTAGAGCACGTTAGTGCACAAATTTATAAATTTACAATGCCTAAAACAAGCGTTGTTATTACTTGTGATTTTGATTTAGCTCCTTTGCCTGTATCTTTATTGAACACCTATGAGAATGGGTTGCTTGTTTTGTCCACCGATTCAGCGCGTCCCGGCGAACAAGTATCGGTCCAAGCCATTCCCGATTATGGTTATAGACTTACCGAGTTATACATTTTGAATAACGATTTGACCGATTTATCGGGAGAAATGAAGATTTCTATTTTGCTTTCCGGCTCGTTTTATATGGGGGTTAAGGAAGTATTTGTCGGCGCAAGTTTCGAAAAAATCGACTTTGATACCGCATATAATATTAGTATTGCGCAGTCGCAAGGCGGTAGCGTGGTTATCGATAGTAATAGTTGTCCGGCAGGTCTTTTCGTCAACGTAGATTTTGTTCCAAATGATGGGTACAGATTGGATAGATATATAGTTACGGGTGCAAGCTGGACCTCGTTTATCAAGTCAGATAATGATGGTTTTATTATGCCTAGTGAAAACGTTACGATTAGTGCATATTTTAACCCTATTAGAGAGGAGGATTCACAATATTTTCTGAGCGTTAATCCACCTAAAAACGGTTCGGTTTCAATCGAAACCCCCAAAGAACACTATAAAAATGGAGAAAAAATTCATCTCAACGTTATACCCGACGAAGGATACGCTCTACAAAACCTTTTCGTTAACGGAGTTAGCGTTATTGGGGATAGCTTCGTTATGCCCCCGGAAGATGCTACCATTACCGCTGATTTTGTAAAAAAGGGCTATAACATTGATGCACTATGCTATAATTGCAACATAGTATTTTCTCAGCCAACCGCTTACGAGGGCGATATTGTTTATTTTGAAATTGTCGAACACGAAGGATACAAGGTAAATCCTAGTTCCATAACGTTAAATGGACAAAAGGTTAATGGTAACTATTTCATAATGCCTGCAGAAGACGTGGTTTTATCTTTAACCGGTTATTCCACAAACGTTAAATATGACGTCGCTGTAGCTACTCTAGATGGTGGAACTATAGTTCCAAGCTCGCAAAGCGCAAATATTTTTGAAAAAATCACTCTTGACGTTTATCCTGTTGACGGCTTACGTCTTAAGCCCAACTCGTTAAACATTTCATATTATAAACAAGGTGTTGAGAAGATAGAATATCTTAGTGGAACTAGTTTTATAATGCCCGATACCGACGTTGTGATAAGCGCGCAGTTTGAAAGGGCATATAAAGTCAATCCATTGCATTCTAGCATTGCTACACCTGTGTCTGTTTACCCAAGTTTGAACGAGATAGGCGAGGGCGAAAAGGTTTGGTTCGACGTTGTCGCTCACGAAAACGTTATATCAAATTCAATCAAAGCCACAGTTCACTTTGGATTGTATAGTGAGCCCCTAAATCTTGCTAGAAACTTCGAAATCACTAGAGAAAAGCTATCAAGCGCAGGCTTAAATCCCGAAATATCCATTACAATCGATAGCTTTACCAGAACCGATGCAAATAATTCTTATCCTATAAACGTTAAAAACGTTAGTGGTGGCTTGGTATCGGTAGAGGGTTCTAGCTATGGCTGGTATGGCGCTATCGTAAGGCTTGCCATACGCGAAGAGGAAGGATATCAGCTAGAAAGCCTATATTTGACAACCAATAGTGGTGAAAATTATCCTATTAGCGACACCTTCGTGATGCCCAATTCACCGGTTAATATCGTTCCTACCTTTACAGAAAAGGACGATAGTAGCTTTAGCTTGGGTTCACAATACACTCGTAACGTTGCTAACTTTAAAAATGCCGGTATCAAGCTAGAGTATTTTAGAGAAAAGTATCAATTTACCGATAAATATCCTGCCCTTAAAAACCATAAGTTCCTAAATTATTTGGTGGGTGCAGTTAAAGTTGATGCAAAAGTTGGACACGATTTTTACTTGATAGAGGTCAACAACGTTGACAAGGTTAATGCAATTGCCCACGTTGCACATTTGTTTATTGCAGACCAATTGGCACTTTCGGTTAGCGATATTAACGTATATATCAATTATAATTATATTATACTTTCGGTTGGTGGCAATCCACGAGAAGATTTTTACGCATATAAGAATGGTGTAGCGTTGGTTAGCGACTACGTTATTTATGAACGCGAAGACGGAACCTATGGTATATATTCCTACGTTGGTGATGGTGGTTACCTAACGATTTTGGATAGGTATAAAGAGAGAAGTGTTAGCTATTTATCATCTAACCTATTTGCTAGTCCCGAAACGATTTTGGGCATAAACCTTTCAAATATCAAGGAAATCGACGATTTTGCGCTTGCTGGAACGGCGATTTCGACCATCGATTTAAAGGACGTTAAGGTACTTGGAGAGGGCGTGTTTAAAGATTGTAGAAACCTCTCGGCATTTAGCGTATCACCATTGAATGATAAACTTAGCGTACTGAGTGGTGTACTATATAAAAAGACAAGTAGTAAAAACTATGATTCTCTGTATGCTTATCCCATTGCAAGAAGTGCAATAGACGATAGCTATTCTATAGGCTCACAGACCTCGTCAATTGAATCGTACGCATTCTATGGCGCAAGTCTAAAAGTGGTTAGCTATGGTGGCTCTTTAATGTCAATCGGCGACTATGCGTTTGCTAATTCTAGCCTAGAAAGTCTAAAATACACTTCCGCAACAGCAATTCAAGGGGTGGTCGACTTTTCTACCAGCAACGTCAATAAGAGTGTTGTTGCAGTTCTGGGTGAGGGTGCGTTTAAGGGATGCGGAAAGCTAAATACATTCTACCTTGATACCATTACTTCTATTGGCGACGAAGCTATCGAGTGGAATGGTAGTACTGCTATGACGATAAATCTATCAACAAAAGATGGTGTCGGTGTGGTAATTGTATCTGGAAATCCCATAGTTGTCCCCGCCGAGCAAAGTGCGCTATTGCGTATTTATATCCCACAAGATTTAAAGGAATTATATTTAGCAAATGCTAATTGGTTAAAATATTCTACGTATTTTGAATTTGTTTAAAGTAATATATGCTTTTAAAGGGCATATCCTTTATAAGGAATGTCCTTTTTTTATGGCTAAATTAGTCAAAAATCGGGCATAAATTCTAAAATTCGACCTTGTTAAAGGTCTAAAATGGAGATACGCCCGTGTTCTTTGTATTGAAAAGAAATAAACTTATTGTAATTATAATCGCTTTGGTAATGGTAGCAATTTCAGTTTCAATTTTTAGCGTATATGCTATAGAAACCGATGCGCTTGCCAAACGATTGGTGCCCGTATATAGTGTGGAAACTGCCGAAAATAAAGTTGCTTTGACTTTTGATTGCGCTTGGGGTGCCGATAAAACTCGTTCAATTATGGATGCGATAGAGAATGCCGGATACAAATGCACCTTTTTTGTTACAGGCTTTTGGGTTGATGCAAACGGAGAACTTGTAAAAGAGATTGTATCTCGCGGGCACCAAATTGGCAATCATAGCGATAACCACCCGCATATGGGCAAGGCGAGCGACCAAACCGTAAGGAGCGAAATAGATAACGTCAATAGTAAGATTGAGGCTCTTGTGGGCGAAAAACCTACTTGTTTTAGAGCTCCCTTCGGTGAATATGATAATAAACTGCTTAATATCTTATCAACACAAAATATGCTTTGTATTCAGTGGAGCATTGATAGTTTAGATTGGAAGGGTATAACGGGTAGTGAAATAGCTAAAAGAGTAATAAATAGGCTAAAAAGCGGAGATATCGTGCTATTTCATAACAATAGCGACCATATATTGGATGCCTTACCTCTAGTGTTATCGGCAATAAAAAACAAAGGGTTAAACGCAGTACTGGTAGACGAATTGGTATACTTTGAAAATTACGTTATAAACGCCGAAGGTAAACAAATCAAAAATTCTTAATTCACGTAAAGGAGTAAAATATGGAAAATCTAATGAACAACAACGTAGTAAATTTATCTGGAAAAATTGCGCTCGAACCCATATATTCGCACCAAGTATTTGGCGAAGGTTTTTACGAAAGTGCTATTGAAGTAGAAAGATTATCGTCTCAAATGGACGTTATACCCATAACTATATCGGAAAGACTTATGCAGGAGGTGGATTTAGAAAAGGGTGATTTTTTAACAATCGAAGGTCAATTTAGAAGCTATAACAAGGTAATTGATGGCAAATCGAAGCTAATGTTAACGGTTTTTGTTAGAGAATGCAAGGATAATCCAGAATGCAATAACGAAAATTATATTGAGCTAACTGGTTACGTTTGTAAACCTCCTATATTTAGAACTACCCCCTTCAAACGCGAAATTGCCGACGTTTTGATTGCTGTAAATCGTGCATATAGTAAATCAGATTATATTCCTTGCATTGCTTGGGGAAGGAACGCTAGGTTTGCATCTAGATTGCAAGTGGGCGACAAGGTAAGTATGGTTGGAAGAATACAATCTCGTGAATATCAAAAGTTGCTTGAAAACGGAGAGGCGGAAACGAGAGTGGCTTACGAAATTAGTATAAGTAGACTTAACTACGCAGAGGAAGAAATATAAAATTTTTATTCCAAATGCCAAAATATGTGCTATAATTGAATTATGGAACAAGTATATCAAAATCTTAATTCAATTTTAGCAAAAATCGATGCTTTATGTAAAGAAAAGGGCATTGATAGCAAGTCTATTGAAATAATTGGCGCAAGTAAATTCCGCTCAATAGAAACTTTGCGTGCTTTATCTTCGCAAGGAATCGTAACGGTGTTTGGAGAGAATAAGGTTCAAGAATTCAATTCCAAATATGACGAAAATTTGACGTGGGATATAATAGGGCAGTTGCAAACCAATAAAGTTAAATACGTTGTTGGCAAGGTTAGATATATAGCTAGCTTGGATAGACTTTCTCTTGCTGAAGAAATCGAAAGGATTTCTGCAAAGAGAAACGTAGTACAAAAGTGTTTAATAGAAGTTAACTCCGGCGACGAAGAATGCAAGGGCGGAATTAACGTTAACCAAGTTGATGAATTTTTAAACCAACTCAAGGCTTATCCCCACGTTAAAATTTGCGGAATTATGGCTGTTGCGCCACAAGGAATAGGTGAGCAAGAACTCAAAAAATGTTTTCAAAAAGTTGCCAAAAAGTTTAGCGAGCTAAAGTGTATCGAGCCCGATTTTACCGTTCTTTCTATGGGTATGTCGGAAGATTTTTTGACAGCGATAGAGTGTGGCTCAAACCAAGTTAGATTGGGTAGGGTTTTGTTTGGAGATAGACCCTGAGTATTATAAAATAACCCTTAAATTAGAATAATGTCGTATCTAAATATATTGAAAAATGGCGAAATTCTAACGAAAAATGCTAAAAAACGTAAATTGACACCATACGACCGCTTTATGGCAAAAAAGCGTCCAACCACCACTCCTTTTACACAAAAAATTACTATTACTGCGCCTAAAAACCTTGTCGATTTACAAAAAATCGTAGATGAAATAAAAAAGAAAAAAGGCGTTTTGTTAAATTTTGAAAAGGCTAGCGACGTTGACCATCAACGTATGTTAGACTACCTTGCCGGTGCTACCTATACGTTATCTGCTACCGTTAAAAAAATTTCTAACTACAAATATCTTGTAACCCCAAAGGGTATGGAAATCATTACCGACTTTATCGTTGACGGCTAATTTTACTAAAGAAACAAGTTATTTTTATTTTAGTTGCATTATTTTGCTAAAGAATGTATAATAGCAATATGAGCATTAAAAAATTATTCCAAAATATAAAAAATTTTTTTGAGGTTGATAAGAAAAAGCTTGCACTTTGGTTTGCAATCGATTTTATCTTTATCGGTGTTTGGCTTGCTATCGACCTTTTGACTAAAGAATTCGTATATGGTCCTATAGCTGCCGGCGGACCAGATATAGTTATTTGGGATGGTGTTTTGAGGCTTACTTCCGTAGAAAATACAGGCGCATCATTTGGAATTTTTCAAGGAAAAACCGATATTTTAACGATTATATCGTTAATCACCATTGTCGTACTTATAGTTGTTTTGATTTTCTCAATCAAAAATCGTAATGGTTGGTATCGTAGTGCGCTAATTCTTTTGATTGCAGGCGGGCTTGGTAATATCGTTGATAGATTGATGTTCAATTACGTTCGTGATTGGATATATTTTGAACTAATAGATTTTGCAGTTTTTAATCTTGCTGATACGGGACTTACCGTTGGTTGCGTACTTTTGATAATATACGTCATTTTCTGCTATAAACCGCAAGAAAAACCAAAAAAATAATATGGAAATTCGCACTTTTGTAGCTTCTATAGAGGAAAAAGGGGAAAGGCTCGATACCTTTCTTGCTCAGTCAATCGAAAATATTACTCGTAGTAGGGTTAAAAATTCAATTGAAAAAGGGCTTGTTAAAGTCAATAATAACGAGCAAAAAAAGAGCGGATATACCCTTAAAGAAGGCGACGTAGTGGAAATTATGTTTGAAGAGGCTACTACTCTTTCCGCGGTTGCTCAAGATTTACCTATTGATATATTATATCAAGACGAAGATTTTTTAGTTATAAATAAAGCTCAAGGTATGGTTACTCATCCTGCTACCGGTTCGCCCGACGGTACTTTGGTTAACGCACTTTTATATCACGTCAAGGACCTTAGTGGGATAAACGGAGTTTTGCGTCCCGGCATTGTTCATAGACTCGATAAAGATACCTCAGGCTTAATTATGGTTGCTAAAAACGATAGCGCACATTTATCACTTTCTAAGCAAATTGCGGAAAAATCAGCAAAAAGATACTATATTGCGTTAGTAGATGGCAATATTAAGGAAGATAGCGGGATAATAGAGCAACCGATTGCAAGGCATCGTATCGATAGAAAGAAAATGGCTATTGATAAAGAGGGTAGATACGCAAAGACCGCTTTTAAAGTGTTGGAAAGATTCCAAAAGTACACCCTTGTCGAGTACGAATTGTTTACGGGAAGAACCCATCAAATAAGGGTACATTCTAGTTTTATTCATCATCCGGTAGTTGGTGATTCCGTTTATGGTGGTAGCAATAAATTTGGTTTAGCAGGGCAGTTGCTACACGCGTTCAAGCTTGTTTTAGCCCATCCTAGAACGGGCGAAATTATGACTTTTGAAGCAAAAATCCCCGATTATTTTGAAACAGTTTTGAATAAGTTGAGAAAATCACTTGCGTAATCGCGTATGCGTGTGTTAATATATACACGCTGAACGGCAATTACTTGAGAGTGGTGAAAGCCGCTCTCAAATTATTTTGGAGAGAAACTATGCAATTTGAACTTTCAATTCAAGAACGCGCGGAAGAAGTTATTATCCCCGTGGTTGAAAAACTTGGCTACGAGGTAGTAGAAATAAAGTTCCAAAGAGTGGGCAAAAAGAATACTCTAACCGTTTTTGTTCATAAAAAGGGCGGAGTAACTTTGGACGATTGTATTATCGTCAACGATGCACTCGATTTACCTCTTGAAAGCGCCGATATTACTAATGGAGTAGCTTACGACCTTAACGTATCTTCCCCGGGACTAGACCGTCCTATAGTAACCGACCGCGATTATATCCGTAATCAAGGCGAAATGGTAGAAGCTATTTACATCAAGCCTGTTGGTAAGGTTAAAAAAATAGTAGGCGAACTAGTAGGACACGACGAAGATAATATTATCCTTATTCCCAATGGCAAGGATAAGGAAAACTTGGTTCCCAAGTCGAACGTTAAAGTGCTACAACCTTATATCGATATGAAAGGTCTAAAACACGCTAAAATCTAATTAAATCCGTTCAAAAATACTAAAAAATCAAAAAATTTAATATATTACAACTTAATAAGGAGAAAATCCACTATGAAAAACAAAGAACTATTTTTAGCCCTTGAAGAAATGGCAGCAGCTTACAAGCTAGAAGAATCCCTTCTTATCGAATCCCTCGAAAAGGGTTTAGCAGCAGCTTTTAAGAAAGAAACCAGTGAAGCTCGCGCGGTTGCAGTTAAAATGAATCCTTTAACCTATACCATCGAGTTTTTTGCTTACCAAACCGTTGTTGACGGCGAACCTATGTCCGATAGCGAATTGAGTTTGGAAGAAGCTCGCGACATCAAGCCCGATGCACAAATAGGTGATATCATCGGCGAAAACGTTGACCCCGACGACCTTTCCAGAATTGCATCACAAACGGCTAAACAAGTTTTTACCCAAAACGTTAACGAAGCTAAACGCGCTCAAGTTATTAACGAAATGAAGGACCGTGAAGGACAACTTATGTCCGCTATGGTTCGTAGAGTAGAGCCCAATGGTACCATTTCCGTTGAAATCAGCGGTACCCAAATCGAAGGTATCCTCGGCACTCGCGACCAAGTTCGTGGCGAAAAATTGAGTGTTGGTGATAATATCAAGGTATACGTTAAGAAAATTAACGAAGACCTCAACAAAGATGGTTCCAAGAAAGATGGTTCTAGAGTATTCGTTTCTAGAAGCTGTGCCGGTTTTGTTAAGAAACTATTCGAAATCGAAGTTCCCGAACTACGTACCGGTCTAGTAAAAGTAAAGAGCATCGTTCGTGAAGCTGGTATGCGTACCAAGATGAGCGTTTACTCCGAAGACCCCAATATTGATGCACAAGGTTCTTGCATTGGTCCTAAGGGCGCACGTGTTAACGCAATCGTTAACGAACTAAATGGTGAAAAGGTTGACGTTATACCCTATAGCAGTAATCCTTCCGATTATATCGTCAAGGCACTTTCACCCGCTAAGGTACTAATGGTTCAATTGAACGAAACCGCTAAAGAAGCAAAAGTTATCGTTCCTAAGGATAAGCTATCGCTTGCTATCGGTAAGGGCGGTCAAAACGCTAAGCTTGCTGCAAAACTAACCGGATACAAAATCGACGTTAAGTCCGACGAAGAAGTATTTGCAGAAGACGATATGTATGAATATCTAGGAGAAGACGAATAATGCACGAACCTATGAGAACTTGTTCCGTATGCAGGCGTAAAGCCAACAAATCGGAGTTTATTCGCATAGTGCGTGTAGGCGACCAAGTTCTCGTTGATGAGAGTGGAAAGGGACAAGGTAGGGGCGCATATATTTGTAATAATGCCGAGTGCATTAACAAATGTGTAGCCAAAAAACTTCTTAATAGAAGTTTCAAAATGCAGTTAAGTGAGGAATTATATGACTCTATCGCAAAGCTCGGTACAAAAAATTAGAACCTATATCGGTTTTGCTTTCAAAGCGGGCAAATGCGTACTTGGTGTTGATAATATCGTAAAGATAAAAAAACCGATGCTTATATTGTATTCTACCTCGCTTTCCCAAAACTCTATAAAAAAAGTGCAGGAAAGTGCAGCCCAGAATAGCCAAAAATTTATTGGTATTCAAAATTTTAACGAAATCACACCCCGCGAGGGATGTAAGGCACTTGGCGTAAAGGATAAAAATCTAGCTAGTGCTATAATCGAACAACTAAATAATGAAAACACAACTAAATAATTAAGGGGAGGAGGACATAGATATGAAAAATGATAACGTTCGTAACCTTAACACAGAAGCAAACCAATTAGCAAATATCAATAAAATAAACGAATATCTAAAGCGTAATTACAGCGTATTGCAACAAATAAGCGATAAATTGCGCTCTCTTAACGATATAAGAGAACAAAATCGTGAAAAGAAAATTATTCTACAAAATGCCGAAGAAGAGAGAAAGGCTCTAGAAGAGGCACGTTTGAAGCAAGAAAGGGAAAAGGCAGAGGCTATAAAGCAAGCTACCGCAGCTCCCATTATTGAAGAGCCCGAAGTAAAAGAAGCGGTTAAAGAAGAGGTTGTAGAAGAAGTTATTTCCGAAAAAGTTGAGGATAAGGTTGAAATAGAAGAACCCGTAGTTGTTACCGAAGAAAAGGTTGTTGAACCTGTTAGGGTTGAAAAGCTCCAAAAGGTAGCAGAACCTGTTCAAGGACAACAAAAGGTAAATACTCCGGGTCAAGTTAAAGAGGAAGAAACCAGCCAAATGAAGGCTGCAAAGGCTGCCGCTCAACAAATTCTTAACAAGAGCAAGAAGCCCGTTGTTGAAAAGCCCGTTATTAGGGTTTATAGACCTCCGGTCGAAGAACGTCGTCCTAAGCGCAATGAAAAACCCGCAGGCAATAATCAACAAAATCGCGATAAGAATAATGCTCAACAAAATGGTGGTATGAACACCTTCCAAAGACAAAATACCATTGAGCATCTAAACAATTCTCCCGTGCTACAAAAGGATACCCAAAAGAAAAAGGTATTCGATAATGCTCCCGAAGAAAAGACCCAACTCGCTAAGAAAACCAAGCTCAAAAAGGGTATCGAAGGTGGTTCATCCGCACTCGTATTCGACGACGACGGCAACCTCAAGAAGATTCGTACCAGAAAGACCGATAATAAAAACAAGGCTCCCGTTATAACCGAGGCTATAAAGATTGAACACGCAATCATTACTAAGGATAACGTAACCATTAAAGAGCTTTCGGAAAAAATTGGTAAGACCGGTAGCGAAATCATCAAGAGATTATTCCAACTTGGTATTATGAAAACCATCAATGATACCATTGATTTTGATACCGCAGAACTCGTTGCTAGCGACCTAGGAGTTTCTTTGGAGCTACAACGTGAAGAGACCTCGGAAGAAAAATTACTATCCTACTTTGACCAAGATACCGAGGACGAATCTCAACTCGTACAACGTCCTCCCATCATTACCATTATGGGACACGTTGACCACGGTAAGACTTCTATTTTGGACTATATTAAGAAGTCTAAAGTAGCAGCAGGCGAAGCAGGTGGTATTACGCAACATATTAGTGCATATACCATTAACGTAAAGGGCTCGCAAATAAGCTTCCTTGATACCCCCGGACACGCAGCGTTCACCGCAATGCGCGCTCGTGGTGCTAACGTAACCGATATTATCGTTATCGTTGTTGCGGCAGACGATGGTATAATGCCCCAAACCGTTGAAGTTATCAACCACGCAAAGGCTGCAAAAGATTGTAAAATCGTTGTTGCTATCAACAAAATCGACAAGAATACCGCAGACCCCGACCGCGTTATGACTCAACTTACCGAGTACGGACTTGTTCCCGAAGCTTGGGGTGGTACAATACCTGTTGTTAAAGTTAGTGCAAAGACGGGCGAAGGTATCGACGAGCTACTAGAAACGTTGGTTCTCGAAGCCGAAGTTATGGAACTCAAGGCAAATCCCAATCGTAAAGCAAAAGGTACCGTTGTTGAAGCAAGACTCGACAAAGGCAAAGGACCTCTTGCAACCATACTTGTTCAAACCGGTACTCTTAAAGTGGGCGACCATATAGTAGTAGGAACTACCACCGGTAAGATAAGAGCAATGCAAGACGACAAGGGCAGAAACGTAAAGAGTGCAGGACCTTCTACTGCAGTTATGATTTTCGGTTTGGACGAAGTTCCGGGTGCAGGCGACCAACTTATGGCGTTTGACGATGATAAACTACTCAAGAGCGTTGTAGCCGACCGTATTGCCGAGGAAAGAGAACGCAAGATAAATTCCGGTTCGGTAAGTCTAGAAGATTTGTATCGTAACATAGAAGAAGGCAAGATGAAGAACTTGAATATCATTATTAAAGCTGACGTTCAAGGCTCGGTTGAAGCAATTCGCGATTCCTTGCAAAAGCTAAGCACCGACGAAGTAAAGGTAACCGTTCCTCACGCAATGGTTGGTGCTATCAACGAAAGTGATATTATCCTTGCCGAATCTACAAGTTCGATTATCGTTGGCTTTAACGTTCGTCCCGATAACAACGCAAAGAAGCTAGCTGAAGAGAAGAAGATAGAAATTCGTTTACATCGCATAATTTACGATGCAATTGATGAAGTAACCGCCGCTATCAAGGGCTTAAGCGCACCCAAGTATCGTGAAGAATATCTTGGTAAGGCAGAAGTTAGACAAACCTACAAGATTTCCAGCGTTGGTACTATCGCAGGTTGTATGGTTCTTGATGGTAAAATCGTTCGTAATGCAAAGGTTAGACTTATCCGTGATAACATCGTTATCGCAGATACCTCCATCAACTCTCTAAAGCGTATGAAGGACAACGTAACCGAGGTTCTACATGGCTTTGAATGTGGTATCGGTCTAGATGGTTGGAACGATATTAAAGAAGGCGATATTATTGAAAGTTTCAATATTGTAGAGGATAAGTAAGAATGAACATAGAAAGAGTTAATTCCGAAATTATGAAGGAGCTTATGAGTTTGATTACCAACGAACTCAAAGACCCTCGTGTTAGGGATTGTAAAATGCTAAGCATTATGCGCGTTGATACCACAGGCGACCTCAAATACGCTAAGGTATACGTTAGCATAATGGGCAACGATAATCCCCAAGAAGTAATCAAAGGTTTAAATGCTAGCGCAGGATTTTTGCGCAATGCGTTATTTAACCGTCTTAAAATTAGGGCGGTACCTACTCTAATATTCGTATTAGACGATAGCATCGATTATGGCTTTAAGATTGAAAAAATCCTAAAAGAAATCAATGCGAACGGAAATAAGGACGAGTAATGTACGAAAGTATCACGAAAAAATTATTTTCTGCCGAAACGGTTGCCGTGTTTATGCACGTCAACCCGGACGGTGATTGTGTAGGGAGCAGTCTTGCTCTCTATCATTATTTAAGGAACCTCGGCAAGGAAGTTTACGTTTTTACCGAGGTTAAAGAAGATATTAGGGAAAAATTATCCTTTTTGCCCTCAATAGAGGCTATAAACTCCAAGTCGCTAAAAAGATACGACTTGGGAATAGCTGTAGACTGCGGTAGCGCATCAAGAATGGGAAAAAACTGTTCGCTTATATTCTTTAACAAATGCGACGACCACGCTTGTTTTGACCACCACGAAACCAGCGAACCATTTGTTGACGACCTTGTTTACGAAAACGTATCTTCTACTTGCGAAATTTTATATAAATTTATGGTGGAAAATGATGCTAGCGCAATTGACTATAACGTTGCGCTTTGTCTTTATACCGGTATGGTAACGGATAGCGGAGCATTCACTTTTAGTAATACTAGTGAAAAAACACTTGAAATTGCTTCAAAATTGCTTAAATACGGCATAAATGGGCACCAAGTTATATATAAGGTTATCAAGGAAGAAACGCCTGAAATATTTGCACTAAAAGCTCGCACGCTTGCAGGCGCACAATTTTATATGGATGGTCAAGTTGGTATCATTACCTTCCTAAAAGATGATTTTGAGAAGACGGGCACCTCGCCTAAGGATACCGAAGGTATCATAAATAATATAGTTAATATAAAGGGTGTTAAGCTAGCTATTTCCGTTGCCGAAATGGAAGACCAGCCTGCCTTTAAGATTGGCATACGTTCAAAAGATGGTGTTGATGCCGGTAAATTTGCTTCGTTATTCGGCGGTGGCGGACACTTTAACGCGAGCGGTTGTAGGATTTATGCAAATCTAACCGAAACTATGGAAAAGCTATTAAGAGCTTCAAAACAAATACTCGAAAATGCTTAACGGATTTATAAACGTAAATAAAGAAAAGGGGATGAGCTCGGCTTTTGTCGTAACTAAGCTAAAGCGAATTCTTCGTTCTCGCGGGATAGCCTTTGATAAAATTGGTCATACGGGAACGTTGGACCCCGATGGAGAAGGCGTACTTCCAATAGCTCTTGGCAAGGCGACTAGACTTTTCGATTATACGTTAGATAAGAAAAAGGTATATTATACCGAATTTGTGTTTGGCAAGGAAACGGACACGCTTGATGAAAGCGGAGTTGTTATAAAGGAATGCGATAAAGTGGTTGAAATAAACGATATTTTATCGGTTATACCCACTTTAAAGGGAGAAATAGACCAAATACCACCTTTGTATTCGGCAAAATCGGTTGATGGTAGGCGCGCCTACGACCTTGCGCGCGAGGGAAAAGAATTTACTTTGAAACCCAAAAGAATTACCATTTACGAAATCGAATATTTGGGTGTTAATAACGGAGCATATGCCTTTAGGATTACTTGTAGCGGTGGTACGTATATAAGAAGTATTGCGCGCGATATGGCTTATGCTATGGGCACGCTTGGATATATGAGATATATCAGGCGCGAGGCAAGTGGCCCATTTAATATTGAAAGAGCATATACTCTCAATGAGTTAGAAAGTATCGATATTGAGCAAAATTTAATCAAAATGGAAGAGATTTTGGTTGATATGCCTCGATTTGATGCTCCTAAAGGTGCGGAAAGATTGCTTGATAACGGAGTTAGAATGGCGCTAAAGGTTCCTGATGGCTCATTTAAAATGTATATTGACGATGAGCTAACTTGGATTGCAGAAAAGAACGAAAACGATGGTCGAATAGACTTTAAGGCTAGATTGAAATGATAAGCGGAAAATATAGGGAACAAGTTAAAACTCTTTATTTAACCTTCGGTGAAAGACCGAAGTATATGCTTGCGTTAGGATTTTTCGATTGTTTGCACGTTGGGCATCGTAGCTTGATAGCTAATCTTTGTTCAGTTGCCGATTTGTATGGTTTAACTCCCGCGGTGCTTACGTTTGACGACAACTTTTTCAAGACTTTAGGAAAAACGGATAAGCTTGTTTATAATTTAGATGAACGCAAAAACATTCTTTTTGAAGAATTTGGCATAGAAAAGGTATTTGTTGGCGCACCGACAAAAGAGTTTTTGAAGATGAGGGCGGAAGAATTTTTGGTTTATCTCGAAAAACTTGGAGTTGGTGGTATTATAGCCGGTGAAGACTTCCGTTTTGGTCTAAATGCCGAGGCCGGAATGAAAGAGTTGACTGCTTGGGCTATCAGGAATGGTATAATTTGTGTTACACAGCCGATTTTAGCGGAGTGTAACAAGAAAATATCCTCGACAGATATTCGAAAGTATCTTGAATATGGCGAAGTTGGTATAGCAAACTCGCTCCTTGGCAGTAGATATTTCTTTGAAGGCGAAGTTGTACACGGCAGGGGCGTTGGGGCGACCTATGGTCTACCTACTGCCAATCTAAACGTGGGTGATGACAAAGTATTGCCTTTGGACGGTGTGTACGATACTCGCGTTTTGGTTGGTAAAGAGTGGTATAAGGGTGTAACTAACGTTGGCACTTGTCCAACCTTTGATTTCCATAAAAGAACGGTGGAAACCCATATTTTGGACTTTGATGCCGATATTTATGGTGAAATTATAAGGGTTGAGTTCGTTGAACGTATAAGATGCGTGGTAAAATTCAATTCTTTAGAAGAGCTAAAAGAACAAATACATAACGATATACAAAAGGTTAGGGAATCAAATGATTAAATTTGGCGTTGCAGGTAATTCAAATAGTTTTTATGATGAGGGCTATACCCAAACTTTAGAAGCAGCATCTTGGTGCAAAGCTAGGGGGATAGACGCTTTCGAGTATTCTTTTGGTAGAGGAATTACTTTGAATGAAAAGACTGCTATCAATATAGGTAATAGGTTCAAAGAAGAGGGCGTGGAATTGACGGTACACGCACCTTATTATATAAACCTAGCAAACCCAGACCCCGAAATGATAAAGAAATCGTACGGATATATTTTATCATCGTTAAAGAAGGTAAAAGATTTTGGCGGTGATAGAGTGGTTGTTCATCCTGCAACACAAGGCAAGATGACTAGGGAAGATGCTGTTGCGCTAATGGTGGAAAATGCGAGAGGGCTAATCGAGGTTTTGGACGAAGCAGGGTATGGCGAAGGCTATAAAGTTTGCTTTGAAACTATGGGCAAAAAAGCACAACTTGGTACGGTAGAAGAAATCATCCAAGTTTGCTCGTTGGATTCTCGTTTTTATCCTTGTATAGACTTTGGACACATCAACGCGAGAGAACAGGGTATTCTAAAAAGTGCAACAAATTATAATACTATCATTCAAAAAATGAGCGATTTCTTGCCAAAATGCAAAGTTTCCAATATGCACGTACATTTTTCTAAAATTGAATACGGTGCTAAAGGAGAGATTAGGCATTTGACTTTCCAAGACGAAAAATATGGTCCGGACTATGAACCTTTAATGGAAATCTTCCATAAAAATGCACTTGAACCCTACGTTATTTGCGAGTCGGACGGTACCCAAGCAGAAGATACTGTTGCAATGAAAAAGTACTTTTTCTCGCTATAAATTTTATATGCCAATATCCTTTTTAACCGTAACTTTATAGTTGCGGTTTTTTGTTTTATAGAAACATTAGGGTAGTAAATCGTAAATGTTATCGTCGCTAATTCCCGTAACGTAGTTATCGGGTACTCTACCTTGAATAACGTCTTCGGCAATTAAAAAATCGTTCGATATTGTTATGTCTTCGGCTTTTACCGGTACTATAATTCTAACGGTTGTAGTAACTTTCAATACCAGTCTATGTAACGTTTGGTTAATTCCTTCGTGATAAAAATAGGAGTTTAGTTTTGTTTCTACAGCGCCTATAGGCATAACGTTAAGTTCTATTCCTTCGCCCTTATCTGCCAACCAGCTTGAACCGGTAAAAGCACCTGCTGGAATACTGATTTTATCGTTTTTTAGCGAATTTATGCAATTTTGTATCTCTTTTTGTGCATAAACGTTCATTAAGTTTATGTTGCTAACGTTAGATTTTACAAGCACTATTTCACCCTGTGTATTTTTTTCGTATTGATAAAAATCGTCATAAAAAACTTGGTATGCTTTTAGCTTTATTGCGCCTTTGACTATCGCGTCTATCGCATATTTTTTAACTTCGGCTTCAGCTAAACTAACGACTAGTGGAGAAATAGTGCGGTTATAGTATATAACCGAGCTTAAAATTACGATTATCAATATCAATAGAATGGTTATGCCTTTACGATTTTTATTTTTCACCATATAAATATATGTTTTTGCCTTTAATAAATTGCATACGCGCGCGCATTTATGATATAATGCGTGCAGACTAATTTTATAATGGAGTTACCCATGTTGAAAGAAAAAATCGAACTAATCACAGCACAAGGGTTGGAAGCTATCGAAAAAGCCTCTGTTTCTTCCGAACTTAACGATATTCGCGTTAAGTATCTAGGTAAAGCAGGCGAAATTACCGCTCTCCTTAAATCCCTAAAAGACGTACCCCCTCAAGAAAAACCCGCTATCGGTAAGCTCGTTAACGACGTTAGAGTTAAAATCGAAAGCGCACTCCAAGCAAAGATGCAAGCTATGGCTATTGCAGAACGCAAGGCTATCGAAGAAAAAGAACGCCTAGACGTTACACTTTCCACCAAAGAAGAAGAGCAAGGCGCATTGCATCCTTTAACTTTAGTTAAAAACGATATGTTAAATATCTTTATCGGCTTGGGATTTAGCGTTGCCGATGGTCCCGAAATAGAATATACCAAGTATAATTTTGAAAACTTGAATATTCCCCAAGACCACCCTGCAAGAGATTTTGGCGATAGTTTCTATATTTCACCCGAAATTTTGTTACGTACCCAAACTTCTTGCGTACAAGCCCGCGTTATGGAAGAAACCAAACCGCCCATTAGAATCGTTTGTCCCGGCAAGGTTTATCGTCCCGACGACGATGCAACCCACTCACCAATGTTCCAACAAATAGAAGGATTGGTAGTCGACGAGCATATTACTCTAGCCGACCTAAAAGGCACTCTAGAAGAGTTTGCAAAGAAGTTCTTCTCGAAAGAAACCAAAGTTCGTTTCCGTCCTTCATACTTCCCCTTTACCGAACCTAGCGTAGAAGTTGACCTTTCTTGTGCTATGTGCGGTGGCAAAGGTTGTCGTTTGTGCAAAGGAACCGGCTGGATAGAGCTTCTTGGTGCAGGCGTAGTTAACCCCGCTGTATTGGATATGTGTGGCATAGATTCCAAGAAATATAGTGGTTACGCATTTGGTGTTGGTGTAGAAAGAGCAACTATGATTAAGTATTCGATACCCGATATGCGTTTACTTTTCGATAACGACGTACGTTATTCTAAGCAATTTAAATAGGAGAAGATTGTTATGTTAGTTCCCGTAAAATGGTTAAAAGATTTCGTAAATATAGATAATATTTCAATTCCAAAACTCGCAGACAAATTGGTTTCCTGTGGTTTTGAAATTGAAGCTGTAATAAATCAAGCTGATTTAGTAAAGGGAGTTAAGACCTGTAAAGTCGTTGCAGTCGAGAAACATCCCAATGCAGATAAGCTTATCGTATGTAAAATTGATTTAAACGATGGTATCGAACGTCAAATAGTTACCAACAATCGTTGGATACAAGCAGGGGATATCGTTCCCGTAGCACTCGACGGAGCGAAACTCTTTAGCGGTATGGAAATCAAAGCGGGTGCATTGCGTGGCGTTCATAGTGATGGTATGTTCTGTGGCGGTTCGGAGCTTAACCTTACCGAAGCAGATTATAAAGGTGCAGGCGAAGATAAGGTACTAAAGCTTTTGGATAACACCCCCGTTGGCAAGGATATCAACGAGGTTATGGGTACCGATGACGTTATTCTAGACGTTGGTATTACCGCAAACCGTACCGATGCCAATAGCATTTTGGGCATTGCAAGAGAGGTGGCCGCAGTAACCAATCAACAACTCAAGATGCCGTCGGACTATGCAGAACTTCCCGTTGGCAACGATATCAACGCTAGTCTAGAGGTTCAAAATGAAGCAACCGATTTGTGTCCTAGATACCTTGCAGGTATGCTTACCGACGTAGTTATTACCGAATCTCCCGAATACATCAAGAGAAGATTAAAGTCAAGCGGTCTACGTCCCATCAACAACATAGTTGACGTTACAAACTACGTTCTTTTAGAGGTTGGTCAACCTATGCACGCTTTCGACCTTCGCACCATTAAAGGAGGCAAAATCGTTGTAAGAAGGGCAAAAGACGGCGAAAAGATAGTAGCTCTAGACGATAAAACCTATACTTTGAATAGTGAAAACCTTGCAATTTGTAACGCAGTCGAGCCTATGGCTATTGCAGGCGTTATGGGTGGTAAAGAATATTCAATTTTTGACGATACTAGCGTAATCGTACTAGAAAGTGCAAGATTTGCTCGTGATAATATAAGACGTACCTCTCGTACTTTAGGACTTCGTTCCGATAGTAGTGCTAGATTCGAAAAGGGTATCGACTTTATTTCCCAAGAATATGGTCTAAAGAAAGCTATCGGTATGATAGTCAATAATGGTTGGGGTAAGCTCGTTAGCGGTACCGTTGATAATTATCCCGTTCCCGCTAAAACCTTGGAAATTGATTTTACTGCAAACGACGTAAATCGTATTTTAGGTATCACCGTTCCTCAAGAGCGCATTGTTGAAATACTAAATTCTCTAACCTTAACCACCACCGTTGACGGAGATAAGCTACACACCGTTATCCCCGGTTATCGTGAGGACATTGTAGGCGTAAACGATATCGCAGAAGAAGTTATTCGTATGTATGGTTACGATGCTATCGAAACCTCTTTGATGCCCGATGCCGAAATGACTGCAGGTGGAAAGACCAAGAAGCAAGAATGTGCAGATAAGATTAAGAATTTCCTAGTAGGAAAGGGCGCTTATGAAATTTGTACCTATTCCTTCGTTAGCCCCAAGGCTTGGGATATGTTGCATTTGGAAGAAGATTCTATTTTACGTCGCAACGTTAAACTTCTTTCACCTCTTGGTGAAGATTATAGCGTAATGAGAACCACGCTTGCTCATAGTATGATAAAGACTATGGCAACCAACGTTCTACGTGGCAACAAGAAAGGTCGTTTCTTCGAAGTAGCAAAAACCTATATTCCTTATGAGCTTCCTTTGACTCGTTTACCTCTAGAAGAAAACAAACTTTGTTTAGGTGCATATGGCGATAAAGAAGATTTTTATAGCTTCAAGAGCATAATTGAAGATTTGTTCGACGTTTTGCGTATTGACGTAAGATTCAAAGCAACCGATATAGCATATATGCATCCTTACCGCACTGCAGAAATCGTTACTAACGAGGGTAAAGTAGTCGGTTATATGGGCGAAGTTAAGTACGACGTTGCTAAGGAATACGACGTTGATAAGCGCCTCTACCTAGCAGAAATCGATGAAGAATATATCGAAGATAATGCAAGAGTATTCTCTAGCTTCAAAGTAGTATCCAAATTCCCCGCAATGGAACGCGACCTTGCTCTTGTATGCGACCTATCTCTTGAAGCTGATACCTTGTTAGACACCATCAACGAAGCCGGTTCCGACCTCTTAATCGAAAGCAGAATATTCGACGTTTATAAGGGTGAAGCTTTGACTAAAATGGGTAAAATGAGTATTGCAGTTAAACTAACCTTCCAATCAAAGGATAGAACGCTAAAAGACGGCGACGTTAATAAGGAAATAGAAAATATTCTTTCCGCACTCAAAGAAAAACTAGGAATTGAACTAAGATAATGCAAGAAAGAACTTTAAAGGCTTTGGAATTTAATAAGATTTTGGACTCGGTTGCCACTTACGCAAGTTCCGAGCCTGCCCGCGAAGCGGTTAGAGAAATTCGACCGATGCGGGAGCTTTCTTACGTAAACGAATTACTTCAAGAGGTTTACGAAGCAGATAAAATCGCATTCGAGTATGCTACAAACTTGAGCTTTGCTTTTGATAATATAGATTTCGTATTGGAAAAAGCATCGGTTATGAGCGTGCTTACTATGGGTGAGCTTTTGAGGGTAGCACGTATGCTTCGCGTTGCGCGTAGTGTAAAATCTATTATAGCAAAGGTGCCCGATGATAATTTGAAGCTTATAAAAGGAATTGCAAATTCCATTTATACCGATAAATCTCTTGAAGAAGATATCGATAACGCAATTATATCCGATACCGAAATGCACGATAGGGCTTCGGATGAGCTTCGTTCTATAAGAATGCGAATAAAGAAGACGGGGGAACAAATCAAATCCAAGCTATATAGCTATTTGACAAGTCCCACTTATTCCAAATATTTGCAAGATAATATCGTTACCGTTAGGGGAGATAGATACGTTATTCCCGTTCGTGCCGAGTGTAAGAGTGCTATTCCCGGACTTATTCACGACCAAAGCGCATCGGGACAAACGTTATACGTTGAACCTATGGCGGTCGTTGAACTCAATAACGTTTTGAAGACGCATATCCTCGAAGAACAAGCGGAAATCGAAAGAATTCTAAGAAGATTTACCGTTAGGGTATCAACTTCGGTTGACCAAATCAAGGAAAGCTTTGATAAAATCGTTCGACTCGACGTTATTTTTGCAAAGGCATATTATGCTAACGCCACTCGCTCAGTTCGTCCTACCATAAATGAAAAAGGTATTGTAAGAATAGAGCGCGGTAGGCACCCTTTGATTGATAAAGATAAAGTTGTTCCCACAGATATTAGAGTGGGCGACGACTTCGATTTACTATTTATAACAGGTCCCAATACGGGCGGTAAAACCGTTTCTTTAAAGCTAACAGGCTTGCTTTCCATTATGGGTGCTAGTGGACTATACGTTCCTGCAAGAGTTGCCGATATTGCACTTTTCGACGATATCTTTTGTGATATTGGGGACGAGCAAAGCATAGAACAAAATCTTTCTACTTTCTCATCACATATTGCTAATATCGTTAATATTATTGATAATTTGAGCGAGAATTCTCTTGTATTATTGGATGAATTGGGCGCAGGTACCGACCCTACGGAAGGCGCAAGTCTTGCAATGAGCATTGCTACCTATATAAAAGAAAGCAAAGCCAAAGCGGTTATTACTACTCACTATAACGAATTGAAGGAGTATGCGGTTGTAACCGAGAGGTGCGAAAATGCTTCTATGGACTTTAACCCCGTTACCTATAGTCCTACCTATAAACTTATAGTTGGAACACCGGGTGCATCTAACGCACTTTTAATAGCAAGAAAGCTGGGACTAAAAGAGTCCATAATAGAGCGAGCTCAAGCGGGAATACAAGATGGCAAGTTGGAGTTTGAAAACGTGCTTCAAGCACTAGAAATTGCTCGTAGAAACGCCCTTGAAAACGAAGAAAAGACCGCTATTGCCCTAAAAGAAGCACAAGAAACCCAAAAATCAGTTGAACGCGAGCGCGATAGATTATATGCTCAACGCGAAAGATTAAACGAGAACGTAAGGAAGGAAACCAAGAGACTCGTTGAAGATGCGATGGAAGAAGCCAACGAGATTATAAAAACCCTACGTGATATTTTGGACGAACCTACCGAACAAAATCTATTCAAAGCAAGAAAACTACGTAAATCTTTGGAGAAATATATCGTTTTAGAAGACAACGAGTTTGAAGGCTTTGGTGAAGAAGATGATAGCGAAATCAAAATCGGTGATACCGTTTTGGTAAAATCGTTAAAGGTAGAGGGCGAGGTTGTAGAAATAACCAAAAATAACGTGGTCGTAAGACTAGGTAAAATGAATAGTAACTTTAAGCTAGACGCATTGCAAAAGCTTAAATCACGTAAAAAAGAAACTAAAAAGGATATCGTACCCACCACGCATACGTTACGTAACGAGGCGTTTAGTCCCGAACTGATGCTACTGGGAATGCGTTCTGACGAAGCTCTACACGCGCTTGAAGCCTATATAGACAAGGCATTGCTTGCAGGTGTTAACGAAGTTCGCATAGTGCACGGATACGGAACCGGAAAGCTACGCGAAGTGGTAAGAAATTGCCTCAAAAAGCATAGTTCTATCAAGGAATACCGCGATGGTATATATGGCGAAGGCGAAAGAGGGGTAACGATAGTTAAACTAAAGAGATGATATTTTTTGATAACGCAAGCACGACCAAATGCACCAAAGAAAGTGTGGAAATAGTAACCAAATATTTAACCGAGAATTATTATAATCCCTCGGCGCTTTACCATAACGCACTTTCCGTAAAGCAAGATTTGGAACGAGCAAGACAAACCATAATTAAAAAGTTGCGCGGAGAAGGTAAAATTATATTTACCGGCGGTGGTACCGAAAGTGATAATATTGCGCTACTTGGCTCAAAAAAGATAAAGGGCGGTAGAGTGATTGTATCTAGTGCCGAGCACGCAGCTATTTACGCTACTGCAAACGAGCTTAAAGCAAGAGGTTACGAAGTAGTTTTTGCTCCTGTAGAT
The DNA here is from genome assembly GCA_017403145.1 of Clostridia bacterium. GTDB lineage: Bacteria > Bacillota > Clostridia > Christensenellales > DTU072 > Stercoripulliclostridium_A. The sequence goes on from JAFQOO010000005.1 coordinate 124,165, forward strand.
GGTAATGGAAAGGTAATAGAGGAAGAGTTTATAAAGTTATTAACACCCTCTGTTACTTTGGTATCCATAATTCACGTCAATAACGAAACGGGCGCTATGAACGATATTCAAAGACTATGCAAACTAGTTAAAAGCAAATGCCCCAGAGCGCTTTTCCACAGCGACGGGGTACAAGCTTTTGGTAAACTAGAGGTTAATTTGAGAGGTGCGGGCATAGATTTATATTCTATGAGCGCCCATAAAATAGGTGCACCCAAAGGTGTTGGCGCATTGTATATCGCTAAAGGCGTAAGTGTAAACCCAATAGTTTATGGTGGTGGACAAGAGGGCGGACTTCGTTCTTCTACCGAAAATACCGCTGGTATTCTTGCTTACGAAAAAGCTGTTATCGATAGATATGCAAAACTAGGTGAAACCGAGCAAAAATTGAAGGAAATTCGCTCTTATATAGCCGATAACCTTCAAAATATAGATGGAATAAAAATAATTTCTCCGTTAGATGGCTCACCATATATACTAACTTTCACTGTTCCAAGAGTACGTGGCGAGGTTATGCAACACGCACTTGAAAGACGTGGAATAATGGTAGGTACGGGTAGCGCTTGCGCATCTAATAAAGCATCTACGCGTATTGCCGAAGCACTTGGTTTGCAAGGCAAGTACGTTGACGGAGTAACAAGACTAAGTTTCTTTATAGAAAACACAATGGAAGAAGCCGAAATATTCGTTAAAGAGTATTTCGACGTATACAAGGAGTTGGAAAAATATGGCAGTTGAGTATAATTGTATTCTAATTAGATTTGGCGAAATCTTTTTGAAGGGAAATAATCGTAATTATTTTGAAAGTTTACTTATAAAGAATATCAAAAATTCTTTAAGTGGACTAAATTACAAATTCTCCAAAACGCAAGGTAGATATTATATCGAGGAGTTTGCGTCGGAAGATATGGACGAGATTATTTCTCGTTTGACTAAGGTTTTTGGCATACACTCCATCAGTCCTACTGTTAAGGTAAAAACCGACCTTGAAGAAATGTGCAAAATTGCTTATGCCATCAGTCCAACCGAAGGCACTTTTAGAGTAACCGTAAAGAGAGCAGATAAACGTTTCCCAATGACTTCTATGGAAATAGGAGCAAAAATAGGCGGTTATATGCTAAATAAGACGGGTGGAAGGTTAAAAGTTGACCTATTCGACTACGATTTTGAACTTTTCGTAGATTTGCGCGAAAGTGGATACTCATATCTTTTCTATGATAAGATTATGGGTGCGCAAGGTCTACCAACAGGTTGCTCCGGTAACGCAATGTTGCTTCTATCGGGCGGTATCGATAGCCCTGTAGCTGGTTACGTTATGGCAAAGCGCGGACTAAGAATTTTTGCTATACACTACCATAGCTTCCCATATACTTCTGAGCTTGCTTTACAAAAGGTTAAAGATTTAGCGAAAAAGTTAACCGCATATTGTGGCGATATCAAGTTAGCGGTCGTGCCTTTTACCGAAATACAATATGCAATTCACGAGCATTGCCCCGAGGAGTTTATGATTACGATAATGCGTAGATTTATGATGCGTATTGCCGAAAGAATTGCTTTGAAGAACGATTGTGGCGCGATAATTACGGGTGAAGCACTTGGTCAAGTAGCAAGTCAAACGATGCAAAGCATACAAGTAACCAATTCGGTTGTAACTCTTCCCGTATTTAGACCTCTAATTGGTTCGGATAAGGCGGAAATAATCGATATTGCTAACAAAATCGATACTTTTGATATTTCTATTCGTCCTTATGAAGATTGTTGCACGGTATTTTTACCCAAAAATCCTGTAATTAAGCCCAAGCTACAAGATGCTATAGAATACGAAAATAGGCTTGATATAGAAGCTCTAATTGAAAAAGCAGTTAACGATACCGTAACCGAGGTTATATCTGTAGAAGACTAAGTAGCTTACAATCATAAAATACAATCATAAAATAGGAGGGTATTGACTATGTTAAAATTACTAAAGATAATAATTACAATAATAATTATTCTTGCAGTATTAGCATTTGGTGTGTTTATTGCTTTGCTTGCGGTGAGTGATTGGGATATAAATAATTTGAAATACGAAAATCACGAATACGAAATTAGCGAAGCATTTGATAGTATTTCTATAGACGTAAAAGGGAGCTACGTAAAGTTGATTCCTTCTACCGATGGACAATGCAGAGTTGTTTGTTTTGAAAATAATAATTACAAACATTCTGTGAACGTAGAAAACGATACTTTGGTAGTAACGTCAATTCACAAAAAAGTCTTCTTTGGGTATAAAAATACCCTAGTAACCGTCTATTTGCCGGAAAAAGAGTATAATTCGGTTGATGTCGTAACAACTTCGGGTGATATTGATGTTAAAAACCTAAGCGCAAAAAATATAAATTGTAACGTAGATACCGGCGATTTGGAACTTGAAAACGTTGTATGCTCCACTTTATCTTCGACGGGTGATACAGGGGACGTAGACTTTGAAAACGTAGTTACTGCGAATAATTTAACGATTAAAAGAGATACCGGTGAAATTGAAATATCGTTGCTTTCTTGCGGAGGGGACGCAATAGTTGAGGTTGATACCGGAGATATATCTATAGACTTGATAACTTGCAAAAACCTTTCGATTAAATCGGATACCGGTGAAGTTGAGGTCGATAACGCTAAGATTGATAATAAATTCACCTCAGTTATAGATACGGGGGATTTGAATTTTACCAAAATGGATGTTAATGAAGCGGAAATCACCTCCGACACAGGCGAAGTAAAAGGCTCGTTTACTTCGGACAAGATTTTTATTGTTCGTACCTCCACAGGAAAGGTTGACGTACCCGAAACTACTAGTGGTGGTGTATGTAAAATAACCACACATACGGGAGATATCATTATAAAAATCGGTAATTAGTATAAGTTTATTATAATTTTTGGTTGTGATTTTTTGACCATAACGTTATCTTCGGTATAAGCAACCAAATAGTACCATTCAAAACGACGATTAGGCTTTGGTAGGGTGATTTCCACTTTATTAGAGCCTTTTTCTATATTACAAATGATGTTTCCTTGTGAATTTTCTATCTTAAAGCTAAATTTTGGATTGCGTGTTAGGGTTATAATAACTTCGCCGTCTCCGTTTATTGCCTCAAAGTCGCTTGGTAATGCATCATCAAAGTAATTGCTAGTAGGATAATAACGCTCAACGTTTGCAAGGATAGATTTTTTATATTCGATAGGAGTATTTTCGTTTGCAAGCATTAGAATATGATTATTCTCGTAACAATATTTGTCAATTTCAATATAATCTATAGTATGAGGAATAGTAAAATCTTTAGGTTTATCCATATTACTATGCACGCATTTTGCACCGATTGTGGGATAACTACCACCGCTAACCGATAAATTTAGAGGTCTTTTATAATCTTTGCTACCATACCATACGCCTAACGTATGTGTGGTTGTAAAAGAAATATTCCAAGCATCGAAATTACCCTTATCATCACCGTTGGTTCCAGTTTTAGAGGCAATTTGAGTATCTAATACTCCTAGCTTTTTAGCAGTTCCACTTTTAGCGCAACCAATCAAAGAATCGGTAAGAAAATAGGCTGTTTCTTCGCTAATTATACGTTTTTCGTTGCTTTTGTGCCTGTATAAGCAGTTGCCTTTATCATCGTAAATAGTCTTGATAAAGGATAAATCTTTCTTCATTCCACCATTGGCTATTGTTGTATATGCGGTTAATAATTCGGGCATAGTATGTCCGTAGGTAGTCCCGCCGAGTGCGCTTGCAAGCCCGTCTTGTGAGGCGAAAGTCAACCCAAAATTGCGTGCAGTTTGGAAAGCATATTCATTACCAACCAAATTCATTAGCTTGATACTACAAGCATTGCTTGAAGTTGCTAAACTTTCTTTAATAGTTGTCCAACCTAAATAGGTATTCCTATAATTATTTGGTGAATATCCATTTATTTCGCATTTTTCATCTAATATAGGGCTATCTGGTATAATCAAACCTTGTTCAAAGGCTGGCGCATAGGAAATAATCGGCTTTATAGTTGAGGCACTTTGCCTTCTAAAATCGTGTGGTGAATAGTTTATGCTAGAAATATAGGCACATATTCCACCGCTCGCATTGTCAACAAGCATATAAGTTTTATCAGCGCCTATAACCTCTAAATCTTTGTTATAGAAGGCAAAATCAAGTGATTTTTGTGCATTTTCATCAAAATAAGTAGAAATAATATATCCACCTGTGATTATTTCACGTTCGCTTAAACCTAGTAAACGAGCGCTTTCGCTTATAACCACTTGAGTATAGGGGATATTTTTATTATGGGTTTCGTCTAACGTGGGTATTTCATAGTTTTCGTTGATGGCACTTTCATATTGGCTTTCGTCAATATATCCTTGATTTAGCATAAGCTTCAAAACAAGGTTTCTTCTTGCAATTGCATTATCTATCGAGTTAAGTGGCGAGTTTTTGAGAGGGTTTTTAACAATACCGGCTAAAATCGCACTTTCGCCAAGGCTAATATCTATCGGTTCCTTATTAAATAACCTTTTACATGCGTCGCCAATACCATATAATGAGTGTCCAAAATATATTGTGTTTAGATATTTCGTTAGAATTTCTTCTTTTGAATAGGTTTTTTCAATTTCTAAAGCCAATTTAGCTTCCTTTAGTTTTCGCTCAATTGTTTTCTCTTGTGTTAGTAATGAATTTTTAGCTAGTTGCTGTGTGATAGTAGAACCGCCTTCTTTAAAATATCCGGCTTTTAAATTATTAAAGCTAGCACCTAGTATACGTTTAAAGTCGATTCCGTTATGTTCATAAAACCTTTTGTCTTCAAGCGAAACGAAAGCATAAATAGTGTAGGGGGAGATTTTTTCGTATGGAACGTTGCTTTTGATGGACGAAAAATAGTCCATATTTTTACCTTGAATATCGCTGATAACAACTTTTTTGCTATTTGAGCGCTCTAGTGCGTTTTTGTCGAGTTTTATGCCATTTACGACCGAAAACGCATAAAAACTTACGCCGAGTATTATAAAAAATACGATAAACAATAATACTAACGAGGTTATTTTAACTATTTTTTTTGCTTTCATAGTGTTGTTAGTATTCGGTTTTTTATTGGATTTATACTTGATTATCGCGCGCGTATATTATATAATAAATCCGTATGGAAAATTTAATTACTTCAAACTTAGAAAACAAATATTATATCGAAACCTTTGGTTGCCAAATGAACGTCCACGAATCTGAGAAAGTGGCGGGCATTTTGGTTTCGCTTGGATACGAAGAAACCAAAGAAAGGGCACAAGCTAAAATTATAGTTTTTAACACTTGTTGCATACGTGATACCGCAGAAAAAAAGATTTTTGGAAATATCGGTGAGTTGAAAATTTTAAAGAGACTTGATAAATCGCGTATTATCGTTATTTTCGGTTGTATGACGCAACAAGAGGGTATGGCGGAGCTGGTTGCAAGCAAATTCCCATTTGTTGATATTATTTTAGGCACTTCGAACGTTCATCTTCTAGCCGATAAAATAAAAGAACTAGAAGAACGTCGCGCACGTAAAAGGGGTAAAGTTATCGATATAGACACTAACGAAAGACCTGCAGTCATAGAAGACGTTGTTCCTTATCGTACTTCCTATCCCAATGCTTGGGTAAATATTATGTACGGATGCAATAACTTTTGTTCATATTGCATAGTTCCCTACGTTCGCGGTAGAGAAAGAAGTCGTAATCCCGAGCTTATTTTAGAGGAAATAAACGCACTTTTGAAGGCTGGTTATAAAGAAATAACTTTGCTAGGTCAAAACGTTGATAGCTATGGCTCTGACCGTAACGATGGAGTGAATTTTTACACTTTACTCAATAAAATCGCGCAAATCGATACAAAATTCCGTTTGCGTTTTATGACTTCTCACCCCAAAGACCTTTCCGAAGAGGTTATAAAACTTATTGCGGAAACGCCTAATTTCTGTAACAATATCCATCTTCCCGTTCAAGCGGGTTCAAATGCGGTTTTGAAGGCTATGAACCGACGTTATGACCGTGATAGATATTTTTATCTTATCGATTTGATAAAAAAATATATGCCGGACTGTGGCGTTACGTCCGATATAATGGTTGGTTTCCCCGGTGAAACGGAGGAAGATTTTTTGGATACTCTCGATTTGGTAAAAAAGGTACGTTATCACAATGCCTTTACCTTTATTTATTCACCTAGAAAGGGCACCGTTGCTGCCAAAATGGAGCAAATTCCCTATGCTATAAAGAGTGAACGCATAAAGAGGCTGATTGCTCTCCAAAACCAAATTACTTTAGAAATAAGCGAAACCTACGTTGGTAAAATCAAAGAAGTTTTGGTCGAAGATGCTCCAAAAGAAGGTTATTTATGTGGAAGAACCGATTGCGGAAGGCTAGTTAACTTCAAGGGCAACAAAGAAATGGTTGGTCAATTCGTTAACGTAAAGATAGAAAAAAATAAGGCTTCAGCCCTTATAGGAGAAATCGTAAATGAGTGTTAAACAAAAATTATCCCCAATGATGGTGCATTATAAATCTCTAAAAGAGCAATATGCCGATACTATACTTATGTATAGATTGGGCGACTTTTACGAGATGTTTTTCGATGATGCGATTGAGGCAAGCAAAATACTCGACCTAACCTTGACGGGGCGGGATTGTGGCTTGGACGAACGTGCTCCTATGTGTGGCGTTCCTTTCCACGCGGTAGATGGATATATATCAAAACTAGTCAAAAATGGTAAAAAGGTTGCTATTTGCGAGCAACTCACTGCCCCCGGAGACCAAAAAGGAATGGTTAAACGCGACGTTATCAGAGTTATTACTCCGGGAACCGTTACCGATGACGAAATGTTAGATGCAACCTCTAATAGCTATCTTTTATCGGTTGTAATTGATAATAAAAATGCGGTAGGCCTAGCTTGGAGTGATATTTCAACGGGCGAAGTTTACGTTAAAGAACTACCCTCGACTTTTACTTTGGAAGATACCATTTTATCCATTTCTCCAAGTGAAATCATATCTAACACCAAGAGTTATACCCAAATTTTGGATTATGAATCGGTAAGTCTTGGCAAATTGCCTCGTCCTCAATCTTATTACGATTATTCGTTTGATAAGGAAGTTGCCGAAAAATCCATTTTGAATTTTTATAATATCAACAATCTTGGAGCGCTTGGTTTAGAAAAGGGTTCTTTGCTCGTGTCCGCTCTTGGAGGATTGCTTGATTACGTTAGCGGTACGCAAAAAAGAAAACTCAATCACGTGCGCGCGCCTAAAATTTTACGTGCTGGCGACAAGATGTTCATTGATTTTAACACCAAACGCAACCTTGAACTAACAAAAACCTTGTTTGATGGCTCAAAAATGGGTTCGTTGTTCTGGGTGCTAGATAGAACACGCACGTCAATGGGCGCAAGAGCACTTCGAAAAGCAATCGACGAACCTTTTTCGCGTATCGGTGATATTAACGAGCGTCTTGATGCTGTTGAAGAATTGTTCAAAAATGCTTCTATGCGCGAAGAATTGGGCGAAGCTTTGTCTTCTATTCACGACGTGGAAAGGTTATGCAACCGTATTGCATATGGAACAATCACGCCAAGAGGGGCGCAATCTATAGCATTTTCGCTACAAAAACTCGTTAGTGTCGTCTATGCTCTTAGAAAAGCAAAAAGTCAAAGAGTGGTTATTTTGAGGGACCTCATAGACCCGATGGAAGACCTTGCAAACCATATTATGGGTGCTCTAGTTGATACACCGCCTATAACGATAAAAGATGGTGGTATTTTCCGCGACGGATATAGTGCCGAGCTTGATAGCTATCGCAATGCAAGGAGCTCGGCTAAACGTTGGCTTTCGGAATATGAGGCAAAGGAGCGCGAAGCAACAGGCATCAAGCAGTTAAAGGTGGGCTATAATAGGGTTTTTGGCTATTATATCGAAGTTTCCAATTCCAACCTACCTATGGTTCCCTATAGGTTCGAAAGAAAACAAACTTTAACGACCGGTGAAAGATTTATCACCGAGGAACTAAAGAAAATGGAAGAAGTTATTCTTGGTGCCGAGGAAAAAGCCCTCAATCTTGAGAGCAGTTTATTTGGTGAAATCAAGAATAGCCTAATGGAAGTTGTTGCAATACTTCAAACCAATTCTAATGCTGTAGCGGAGTTGGATTTATTGTATTCACTTTCCACAACAGCTGTTGCAAACGGATACGTTCGTCCTAAAATCAAAGAGAATTGCGAGGATATAGTTATAAAAGAGGGTAGACACCCGGTTGTTGAAGCACTAAAGCGCAAAAACTCCTTTGTTCCAAACGATACGATTATGACGTCGGATAGCAAAACTCTTATTATTACCGGACCGAATATGGCCGGTAAATCCACCTATATGCGTCAAGTTGCTCTAATCGTGCTTATGGCACACGTTGGTTGTTTCGTTCCAGCAAGAGAGGCGGAGATTTGTTTGGTTGACCGCATATTTACTCGTGTCGGAGCGAGTGATAACGTTGCCTATGGTCAATCTACATTTATGGTAGAAATGACGGAAATGGCAAATATTCTAAACAATGCAACCTCGAAGAGCCTACTTATTCTAGACGAAATCGGTAGAGGAACTTCTACGATAGACGGACTATCTATAGCTTGGGCGATTGTGGAGCATTTGGCGATAAAGCTAAAGGCAAAGACCTTGTTTGCAACGCACTATCACGAACTTAGTGAACTTGAAAGCGAGCTCCCGGGACTAAAGAACTATCATATTTTGATAAAGGATACCGATGGAAAAATAACCTTCCTCTACAAAATCGCACGTGGGGGAGCTAATAAGAGTTTTGGTATCGAGGTCGCAACCCTTGCCGGTGTAAACGAGAAAATCACTAATCGTGCAAAAATGATTATGCAGTCTATAGAGGAAAGCCAAGAGGGTAAATTGAGCTCCAAAATTGGGGCAAAGGTATCGGAAGACGCTATACCCACAACTCAAATAGGCTTTTTCCAAGAAGATAGCAAATATGATGAAATCGCGCGTATAATCAACGATATTGATTTAAACGATATTACTCCGTTGCACGCGCTCACAATACTCTCAAACCTACAAAAAATGACCAAACCTAGCGGGAAAAGGAAGAAATAATGAAGATAAACTTACTAGATAGTAGCATCTATAACTTAATTTCTGCGGGCGAGGTGGTCGAAAACCCCGCTTCGGTCGTAAAGGAGCTTGTAGAAAACTCTATTGATGCCGGTGCTAAAAATATCTCCGTATATATCGAAGATGGTGGCATAAAGAGTATCGAGGTTGTCGATGATGGTTGCGGTATTCTCAAAGAAGAATTGCCTAAGACCATTCTTCCACACGCAACAAGCAAGATTCAAGAGGCAAACGACCTTAATACTATTGCAACTTTAGGATTTAGAGGGGAAGCGCTTGCATCTATATCGGCTGTTTCCGAGTTCGAAATTCGTTCAAAGTATTTTGAAAGCGAGCACGGCGCATATTATTATTCAAAAAATGGTATAACCGAGCTAGGGGACTGTGCACATTCTCAAGGAACGGCTATCAAAGTATCCAATTTGTTTTATAACACACCCGCTAGATATAAATTCCTAGCCTCTAAGTCAACGGAGGAAGGATACGTAACCAAACATATTTTTAGGCTTATACTTGCCAATCCCGACGTTGCTATAAGTTATTACGTAGATGGCAATTTGGTGTATTCTTCAACCGGAGAGGGGTTAAAAAGTGCGGTAGAAAGCGTGTTTTTGCCCAAAATCTCACGTTCTCTAATAGAAATACAAGAGCCCGAAGTAACCGATGGTATTCGTGTTACCGGTTATATTTCACCGGCTGAGATTTATAAAAATAATCGCAATTACCAAATAGTTATACTCAATGGAAGAGTAATCGTCGACCAAACGTTATCGGCAACCATTCAAAACGCATATGGCAGTAGGTTGATGAGCAGATGTTTCCCTATATACGTTCTAAATATCGTGATGCCCTTTGATGAGGTTGACGTAAACGTTCATCCCAACAAAAAAGAGGTGCGTTTCCAAAATGCACGCAAGGTTTACGGACATATTTATCGTGTAATTATGCGTGTTTTAGAAGGTTATGAGTTCCAAAAACGCCAAAATTTGATTGCTGATTTTTCGGCTGTTTCTAACGAAAACGAAGAAAATCTTGCAAAAAACAATTCGATAGGGGAGAAAAATAACGATAGGGGGCAATCTTCAAAGCCCGCTATGAGCTTCGAGGAAGCGATAAGCTTGGTTCGTGGAAAATCTAGTGCTCCAATTGGTAATCTTTCCGAGCCTAGCGTAAGCACTTTTACTTATGCTCAACCTACTTTCACTAGTTTTAATAATCAAAATAAGCCTAAAAGTAGTATCATAACCGAGCTTGACCCCTTTGTTGAGGAAAAAACGCCATCTATCCAAAGAGAAACAACTCTAAAAGAAGACGTAACCGAGCAAGTTTCCTTGATTGCTAACGATAGTTATATAGATTATGCCAAGGAAGAAAATGTGCAAAATCATGCGGAAAAGGTTAAAAATTATAAGGTTGTAGGTCAATTTTTCGATACATATTTGGCGATTGAATGTGAAGATAAAGTTGTTTTTATTGACCAACACGCAATGCACGAACGTATTTTGTTTGATAGACTTGTTGAAGCTTGGAAGGATAAAGCCCCAACCATTCAAACTTTAATGATACCTTACGTTTATGAAAATGGTATAGACGAAATTGCATTACTAATGGAAAACAAAGAGGTTCTTTTAGAAATCGGTTTTGAAATCGAAGATTTTGGTGGTAATGCAATAAAGGTTTCGGGAGTGCCTGCTATCATAGCGGAAAATTTGGACGTTTGCGGTATGCTTAATGAAATCGCAAACGAGCTTAAGTTGGGCAAAACCTCGTCTTTGGAAGAGCTTGGTAAAGATAAACTAGCTACTATTGCTTGCAAATCGGCAATAAAGGGCGGAAAAGCCTTTGATAACGAGCAAATTGAGCTTGTTATGGATTTCTTCAACAAAGGAAATATGCCGTTGCAATGCCCCCACGGAAGACCTACAGCGATAGTTTATACGCGTAAAGAGTTCGAAAAGTTATTTAGGAGACGTGTATGATTATCGTTGGTGGTGCTACTGCGACAGGAAAATCTACTCTTGCAATAGAGCTTGCAAAAAGGATAGGTGGAGAATTGATTTCCGCCGATTCTATGCAAATATATCGTGGAATGGATATTGGTACTGCAAAAGAGAAAAACGTAGCGGTTAACCAGCTTTTAATCGACGTTGTAGAGCCTAACGAACCATTTACAGTAGTTGACTTCAAAGAGCGCGCGACAGAAGCGATTAAGGACATACGTAGTCGCGGTAAAGTGCCGATTATAGTTGGCGGTACGGGACTGTATATGGATTCCTTGCTATATAAAATGGAATATGGCGGTGGAAAGGATAATCCCGAACTAAAAGCGCAGTTACAAAGCGAATTGGAAGAAAAAGGTGCAGAGTATATGCACGCACGACTAAAGGAATTAGACCCAGTTAGTGCCGAAAAATACCATTATAATAATATGGTAAGGGTGCTGAGAGCCTTGTTTGTTGTGCTTAATACAGGAAAGCCTATTTCGTCGCAAAGTGCCGAGTTTGCTCCCGTTGAGCCCGTTACTATGTTTATAACAAAACGTGAGCGTAGCGTGCTTCGTGAAAGAATATCCCTTCGTATAGAACAAATGTTTAACGAGGGATTGGAAGAAGAAGTCAAAGCTCTTTTGGACAAAGGCTATGATTTTGAGCTACAATCTATGCAAGGTATTGGCTACAAAGAATGGAAAGGGTATTTTAAAGGAGAAATGACTCTCGATGAAGTAAAAGAGCAAATCGATATAAATACTCGCCAATACGCAAAACGCCAAGACACTTGGTTTAACAATCGTTACAAAGATATTGCACGTTTTGTAGATATGGATAGTAACGATATACAAAAAATAGTTGACGACCTTGTTAAAGAGCATAAAAGTATTCTAAAATAAAGCATAATTTATAATGTAGGAAGATAAAATGAGCAGGAAAACACTAGAAATCATCGAAAAAGCAGAAAAACTATCAGAACCACTTTTTAAGATAATCGATAACGATATATCACTTTATAATCAAAAAAAAGTGTTAAACGCATTCCGTGAACACCGCGTTGCAACCAGACATTTTGCAGGAACGTCGGGCTATGGATACGATGACGTTGGTAGAGATACGTTGTGCAATTTGTTTGCAACAATCTTTGGTGCCGAGAGCGCCATAGTTTCGCCGAACATTGTTTCGGGTACTCACGCGCTTACGGTTGCATTGTTTGGGTTGCTTCGTCCTAACGACGTTTTATTATGTATCACAGGCGCTCCGTATGATACCCTTAGAGAAGTTATTGGTGGAGAAAATATTGGTTCTCTTAAAGATTATGGTGTAAAATACGATGAAATCGCACTAAAAAATTACGAAATTGATTTTGAAGCAATAGGTAACTATTTAGAAAATAATGCGCCAAAGGTAATTATGATTACTCGCTCACGCGGTTATGAATGGCGCGATGCGTTATCGATTGATGATATACAAAAGACCATTGATTTCGTAAGAAAATACAATAAAAATGCAGTTATTATGGTTGATAATTGCTATGGTGAATTTATTGATAAGCTTGAACCCACTCAAGTTGGTGCAGATATTTGTGTTGGTTCACTTATTAAAAACGCAGGTGGTGGTATCGCACCTACGGGTGGATATATCGTAGGTAAAAAACAATGGGTTGACCAAGTTGGATATCGTTTAACAGCGCCCTCAATTGGAATGGAGGTTGGTTCTTATAACGCCTCGTATATGCCTTTTTACGAAGGTTTGTTCCTAGCTCCTGTAACCGTTGCAAATGCGGTAAAAGGAACGATTTTGGCTACAAATGCCTTCAATTTGATGGGTTATGACGTTAAACCATCTCCAAATACTTTGCCTAAAGACGTAATTTGTTCAATAAGATTTAATACCGCAGAAGAGCTTATCACCTTTATACAAGGTGTACAATATTCCTCGCCTGTAGATTCGTATGTAACTCCCGAACCTTGGGCTATGCCCGGCTATGACCACGAAGTCATTATGGCAGCAGGAACCTTTGTTCAAGGCGCGTCTATAGAACTTTCCGCCGATGCACCTATAAAGGAGCCATATATAGCATATTTGCAAGGTGGACTTACGTACCAACATTTTAAAATAGCTTTGACCGAATGTATTGACCGAATATGTATCGACAATGGCAATTGACAAATAAATATAACATTTTGCCTAAAACTGCGGAAAAATGCTAAAAAATCAATAGGGGAATCAAAAATTCAAAGCCCTACTGGTATTTTTGGCATAAAAATTCAAGGAGCCGGATGTGAAAAAGCCTTATCAAAGCATCATATTAACGTTTGTTTTATAATTTACTTGCTTGGTGGGTTATTTAGAATGGCATCAAACTCAGTTCAATCCGGTTTCTTTGACGTTTTGCTTAGTAGGTTTTGTTCTTGGGTTAGTATTTTCGGCTTTATCAATAAGAACTTTATTAAAAAATGGCATAAAATTACATAGGATAGTTTTGCTAATTTCAAGTGTCGGAGCATTTGCATTGAACTCTATAACCATTGTAAAATTGTTAACGTATTTGTAAGGCGCAAAATTCGTAATCTTCTAAAATGAATTGTGGGGCAAAACTTGAAAAAATAGTATTAAAATTTCTCAGCAAAAATGCGGGCAATCGTTCATATAAATTTATAAGCAAATTAATAAAATGGATTTAAGTTCCAGCAAAATAAAAATCAAAAAAATCATCAATTTCTCTAAAAGATTATAGCTTGAATTTTTATAAAATCAACGACTGATAATACGAATAATTTATTAAATTCAAATGTCTGAGAAAAATTTTACGAATAGATTTGAAATTTTTTTTAAATTTTTCGAAATCGTTAGGTTTTACCGAAATATTTGAGAAAATCACCGAAATCTACCCCTCTCGTTTTGCTATCTATTCGCAAAATCGGTGTTTTGCGAATAAATGCACACGTGTAAAGGTGATAAAAATCCTTGCTCCCTACCCAATTTAATCAAAATTTATCACCACCTTTTCTTATTTTTATAAGAACGTACGTTGAAGTAGGAACACTTTTACCCTACCAAACGAAAGCAAAGCCAAGACCGGCAATAGTTCCAGCTAATAGAACTAAAAAAAACAAGAGCTACTACAATAGCAATAGTATTCTTTTTCTTATTTGACACGTTTTTGTAATTCATATTTTTCTCCTTTTAAGGTTTTAATTGTTGACAAATAAAGTTATTAAATATATAATCATTAATAGTGAATTAACACTTATTTCGCTTCCTATACAGCGATTAGTAAGCATAGTGCCTTACACCAAGCAATGGTCCAATAAACCATTGCTTTTATTTTTATATAAATCTTTAATTTTTCGTTTATCATTTTCTTATTTTTATAAGAACGTATGTTGAAGTAGGAACACTTTTACCCTACCAAACGAAAGCAAAGTCAAGACCCGGCAATAGTTCCAGCTAATAGAACTAAAGAAAGAACAAGAGCCACTACCAATAGAGCAGTATTCTTTTTCTTATTTGACACGTTTTTGTAGTTCATTTTTTTTCCTTTTAAGGTTTTGATTGTTGACAAATAAAGTTATTAAATATATAATCATAAATAGTGAGTTTACACTTAAAGCGCTTATTTAGCGGTGAGAAGTAATACCACACACTTCCATGCAATGGTTTAATAGCCATTGCTTTTATTTTTATAAAGATTTTTAATCTTTCTCTTATCATTTTCTTATTTTTCCCCTTTTAAGGTTCTAATTGTTGACATATACATATTCAAATGATTATAATAATTGATGTGAGAGTCAGGTTCATCTGACCGTGATAATTAAATCCCACTCACAAGAGAGCATTTAATTGCTCTCTTTATTTTTTATTTCGATGTTTAGTAGAAATTTTCTTCATATCCCACTTAAAGTCGGTTTGGTTGGTAATCGGTATCAGCTACAAGTTCGATATTCTTACCCATTACGTCTTTAACGAACAGTTTCTTCGTTACTCTATCATTTTCCTCATTTACAACCGCTTTAGTTAAAAATTTAATCTTACTCATAATTGCAATTTTTATCTTGACTTTTTGTGAATAATTGAATATACTAATAATGACAAAAGTAAATATTAAATTTCTTTTCCCACAGGGCAGTAATAATAACCTGTGGGATTCTTTTTTAATTTATTTTTCTTTTTGCAAAAGCTTTAATAGAATCTGATTGCTTCTTGCTTAAATGCCTTTTTGAAATTTCATTAACATTAGAATCTTGTAAATTAATAGGTTTACCATTTATGTTTTTATCATAAAAAGAATTATGTACACCGGATACAACTTCAAATTCCTTAAACTTCATCGGCATAATAAAACCTTTGCTTACTTGTTGAAATCTCTTTTTATCTTTAGTATATACTTGACTTATATATGCTATTAGCATATACTATCAATAAAGACAGTGGCCTGCCGTGAAAACGGATGTGAGCATCGGAAGTATTTTCGGCTGTCTTATTTTTTATGCCTTTTTATCAACTCTTTATCATAATCACTTCTTAAAGCAAATAAAAGATAGCCGAGGCTCTCCAGCCCTCTATGCGTTTGAAGTGAGGATTCTGGCAAGTATAGTGGTCTTGCCAACACGGGGCACAAGGGAGTGTCCCTTGAGGCATAACAGGGACCACCTCTTGGTCTTCTTAACTCCCCTTTTGTCGGTGTCGCTTGCGCGCGAGAGTATAAAAAAAGACAGGCTCTTGTGTCCTGTCTTAATTTTTAATCCACTATTGGATATTCTATATAATCAATAATTTCAATTAAAGGTTTATTATTTATTTTAAATTCTAAAAGTAAAGCATCTATTGTATTAAACGTTTTATTATAAATCTCGTTTATATAAATATCTACACCTTTCCCATCTTTAGTTATAATTAAATAATCTTTATGATTATATTGAAAATCAATTGAATACGAGCTTTTAAAGCTATCATATAACATATTAATAAAATCTATTGAGTCTTGAACATCAGTGTATTTTTTAATATCAATCATTTTATCACAAATCTCCTTTTCTTTTTAGCTTTATCAAATTCACGTTGCTCTTTTTTGTTAATTTCCTTTCTGAAGAACGAATAGGACCATTATAATCATGAGTATGGTCACTATTATTATGATTATTATGAGGTCTATTATATTCTTTATTCAAGGAACCTTTATCACCGACTTTCTTTCGCTGAATCCAGTTTTACTATGATAAACATCTATATTAGTATTAGGCTCTCCATAAATAGGCATCCTCGAAACAATTTTTTTCAAACCTTTTGCATTAATTAATAATAAATCGTGTTTATGCTTTGACATAATTATACTCCTTTTGTGTCATAAAATCAATATGGTAAATCATCGTTATTATCATCAACCGGCAATAGTTCTAGCTAGAGAACTAAAGAAAAACAAGAGCTACTACAATAGCAATAGTATTTTTTCTTATTTGACACGTTTTTTAATTCATATTTTTCTCCTTTTTAAGGTTTTAATTGTTGACAAATAAAAATATTAGATATATAATCATTAATAGTGAATTAACACTTATTTCGCTTCTCACAGCGATTAGTAAGCATTGTGCCTTACACCAAGCAATGGTCCAATAAACCATTGCTTTTATTTTTTATAAGCATCCCCTATTTTTTTATTGTTTAGTATTTTAAGCAAAAATTCATTGTATTTTGCGAATAGTCGTGTTATTATTTTAGTATGGCAAACGAAAGATATTACGACCAATTTAATAGAGAAAAATATGAGAAATTTAACTCCATCGTTGAAGAACTTCCCTATTTTTGCAATGAGTACTTTACCGGTATAGATTCCACTACTTCGGTGCTTACTAAACTTAACTATGCAACCGATTTATCCATTTTCTTTGACTTTTTGGTGCATAAAGTACACGGTTTTGTCGGTAAGCAAATTGCTGATATTACTTTAAAAGATATTGACGAATATATATCAGCTACCGAAATTGAATATTTTTTAAGATATTTATCCTTCTATACTTTCAAAGGAAAGCCCTATCGTAATGCAGAAAAGGCTAAGGCAAGAAAGTTGAGTGCTGTTAGGTCCCTATTCAAATATTTTTATAATAAGGATAAACTTAGTCAAAACGTTACTGCAAAAGTTGCAACGCCCAAGCTTCACGAGAAAGCTATTGTTCGTTTGGACGATAACGAAGTGGAAAAAATGCTTGATACTGTAGAAAGTGAGCAAAAATTTGTTTCAAAATTCCAAAATAGTTATAATATGAACACGCGCGACCGCGATATTGCTATAGTTACGTTATTTTTAGGTACGGGAATTCGTGTTAGCGAGTTGGTTGGTATAAATCTTGATGACCTTGATATAAAGAATAACGCATTTAAAGTTACTAGGAAAGGCGGAAACGTATCTGTTCTATATTTCTCCGAAGAAGTAAAAGATGCGCTTGAATACTACCTAGAATGGCGTGAGCAAAGACTCCTCAAGGCCAATCGATTGGATAAAGAAAACGCACTATTTATTTCTTTGCAAAACAAGCGCATAACCGTTAGAGCTGTTGAGAATTTGGTAAAAAAGTATACGGGCGTTGTCAATCCTTTAAAATCGGTATCTCCGCATAAACTACGTTCCACCTATGGTACCGCTCTTTACCGCCAAACCAAGGATATTTATATGGTTGCAGAAGTGCTTGGTCATCGAGACGTTAATACCACAAAGAAACACTATGCTGCAATAGACGAAGATATAAAGCGCGAAGCATCTACCAAGGTTAAGTTGCGTAAAAACGACGATTAAATAGAATTATATCCCCTATTTTCGGGTTATAATTCTAAAAAGTTTTTTAAAATAGAGTAAACTTCGGTATAATAAGTGTAAAAATGCAAACTTTTGTTTGCATTTTTTGTCATATCGTGATAGAATATAAACAAGTAAGTAGAATTTTTGTCAAGCCCATTGCTTAATTGTTCTAATTATATTATAATTATCACGGAGTTACACTTATGACCAAAAACGTCGAGATGCAACAAAAAATGGAGATGATTAAAAACTATATCTACGAAACCGTAGATGAGCGCGGTTGTCCCCCTACGATTAGAGAAATTTGCTACAAGTTCGATATTAAATCGACCTCTAGCGCTTCCTACTATCTACGTAAGCTTGAAGATGCAGGTGAGCTCCGTATCAACAAACAAAAAAGTCGTGGGTTAGAAGTAACGGGTAAACGTTTAACTTCCAGAGACGTTATAAGAGTGCCTCTAGTCGGCTCGGTTACCGCGGGTATTCCCAAGCTTGCAGTGGAAGATAACGACGAATCTGTCTACCTACCCCAAAATTTGTTTACTCGCGTGGACGAAAACACCTTTATGCTAGCTGTAGAAGGAACTTCTATGATAGATATTGGTATTAATGATGGTGATAAAATCATCGTTAAGCAACAACCCACCGCTCGTAATGGTCAAGTTATAGTTGCCCTTATCGGCGACGAAATGAGTACCGTTAAGCGTTTCTATCTGGAAAATGGCAAGGTAAGACTTCACCCCGAAAACAAATATATGCAAGATAAGTTCTATAATCCCGAAGAAATAAAGATTTTGGGCGTGGTTGTAGGTCTTATTCGTACCGAAATTCATTAAGGATTTTTATGGATACTGTTAACACAGAACTAATTAGAGGACACGTTGATACCATAATTTTAAACTCACTTGCCGAGCGAGACCGTTATGGTTACGAAATTTTGGATATTATTGCCGATTTGAGCGAAGGTCGTTACGAAATAAAGCAACCTACTCTTTATTCTTGCTTAAAAAGACTAGAAAAGCAAGGTTTTATCGATTCCTACTTTGGCGACGAATCCAATGGTGGCAGAAGAAGATATTATAAGCTTACCGATAAAGGCAGAGAAACTCTTGAGCAAGACCAACGTGAATGGGAGTTTTCCAGAACGATTATCAATCGTCTTTTATCGGATAGAGAAATAGATTTAAAGACCGTAGAAGCCCCTTTTAATCCTAACGAATTGCGTCCTTTAACTCGTAGAGTTAAAGCTCACGAGTCTGGCGAAGAGGTTGCTGCAACCGATATACCCGCTCAAAACGTCGAACCGATTATAAAGTACGTATACGTTCCACAATACATACAAGTTCCTGTAGGCAGTCCCCTACCTCAAAATGGTGTTTTGCCCGAAGGAGCTGTTCTTGCAAATCCCGACGAGATTCCGGAAGAAGTTAGAGCCGAAAATATTATACAACAACCACAAATTGTAGAAGAAAACGTCGTTCAAAACGGGGTTGCACTCAATAACGTTGGTGTAGAACAAAGCGTAATTCAAAATAACGTTAACGTTGTCGAGCAAAATGCCATTGAAAACAATATTTTGAGAAACACCAACTATTTTTCATTCCTTCAAAACGAAGATGAAATAAATATCCCCACTCCTACTGAGCAAGAAGCTTTGAACGCACTTTATTCTTTGCCTACGGATAATAATGTTATTAACAATAACGTTATCGTTGAAGAGCAAGTTAATACGATTTCGAGCCAAAACGTTGAAGAACAAATAGTTGATGAAGCTGTTGAACAAGTTGTTCAAACTAACGAAATCGACGAAGAAACTGCGTTAACAATCAAAGAACAACAAACAAAGGCAAGCAGATTGCTTGGTATAGGTGAATTTGCTACCCATCGCAATTTAATAGAAGACCCTGTCGTTGCTGAAAACGAGAACGACGTGGTAAATTCCTCTCAAAATAACGTTGATTCCTACAATAATGATAATAATGGTGATAACGTAATAAATTATCGCGAAGCGCTTTCTGCATTCTTTGGAACGACCAATGCAAACAATACTTTGGTTCAACAAGCTAGCCTAAATAACCAAGCCGAGGCAGAGCGTATAGAAAATACTACCAAGGCTCGTCATTTTGGCGACGTAAAGCAATCTTTATACGAAGATGGGTTCAAGCTAAAGGTTTATCAAAAGGCAAACACCCTAAACCACTATTATCTCAAGTTTATATATAGTAACCGCATAAATCGTGATACAGCCTTACTTACATATTTAGTTTTGGTTATCGAGCTATTGGTTATGATAATAGCTAAAAAGGTATTCGGCACCCCTATTACCTACGTTATTATTGGTGCAGTTGGCGTATTGCTACCACTTATTCCCACTCTAGTATGGGTGTTGAATCCAACGAAACGCATACGAGCGCAATTCAATCTTACTCAATCGCTTACAAACGCGGGAATTGCATTTATTATAATATCCGCAATAACCATTGTAGTAAGTTTATTGCTAGATGCGAATATGAAATCCGGTGTTACTTATGCTCCTATCATAATTGCTCTAAATATTCCTATTAGCGTTGTCATTTATGGTATCCTTTATAAGAGCAACAATTACCATTTGAAGAAATAATTTAGTATTATGCCCAGCTTCTTTAGCAAGTTGGGCAGTTTTAACTTTATCCATTAAAGCTACACCTTGTAAAAAATCCTCGTTGTTACGAGGATTTCAAATTATATACTTGATTTTTGAATTTTGGCAATTTCATCGCGAGCAATTTCATCGCATCGATTATTGTTTTCGTTATCGCTATGCCCCTTCACTTTTATAAAGGTTACTTGGTGTTTGCTCATCAAATCTACCAATTTTTCCCATAGGTCTACGTTTTTAACGTCATCTTTACTCTTTGTACGCCAACCGTGCGACATCCAATACGTGAGCCAACCTTTCATAATAGCATCAACTGCGTATTGTGAATCGCTATACACTCTAACCTCGCAGGGCTCTTTTAGTGCTTCTAGTGCCTTTATGATGGCTGTTAGCTCCATTCTATTGTTGGTTGTTAGCGCTTCACCGCCGGAGATTATTTTTTCCACTCCTTTATAAATTAGTATCGAACCCCAACCACCAACGCCGGGATTACCCGAGCAAGCTCCATCTGTATAAATTTCTACTCTTTTCATAATTTTTCACTCAAAAGCTTGGATTTTTCTCTACAAGCATCGACACCTTCAATAATTATTTCTGCTAGTCCTTTATCTTTAAAAACGTTTATAGCTTCTATAGTTGTACCACCTTTACTGCATACGCGCTCTACGAGCGTAGATAACTCGTATTCGGCAACTCCGGCATACGAAGCGCTACCCTCAAGTGTTTTAAGCGTAAGAAGCTTGCTTTCCTCTTCGGTAAGTCCACCTTTAACACCTGCTTTAACCATTGCATCGGCAAAAGCATATACGTAAGCAGGTCCACTACCGCTAATAGAAGTTACAGCGTCAAATTTGCTTTCTTCGATAACTAACGTCGTGCCACAGGTATTTAATAATGATAATATAAAACTTTGTGTTTCGTTAGCGCATTTATCAAAAGTAACCGCCATAACGCCTTTACCAATAGTACAAGGAGTGTTTGGCATAATTCTAGTAATACCTACTTCGTTACCGAGATAGTTTCTCAAAGTAGCGATTTTAACGCCAGCCATAATGGAAATTATGGTTTTAGCATTGATTGTAGATGTATTTGATAGTATTTCGGCATAAAATTGAGGTTTAACACCGAGGACAACAATATTTGCATTTTCAAAAATTTCATTAGTAGACGAGCCTTTAACAACGCCTTTATTTGCAAATTCGTTAAGCTTATTTTCGTCGAGGTCATAAGCAATAATTTCGTTTGCGGAAAGGTCAAGGGTATCGATAGCACTAAGAATACGATTGATAATCGCGCCCGCCATAACACCTGTGCCGATAAAACCTATTTTATATTTCATAATTACTCCTTTTTAGGTAATAATGATTGACTTAAACAAAATATTTGTTTATAATAGCAATGTTGAATTTAGGGGAGTGGCTCAATGGTAGAGCAACGGTCTCCAAAACCGTCGGTTGCGTGTTCGACTCGCGTCTCCCCTGCCAAAGCACTTGTTTACAAGTGCTTTTTATTTTATAACTATTTTACACTACGTTAAGACATAAGTCAAGGAAGATTCTTTTAGCTTAAAATAATATGCTCTAAACTTTGGGCTCGAAATAATCTAAATAAAAAGGCTACTCTTTCGAGTAGCCTTACATTTTGATTTAGAATAAATTATTCAGCATCATCAGTGAATTGGGTAAGGTCAAGACCTTTGAATAGGTCAGCCATGGTTGCACCATTGGTGGTAGAAACGTATTCATGGGGTTCGTCATCCTCAACCTTTTCTTTTCTAGCTTTCTTTTCGCCCTTGTCTTCTGCTTTAGCAGCGCGCTTGTTGAAGCGGTCGGTACGGCTAGCTTTTTCTTCTTTACCTTCTTCTGCAACAACTTCTTCAACTACGGGAGCTTCGATAAGTGCTTTGATAGAAAGGGTAATCTTGTTCTTTTCGAAGGAGATAATCTTAGCTTCTACTTCGTCGCCAATCTTGAGAGCTTCGTTAGCATTGCTAATCCACTTGTGGCAGATTTCACTTACGTGTACTAAGCCGTCAATACCGGGTTCGATGCTAATGAATGCACCAAAGTCCTTGATTCTTTCAACTTTGCCCTTAACAACGTCGCCAACGTGATATTTTTCAGCAGCGAGTTCATAGGGTTGCTTTTGGAGTTGCTTGTAGCCAAGAGAAACTTTATCAGCATCTCTATCAGCTTTAAGAACTACGAATTCATATTTCTTGTTGAGTTCGAGAACGGTGCTGGGGTCATCAACTTTGGTCCAGCTCAAATCACTGATGTGGAGCAAGCAATCTTTGTTCATGATGCTTACGAAAATGCCAAAGTATTTGTCATCTTTCTTAGCGAAACGCTTAACTTTACCTTCAACGATGTTGTTAACTTGCATTGCATCCCAGAAAGCGTCTTCTTTAGCAAGCTTTTCCTCTTCGAGGATAATACGTTGAGAAGCAACGATTCTCTTGGGGTTAGCCTTTTTAGCTTCTTCTTCCTTGGGGGGAAGTATGCGAAGACGTAGCTTTTTGCCTACGTACTCTTCTAGGTTCTTAACGTAGCCGATTCTAATTTGGCTTGCGGGAACGAAGATGGAATATGAGCCGATTTTACCAAGCAAACCGCCCTTGATTGCGCTTTGGATGGTAAGATTGAATTCTTCGCCTTCTTTGATTGCTTTAACAGCTTCGTCAGCAACCAAGATTTCGTCGAACTTTTTCTTAGAAAGGTTGATAGCCTTTAGTTTAGCGTCGGTCTTGGGGATAATGATTGCTTGGAGATTATCGCCGATAGCATATTTAGACATATCATAGGTTCCGTCGATTTCCATTTCATCAGCAGCGATGAAGCCGGAATCGTTTTTGCCGTTTAGGTTTACGAATACAGTAACGCCGGTGGGGTCGATAGTTTGGATAGTAGCTTTAACAGTCATACCTTCGCGATATGAACGGGGAGCGAAACCATGCTTAAGAGCTTCTTCCATGGTGGTGATTTCGACCTCTTTTTTAGCGGTCTTTACTTCTACGGGTTCAGCAGTAACAACTGCTTCGGTTTTGACTTCAACTTCGTTGACGTCAACAGTGTTGATGTTTTGTTCCATTATGTTGATAACCTCCATAACCAACTCTTTGGGAGTTGATGCGCCCGATAGTATTGTGGGCATTGTGATATTGTATTTTGCAATCGACTTCAAGTCGTTTACATTCTCTATAATGTAGGCGGGTTTATCGAAAGACCGAGCAATTTGTAAAAGCTTGTTTACGTTAGCGCTTTTTTTATCGCCGACGACTAAAACCAAGTCGGCATTTTTGCATAACTCACGTGCTTCGAGTTGCCTACGTATGGTAGTATAACAAATAGTATTTAATATTACAACTATTTTTTTAAGGTTGCTAAGTAAATTTTCTATTTTTTTTGATATAAATTCATACTTATCACTCTGTAGAGTGGTTTGCGCGACGATAACGTATTTATCATAGTCGGTGGGTACTATAATTTCGTCGTCTGCACCTATGATGGTGTAGCTTTTTGCGTAGGAAACAACCCCTTTTACTTCGCGATGATTTTTATCGCCTATCATTATCAAATGATAGCCTTTGGAGGAATAACTCTCTACTTCGTTATGAATTTTTATGATTGATGGACAGGTTGCGTCAATAAGATTTATTCCCCTTTCCGTTGCTAAAGAATAAACCTCTTTTTTGCAACCGTGAGCGGAAATAACGAGGGTATCACCACTCGCTAATTCATCAATATTTTCCACTACGAAAACGTTGTTTTTTTCTAGCAAATCAACTATATTCTTATTGTGGGCAATAGGACCTAAAGAGTACGACTTTTTGTCGTTTTTTGAGGAAAGAGCTAGTTTTATGGCCCTCTCGACACTGCTACAAGGTCCTATAAATTCACTTATTATAGGTCTTTGCATAGATTGATAACAGCGCTTGCAACTTCGTCTATCGTCATATAAGAAGTATCAATTACCGTTGCACCATCAGCGACTTTTAGAGGAGCGAAATCACGATTCATATCTTGGTAATCGCGAGCCTTAATATCTTCTAAAATTTCCTCGTAAGTATGGCTAAAATCGCCTTTGCCTTCGAGGTCCCCCTTTCTTCTTATTGCTCTTACTTCTGCGCTAGCATCCATATAAATTTTAACGTTAGCATTGGGAAGAACAAAGCTACCAATATCTCTTCCATCAAGTACGCAATCGGTCTTTTTTGCTATTTGACGTTGTAGGTCGGCAAGCTTTAATCTAACTGCGTGTATTTTGGATATGGTTGAAGCAGCCATAGAGATATGATGCTCGCGGATAAAGGGAGTAACGTCTTCACCGTTAACTATTACTTTTTGACCGTTTTCGTTATATTCAATATCCATTGAAACAGTATCGAGCAAAGGTAAAACTTTGGCCTCGTCGTTGGGTTCTACTCCGTTTTTGAGAGCAAAATATGCTAGTCCCCTATACATTGCGCCGGTATCAAGATAGGTTATACCCATATTTTTAGCAATTAGCTTGGCAATCGTGCTTTTTCCTGCGCCGGAAGGTCCGTCAATAGCGATGTTTAATGTCATTTGTTATCTCCTTTATATGTTAGTGCCGGCTGAATAACCGGTAGATAAGGCAATTTGTATATTAAAGCCACCCGTATATGCATCGACGTCAATCATTTCGCCAGCGAACGAAAGATTGGGAATAAGGGTACTTTTCATAGTCTTTGGATTGATTTCTTTAGTTGATACTCCGCCAGCAGTAATGATAGCGCGGTCGATATCGGCAAGTCCGCTCATTACAAAGGTAAGTTCTTTTAGTGCGTTTAATAGTCTTGTGCGTTCTTCTTTAGTTATAGAGTTAACGACCTTTTCTTTTGGAATTCTCGTAACCGAAATTACGTAAGGAATAAGGCTCTTTGGAAGCAGGCCAGATAGCGCGTTTATAAAGGTGCGGTTTGCTTGCGCGCTAAAATCAGACAATATGCGTTTATCCAGAGTTTGGTTATCAAGTGCAGGTTTTAGGTCGATTTTGGCTAAAATCGTATTGAAATCAGCCCTATTGATACGCGACGAGGTCGTTAAAGCTATGGGACCTGATAGCCCATTATCGGTAAACAACATTTCACCAAATTCTCTAGAAAGTTCTTTACCATTATCCTTATTGACTATGCTTAACGCAACGTTTTTTAATGAAAGACCTTCGGGTAGAAGAACTTCTTTTATAGGAATAAGAGAACCCTTATAATCGAGCACTCCTTTTACTATAATCTCGTTTAGTCCACTAACGGGTTTAATAATCGTATGACCTAGCTTTTTTGCAATATTCAAGCCCTTTCCATCACTGCCCGTTTTGTGGTAAGAAAGTCCCCCGGTTGCTAACACTAAATGGTCGCAGTCAAGCTTTCCTTTGTTGGTAATTACCTTAGTTACGAAACCATTTTCTACTATAACGTCGCTTAGTTCGGTTTCGAACTTAACGTCAACGTGGTTTTGCTTTAGTGCTTTAAGAAGACCATCGATAATGTCTGAGGATTTGTCGCTAAGAGGAAAAACGCGATTACCACGCTCAATTTTTAGTTTTACACCCAATTCTTCAAAGAATTCTTGGGTGGCGTCGGTATCGAAGGCTCTTATTGAACTCATCATAAATTTAGGGTTCGAAACAACGTTTTGGATAAATTCACGACAATCACAAGCATTGGTTACGTTGCATCTACCTTTGCCTGTTATGTATAGTTTTCGCCCTATTTTAGCGTTTTTTTCTAATAAAACGACCTCGTTACCATTTTTGCTTGCCATTATAGCAGACATAATGCCAGCGGGTCCGCCTCCAACAACTATAACTTTCATTCGTTCACCTTTCTTTTAAGAATTTTCAAAGCGGTAAACATTGTATTGTCGGAAGTTAGCGGTGTAATCGTAGCGTATCCCTTTTGGTACCAGGTAACGTCGCAATCTTCAACGTTAGCTATTGGTAAAGGATTTCCAACAAGTTTATGGGGAATGCCATTCTCGTCGCCTTCGCCAACAAGATAAATATCGCTAAAAATTCTAACGCCGATGGGTGTAAGCTTATGGGCGATATTACCTATTTTTTCATTGTTTATGTTTACGTTTAGAGCATATTCAACTGAACAAAGTGATAAATAATAATCTAAATGCTCTATAAAATAGTTGATTATATAATCAAAATCTTCGTCGCAAGTGGGATTGCCTGATACGGCGATTGCTTTATATCCTAAAATAGTAGCTTCCATTGCTGCATTTGCAGTACCGCTATAAACTATCGTAGTGCCGATATTTGGCTCGTTGTTTATTCCTGAAATTATAAGGTCCGGAGGGTTTTGGACCATTAGCTCGGTACCTAATTTTACACAGTCGGCCGGAGTGCCGGAAACCGAGTAACAATCGTAGTTTTCGTTAGGATTTGATATTTTTTTTAGATAAATTGGCTTGCCAAAGGTCATGGCGTGCGCCATGCCGGAATTGCATTTGAGCGGTGCAATAACCGTTACTTCGTGGCGTTTAGAAAGCTCTTTAGCAAGATTTCTTATGCCAATAGAAGTGTATCCGTCGTCGTTAACGATAAGTATTTTCATTGATTATAGCCTTTTTAAAATATCAATTTCTTTATCGGTAAGATATCTAGACATACCCCTACCCAAACCGCCGAGTTTCAAATCGCCGATTTTAGTGCGTTTAAGGAAGATTACGTTTGCACCGATATACTCGAACATACGTCTTACTTGGCGATTTTTCCCCTCGTATATGGTGATTTCTACGCGAGTGATACCTTCTTCTTCGCCCAAAATCTTTACTTTTGAACGATGTGTCATAACTCCGTCAAGAGGAACACCGTTTCTAAGCTTAGCTATATCTGCTTCTGCAAGCGTACCTTCTACCTTTGCAACGTACGTTTTGGGGATTTCGTTAGATGGATGTGTTAATTTATATGCTAAATCGCCATCGTTTGTTAAAATTACCAAGCCTTCCGTGTCGTAGTCAAGACGACCGATTGGGAAAAGTCTTTTGTCTTTAACGGAAATATAATCCATAACGGTTTTGCGACCTTTATCATCTTTAACTGTGGTAACGCAACCCTTTGGTTTATTTAAAACTATGTAAATATCTCGTCTAACGAGCGCTATTTTGCGCTCGTCGACCATAACCGTATCGTTATATTCGTTTATTTCGGTGCCCAAGGTGGTAACGGTTTTGTTATTGACTTTAACCTTACCTTCGGTAATGAGTTTATCTGCACCCCTACGCGAAGCAACCCCACATTCGGCAATATACTTGTTTAATCTCATTGCTAACTCCAAAAATCACTAATACTAAATTTCTTCTCTATATTATATATAGTATATAATTTTTCGTCAAATTTCAAGTGGTTACCGATATAAATTTTTATAGTACCGCAAGAAGTTTCCACGTTATGTGGTGCAACGAGCTTATCTATGGTTTCAATTTTAGTATCAATTACTTCGCTACCATCTTTTTTTAATGGGTAAAAAATATCGTTTTTAGCATAAAGTTCAGCTTTTTTTAATTTTCCGCCCTTCTTTACGTCTATAGTAGCGTATGGTTTTGTTTTGTCTACTACTTTTTGCATTTGATAATTATCGTATGCGTAATCCATAAGACGAGAACATAAATCGAAATAATCGTAGTGATTTATAGCTACTGCTATAACTTGCATACCATTCCGTTCACTACTTGCTATAAGGCATCTACCAGCTTCGGTTGTATAACCGGTTTTGATACCATTGCCACCATTATAGTTATATAAAATGCGGTTTTTATTGGCAAAATATCTGTTTTCTTCCTCATTATCGCATTTGATAACGTGTAGCTTGGTACCAACGATTTCCTTGAAGGTTGCGTTATTCATTGCATATGAGGCAATAATTGCAAGGTCGTATGCCGAAGTATAATGTCCGTTTGCCGATAATCCGTGAGGGTTTTTAAAGCAAGTGTTTTTTAGCCCCAATTGTTCAACTTTTTTGTTCATTAGAGCTACGAATTTATCTATTGAACCTGCGGTATGAATAGCAAGGGCAACCGCACTATCGTTTCCGGAGCGCAACATTAAACCGTATAAAAGGTCTTTAACCGATAGTTTTTCGCCTTTTTTTAAATAAATAGAGCTACCTTCGACACCTACCGCTTCAGTTGGTATTGTTACAATATCGCTCAATTTTGCGTTTTCGATAACGATTATTGCTGTCATAGCTTTAGTGGTGCTTGCCATTGGCAATCTAGCGTGTTCATTATCGGCTTTCAATACGCGATTTGTGCTTTGCTCGATTAAAACGTAAGAGCTGTTATTGCTTTTAGCGATTGCTTGACTGCTTTTATCACGATTGATTGTAAAACCGCATAAAACGAATGATAAGCAAAATATTATAGCTAATAAGGCTATCCCTATTTTACTTTTATCATTTTTATAAACTTTTGAGCTACGTCTAAACATTTTTCCAGGTTGGATTCATCGCATCCACAATTACAATTTTTTGTTAAACAACTTTTTGACTTTTCGTCTTTTCTACTTTTGGATAAATCTAAATTTACACTAAACGTTACTTCCATAATTTTTCCTCCTTGTTGTTTTTTAGTATCTGGTAAAGGTAAAAAATTATACCTTTTAGATGAAATTTTACTTTAAAACTAGTACACGTACTAATATTTTCGAGAAACAAGATTATTGGCGATTTTTGCCCTTTTTCTTCAAAAATCGACTTGCAAGTATTCTTGATTAAGTCGAAAAATAGAATTAAGTGTATTTTTGATGGTGCTTTTGAGTAATAAAAAATTTGGTTTTGGATACATACCAAAAGTGATGCCCCACTCTTGAAAAAAGTGCAAACGTATTCGCTTGGATTGGGCAAATTTATGTTCTCTTTACTCTTCGTTTTACTTTTGTTTTGATTGAAAAAAATTCTATTCTTTTTAGATTTGGTTATAAGAATAACTCCATTGCTATCTAATAATAAATCTAAACGTAAAGTAAGTCCAAATATTTTGATTTCTAGGAAAGCCTGATTACCTATTGTTTTAATTCTAAAAAAAACTGCCATACCTTTTTTAGTATGGCAGTAATTTTAGTTATAATGCAAATTGGTATTATCTGTATTATTTCTTTTTACCCATCATTTGCTTTCTGATGGTACGTTTTGCAACACCGCGCGTAATCGCCTTGTAGTTGGCTATTTTTACTAGGTAACCTATTAGGAATATTAGGCCTATTCCGCCTACTGCAGAGCCTGCTACGACGTAAGGAGTAATGTTGGGCTTATCTTCATTGGGAGATTCGTATACTATGGTATATACTCCGTTGAAGTAATTGAATGAATAGTTTTCATCGTATCCTTCGTTAAACTCGATTACGTTGACGCCTACTTTACCGCTGGTAAGCTTGGGTGTGGGTAGAACAGCTATATCTTCTACACCTTCGTTTTCAACAAAGCCTTCGTATATTAGGTTAATCTTAGGTGCAATACCAGCATAAGTTGTGATATTTGCAGGGGTTGAAACCTTTAGTACCTTTTTAGCGATTGTAAACTCAACCGAGTTAGAACCGGAAATGGTGTATGAAGAATTGGAGGGTGTTACGATTAGTCTATAGGTACCTGCATCACGAATGGTATCAACGTTGAAGATTTTAACAGGTTCACAGTTGTCTCCGACGATTACTCCATTGAAGTAAACCTTAACGTCGTCGTTGCGGGTATAACCATTGTAAACAAGGTTTTTGTATCCGTCGAACGATACGCTAATAGTCTTGGTCTTAATTTGGATGCTTTGAGTGCCTTCTACGTCGAGATAGTCGTTGGTTTCTTCAAATGAAGCGGATACGGTGTGTCTACCTGCCGGGGGGAATGCGGGCAATGTACCATCTTCATTTTCAAATGAATAGCGAACGTCTATAGCTTTTTCTAGACCGGGAGCCTTGACGGAAGCGTTGATTGCTGTAAACGAGCCATAGGTTTGAGTAAAGGTTCCGGTAAAGTACAAGGTGGGAGTTACCTTATTTATAACCATTTCGGTGCTAGCGAGCAAGCGATATTTAGAGATATCTTGTTCGTCGCTTTCGTGGTAGAAATAGCAATTTATAGTATAAACACCGGCAGATTTAGGTGCGCTAGTTTGTAGTAGATAGTCTTTACCATCGTAACGTCTACCTTCATATTTTAGAATGTATTTAACGTTTTCTTGGATGGAATCCTCTTCGATAATGGGTTCAACTGTTTTAGCGGTGTTATCAAAATCGAAGGAGTAGGATTTACTTCCAAACTTAACTATAGCAAGTTCCTTGATTTCGGCGGGAATTATAACGATTCTACTATCTTCGTTGGCGGGGAGCTTATAGTTGTCGCTATGAGTTCCTTCGAGAGCGTTGATAGTCATAACAACCGTAGTTTTACCGGGGTCGGCTGAGGTTAGTACAGCCTTATAATTGACCTTTAGAGCACCCGTAGTATTGGCATCGCGTTCAATCAAGCCGTTTATTACGTAGTTTTCTTGGGTGATTTCCGCATAAGTAGTACCATCAACGGTCTTAACGAAGGTTGAACCTGCGCTAATAGTAACCTCTCTAGGAGTAATGTTAACGTCTTGTTCTGCAGCGATTTCGCCCATTTGAACAACCACTAAATCACCCCTTTCGTTTTTCTTAACGATATTATAATTGGTGTAGCTTTCTTTATCGTTTATTATTACGATGGTGTGTTTGCTTGCACTCATTATAGTTTCGACGTTGCCTTCGCCGGATAGATAGTTTTCTTTGTAATTGATGTATACCTTTATGCCGACGTTTGCGCTATCGGGAGTTTCGTTGTTAACGAATCCTTTATATATAATGTTAGGATATGCAATATCAAATTCGTCAACTACGTTTTGTGAATAATGTTCACCGTATACCAAATCGTAATCGCCTTGACCGAACGTTAAGGTAAGGTTTACTTTATCGATAATAGCTTGGTCGGTATATTTTAGAATACCATCGGTCTTTTGAACGCCATTTTCGCCTATTTCACCGGGCAATACGTAGTTGTTTGCATATTCGTCGACCTTGAACTTATAAATTATATTTATAATCTTATTTTGACCTGCATTTGCGTTATCGTACTCAGCATAAACGGAAAGTTGGTGATTTAGGAACCTTTCGGGTATGTTTGTCTTGCTGGGGTCGATGGAAGCGGTTTTGGTACCGTCATAGGGCTTTTGAATGGTTACACTAGGACGTGTAGCATCGTTACCAACGTTAAATACGGTGTTCAAATTGAATTTATTAACGAATAGCCTATAATTTACGTTGTTACCATTTTCATCGATAGCACGATAGTTTTTATCAACTATAAATTCACCGTTATCTAGTTTCTTTAGGAATTCTATGGTAAGAGCATAACCGCTTTCTTTATAGGGAATACCGCCTATATCGTAGGAAGAAGTGATGGCTTCACGAGTAATGCGAACGTATTGCTTAAAGTTTTCTTCGGTAATATTTGCATCACATTTTTCAAAGTCGATTAGTAGACCATTGTAGTAATCGGGGTCATAAGATGTTATATCGTTTCCTTGAGTGTCTTTATAGGTGAAGGTCTCGCCAAAGGTAATATAGTAAGTGTTGTTATCAAATGCGTAAATATGGTTATTGTTTAGGGTTACCTTAACGCTTCTACCGACAATAACAATTTTACCCTTATTGGTGCCTTCGTTCATCTTACATACAACGTTAGAGTTGTTATCGGTGCACGAAGTCGATAAGTCGTAAGAGCCTGCATCGGTACCCTCTTTTATTGTGTTAGAATTGATGGGCTCCATTGCAACGATAACCGTATATTCGCCCAATACAGGTGAATATAATCTAATCTCTTGAACTAGATTTATAATGGGAGTCATATAGTCGAATTCGAAGCGTTTTGCATCGAAATAAACTTCCAACTCATCAATTCTAAACGTGTCGTTAGCACCATCATAGCCAAAGTAGTTAATATTATAGTTGCTGTTTGCTTCACTAGAATTTGCTATTTCATAGGAAACGTTGTTGTTTTCATCTACTACTTTATTAACAAGATTGAAACCGGTATAACGATAATCACCTACGGTTTCACCGCTTTGGCGAAGCAATTTAACGTAGATTTCGTCCCCTTCCAATATACCCGTGGTGTTTTGAGTGTTAAGAGCTAGTATCAATGAACCATCTTCGTCGCCATAAGTCTTTTTAAACTTGACGGAGCTGGTTTTAAAGGTAATGTCTTTGGGGTTGATAACTATTGTTGCCGTGGTGGGATATCTTTCTTGATTATCCTCGTAGATTAGGTAGTTTTTGTTGATGGGGTTGTTTGCGTCAAGAGTTACGGTGGCGGTATAGGTACCAACGTCTTTTATACTCTCTATTTGATATTCATCACTAATAATTGAGCCTTTATATAGTTTAACAATAAAAGACACTTTTTCTGCGGAAAGGTTAAGGTCGAGCATAACGCCACTCTTGTCATAGTAGCCTGCGTCTTCAATACGACCATAGTTATCACCGATTTCGGCACCGACTACCATAGTAGTACCATCGTAGTAGTATGTATTAGCATTACTATTCTTATCGAATTTAGCGAATATGTATCTAGGCATTATAGTGAATGAATCACTAAACGCGGTGCTGTAGTTATCGTTAGCGTTAATAATATAGTAGTTTTTAGCAACTTCTACGTTCGTGGGAAGTTCGGCCGATACTTTATAGGTACCTGCATTGATACAATCGTTTATAGAAGCACCGCTTTCATCGTAATATTTTACTACGAGATTTATTTCGTCGCTTCCTAAAGTGGTGTTGGGAGCAACAAACGTATAGGAGATAGTTCTCTTATTAGCTTCGTAGTTATAAATACCACCATTTTGTAGGTTAAACCTGATTTCTAGAGGAGCTTTGGCAATAACGAAGTTTTGTACTTGCTTGGTATCGGTAGTGTAGTTTGCGTTACCTACTCTAGCAGAAATTTGATAATTACCTACGTTTACGGGATTACCTATAATATCAGAGTCGGTGTCCATATTTCTATAAGACAAGCTAATTACAGGGTCTTCTGCAATTATAGGAGTGCTTGCTGATATCGAGTAAGATGCGGTTTTAGCTTCTGCCGAATAAACGTGGCTTACCGTAGATAAATCGTATTCTAATGCGATTAGATATTTTGCAATTTCGAACTTAACGGGATTTATACTATTAGAACTGATAGCATAGTTGGAGTTACCGCTTAGAGTTGCAGTTGCAGTATATACACCTGCGTTTCTAGGTTCTTCTTCCCTCTTTGTAGCATCGAATATAAAGGTAATATTTAGCTCAAGCGTATCACCTTCACAAATATACTCGGGATTCTTGAAAGCAACCTTTATGCCGTCGGGGTTGGTTAGAGCGTCATACTTATGGTTCGTACCATCATAGGTAAGGTTGCTGTAACCGCTAAATCCGATTTCAAGAGTCTTTTGGGTTATTTCAAAGTTGAATTGTCTATCTTTAATATTATCAGAAAGAACGTAGTTTGCAGGAGCGCTGGTAAAGTTTACGGTAGCGGTATATCTACCATAATCTTTGGGAGTCTTGCCACCATAATCAATAGTCATTCCAATTTCACCATCTTGAGCTTTATAACCAATAAACTCGGCGGTTACAGCTTGAGTTTTTCCGTTATAGGGCAACGTGGTTGGAGAAGTAAATCTTACGTTCAAAAGTGCCTTTGTAATAGTGAAAGTGGTTTCAATAGAGCCTTTGAAGTTCTTTTGACCGGATATTGTTACGTTTGCAGTACCTGCATTGGTATTATTGCTAATATAAACCGTATAGTTTTCGGCTTGCATAATGGTTTCGCCGAATCTTACTACGATATTAAGTAACTTTTCGTTAGGATTATTGGGATTTATAGTACTTTGATTTATTTCGTAACCAATATATTCAATATCTGCAATCTTATCAATCGAAACAACGCTATTCGCCTTTTCCATATCGTATTGAGTGATGGTAAGAACGTGAGAGTCATAGCCCGTTTTAATAGTATAGTTGGGGTTGCGTAGTGAGTATCTAACGGTATATGAGCCGGCATCAATTGCAGTCGTGGGGTTGTAATTGGAGTCGTAAACTTGGTCTATAACGGTTACGATATCATTACCACAAAGTGTTTCACCAACGTATCCTACTACGGTATGTGAGGAACCATCATACTCATAACTATCGGTGTCGTAGGTTAGCATAATAGCACGAGGAACAATGGTAACCGATTGTTGTGCGTTACTAATCGAGTAATTGGTTAAAACGATAGAATCGTCGGGATTTTCGTAGCTTTCTACGAGCGATGCGGTAGCGGTATAGGTACCAACTATAATCATATCACCGCTATAAGTAATATCGATGTTGTCGTCTATCAAGCCTTTACCTTGCGATGCGGGAGCAAGTTTTGCGTGTAAACCATTAGCATCTTTATTGTAGGTGGTGCCTTGATATACCAAATCGTATACGTCGTTGGAAGAAGAGTCAGTTCCGGTATAGAACACTACGCTAATATCAATAGGAGTTATTCTAATATCGCTAAAAGTAGCAGTTGCGCTATTTAGCGAGTAGTTTTCGTTAGTAATAGTCGCAGTAGCAACGTAGGTACCGGCATTCTTTAGAGGAACGTTATTCGTTGCAGTTTCGTTATGATAGTAAGAAATAACTATACCAACTTCATCACCTGCTGCAATAACTGTATTTGCATTGGTTACCACACAAGTTACTTCTTGGTTTTCATTAGAGAATCCTTTATTGAAAGCGGTCCAAGTGAGCCCTATTTCCTTTTTATAAACGTACATATGCTCTTGGATATATCCGTCTCTTAGTTTATAGTTCGGGTTGGAAGCGATTGTTGCTCTAACGACGTAATAGTCGTCATCCCCTTTTGAACCATCTTTAACGGTAGTTTTGGTTACCTCTGTTCCGCTGATAGCATCGTTGATAGTATTGTATACTGCATAGTTAAATACAACACTATCGCCACCAATCAAGTTAGTAGCCGTAACGCTTGGTTCAAGTTTGTTTCCATTGTAGGTTTGATGTAGATGGGACCATTCGCAATCTAGCGTTCTTTCGGTAATTTTACAATTATAAAGGGTAAGAGAAGTGCCGGAGTTAGCAGATAGCACGTAGTTACCGGTAACGTTCAAGCCCGATATTTTAACTACCTTATTGGAACCAACTGAGCCATCGAGTAATGCGCCGGTGCTATCGTAGAAGTTACCTGCACCAATAGTGAATGTAGGCGTATCTAGAGGAGCATTATTTGTGCCTGCAAGATAGAATCCGTAGTGTAATCTATAGGTAAGGTCGTTACCATCAACGTTAGAGGTACCATCGTATTCTCTTGTGTATGATGCCGAAAGTTGTACCAAGTCAACTTCTGCGCGAGAAATAGTATATTTGTAATTTTGAGCTTTGGTTGCGTCGAATAGGTAAATCTTGGAAGGAGCATTGGCATTGTTAACGCCCAAGCTTTCTCCATCTTGAACTTTGGTAGATTGACCTGTTTTGGAGTCGTAACGATATAGAACCATAGAATAGGTTCCAACGTTAGCACCGGTAGTAATTTGTGCGCTACCCATATCACCTATAATATTGTTGGTGGAATCCGTATCGTGTTCGGCGACCCAGTACAAATTGCTCAACAAATTGTTGCTGGTTGCACTCGGAGCACCTTGGAAAAAGATACCGGTTGTGTCGTAAATTTTATTTCCGTCGCATACAACGTACAAAGATTTTTCGGTTGTTGCAAGTATGACGCGGAATTCATGACAATTTATTGGGATTTGATAGCTTTCGTCAAAGGTTACGTGAGTGGTTTGTGCTACGTTATAGTAATTTTTGGTAGAAAATGCACCATTGTTAACCATATTATAGGTTAATGCAGAAATCAGATAATTTTGGTCGTCCGACTTAGCTTCAACAACAAGGGCGCCGTTATTTGCAGTATAATCGCTAAATTTGATGTTTTTAACAATACCACTACCAAAAGTTACGGAGCCATCCGCAGATTCAGCTTCAGCATAATATGCTTTAGGAGTATATTCTCTGAGTGTGTTTACCGTTAAAGAACCTTCAGTGCCTTTATAAACACTGCTTATAGAACCACTGCCAATAGAATTTTTAATAGTTAAAGATGAAGCACCTGTCTTTGAAGGGCCGGAAGTTGAACTATAGTAATTGTAAATGCCAACGCCACTAT
The DNA here is from genome assembly GCA_017403145.1 of Clostridia bacterium. GTDB lineage: Bacteria > Bacillota > Clostridia > Christensenellales > DTU072 > Stercoripulliclostridium_A. The sequence continues at coordinate 161,034 of JAFQOO010000005.1, forward strand.
TTTTAGATGCATCAGCGGTGCTTCTCCATAATCCGTTTATAGTGGTTCCATTACCTACACCAACGATAGTACCTGCATTCATAGCGGAGCCGGCAAGTTCTTTAACGTAACATCTACCTTGGTATTCGTAAAGTAAGCCATGTATAGTTAAAGTACCACCATAATTGTAACCGAGTAGACCTCCAGCTAAATTTATGGTATGTAAATATTGTGCATTACTAGCATCTACGTAGTTATTTCTACCGGTTGCGGCAGCTCCTACGTATCCGTCGCCTTTGAAAACCAAACCATAAACTTCGGTTGAACCACTTTGTGTTTCCCCTATCATTCCACCTGCTACCGCTCTATCGGCACGAGTGTTGGGGGAGGAGAGCATAACTGTTGCACCCTTTTTACTAGCACCAGCACTAACGTTTTGACCACGAGCCCAAACGGAGCCATTGTTGTTGAACGTGATGTTTCTTAATTTAGCGCCTTGAGACCTACCAATCATTGCACCAACGACAGCACCTTGACCACCGGAGCAATTTTCATGGTCTGCACTATCGTCAATACCTACACCGGCAATCGTGCTATTAAGGTTGAAAGTTAGGTTTTCTATTTTTGCACCACTATAAGCTAGTCCACATAAACCGCCTACGTAAATGGTAGTACTACCTTCACCGGAATATGTGTTAGAGGATGACTTGCTATTACCTGCAAGCATAGTCCAATATGCGTTCCATTCTATAGTCAAATTTTTGACAACCGCACTTGCACCCAATCTTCCAAAAACAGCACCAACGTAGTAGTCGTTGTTAGCACCTATCCTATAGGAATCCGAACCGCTAACGGTGATTTTATGACCATTACCGTCAAAGGTTCCGCTAAACGTAGCAATATTTACCGTATCATTGTTAATAGAGATGGTAATATCGCTATCTAGCTTGTATTCTCCCGTTACGGTGCCGGAACTACCGTTTAGTTGAATTACGCTACGGTAGTTATCCGAGGTAATAGTTGTTGCTGCGCTAGCCACAATGGTGTCTCCGTTATCGGAAACTTGTGGAAGAGTCGCGGTTAGGGCGAAACCTAAGGCAAACAAACATATTATCACCATAATTGAGATAATCGCGCGTGAGTTAAACTTAATGTTAGTAAATATTTTTTGCATCGTTTGGCTCCTTAATCGATGTCAATAATTTTGTGTTTGTGTTCCTAGAACTAATCTATTTCAACGATATCTTCACCGTCTAGGAAATCGGGGATATCGTCGTCTTCATCACCGAAAAATTCGTCTTCGGGGAAGTCGCCTTCTCCGTCGTCGTTATCTTCGGGGTGAGTCATATCAATATTACGGTCGCGGAACAAGGTGCTTTCCTTCGCATAATATTTTTCAAAGTTGTTCTTTATCTTTAGCATCAAGTCGTCGTAGTCGGGAAGCTCTTCAAGACTTTCAAGACCGAATTTCTTTAGAAACTCGTTGGTCGTGCCATATAAAATAGGTTTACCTATGGTTTCCTTTCTACCAACCGCTTCGATAAGATTTAACTTTAGTAGCATAGCAATAACGTAATCACTACCAACGCCACGCAAATCTTCGATTTCCGTTCTGGTAACGGGCTGTTTGTAGGCAACGATTGCCAAAACCTGCAACAAGGTTTTGGATAACTGACGTTCTCTTGTTTCAAGTAACAAGTCGGCAAGTAAATCACCGTGAGCGGGATTTGATTGGAATTGATATACGTTATTTGCAACGATAAGATGTATTCCGCGTTCTCCGGAATATTGTTTCTTTAGGGTTTCTAGAGCTTTTTCAATATCTTTTTTAGCATATTGCTCTTTGAGTCCCTTTATAATATCGTCGCGGTGCATACCGTGTCCGCTTGCGAAAATCAAGGACTCAATTATATTCAACGGCATCGTTTAATACGTCCTCCTGTACGTTAAATGTATCTGTTGTAGCAGTTGCTTCCACGAAGATTTCTGCCTCGGCATTTTCTTGTGCTATGGTTGCAACTTGTTGTTTGCATAGTTCTAAAACAGCAAGGAAGGTGTTTATTATCTCTAGCTTACTGAAATCGGGGTCGAATAAGTCTATAAGCTTCAATCTACGATATACGCGTAGTGCCTCAACGACGTCGATAACCCTATCTGCAACGGTAAAACGTTCGTTGGGAATGGTTTTTTCAACGTGTTTATCCTCTTCAAATTCCGCTCTTTCCAACATTCTGGAGAATGCGTCTATCATCTTTTGTAGGGAGAAATCTTTAATAACCAATTTATATTCGTTTTCACCAAAAACAGGTTCACGATAAAAACGGTTTAGGATTTCCAACTCCTGCATCTTTTCCGCTGCATTCCTATAGGCTGCGTATTCCTCCGCGCGCCTAAAGAATAATTCTTCGTCGGAAATAAACTCGTCAAGGTCGCTGTCGTCAAAGTCCAAATTTGGAAGTAGTGAGTTTGCTTTGAACTCAATTAGAGTGGCTGCAAGAACCAAAAAGTCGGCGATATCGTCGTAATTACGTTCGTCTTTTGTCAATTCAACGACGTAATCAAGGTATTGTTGTGTAATATCGGAAATAAAAATATCGCGAATTGCAACTTTATTTTGCTTACAAATATCGAGTAATTTATCAAGAGCAACGTCCTCTTCGTACAAATGATACGAGAGGTTTAGAAATGATAATTTGGAAGAGCTTACTTCGGTGTCGATTTCAACGACTTCTTCTACCTTTTCCCTAAGTATTTCTTCGTTTGTAGTGATATTTTCTTCAGCCATATTACATTAAGAATATTTTTATCGATTGTAACGTTACTTTACTTATCATATCCGATATCAAATCGCCGAATAAATTGAATATATTCAGCCATCTAATACCGAAAATATTGCCTATATTTCCAATCAAAATTAGTCCGATTAGAATAAAAGAGCCATATCTAACCATAATTTTTTGGAATTTGTTACCATAAGGTAAAAAGGTATTTATCATATTGAATCCGTCTAGCGGATATATGGGTAAAATGTTAAAAAATGCTAGCATAAAGTTGATTTGAACGCCTAAAATCAATAAAGAATAGACGAAATTCATCAAAACGCTAACAATTGCGTTGGTGCCGGAAGCGTACATTGTTTTTACGATAACGGGATATAAAAGGAAATGTAAAAGCAAGCAAAAGCCTGCAACGATTAGATTTGCAGATATGCCGGCAATAGATACCGTAAAAATACCCCTTTTGCGATTGGTAAAGTTATTGGGATTGATTGGTACGGGTTTAGCCCAACCGAACCCAACTAAAAGCATCATAGCTACTCCGATTGGGTCTAAGTGTGCAGTGGGGTTGAGAGTCAATCTTCCCCTATCTTTTGCAGTTAAATCACCATTTAGCTTTGCAACGTAACCGTGAGCTACTTCGTGAATAACGATAGAAAAAGTAGCTACCAAAACGAATGCAAGTGCAACTATGATTTTATCCGAAATACTGCCTTCGGCTCTTAACAAATTAAAAATGAACATAATAACCTATTTTTGCTTTTATGGACACATTATATAATAAATACGTGCGCGTGTCAATACGTGCTCGCACATAATTTAACATAAAATAAAGCGCGTGCATACACACGCGCCTAATATTTTACTAAAATTATACTGAAACCTATTTTCCTAAAAACCAATTTTGAAGAATTTCATCTAGTCCATCAAGATAAGATTTGCTTTCTATATCATTCAATGCAACAAGATTGACTTGGTCTTTTAGCTCTTTAGTTTTTTTATCAATGAGTTTTACAACCCCTATTTTACTTCCTTTATCAATGGGTGCTTTTAGGTTGTCGTCAATGATAATTTCAACGTCAAAATCGGGTTTTTCGCCTTTCTTTGCAAGAATAAAAACGTCTTTATCAACCATTACTTCGCATTTACTAGATTTAGCACCTTTAACGTTGATTTCCGTTGGAATTGCTTTGCCTTTTTCTAACAGACATATTGTTCGAAAGTTTGCAAAAGCATAGTTGAATAAATCGGTTATTTCTTTATTCCTTTCTTTGCTACTTGGTGCGCCCAAAACCGTTGCGATTACTCTAGTATTATCACGCTTAGCGGTCGCGGAAAGACAAAACATTGCTTCCGAAGTAAATCCCGTTTTACCACCGTCGCAACCTTTATAAAATCGTACCAATTTGTTAGTGTTTGTTAGCTCGGTAGTACGACCATCAGGGTGAGTATAGTTTTCTAGATATATGGTAGAAAAATCATAATATTTGGGGTGTTTTAGTAAGTTTTTCATCATTTTTGAAACGTCTCGCGCAGTACTATATTGCCCCTCTTGAGGTAGTCCGGTAACGTTTACAAAGCGTGTGTTTTGCATACCGAATTCATTTGCTTTTTCGTTCATCAAATCGATAAAAACGTCAACCGAGCCACTTATTTTTTCCGCTAAAGCAACGCTGGCATCGTTTGCTGAAACAACGGTTACACCTTTGATTAAATCGGAAATTGAATACTCTAAACCTGCGTCTAGGAACATCTGGGAACCACCCATACCCGATGCGTTTTCGCTAATAACGATTTTTTCGTCAAAAGATAAATGTCCCTTTTCTATTTCGTCGAAAACGATATTCAAAGTCATAATTTTAACCATACTTGCTATTGGATACTTAGCATCGGCATTTCTTTCAAACAATACTTGCTCTGTATCATAATCTATAACGTATGCAGACCTAGAATTATAGTTACCTATTTTCTTTTGAACGTTAGTATTATTTTCGGGCTTAGCACTAGCCACGACCGTAGGAGTCAAGGCTAGAATTATAGCAAAACTGATAGCACATATAAATATAATAAATTTCTTCATTTTATACCTCTTGGACTAGTATGCCGAGAGGAGTGATTTTTATGCTAAAACTTTCGAATTTATATAAAAATTATCAAAATCAAATAGAAAATAAGCCAATAAACAAATATGAATAAGCTTACCAAAATCCATATTGGCGTGATGGCTTTTTGTATGCTTTTTTTATGAAACGAGAGATTGATTAGGCTCTTTCTATTGCAATTATAATTGAGTAAATAATATATTTCTTTAAGCGCGCAAATAAAACCTACTAGGACTATCAATGCGGTTGGTAAAAGATACAAAAGCGTAAAAATCAAACCGCTTAGGGTATGCACTACTATTGCTTTGAATGCGTAAACGAAAACAAAATATGTAATAAGCAAAATGCTACCGTAACCGATGACTATAAACGATATAAAATGTATTGCGGTAATAAACCATATTGCATAGAATACCGCGCACCAAAGAATTAGTCGAATGATTTGTGGAATGGGCGAGGAATTTCCGCTAAATATGGCATAAACAAAGTTATTTGTATCGGTAATGTCGCTAAAATCCTTGCTTAGTGCAAGCAAAATCCCAATCGCAAAAGCGCCTAAACAGATATATAAGTGCAGTTTATTCTCTAAAATACACTTTTTGAGGGAGTAAATATTATCTTTTATGTAGCAACCAAGTTTTTTAAGCATATAAAAATATACTCAAAAGACTTGGTTTTTATGCTCTAAAAGAGCCAATCTATATATACCCCGTAACCAATAGTGGAATCATTTAGAAAGACGTGAGTTACCGCGCCGATGAGTTTATCATCTTGGATTATAGGAGAGCCACTCATTCCTTGCACGATGCCACCGCTTGCTTCTAAAAGTTGCTTATCGGTAACGCGGATTACCATACTTTTAATATCGGGTTTATCTTGATTGTATGCTTTTACGATTTCGATTTGATATCTTTTAGGTTGCGAACCCTCTATGGTTGTATAGATATAAGCTTTCCCCGGTTTAACGTCGATTTTTGAACCTATTTTAACCTTTTTATCCAATTTTAGCGCATTTTTATTGGGTATAATACCATATACACCAAACTCGCAATTCCTGATAGTCGAACCGATTTCGGACGCATTTTTATCAAAAGTACCCTTTAGCGCCCCGGCTTCATCTTTGCTACCTTTGTATACGCCAATTACGTTTGCATTATAAATTTTACCGCATTGATAAAGAGCTTGATTGTTAAGGTTAGGGTCGCAAATTTTATGCCCAAGCGAGCAATAATTACCATTATTATCGACGTAAGTGAGCGTTCCTATGCCGGAAATATCATTTTTTACTATTAAACCTAGTTTACGTGCGCCGGCAAGAGGGTCAAAGACGGGCGATGCTAATAGTTCAATTTCATTTTCAGCGCGTTTTGCTACTAATTTAACAGTGTTATCTGCATTAGAAATAGCGTTTTGTAAATCAACGGGAGTTTTTACAACCTTGTCATTTGTTTTTATAATCATATCCCCTACCTGCAAGCCACAATCTTTTGCTGGACAAAGGTTTCCGCTTGCAGTGATTATGGGTTTAAAGTCGATGACTATCAGTCCATCGCTATTTATGTTTAACCCAATTGGTTGACCGCCAAGGTAGACTTCTTTTTCTTGTGCAAAAGTAACGTCGTGGTGGTTGAATATTGCAAAGGAAAATGTTGATATAAATAATAAAACTAGGATGATAAGTAAGCTTTTAAATTTGATGTTTTTTCGCTCTAACATAAAATTACCTCCCAATTATTTTGTGATAAAGGAAGGTAATTATGCTAAAATATTATTCTAAAATATGTTAAAATTTATAATACTCGAAAGCTTAAATGTGCTATTTCTTCGAGTTTTTATAACTTTTTGCCCAATTTTTCAATTCTAGGGCATTTTGCTCACCTACTATGCTTGTAGCATCGCTACCGGCAAGGCGCATAACTTCTTTTACCGAACCAAGCTCGTCTAAAAGGTGAACTTCTGTAATGGTTTGTCCCTCTTTTTCGTACTTGGTTATAAGGTAATGATGGTCCGCCATAGAAGCTAATTGAGGTAAGTGCGTAACCGCTAAAACTTGTCTATTTTTAGAAACGTCGCTAAGCTTTTGTGCCACTACTTTTGCTATGAGTCCGCTTATGCCCGTATCGATTTCGTCAAAGACCAAAGTATCGATTTCTTCAAGTTCGGCAGTAATATTTTTTAGACCAAGCATAAATCTACTCATTTCTCCACCCGAAGCAATTTTGGATAAAGGTTTTAGAGGTTCACCCAAGTTTGGAGAAATTAGGAACCTTACGGAGTCAGCGCCATTTTCGTTTGCGGTAGACAAAATACAATCTTTGTTTTCGGGGAAAATTATTTCCGCTTCAAAGGTGGTATTTTTCATACCAAGTTCTTTCAAATTCTTAACTATTGCATTGTTAAAAGATTTAGCAACCTTGACTCTTTCGTCGTGGAGTTTCAAGGCATAATCTATTGCTAAATTCCCCTCTTCGATTTTTATTTGTTCAAGCTCTAGAATTTTTTGTTCGGCATTCTTTAGGTTTTCAAGTTCACGATAGGTTCTTTCTAAAAATTCGGGAAGCTCTTCAATGGTACCGTAGCGTTTTTTAATCTTTCTAATTTCGGCAATGCGTTCTTCAATTTGTTCTAGCTCACGTGGATTGTAGGAAAGTGCTTCGATTTCGTTAGAAAGTTCGTCTGCGATATCGCGTAGTTCGATTTTTACCGATTCCAAGCGTTCGGAAAGGTTTTCGAATTTATTGTCAAAGCGCAAAACCGCGTTAATTTCACGAATTGCAATTTGCGTTAGATTTATCGCGCCAAAGCTTTCTTCGCCATCTAGGGCGGTATATGAAGCCGACAAAGCGTTTGCAATGCGTTCGGAGTTTTGGAACTTGTTTCGTTGGGTAATAAGATTATCTTCTTCGCCTATTTGCGGATTTACGCGTTCAATTTCGGCAATTTGATACTCTAAGCTATCGATTTTTCTAGTGCGAGCACTTTCGTCCTCGAAGGCATCGATTTCTTCCTTAGCTTTTAGGTATGCGTTAAAGTGAACGTTAAACTTTTCCTTTAGAGTTAGGATAGATTTACCATATTTATCTAAAATAAGGATATGATTTGCTTCGTTTAGAAGTGCTTGATTTTCGTGTTGAGAGTGAATATCGACCAAATGTGCAACGAGCTTACGTAGTTGAGAAAGAGTTACCGCTCTACCATTAACACGACAATCGCTACGACCATTTTCGCTCATAGTACGTTTTACGATAAGATTTTCTTCCCTATCGATGCCAAACTCTTCTAAAACTGCAATAACGTTCTTATTGTTGTTATCGTTAAAGATAGCCTCAACGGTAGCGCTAGATTGTCCGTGTCTAATTAAAGATTTATCAGCTCTATCGCCGAGAACAAAATTGAGTGAATCTATAATAATAGATTTACCTGCACCTGTTTCGCCACTCAAAACGTTGAGTCCCTCTGCAAATTCTAGGGTATGCTCACGAATAAGAGCAATATTTTTTATGTATAACGAGGTAATCATATACTAATTCAAGAAATCGTTTAGTAGTTTTACTATTTTAACCACTTCGTCTTTTGTTTTAACGAGCATAAAAATGGTGTCGTCGCCTGCGATAGTACCCATAATTTCGGGATTTTCGAGGTGGTCTAGAAGCATAGCTGCGCTATTAGCGGAGCCACCGAGGGTTTTTATGACTATAAAATTTTCGGTATAGTCGATAGAAAGAACAGATTGGTGGAACAACATACGCAAACGTTGTAGTCTTGGGTCAAGAGGTTTAACGTATCTTGATTTTTGACCGACGGAAGCGGTCTTTATTAAGCCCAGCTCTTGAATATCACGAGAAACGGTTGCTTGTGTAACCTTGAAGCCCTCGCTCAAAAGGATATCTGTCAATTCTTGTTGAGTTTCGATATCTTTTTCTTCGATTAGTTTTAAAAGTCTATTTTGTCTTTCTTGTCTACTCATAATTAAACCTCTATTGAACTCCAATAACGCATTTTTTCTAGTAGTTTTTCATAAAAGTTAAAGTTAGGTCTGCGAATAAAGTCGACCGACAAGTTTGAATCGGTTATTTCGACCTTAGTTTCGTTAAAGATGCTTTGAATGTTATTGCCATCCACGTTAACGTTTGCGGAGGGTTCTGCGGAAAGCAATTTAACGCTAACGGTGCTAGAGCTTGATACTATTAGTGGACGTGAGTGCAAGCTATGTGCGCAAATGGGCGAAATTATAAAGCAAGAAACGTCGGGAGCGACAATGGGACCGCCGGCGGAAAGGCTATAAGCGGTAGAACCCGTAGGAGTCGCGATAATTATACCATCGGAGGTATATTTATCAACCAACGTTCCGTTGACGGTAATTTCGGCTTTCATAATGCGCGAGCAAAGTGATTGTGCAACGACAACCTCGTTTAGTGCATAGTATTCTTGGGTGGAATTTTCGATTTTAACCTTTAGGAACTTGCGTTTATCAAGGATATAATTACCGCTAAATAGGTCGTTAAAATCTTGTTCCAAGTCTTCCTTATTGACCTCGCTTAGGAAACCTTTATGCCCCATATTTACAGCAAAAATTGGGGTATTGAAAGTGGCACATTCTTTAGCGATAGCAAGAATAGTACCATCTCCGCCAAGAACGATGACAACGTCGCTTTCTTTTGCGAGCGAGTAGTTGTCGTAGCTAATAGCAATATTAGAACCAAAGTCGATACCCATAAGGTCGTTTGAAATATAGATAGTAGCATTCTTTTCCTTGAGAATGTTATAAACAGCCTTAGTATAGCGGGCATCGGGGTCCCTAGTTAAATTTGAATATAGTCCTATTTTCATAGGACTATGATACACCAAATATAAATTTTATACAAGAGATTTTAATAAAATATACAATTATAATAGAAATGTTGCAAAAAATTTGATTATTTATGCAAAAGAACAAGATATTCCTTGTTTTTATTTTCAAAGGGGTGCGGAGCCTCGATAACGCTTTCGTGATAAAGGCCGATTGCGGAAGCGAAATCGATTATTTTCTTTATAGCTTGGTCGGTAGCCTTTTGGTTTTTGACTATGCCTGTTTTGGTTAAAGAAGCCCTACCGACCTCGAACTGAGGCTTTATAAGTGCAATAATAGCGGTGTTGTCGGTGGTGAACTGCATAAGAGCGGGCAAAATCATAGTAAGAGATATAAAAGAAACGTCAATGGTTATAATATCGGCTTTTATACCTATGTCTTCGAACGTGAGGTACCTTGCGTTCAGTTTATCTTTGACGACAACCCTATCGTCTTCTACCATTTCTTGTGGTAGAGCGCACTCGCCGATATCGACCGCATAAACTTTAGAAGCTCCACCTCGCAAAAGCACGTCGGTAAAGCCACCGTTAGAGGCACCTATATCGATACAAATTTTGTTATTTACGTCGATTTTATAGTGATTTATAGCCTTTTGTAGCTTGAGTCCGCCGAGAGATGCGTAGTCGTCTTTATTATCTACCCTAATATTTTCGTTGCCACTTATTTCTAGCGAAGCTTTACTAACGATGGTACCATCTACAATGACCTTACCAAGCTTGATAAGGTTTTGTGCGTGGGTACGAGATTTAGATAAACCGCATTCGGCTAGGAACAAATCAAGGCGCATTATTTTTCTTTTTTGCTAAAAACGGAAAGTATACGAGAAACTAGAAGCAGTATTTCTTTACTATTTTTCATAGCGATGGTTTTAAAGAAGGATTTACCGCCGACGGTGATAGCTCCAACCAAGCTGGAAACGATGATACTCATCCAATAATTAAGGGTGGAGTTATCGATAACTAGTTTAGCAACGATAGCGACGGTACAAGCACCGCTAATGATACCGCAAATATCACCAATAACGTCGCAACAAATATTGGAAACTTTTTCGGCGTTTTTAACGAGGGCGATAGCTTTTTTACTGCCGGGAACCTTTCTTGAAGCCATAGAAAGAAGGGGCGCGAGGTCGCAAGAGGTTGCAGCGATACCGATAGCGTCGCAAATTATACTTATAGCAATCAGCAAGAAAAGTAGCAAAATGGTGATGCTAACGTGTGCGTAAGAAGAGGTTAGCTCGGAAATAAACGAAAAGAAAAGACCTAGAACGAGGGTAACTATGGTAATTTTAATCGTCCAAAGCGTAGCGCCGGAAATTTTCTTTTTAGGCTCCCCTTTTTTTTCTTTATCTTTTTTAGATTTACAATTTTCTTCTAGGCTTAAATCAATAGAAGAATCGTTCAAATTATGGGAATTAGTATCGATATTTTCGTTTTTCATAGTTAATAATAGGATAAATGATAAATATATAGCGCAACGAAAGTTGCGCTTAAAATGGTGGTAATAAACCAAGTAAACCTTGCGCCATAAGGTTCGGTAGGATTTCCCTACGGGTTACCTATCGTCGCCGACTAGGCAGTTTCCTTTTAAACCCCGCAACGTAAGATTACTCAATACGTAACCGAATCGCCACTTAGTACACACTATAATCCTCGGCTTAAAACAGTCTAGAAAATTTCTTTAACAGATTTGATACAACCTATCCTCTTTTGCAGATACGGTTTCATAGGCAAAGACCTGATGAGTTCGCGTACCCAAACAAATCTGACACCCTAATTCTCGCGCATCCACTCAAGGCAAGCTACACTGCACACAGTTATTTATTACCGCATTGCAGGTTTAACCCTATTCAGTAAAGGATTGCCGTAGCGTTACCTTCACCGATATAGGTCTCCATGGAGACAGGGTCGGCTCCGATATGCCGTTATCAGACGCCCTGAATCCTTAACTCCCAGCATCCACCCAAGTTTGGGCAACTCAAGCAAACACAAGAAACTTCATCGATATGCTCTTTGACGGTATTTTAACCCCGCCCTCAATTATATCGCACCTGACTAGAATACTGCACCACCATATTAAGTTGTTAATATTGTAGCATATATTTTAAAAATATGCAACTAATTAGCATTTAATGCAATTTATGCTAGTTATTCTACCTCGCAGTCTTCAAGGTTGATGCGAGATAAATCTTGGTTAAGGAGTTCGAGTTTACCCTTACTTTCCTTTATTTCTTCAACGAGTTTTTTACCTAGCTTGATAGCTTCTGCATAGAGAGTTAGACCTTCGTCGATAGAAAGGTTTTCTTGCTCTAGTTTAGCAACGATGCGTTCTAGGTTTTCTATATCTTTTTCAAAACCCATAGTAGTTTACCCCTTTTATTCAATTTCGTTTATAGTAGCCTTTATCTTACCATCGCTAGCGTAAAGAGTTACGTTGTCGCCGACGGCAAGCATATTTGTGTTAGTTATACTTTTACCCTCTTTTTCCATTTTGAAATAACCGCTTTTTAGTATTCTAAGTGGATTTAGGGCTTCGAGCTTATTTAGAAGGACGTCTATTTTATTATCCCCTTTTGCAACCAAATTTTGAATGGTTAGTTGTCCTTTGTTTAGAGAATTATTTACTCGGGATTGCATATCGCTAAGTTTGTTACCGATAAGGTAGGTTGATTTTCTGGTTAAATCGGTAGCGATAAGCTGTTTGGTTTTAATCTTATTTTCTAACTTTCTACCTGCAACCGATATTTGAGATATAATATCGTTTATCATTTGTACGGTATCGAACGCGACCATTTCCGCACCTGCGGTTGGAGTTAGTGCGCGAGCATCGGCAACCAAATCGCAAAGAGTAACGTCGGTTTCGTGTCCTACTGCGCTAATTATATAGGTATCCATTCTATAAATTGCCCTAACAACTCCCTCGCTGTTAAAGGGCATAAGGTCTTCGAACGAGCCACCGCCACGGGCTAGGATAACGGTATCGAAGCCACCCTTATCGGCAAGCTCAAGTCCCTTTATAATTTCGCTTTCGGCGCTTTTACCTTGAACGGATACGTTAACAATACAAATATTTATAAGCTGATTATAACGACGAATGGTAGAATATATATCTTGTATAACCGCACCCTCTAGGCTTGTAACAACGCAAAGGTTTTTGGTATATGCGGGAGCGGGTGTTTTGTGAGCGTCGTTAAAAATACCCTCTTCAAGAAGACGTTTTTTGAGTAGTTCTAATTCTAGGTGCAATCTACCCTTGCCAAAAGGCTCTATTCTTCTTGCGATAAAAGAAATTTTACCCGTTTTTTGGTAATAAGTGGGAGTACCGTACATAAGAACTTGTTCACCGTTTTCGGGAACGTAGGTTTTGTCTACAGCAAAACAAACAATACCTATTTGAGCGTTTTCGTCTTTTAGGGTACAATAAAGGTTGCCCTTATGAATAGAGCAACCGCTAACTTCGCCAAGAAGATACATATTGTGCAGAAGTTCTTCTGCATCTATGATACGACTTAGATAAAAATTGAGTTCGGAAACTGTAATATAATTACGTTCTTGCATTATTTTGCAGTGATTTCCTTGTAAACAGAGCTAAGAACACCATTTACGAAGGCATAGCTCTTTTCTACGGAGTAGGTTTTAACAAGCTCTACTGCTTCGGCAATCGAGGTTCCAAGTGGGATATCGTCCATATACTTCATTTCGAATACAGCAAGAAGCATTGCAGCGAGGTCGAGCTTATATATTCTATCGAAATCATATCCCCTAGCATATTTGGTAATAATTTCTTTTAGCTCGTCGAAATGCTTTATAACGCCCTTATAAACGGTGGTAATATAGTCTACTTCGGACATAGGCATTTCTCCGGTAGTCATAATGAGCAAGGTTTTCTCGTTATATTCGCCGGAGAATAGATATTCAAATATTAACTTTAAAACGCTGTCGCGTGATTTTTTTCTTTGGTGCATAATTCTAGATATTTACGTTAGCAACGTTTACGTTTATTCTTTTTACGGTAAATTTAGTAGCAGATTCCACGTCTTGTTTAATGGTTTCTTGTAGCTCGCAAACTACTTCGGGAATGCTAAGTCCAAAATTGACGTTAACGACCATATCGATACTAACCATACCCTCGTCGTCGATATAAACGTGGCAGTTGGTATTTTTTAAGCCGGTAAAACCTAGGCGATATTTAACAACACCGTCTTCTTTAGAAACGCCTTGAACCTTTTTTATAGCTTCGTTTGCGATAGAGGCAACAATCGAGGTATATCTTGATATAGCTTGAGGTTTGATTTCTTCCATATTTGTATGATACCACAATAATATATTATTTGCAAGAAATATAATTAAATTACGCGTGCGTAAATATGTACGAAAGAAAAATAAATAACGCCAGTGGTGGCGTTATTTTATCATTTCTTTGTTGTTAAAGAAGAAGATTGGTTCTACACTGCTGTATTTTGCAGAAGAGTTTAAAGCCGTTGCTGTTTCTTCTTTCTTAAGGTTTTTTCCAAGGTTTAATTCAATATCTGCTTCTTCATTATTATCTTTTATGTATTTATTATCTGTAAAGAAATTAGAATATAATTGTTCTTCAGTATAGGTATTATTTGCATCGCATTCAACCGCATATCTACCTTTAGATATAACTATGTTATTCTCAGAATCTTCAGATATAACCAAAACATAAAAGCTTTTTCCATACCCTGTATCAAAATTACTATAGTATGTTTTTATTCCCATATCACTCACATAAGTCATAATAGCATTGTCGATTCCGCATTGGCGGGCAAAGGCATTGTCGCCTTCGATTCCGTCTTTTGAATAGGTTGTGCCATTTACTGTAATGTCTGATGAGGCTTTGCCGATTGAAACTAAAGCTGAACCGTTATAACTATCCTTTGAAATTGAACTTGTAACTAAGTCAATATTCTCCTGAGTAGATAAATCGTCAACATTTAATGTTAATTCATAAGCTCTTATGCTACTTCCAGCTGAACCTTGTGTATCATAAACCAAATACATTTTTCCATTCTCGGCTGAATATGAAATAATTTCATTTAATGTTGTGTTCCTGTGTTTTGCAAGGATAACCTCTTTAAGTTTTGTTTCAAGGGCTGAGAAGTCAAGGGTGTCGGTTACTTCGTCGTCTGGGGTGTCTGGGTTTGGATTGTCTGTTCCTCCGCCTGTTGTTCCGCCCTCTTCGGTTTTGATTTGGGTTGGCTCAGCAAACACAATACTGCTGTTGCCTAAAACTTGAGTGTTGCTTACTTGTGTGATTGTCCAATCGTCAGCTGAAAGGCCTTTAAGTGCGTCAAACATTGCTGTTGCGTCTGCGCCTTCATCAACCGGAGCTGTTGCTGAGTATTCAAAAAATCCGTTTTGGTTTTCAAGCATAACGTTAACTTCAACGCTAAATCCTGTTGGGCTGTTTGAATCTGCAATTTTTTGGAAATCTGCAATTGACGTGCGGTCGGCGGAGAGTCCAAGCACTCCTCCGCCAATAGAGTTGAAGCCATATGTATAGCCCTTGTAGTCAACGGTTGTGTTTTCACGACTGATTGTGTTTAATTTTCTGAGGCCATAGGTGTCAACTGCTTCACTCAATGCTTCAAGCTGAGAAGTTGTTTCGATGCCCTCACCTTCGTAAAGTGTAAGATAGTTTATTGTTAGTGCCGAGTTTGTTTCTTCGAACGTATAAATTTTACCGCCTTGAATTGCATAGTCAAGTAGGCTTCCGGTTACTATGCTATCAAGAAGTTGTTTGAACTCCTCAAGCTCTTGTTGGGAGGGTTCCTCTTCCACTAATGGAGGTTGAGGTGTTACCTCGCTTCCACCATCTTCTTCGTTATCACCCTCGGTACCCGTTTGGCTGTCGTCGTTATCGTTACCATTATTGTCGTTGTCCTCTTCCGTTTGGTTGTTGTCCTCTTCTTCGTCGCCAACTATTGGATATCGCGTTGTGTCGTCATCTTCTTCGTTATCATTATTCTCTTTATCATTCACAATTGGCTTTTTGTTGTCGTCGTTAGAGTCGTTTTGGGTGCCACTAGGTGCACAGCCAATAAGACCAATACTAAATATTGTGCATACTATAAGGAAAATAACTGCTAACTTTAGAATAAGACTAGAATGTTTTTTCATAACTATCGTCCTTAGAAACAAAATTTATCTATATTATACTACTTTATTTAAAAATTGTAAACTTTTATATCATTACAAAAAGCACGCTTTTCCATATAGGTATATGCGTGCTTTTGATTTGTTATTTAGTTAAAAATTTTTATACGTAAGGAATAATTACAACGTCGGGTGCGGTAAAGGTGGTCTCGGTTTCAACAATATTTAGAATTTGTGCAGCCTCTTCTAGAGTTAAATCTTCGTCCATTACTACAATATTTACGTTCTCGGTCGACATTGTAACTATGCAGTCTTCAAAGCCCTTTGCTTTTATTAGCCCCTCTAGTACTAGTTCGGTTTCCATTGAAGAGGTAATATTCAGCTTTTGACTTTCGGCATCTAGAATTGCGGTTTCGGTTGAGCTTGCCGATGCAATGATTTCGTCTAGATAAGCAATTTCTTGGTTTCTGGTTGACTCTCTATCGGTACGATAGGTTTCAAAAAAGCTTTGTTCTTGCTCTTGTACTACGTCGTCGTTATTGTTTCCGCTCGTCTTTACGTTTAGGAAATAGTTTAGACATCCCGTGCCTATAAGTAATGCAACCATTGTGCAAACAACTATTATTTTCTTTCTGTTTGCTTTTAGTGATTGACCGATTTTGGATAGTTTGCTGTTTTGTTTCATAGTTCACTCCTTGTATATATTTGTATTGAATTTTTATCTATATCCAGCGCTGTTGATACCGCACTCAATATATTCAGCCTAACTTTTGGGTTGTCTGCACCCTCCGCTACCACTATTACGCCAATAATTTCCGGCATTTTTTCTTGTAGTACTATAACGTTTTGGTTACTTATTATCGGCGAACTCGTCGAGGTCGATGTCGTTGTCGAGTTGTTTGGCGACGAGGTCGTCGTGGAATGTGTATTCTCCGTTTGTGCAGTTACCTGCTGTGCTGTCGAGTTAAAGGTTATCAGTACGTCAACCTCGCCCACTCCCTCAATTTTGTTTAGAATACCGCCCACCCTTTCTTCTAGCCCTTCGGTAAGCGATATATCTTGGCTAACCGCACTTTCCTTAGCCTTATCCTCGTTCGACTTTCCGTCAACACTAAAATATATTAGTAGTACCACCGCAATTATGATTAAAGATATGATAATTTCATAATTTTTTATCGATTTAATTTTTTGCCACAATTCTTTTAGCTTTTCCATCAGTTTATTACCTCTACTATTCCTTCGTCCACGTTAAAACAACTAACCATACAGCTTTTTATCTCTTTTACAATATCTATATTCGCCTTTTCGTTAGTTATTACTGCATTTTGCTTATCCGCTATAATTTCCAAAATTTCCGCCCTTTTGCCATAGCTCAAAATTACCTCTATATCAACGCCTTTTATACCTTTGCTTTCTAGAAAGGCTATAGCTCTTTCCTTTTGGTTAGCACACTCTTTTTCTTTGATTTTATATAAAAAGTCGTAGTTTTCGTCTATTTTTGTACTAGTTTCCTCTTCGTAACTACTATTTACTTGAAGGCTACTCTCCCCACCGATAAATGCAGTCAAAGGCGATAGCATAACGCTAAATACTATTAGCGACGATATACCTTTAACGTATTTTTTCGTTTCTCCCTCTGGTAATAATAAATCTATTAGTGTTGTTAGACATAGGCATCCAACAATGCTTAGTATCCAGCTAGAAAATGCAATCATACTATTCCTCCGTTATAAGCGCCAATTATTAAGGAAAGAATAATAAAGATAATAAACGCAACGCCTCCAAGAGACGCTAGCAAAATATTTAGTCCCGACGAAGTGTCGTAAAGTAAGCTCGCAACCTTGTTTTCACCGATAGGCTCAATAAATGCGCTTATCAACTTTAGTGATAGCGAAAAAAGTAGTATTTTAACAATTGGTGTTATTAGTATTCCTATTAGTATCAAAAAACTCGAAAGCCCCAGCGCGTTTTTTATAAGCACGCAACTTGCCATAACTATATCGAACCCCTCGGCAAGATATCCACCAAGTATAGGTATATAACTTGAAAGAGCAAATTTTGTTGACTTTATTGTTATAGTATCTATACTTGCCCCTACCAATCCTTGCATAGCAACAAAACTCGTTACAAGCGAAAATACTATTCCCAAAGTCCACGAAGCAATGGATTTTAGCGTCTTATTGCATTTTTCCAGCTTTATAGTATCACTCAAATTACCAACAAAGGTAAATACGATTGTAGCGTAAAATATAGGTATGATTATATTTATAATCAGTTTTATAACCAAATTTGATACAAGTAGCGTTATCGGTTGCAAGAAGCTCGCTCCACCTACGCCACCTATTGCGGTAAGTAAGGTTAAAATAACAGGGAAAAGTCTATCAACCAATTCGTTTATTGAGTTTAACGTACCGCTAACTTCTTTTACAACGTCGCCCACCATAATAGCTAGGGTACAAATAATCGCTCCGTATATTGCATAGTGAATAATTGTTTCGATACCCTCTTTTTTGAACCCTGCGGTTAAGCTTTTGCTTAAACTGGATAATATCGCAAGCACCACAATGCTAATTAGCGAAAGCAACGAGCTTTTTATTCCGCTTTTTACCGCTTGAACAAAGCCTTCTAACACGTTTTCGGCACTGATTGTAATATTTCCGCTTATAATTCCTTTTATAAAATCTTTTAGATTTACTCCAAAATTGCTTTCTAAATTGCTAAAGTATGCGTTCAAGTCCTCGTCTATAAGACTATTCAAGTTATCCTCGATTTCCTTTTCTATTTCTTCCTTTATCTCCCCTTCGGCATAGGCAATATCTGTTGTTAAAGATACCGAAAAACAAATAAAAGCCATTATAAATAGGCTTAAATATATAACTATCCTCTTCATTTTAGTATACTTCCTATAGAGAGTACAACGTTCGAAATTATCGGTATGGCAAGTAACATTATTAGTATTTTTCCTGCAAGCAACACCTTTTTGCCTATGCTACCTACCCCATAATCCTCGGTTATAGAGGCGGTAAACTCGGTTAAATATCCAATTCCAATAATTTTTATAATGGTAACAAGTAAAGTGGAATCTACTTTTGCAATTTCCGCAATTTTTTTGAATTCTACAATAAGCTGGTTAAGCTCAGGGGTAAGTGTAAATAGTATTACTACTCCCGTTATTACCCCCGCAAACGATGCAAGCGAGGGCTTTATTTCTTTTAGTAGCCCCGCGCATACCATTCCAAGAATGGCTATACCTATAACCTTGATTATACTCATCAATACAAGCCAAATAGATTTTGTACCGTTCCAAGTAGCTCGCTAACCAAGCTTATAACCATAATTAGTACGATTACTAATGCGGTTAACGTAACAAAAGTTGCAAGCTCTCGCTTATCACTCTTTTCCAAAATGCTATTTATAACAGTTGCCAGAATGCCAACTCCTGCAATTTTAAGTATGGTTTCTATTCCCGTCATATTATCAATACTATCAAGCCAATCCCTAATAAAATTATCAGTTTTCGACCCAATTCCCCCTTTTGAGTTTTGTCTTTTTCGGCATCATATACCGACTGAGTAGCCAATTCTTCGGCATTTTTTATAACTGCGTTTTTAGAATGATAGTCCGAATTACTAAGCTCGGTAATAAAATTAACTATTCTAGATATAAGCTCTTTGGTTAAAAATATGGAGTCAAGATTTTCGCCCTTTACAGTACTCGATATAATTTCGTTCAACTGCTTTGTTTGGTATTCGAATTTTTGTGCCAATTCCTCTATATTCGATTTAAAAAATTCCGTTTCCCTACCAACGTAGGCAATAAAATTCTTGTAATCACGTAGTATTTTTAGTCGCGTTTTATAGTATCGTTCTATACCATACCCTAGGTATCCCAATAAAACAACTATGACTATTGCAAGAACTATCTTTATCATTTTAACCTTACTATTGATTTTATTGAACCTACCTTAGGTTTATTACTCAATTCAACCGCATATACAAAGTGCTCTAGTAATTTTTGATTATGCTTTTTTAATTGCTCAACTCCTAGAGCGTGTATGCTTGCTATAATCTTTACTCCACACCTATCAATTTCCCCTAAAACAACGTCGTCGCTCTCGCTAAAGAGTTCGTCAAGCACTATAACCTCGGGCGAAATTGACCTTATAATTCCCTCTATGACCATATTTTTTGGAGTATTGCTAAACACGTCGACTTTATCACCAAAAGTATAACTTTCGTTATATAACTCTCCTCGCTCGTCAACTATCAAGGTTTCGTATTTGCCACTAAGCAATCTTGCAATATCCCGTATTAGCGTAGTTTTGCCACCGTATGGAGGTGATATAATAAGAGTGTTTTCGCAAACGTTTAGTATACGTACTAGTTTTTCTGCACATCCAACGACCTCGTGTGGAACTCTTATAGTCAACGACGTGAAGTCTTTTATAGTTATAATCTTTTCACCATCGGTAACGCCACTTCCGCTTAACCCTATCCTTATTCCCTCGAAAGGAATGTACCCTTTTTTGATTTCGTCTTGATATGCGTATAACGAATTTCGCGTAGCAGTCCTTATAATTTCTTGTATATCGTTTTCGTTAGGCTTATAATCAACGCTTATTTCGTTAAATGCACTCTTAACGACAATCTTTCGCCCCAACCTTATTCGAATTTCGGTTACCTTTTGAATGGGAATTGCATTTTTTATATAGTCAAAAATATTTGTAGGTAAAAGTCTAGTAAGCATACTAAAAAATATGCAAATAAGCATAAAAAAAGACGGAAGCTATCAACTTCCGTCCAATAAAATTTGGTTTAGATTAGTTTGCGCGAGACATATATTCGCCGGTACGAGTGTCAACTCTTATCATTTCGCCTTCTTCGATGAATAGAGGAACTTGGATTACGTATCCGGTTTCAAGAGTTGCTTGCTTGGAGCCGGGTTGTGCGGTTGCACCGGGGATAGCGGGTTCACATTCGGTTACTTGGAGAACTACAAAGTTTTCGGGTTCAACACTAAAGGGTGAATCTTTGTAGAATGCAACGTCAACGATAGAGCCTTCCTTGATAAAGTTCAATGCTTCTGCAACCAAAGCTTTATTCATAGGAATCATATCGTAGGTTTCGTTATCCATAAAGTAATAGAAATCTTCGCCATCAAAGTAGCTGTAGCTCATCTTTTTGCGTTCGATATAAGCTAAATCAAACTTTTCGCTGGGGTTAAAGGTCTTTTCAAGAACGCTACCGGTCATAACGTTACGCATCTTAACGCGTACGAATGCTGCGCCCTTACCGGGTTTAACGTGTTGGAAGTCAACAACAACTTGAACGGTGTTGTCCATTTCAAAAGTATCGCCTTTTCTTAAATCGCCTGCTAGTTTATTTGCCATAAGTAAATATACCTCCGTAGTATTACTTTAATATTATTAAATTTTTATTTGAATTTGTCAAGTTATCCACCTTACTTTTTTGGAAAACTACAATATCTTCTATTCTAACACCATATTTTCCCTCAATATATGCCCCCGGTTCAACCGAAAGCACGCTTCCAACGGGTATAATCTCGTTACATTTTGGTGTAAGCCCCGGTCCCTCGTGAACGTCTATACCTAGACTATGTCCCAAAGAGTGTGTAAAATATTCTCCGTAACCCCTTTCTTTTAGCACGTTACGAGCAATCGCATCCCCCTCTTTGCCTTTTATTCCGGCCTTTAGTTCGGAAAGAGCTTTCTCTTGTGCTTCGAGAACTGCGTTATAAAGCTCGACGTAACCCTCGGGTGCTTCTCCTACCACAAATGAGCGCGTCATATCCGAGCAATATCCCTTGTATTTTGCGCCAAAGTCTAACGTTACAACGTCATTTTCTTGCAATACGTTGTCGCCGGGGTGCGCGTGAGGTTTAGAGGTGTTTTTACCGAATGCAACAATGGGCGGGAAAGCCAATTCACAACCATAAGAATAGGTCTTGGAATTCATAAACGATGCTACTTCTAGCTCCGTCATACCGGGCTTAATATATCCAAGAGTATCTATAAATACTTGGTCGGTTACTTTTTGTGCTTTTTTTATAAGCTCCAATTCGTCTTCCCTCTTAACCGAACGCATTTCACTAATCAAATGCTCAGCCGGGAACAACTTATACTTTTTAAAAATACCTTCACATTCTAAAATTTTGTATTGCCTATGAGAAATAGACCAGTCTTCATAACCAATCTTCTTTAAACCAAGCTTTATAATTAAATTTTTCGTTGTTTTGGTATATCCAAGTTTATCCATTTCAACGATTTCAAAATCTTTTAAAAATTCGCGTGCCTCTTCGCTTACGCGTTTATCACATACGTAATATTTTTTTTCTTTGGTAAGCAAAACGACTGCATCGTCGTTTGAGTAGCGTGTAAAATAATACAAATTCGATGAGGTAACTATAACAACAGCATCTAGATTTTCAAATAATTTTTCCATAGCATTATTATAGTCGTATTGTGCACAAAAGTCAATATACCTATTTGGTTTTCGAGCTACTAATTAGTCCAACTATAAAGCTTATAAATATTACTCCCGCAATACCACCCGCAACCGCTTCGATACCACCGGTTATTGCACCTAATAAACCGTTTTCTATTGTTCCTTTAATTGCTCCCTTTGCAAGGTTAGAGCCAAATCCCATTATCGGTACCGTTGCACCAGCTTGTCCCCACTCTCGTATATATTTGTATACGCCAACGGTTTCTAACAAAACTCCCGTCAAAAGAAATCCAACCAATATTCTCGCCGAGGTCATTTTTGTAGTGTTGATTAGTACTTGTCCTATTAAACAAATTATGCCACCAACTAAAAATACTTTCAAATAATCAACTATCATTTTACCTATATCCTTTCAAAACTTACTGCGTGAGCAATGCCGGGTATACTCTCCCCTTGTAGGTTACTTGTTTTAGAAACCAATGCACCCGTCGGAACCAAAAGTACGCGATTTAGTTCGCCACACACAAGCTTTTTGTATACGAAACTATTGAATACCGAGCTTGAACACCCGGCGCCACTTCCCCCTTGACCAACGTCTTGTCCCATTCGATTAAATATTAAAATTCCGCAATCGCTATAATTATCTTTTAACCTTACTCCTTTTTCTTCCATAAGTAAAATCAGTAGCCTGTGCCCCGCTTCTCCCAAGTCTCCCGTGAGTATAAGGTCGTAGTAATCGGGTTCTCTAGAAGTTGCTTCAAAATGTGAAAGCAAGGTTTCTCTTGCTGAGGGTGCCATCGCCGCTCCCATATCGTTAGCATCGGTTACGCCATAATCAATAACTCTTCCTATGGTTGCGCAATCGATTTTAACTTTACCATTCTCTCTATTTAGTAGCGTTGCTCCTACGCCCGTACAAGTCCATTGAGCAAGCGGTGTTCTTTGGTTTCCAAGCTCTAAAGGAAATCTATACTGCCTTTCCGCGGTTGAAAAATGGCTAGAAGTTGAGCAAATTATTCTTTTAAAATTACCGCTATCTAACAAATTTGCTCCTATGATTAAGCTTTCAGCAAAGGTAGCACAAGCGTTATAGACACCCATAAACGGAATATCAAGCTCACGCATCGTAAAGTTACATCCGCTAATTTCGTCCATCAAATCACCCATCAAGCATAGGTCGATATCACCATCTTTATATCCTGACTTGTTTAACAAATATTTTATAGTCGAAACGTGTAGCTTGGTTTCTGCTTTTTCGTAGCTTTTTTGACCAAGTAAATCGTCTTTAACGAACTTGTCGAAGTATCTACCTATTGGACCTTCGTGCTCTTTAGGTCCAACAATAGTTGCAGTATTTTCAATTTTTATATCGTTTTTAAAGAAAATGGTTTGATTTTGCATTATACGAATGCTCCTTTGAATATCAAAACAATTATTCCAACTACAATAGAAGAGGTTATTCCAAATACGATAACGGGACCAGCGACACTAAACATATTTGAGCATAATCCTAGGACGACACCCTCTCTTTTATGTTCGATTGCAGGGCTTGCAACGCTATTGGCAAAACCTGTTATAGGCACGATTGAACCAGCCCCGGCATAAGCACCAATCTTATCGTATATTCCAAGTCCGGTTAAGCAAACGGTTATGGTAATCAAGGTTAAAGTAACTAAGGTAGATATATCCTCTTCGGGCATTTTGCTACCTAAAAAGTGGGTATATAGGTCGTTAAATCCTTGCCCTATACAACAAATTAAACCGCCCACCCAAAATGCACGGAACATCGTTTTCAAATGATGAGATTTCGGCATTTTCTTTTTGACTAATTCAAGGTATTCTTTATTAGGCTCGTTCATCGTGTTCCTCCAAGCTGTTTTTTATAATTGGTGAATAGGTTTCTTCTTTTTCGATTATTTCTTCGCGCATAAAAAAATCCCCTTTACGGAGATTTTTAACGAAATATCGAATATTATACTTCTCAATCTACTTTTAAACTATCGCGCATCTTTTTTAGAATTTTGGCTTCGAGTCTGGATACTTGTACTTGGCTTACTCCCAGCTCCTCTGCCACTTGGGTTTGCGTTCTATCCCTAAAGTACCTCAAAATTATAATCTTTTTATCGCGTTCGGGTAGATTTGTAATGATATCCTTTAAAATCAATTTATCAAGCTCGTCGTCTAGGTTTTCGTTTGTTGCGATTTTATCAGCTAGTTGCAAACCCTCTTCCTCCGCTTCTTGATATATTGAAACGGGATATCTTGTGGAATCCAATATAAAGACTAGTTCACTTGGTTCAAGATTAAATTTGTTTGCCAAATGCTCGATTGACGGACTTTCTCCGCTACTCGCTCGATATTCGTCGATATATTTATTGATTTCCAGTGCCTGTGCCTTTGTGGAACGACTTACCTTGATTGCACCATCGTCGCGTATAAATCTTTTTATTTCTCCCGCTATCATAGGAACTGCATAAGTGGAAAATTTTACGCCAAAATCTAGGTTAAAGTTGTTTATTGCCTTGATTAACCCAAGTGTTCCAAGCTGAATCAAGTCCTCGTAATCTACGAGTTTATTTTTGTAACGACGCACTATACTCTTTATTAAAGGTAAATTTTCGCTAATTAGTCTTTCCTTTGAAAAGTCGTCGCCTTGTTTTGCGCGTTCAATCAATTGTAGGGTTTCTTCTCCACCTAACATTATCCCACCAAACGTTTACTCATTTTAACCGAGGTGCCTTCCCCCAAAATGGAGCTAACTTCTAAAGTATCCATAAAGCTTTGCATTATCGTGAATCCTAGACCAGACCTTTCTTCATCGGCTTTGGTAGTATAAAAATCTTGTAGAGCCTGTTCTACGTTAGATATACCTTTACCGTAATCACTAATGGTTACGTATAATACGTTATCTTCGATTTTAGCACTAAGGTCGATTATTCCTTTTATGTCGCCACTATATCCGTGTACAATGGCGTTTGTTACCGCTTCGCTTATAGCTGTTTTAATATCGGAAATAGTTTCTATAGATGGATTCGTCCTTGTACAATATGCCCCTACCGTACTTCTTAAAAAGCTTTCGTTTGCACTTAGTGCGTTTACTTTAATATTTAAAATATCCATTTTGACTCCTTTAGATTTTGGTAATAATCGTATATAGACCGCTCACTTTTAACACTTTATCCGCTTCGCGAGAAGGATTATGGAAATAGACGGGTATGCCCAACTTTTTGAGAATTTTATATCTACCAATCAAAAAACCCACAGCAGTTGAATCCATAAAAGTAATACCGCTTAGGTCAAAAATAAACCTGTTGAAACCTCCGTGGTTTATCAAGCTATCGGTACCAATTCTAAATTTTGGTGCATTCGAGTGGTCTATTTCACCACTCATTTTTAAAGTAAGAGTTCCATTTTTAATATCGTGATTTAACATAATTCACCTTCCGTTTTGCAAATTATAAGGCTGGTAAAGAGTAATATTTTAAATTTTTTTTAACAAAAATAGCTTAATATGTAGAAAACGATTAAATTTTTTATAATCGGTAAAAAAACATTCACAAAATATACACAAATAGGTTATACTATATATGTAGCATTATGTGATTAGGAGCTTTTATGAATAAAAATAGAAAAATATTTTCCATCATATTTATTGTGGTATTGGTACTAGCTTGTACTCTTAGTTTGACAGCTTGTCTAACTTTTGAACCATTAGATGAAATAGAAGACGATGGTAATATATCTAACTCAAACACAGATAATAGCAACATTCCTACAGATAATAATGGGAATAGTTACGACGTTACAACCCAAGTCGGTACCCCTTCTAATACCGCGACCTCGCTTACAGAGGTAGTTTCCGCAATACAAAAATCCGTAGTAATAATAAACACCGACGTTGGAGCTGGTTCAGGTGTTATATATGGTAAAGTAAATGGCGAAAACGCATCTATGATTGTTACTTGTTGCCACGTTATCGATGGTGCAAGTCAAATAAAAGTTACCATAAACGACGGTGATACCGATAGCGAAAACGACGTTATTTTAGATGCTACGTTAGTAGGTATGGATGATGAAAGCGACCTTGCTGTTCTAAAAATTAGCGGTACCGATTATAACTACGTTGAGCTTCGTAACACCGAAGAAGCCCCTATTATTCTTGCTGAGCAAGCAATTGCTATAGGTAACCCTCTTGGTGCAGGTATCAGCGTTACGGTTGGTCATATCAGTGGTATTTCTAAAACAATAAATATGGATGGCTTCAAAATGACACTACTCCAAACCGATGCCGCTGTAAATAGTGGTAACTCCGGTGGCGCATTATTTGATGCAGAGGGATACTTGATTGGTATTGTTAATGCAAAATCTATAGGCGAATCCGTTGAAGGTATGGGATATGCAATACCGGTATATGACGTAATCAATATTTGTAATTCTTTTATTAAAACTACAGGCAATGCAAGATACAACGGACTAGGCTACATTGAGGGTAAAATTAGACTTGGCGTTAGTGTTTTGACTTGTGAAAGAGCCTATCTATCCAATTCTAAGAACACCATTTATATAAATAATTCTCAATATTTACCCGCAAATAATAATCTTTACTACTGCGTTTCTTCCATTAACGAATATGGTAGCGTTGCTATAAGTGATACTAATAAACAAATATATGCTTCTACTACTGCAAACTTGCTTTTTATCACCGCGGTAACCTATCCCGAAAATGGTCAAAACGTTAAAAAATATTTTAATAGTGATTTTGAACTAACCAATTTCCTAAAAAATGCAAACGTAGGTGATAACGTAACCTTGCATATGTTAGAACAAGTAGAAACGGTATCAGGTAGTATTTTTACCGGGTACACCTCAACTTATGCTTATAGAGAGTTTAACGTTAACGTAACCCTACAACAATACGTTTATGGTTATAAAGGTTAATAATTTTTAACAAGAAATAACCCACTCAATCGAGTGGGTTTATTTTTTATTTAGGTTAATTTATCTATTATATTTTTCGAATTTCATATAATTTCTTTCGAATTTTCTAAGCTTTCTTTCCATTTGTCTTCTATTTTTAATTCTAATGACAAGAGCAAATATTCCTAGAAGTAATCCAATAATACCAACTACAAGAATACCTCCGAAGGTATAGTTAAGAATATAACTAAGAGTCAAATCCTTTGCCTTTATTATTACGAAAAAAGCAATTAAGACAGCACTTAGGACCGCAAGAAGCAATGCCCTAAAGCCACCCTTTTGATTAGATAATGCTTTAGGTAAGCTTGCACTCCATAACAAGCCGAAAAACGATAAAACAGCACCGATTATCAAGAAGGCATCTAACCTTAGGAAAACCTTGCTTACAACAAATTCAAGCTCGGAAAAATCTATAAGATGCTCTAGAAAGGATAGATAATTTATCGCCAAAAAACCTATAAATGCTAAAAAGGCTATACCGTAAGCGAGGGTAGATAAAGTAACCAAACCCTTTGTAAAAGCATTTATTCGATTGTATTCATATCTTTTAGCCATATTTCTATTATACTAAATGAAGTAAAAATGTCAATACGTTCTATTTATTTCAATAGCCATATTTTGCTCCTATAATTTTTAGTTATCTATCCATTTTTCCATGCCACAAGAGTAACACCTATCAGATAACAGTTCTTCGTATTTAATGCTACTATATAATCTGAACCCACCTACAAAGTTATAGGCATCAAAGCCGTTTTGCATCAAAATCCGTGTTGCAAGATAGCTACGAAGTCCGCTTTGGCACATCACATATATTTTTTTGGTTTTATCAAGCTCTCCTAAGCGCTCCCTTAAATCGTCAAGCGGAATATTTATAAATCCTTCAGCCCGACCTCTCATATATTCCAATGGAGTTCTAGTATCAAGTAAAATCACGTCCTCTTTTTCACTCAATGAGGGAATATCTTCATAATAAAACTGCTTTACTATACCGTTTTTGATATTTTCAGCAACGAAGCCTGCCATATTCACGGGGTCTTTGGCGGAAGAATAAGGTGGAGCGTATGCCATATCCAAATCTTTCAGTTCGTCTGCCCTCAAGCCTGTGCGAATTGCCGTAGCAATAACGTCAATACGCTTGTCAACACCATCGTAACCGACTATTTGTGCTCCTAAAATCTTAAAACTTTCTTTTTCAAAAATCAGTTTTATAGTCATTGCCGTAGCATTAGGGTAATATCCGGCATGCGAGTTTTGGGTTAAAATAACCTTTTCGTAGTTATATCCAATTGATTTGGCTTGCTGTTCGTTAATACCCGTCGTTGCCACTGTCATATCAAAGAGTTTTATAACGGACGAGCCCTGTGAGCCTTTATATTCACTGTTTAGCCCACAAATATTATCGGCAGCGATACGTCCCTGTTTATTTGCCGGGCCTGCTAAGGGAATTACCACGTCTTGCATAGTAATGTAATGTTTTACTTGAACAGCATCTCCCACAGCGTAGATATCGGGAACAGATGTTTCCATTTTGCTATTTACTTTAATTGCCCCTTTCAAGCCGAGTTCCAGTCCTGCTTTTTTTGCAAGTGTATTTTCGGGAGAGACGCCAATCGCAATCACGACCATATCGGTGAAGATTTGCTTTCCGTTAGATAGCTCAAGCAATATTTTGTTGTCTATCATACTCATTTTTTCCGTGATGTTATTAAGCAATAATTGTACACCACGTGAACGGAAGCTTGCGTGAATGAAGGACGCCATATCACAGTCAATAGTCGGCAAAAGATGATTGCTACGTTGAATGATGG
The DNA here is from genome assembly GCA_017403145.1 of Clostridia bacterium. GTDB lineage: Bacteria > Bacillota > Clostridia > Christensenellales > DTU072 > Stercoripulliclostridium_A. Next base: position 190,106 of record JAFQOO010000005.1, read on the forward strand.
TCGTTTGTACCCCAAGCTCAGAAAGGTTTTCCGCCATTTCAATACCAATAAACCCACCACCTATAACAACTGCTGTTTTAGGTTGATTTTGCTCGATAAACCCACGTATCTTCAGCGTATCCTCTACTGTTCGGAGCGTAAATGTTCTTTCGTTTTCAGTATAGAAATCGGGCAAAATGGGCTTTGCTCCGGGAGATAGTATCAGTTTGTCATAGCTTTCTATAAAGCTAGTTTCTGTTTTTATATTTGTTACTGATACCGTTTTATTTATTGTGTCTATATTTGTGACCTCGTGTTCTATATGGGCTTTTATTCTAAAGCGTCGATAAAAACCCTCTGGCGTTTGCAGTGTCAAATTATCTTTATCTTCAATAACTCCACCGATATAATACGGCAAACCACAATTTGCGTATGAAATATAACCTGAGCGTTCAAAAATGATGATTTCCGCATTTTCATCTAATCTTCTTATTCTTGCCGCTGCAGTTGCTCCGCCAGCGACACCACCAATAATTACGACTTTCATAGGCTCTCCTTTTATTACTTTAATAAATCAAACCACACATCTATTATTTATCTTTTGGTTAATTATAGCACAAAAAACACATTTATTCAATAAACAATATTAGCAAGTTTTACAACGAAAATCTTTTATGCAAAGAAAAAAAGGTTTGAAACGATTGTATCAAACCTTTACTTTTCTTATGGTGGGCAGGGGTGGATTCGAACCACCGAAGGAACTTCCGGCAGATTTACAGTCTGCTCCATTTGGCCACTCTGGAACCTACCCATATATTCAATTTATATTTTAACTCAATTTTGGAGCCGGCTATCGGAATCGAACCAACAACCTGCTGATTACAAATCAGCTGCTCTGCCAGTTGAGCTAAGCCGGCATTGTATTGGTGCCTCGGGGCGGACTTGAACCACCGACACGGGGATTTTCAGTCCCCTGCTCTACCAACTGAGCTACCGAGGCAAAAAATTGGCGATCCGGAAGGGACTCGAACCCTCGACCTCTAGCGTGACAGGCTAGCGTTCTAACCATCTGAACTACCGGACCGCAAAAATTGCATATATTGTGTGGTGGGCCTTCACGGACTCGAACCGCGGACCAATCGGTTATGAGCCGACCGCTCTAACCAACTGAGCTAAAGGCCCACACAGGATATTCATTTGTAAGTTGCTGGTCGGGGTGAAGGGATTTGAACCCCCGACTTTCTGCTCCCAAAGCAGACGCGCTACCAAGCTGCGCCACACCCCGAACTTCACGTCAGCAGTGTATCTCAACCGCGCCTTAATAATATACAATATATAAAAGTGGTTGTCAACAAATTTATTAACTTTTTTTAGAAAATTTTTGATTAGTTTATGCCCTATCATTTTTATATATAAAGTTGGAGGATAATATAAAAATTAATATTGCAAAATCCTTATATATATATTATTATATATATGTATGAATATTTATATTCATTAATTATAAGGAAGATACGGATTGATGGAAATTATAGATAAAACAAAAAAATTGATTTTAAAACTTCTTGGAAAAGATGAAGAAATCAAAATCAAAGAAGACAGTCAAAAGCTAAAGAATGCTGAAAGATACGACTGTGATATCAATATAGGACTTTCTAATTCTATCGTTGCAGAAAGGGTTGCCGATAAATTGACCAATCAAAAGCCTATTAATCGTACCAAAAGCTACGGAAGAATAATTTTTGAAAATATATTCAATTTTTGTAATACCGTTACCATTATTTTAGTTGCCCTACTATTTATTGCCGGTGCCGGTATGTATGCAGTATCATCGGTTATAGTTATTGCTAATATTGCTATTGGTATTTGGCAAGAAATAAAGGCAAAACACAAGGTCGAAAAACTATCTATGGTTATAGATAACACTTGTGAAGTTATAAGAGATGGCGTTCATAGCGAAATTAGTACGAAAGAAATTGTTTTAGATGATATATTTATTAGTCGTGCAGGTCTTCAAATGCCCGTAGACTCTATTATAAAGAGCGGTGTTATAGAAGTCGACGAATCAATTTTAACAGGTGAATCTGTTCCCGTCAAAAAGTCAGAAGGCGATTACGTACTTGCTGCTTCGGTTGTAGTATCGGGCGAAGCAATTATGCGTGCGGATAAGGTTGGTAAAGACTGCTATATCGAAAACGTTGCTAGAGTTGCACGTAGGGTAAATAAACCTCGTTCGACAATTTTCTCTATCTTGGATAAAGTTATAAAAGGTATATCCATAGCCCTCGTATTCCTTGCTGGACTTCTACTTATATCTATACTTGTTACAGGTGCCGAATCAACATTCCTTATCGAATCTGGTGCTGATTTAGAGAAAATATCCAAATTCCAAAGTATTGTTATTACAATATCGGCTGCAATTCTAGGAATGCTCCCTATTGGAATGTTCCTACTAACTTCGACCGCACTAGCAGCATCCACTATCAAGTTTGCAAAAAGAAATACCCTACCCCAAGACCTATATTCCATAGAAATGATTGCTATGGTAGATACCTTACTACTAGATAAAACAGGTACTATTACCGATGGTAAACTTGAAGTCTTGGAAGAAAAGAAATTCACCAACGAAAAAATCAAAGTTGACGAAATTTTTGCTACCATAGTACACGCAACCAAGGACCAAAATAGTACCGCAAATGCGATTAGAGACCACTACCTATATGCAAAAACCATTGAATATGCTTCATATACCGCATTCTCTTCTGCTCGCAAATTTAGTGCTATAACCTTGAATAACGGTGTTAACTATATTATGGGTGCTCCCGATTTTATAACGAGAAACACCACTTACGTAGAAGAATTCGTTCAAGAAAACGCACAAAACGGACGTCGTACTTTGGCATTAGTTGAATATCGTGGTAATATCGAGGAGTTTACTCCCGAAAAAGGTCGTTGCTTAGCTGTTATTTCCCTTGAAGACAAGTTGCGCGGAGACGTAAAAGAAACTCTAGATTGGTTTAGAGAAAACGACGTTGATATAAAGATTATATCCGGCGATAACCCCGTTACCGTTTCTCAAATCGCAATAAAAGCCGGCGTACATAATGCAGAAAATTACGTTAACTGCAAAGGCTTGAGTGATGAAGACCTTGAAAAGATTGTTGAAACCACTACTATTTTTGGTAGGGTTTCACCAGAGCAAAAGCAAAAAATCGTTAACCTACTACAAGCAAAAGGTAGAGTCGTTGGTATGGTTGGCGATGGTGTAAACGACGTTCAAGCACTAAAAGAAGCCGATTGTTCAATTTCCTTTGCATCAGCAAACGAAGTTGCAAGAAATATTTCTCGTATTATCCTTATGGATAATAACTTTAAAACTATCCCTTCTATCGTTCAAGAGGGCAGGCAGGTTATATCCAACATTCAAAAGGTTAGCTCGTTGTATATAATGAAAAACCTATTCGTTATGTTTATGGTTTTGATGTTTACAATACTTACCTTTATTACCGAAACGAACTCATATCCATTCGATACAAAGAGAATGTTGCTAATAGAGTTCTTTGTTATAGGCGTTCCTACCTTCTGTTTTGCCCTACAACCGAACAAAGCAAGAGCTACTGACAAATTCCTATCCAATATAATGAAAGCCTCTATTCCCTCTGCTATCGGTCTTATTTCGGGTGTTATGTTCATCTTTGGAATGCTTGGTTGCTTCAAAGGAGATTTGACGGGCTTTGCTAATCCACAAACCGCATCAACAGCGGCAGTTGGACTTGCAGCTGCAGGCTTTGCTTGCTTGGTTATAATATCTATGCCTCCGGATTGGTTCAGATTGGGACTAATAACTGCAATGATAGGTGTTGCAGCCCTTGCTCTATGGGCGGACTACTATTATGCCGAAATGTTATTTGGCTCCACCTTCTTAAATATCGACTGGATGATTCCTCTAAATAATTGGCTACTTATTTTAGGATGCACCGGAATATCGGTTGTCGTAACCCTATTATTCCGCTTTGTTATCGAAAAGATTTCCAAGCAATATGGAGATAAAATATACTCTTTCTTTGAAAATATTGGAAGTAAGCTAAAAATTAAAAAATCGAAATAAAGTAAAGAAAAAGGAGTTTTAAAACTCCTTTTTTTTGCTTAAAAACATTAAATTCTCTTTATTGAAATCGTTTCGGGTAGATTTTCTATCTTTCTTATAATAAAGTCCAATTCCTCGCTTGACTTAATTTGTAAGGTGATATTTATTATTGCTACACCCTTTTGAACTCTCATATCAACGCTGGTCATATAGATGCCTTGATTGGATATGGTTGGCAATATAACCATCGCAAGACCTGTCTTATCAACACATTCGATAAGTAACCTTGCTTGGAAAACCGAATTATCGCAGTTAGTCCAACTAACCGGTAAAAATCTTTCTTTTTCCATAGTTTTAACGTTAGGACAATCCTTTCTATGAACCGAAACACCGGCTCCACGCATAGAATAGCCCACTATTTCATCACCTGGAACGGGGTTACAGCATCTTGCTAGCTTAACAGCGAAATCGTCGTATCCGGCAACTGAAACACTACTATGGAACTTGTTTTTCTTAGCCTTGGTTTGCTCCGCTTGAGCAGTTTGGGCATTGTTAAGTTGCTCCATTTTTTGCTCAAGAGCTTTTGCTTTCTTATACTTATCAATTAGCTTGAATAATACTTGACCGGTCTTAAGAGCGCCATAGCCTATTGATGCATATAGGTCGTCTAGTGAAGATAAAGAATATCTGGTAATAATTTCTTTGATTTCATCGTCTTGTGAGGCAAGCATATTCCAATCGTAACCCTTGCGCTTTGCCGCTTGTTCTAACATATCCTTACCAAGCTTGATATTTTCTCCCGCTCTTTCCTTTTTGAAGAAAGCACGTATTTTGGCTTTAGCTTGTGAGGAAACAACGAATTTTAGCCAATCGCGTGAAGGGCCCTTACCAGAGTTTGAAGTAACAATCTCTACTACGTCGCCTGTATTTAAAGCGGTATTCAAAGGCACCATTTTATTATTGACCTTTGCGCCAATACATTTGTTACCTACTTGGCTATGGACCTTATATGCAAAGTCGACAGGAGTTGCATCCATAGGCAAATCGAATACTTCGCCTTTGGGTGAAAATACGTAAATTTCGTTTAAAACTATGCTATTTTTGAAGGTAAATAGATATTCTTTAGAGTCGTTAATATCCTCTTCCGACTCCATAACCTCTCTAACCCAAGAGAGTTTTTTATCAAAATCACTATCGGGTGCGCCACTGGTTTTACCCTCTTTATATTTCCAGTGCGCCGCAATACCGAACTCAGCAATTCGGTTCATTTCGTGTGTACGAATTTGAATTTCGAATATTTGACCAAAATTAGATACAACCGTAGTATGCAACGATTGGTATAAGTTTGGTTTTGGCATTGCGATATAGTCTTTAAATCTACCAGGAACGGGTTTCCACATTGAGTGAATAATTCCTAGAACACTATAACATTCCTTGATATCATCAACTATTACGCGAACCGCAATAAGGTCGTATATTTGTTCCAAAGTCTTGTTTTGATTAACCATCTTTTTATAAATGGAATAAAAATGCTTCGGACGACCTTTAATTTCTGCTTTTATGCCAACGTGGTCAAGCTCGGTTTCTATTTCACCTGCAATCCTTTTAACGTATTGCATCCTTTCCAAACGCTTTTGGTCAAGCGCCTCTGCTAGATATTTATAAGCATCAGGGAAAAGATATTTCATAGATAAATCTTCGAGCTCACATTTAACTTGAGAAATACCAAGTCTTGCACTCATTGGAGCATAGATATCCAACGTTTCTTGGGCTATTCGTTTTTGCTTTTCTACCGGTAGACTATCAAGAGTACGCATATTATGTAGCCTATCAGCCAATTTTATAAACAATACACGCAAATCTTTTGATATAGCAAAGAATAGTTTTCTAAGGTTTTCTGCTTGTTCTTCCTCTCTAGAATTAAATTTATACTTTAATTTTGAAAGTTTAGTAACAGCTTCAACAAGATTATATATTTCTTCGCCGAATTTTTTCTTTAGATCGGCACCCTCACAGGCGGTATCTTCTATTACGTCGTGCAATAGAGCAGCGCAAACGCTAGAAACGTCCATTCCCAAGTCAACAAGCGTAATTGCTGCACCAATCGGGTGGTGAATATAAGGTTCACCCGAAACACGGAATTGACCTTCGTGCCATTTGGTTGCGTAGTCTAGTGCATATTGAATTAGTGTAAAATCGCCTTCCGAATAAGCATTTTTACATTTTTTCAAAAACTCTTGAACTATCATATTTTCCCTCCGGACAGTTTAAGAATTTCAGATTGAGCAAGGTCTTTCTTTTCCATACTGAATCTTACGATATCATTGTCAAAATATATAATATTTAGCTCTTGTAGTACGTAATATCCAAGTATAAACTCTATGAATGAATAATTATATCCGGATAACGCACATTTATAATACATATCTATTATACCCTCTCTATCTCTATCGCCATAATTGTTTCTAATAACATTATAGGTTTTAATTAGAGAATTTCTATCGGGTAACTTGTCGCTAATAACTATATCTAGTTCGTTTTCTATGCCCTTTACAGAGGCGCTATATTCCATTTTAAGCGCGTTTATGTAACTCGTAGGCGGATTATCGTAAACTTCGATTTCAGCGAAATAATCAAAGTTTAAAGTGCCGTGAGGGGCTAGTAATATAGTATTAAATGGATTTTTAGTAGAAAGCTTATGTAATGCCCTAACGTAGTTAGGATATTGTTCTATAAGCTTCATATAGGTATTCTTAGACCAAGTGATAATTAGTTTACCAAACATATCGTTAGAATGACCTCTAACGTGTTTTGTGGTGTTTTCCTGTCCTTTATAGGCATATCTTTCTGCAACTGCAAGAAGAATTTCTCTATCGTTTGGTATTATTTCGTTAATAACCATATCTTTAAAGGTGCATCTAACGCTATCACGCCCCATAAAGGTTTCTTTATCGGGATTATAGTATATAGTTTTAGACATTGGTGCCCTTAAAGTTTCCAAATTTTCAAGCTCGTTGAAAGCAACTATTTCGGTTACTTGGGAAATCTTACATTTAATATGATTGAGCTTCTTTATCCTTTCAAAAGGCAAAGCGCCTACTATAGAAGAAAAAATAGGTTTAGGATTACCCATTCCAAAAGGTTCCAAACGTTTTAGCTGATTAACGAATTGCAAATTTATTTCACTCAATTCTAAATTTGCATCACTATGGTAATCAAGAGTAAACAATTCTTCACTATAATTCTCTATTATATAGGAATTTGCTTTATCAATAAACGACTCCATTTTATCAGGTTCTACACTCAAGCCGGCAGCCATTTGGTGCCCGCCAAATTGAATTATAAACTCACTGGCACCATTCAATACTTCGTGGATATTTATACCGTTTATCGAGCGACACGAACCCTTGTAAACGTCGTCTTTTTTTGAGAAAAGAATGGTAGGACGATGAAATTCTTCAGCAATTTTGGCTGCAGCAATTCCAATTACTCCACCTTCCCAATCATCATTATGTAAAACTATAATTCTTCTATTGATTAAATCGTAATCAAGAAGCAACTTTTTAGCATCGGAAATTGTTTCAAGGCACAATTCTTGGCGTCTTTTGTTCTCGTTTTCCAATTCGGTAGAGAGTTTATCGCACTCGTAACGATTGTTGCTAATGAGTAGCTTCAAAGACTTTTCTGCATTAGAAAGTCTACCGGACGCATTCAATCTAGGAGCAATTTTAAAAGCAATATCACCACTAGTAACAGGTGCATTATATTTATGTCCCGAAATATTTAGAAGTGATTTTATACCAACCCTAACGTTTGGTCCTGATAGCCTTTTTAAACCTTCAATTGCTATAATACGATTATCTTTAACAAGTGGCACTAAGTCTGCTATTGTAGAAATTGCACAAATATCAAGGTATTTTTCAGCATAATTGTCGCCATATAGCGCCCTAATAAGCATATAAGCAACGCCACAACCGCAAAGCTCGGGTGCGTTTTCTTGAATTTTAGGGTTCACTACTATGCAGTCAGGTAAAATCTCTCTAGGTTCGTGATGGTCGGTAACAATAATGTCAATGCCCGATTTTTTAGCAATTTCTACCTCATCAACGGAACCAATACCACAGTCAACGGTGATAATTAAGGTTGGATTACTATTTTCAATAGCGCGTTTAAGTGAGTTTTCACTAAGCCCGTAACCATCTTCTATTCTTGTAGGAATAAAAACTGATACGTTGCCCCCGTGCTCCTCTAGAGCCATTTTTAGCATTGCGCTAGCCCCTATTCCGTCGCAATCATAGTCGCCGAATATAAGAATTCTACCGATAGATATATGCTCGTTAATCTTACTTACAGCTTGCTCTATACCTTCTAGTACGTTTGGTTTAGAAAGCCTGTTTAAGCTAGGTTCCAAAAACTCTACAAGTTTTTCTTCCGTGTCAAAACCGCGCTTAACTAACAACTCGGTTAAAACCACGTTAAGCCCGGTTTTTTTGGATAAATCAAATATTGAGTTTTTGCTGTTATTATTGAGCATATATCTCCTAAATAGCTATCAAAAAAAGCCCGCAAGCGAGCCTTTCTTGATTTGGTTTTATCTTCTTCTGTTTTTTGCTTGCTTTCTAGCTTTCTTGCTCTTGCCAAGTTTAGCATTCATAAGTAGACCCCAAATGCTAGGTGCAACGAACAATGAGCTATATAGACCGGACATAATACCAAAGATAATTGGTAATGCGAAATCTGTCAAGGACTTGATACCCCAGCAAGCTAGGATGGTTATAGTGATTAACGTAGTGAATGATGAGAGGAAGGTTCTAACGAAGCACTCGGAAACCGATTGGTCAACGAGATTTTCAACGTTTAATCTTCCGTCTTTAGCTTCTTTCTTATGTTCTCTTACGCGGTCGAAGATAACAATGGTATTGTTGATAGAATATGCAACAACGGTTATAAGACCAGCAATTAGAGAGCTGTTTATTTGAATTCTAAAGGTAATAACGAGCGCAAGCATAACAATGATATCGGTAAATGATGCGCAAAGAGCTGCTATACCACTAAAGAAGTCGAAACGGATAGCAATATAGATAAGCATCAATACCATAGCAATACCAACGGAAAGCAATGCTTTATTGATTAGTTGGTCGCTAGCGGTAGCGTTAATCATTTCTGCACTAGCAATAACAGATGATGCGTTAGAATACTTTGCCTTAAGAGCTGTTTCTACTTGTTCAATAATGGTGTTATTGATAGAAATCATTTCTTCGGTTTTTGAAGATTCGTTATAATCAACGCCGTTGATAGAGTTGGGATAGCGAACTACGATTGCGTTATCACCGCTGTTTTGGTCGGTAGATATTTTTGCACCGTTATTCTCAACTATTTCTTTGATAGTATTATAAACGTCGTTTCTATTAGCGCCTTGGATATCAGCACCATCCATTTGAACGGTTAGAACTGTACCACCTTTAAAATCGATACCAATGTTTGCAAAACCGTCGTACTTATTACCTTCGGTGCTATAAACGGTACCGCATACTAAAGCGATAAAGATAATAGCTATAGGAAGGATAAACCAGTAATATGCATTGCGGAAAATCTTAATATTATTTAATTTAGGAAGTTTAATATTGTTTTTCATATTATTTTACCTCCTTCTCAATATCAACACCCTTACGACGTAAGCCGTATAGAGCATCGCTTTCTTCGTTAAATGCTAAAGCAATATTGATAAGCAATCTAGTAACTACAAGAGCGGTAAACATAGAAATAACGATACCTATCAATAGAGTAATACCAAAGCTCTTAATGGTGGTAGCACCAAATATAATCATAACGATAGAACCTAAAATAGTAGTAATATTACCATCTAAAATAGCGGAAAGAGCTTTCTTAAAACCAATTTGAACCGAAGTTCTAATAGATTTACCACCATTCAATCTTTCGTCCTTTATTCTTTCAAAAATAATAACGTTTGCGTCAACCGCCATACCTATTGAAAGAATAATACCTGCTATTGAAGGGAGTGTAAGTTGAACCCAAGGAACTATAGCAAGAGCGTACATCATAATTACAGTATAAATTACAAGTGCACCGGCTGCAACAAGGCCCATTGCTCTATAGATAAGAACCATAAGAAGAATGATTATTCCAAGACCGATAGCACCGGCAATCAAACTGCTTGCAAGAGCATTTTGACCTAAGGTTGCGGAAATGGTTGAGTTTTCTTCGGGGGTAAGAGCTACCGCAAAGGTACCTGCTTGAAGCTTGATAGCCAAATCGCTTGCTTGTTGTTGGGTGTAGTTACCGGTGATAACCGCTTCACCTTCGTTTATCGCTGCGTTAACGGTAGGAGCCATAATTTCTTCACCATTGATATAAATTGCCAATTTCTTACCAACGTTAGCACTGGTAGCACTAGCAAAAGCGGTGGTTCCTTCGTCGTTAAACTTTAGGCTGATTGCATATGAACCATTGTAAGGAATGGGTTGAGCATCTTGTAGGTGCTTACCACCTTCGATTAGAACGGTACCGCTTTCATCACGGAATTCTAGTTCTGCGGGCTCGCCTATCAAAGCCATAAGACTAGCAGTATCATCAACCGAGGGGATTTCTACACGAATCTTATCATTACCTTGACGGGTAACGGTTGCTTCGGTATAACCTTTGGAGAATAATAGTGCTTCAAGGTTAGCGATGGTTCCGTCAACTGCGGAATCTCTTTGGTCAGAATCAATGTCTTCAAGGTCCATTGCGTATACTACGTACATACCGCCTTCTAGGTCGAGGCCAAGCTTGATGCTCTTTGATACCCAGTAAAAGTCGTAATTAGACTTACCGATAGCAAAAGAATCTTGACCGTTAAGCGGGAAAATCAAAAGGCCGAGACCGATAACAAGAACGGCTACAACGACCAATATGATGATAGATTTGATTTTACTCACGAGTTATGCCTCCTAGCATTAGTCCTAACAATTATAAATCTTTTACAAATTAAAGTCAATAATATTTATTATATATTATTATAATTTAAATAAGATAAAAATAAAAAAAGACGGTTTGAACCGTCCTTTTTATCAAATTATTATTTTTGCTTTTCGATATATGCTATTGCTAAACTATTTTCCAGACGTTTTCTAGTTAGGATACAGCCCTGCTCGAATTGCCCTTCTAGCTTACCGGTAAAGTTTTTAGCGTTAGCGGCACATCCACCACCGCAGTAATATTTTGCAGGACAATCGGTACAATGCTCTTTAGCAAGAACGGTATTTTTAGAAAATCTTTCCCTTATGTTTTCGTTGACTATACCATCGTAAACCGAGCCGATAAGGTACTCTTTTTCACCAACGAATTGGTGGCAAGGATATATTTCACCAATAGGAGAAACAGCAACGTATTCGGTACCTGCGCCACAACCGGTCAAACGCTTATTAACACAAGGGCCGTGGTCCAAATCTATCATATAATGGAAGAAATTGAACCATTTTTCCCCTTTTCTGCGTTCAATATAGCTTTCAGCCAGTTTATCATACTCTTCACAAATTTTGGGCAAATGCTCGTCTTTAATAACCAAATGATGGCTATTAGGTAGCACTACGGGTTCAATAGAAATTTGGTCGAAGCCTTGGTCGTTCAAATACAAAATATCTTCGCTAAAATCAAGGTTTTTAGCAGTAAAAGTACCTCTAACGTAGTATCTCTTATCCCCTCTTACCTTGCGGAACTTTATTGCATTTTTTAACACAACGTCGAAATTGGGGTTTCCTGTGGGTGATTTTCTTACTCCATCGTGAACACATCTTCTTCCGTCAATGGAAAGAACAACGTTGTCCATTTCTTCGTTAAGCCACTTGATATTATCGTCGTTAAGAAGTAGACAGTTAGTAGTCATAGTAAAACTAAATCTTTTACCACGTTTTTCAGCTTCTACTTTTGCATAATCAACAATCCCTTTTACAACGTCAAGATTGAGTAAAGGTTCTCCGCCAAAGAAATCAACTTCTAGATTCTTTTTTATACCACAATTTGCAAGCAACAAGTCGATTGCCTTTTTACCGACTTCTAGGCTCATATAGTCCCTTTCGGTGTTATAGGTACCTTCGTTAGCAAAACAATATTCGCAACGCATATTACAATCGTGGCAAATATGCAAACACATTGCTTTTAGATATTTGTAGCTTTTGTTAAAAGTAAGATATTGAGGCTTAGCATCCAAAACACCCTCTTTTTCAAGTTCCAAAATTTCGTCTAAAATCTCAGCCTTGCTTTCATTGGAAATAGCATTATAGTCCTCCATTTCCAACGAGGTCATTTCTTTAGCGTATTTATTCTTGGCACACAAAAAAGCGACATAGTCTACGTTAAGTAAACTGCCGCTTTCAATGTCCCACAAAAAATATAACGGTTTTCCGTTATGCTTATAAGTGAAAGTATGAACCATTTTTTAAGAAAAAACTAGTCTTCGTTTTTAATGGTCTTATTGATTTTTTCTTCCTTAGCGCAAGCTTGGTTACCTACGGTGCAAGAAGTTTTGCAAGCGGATTGACAACTAGCTTGGCATTCGCCACAACCGATTTCGTGATTTTTAGTGAGAGATTTCTTGGTAACAATTTCGATATGCTTCATAAAAAGCCTCCAAAAATATTTTTATATGAATATTATATATATAAGTTTTAAAAATTGCAAGTCATATCTTTAAATATGTAACATAAATTCTTAAAGGAGGCTATATGAAAATAGATAAAACAAAATTTAAAGGTATAAAGCTTGATAAAACAACGTTAACCGACACTCTAAAAACCACCTTATTTGCACTAATTTTTACGCTAATATGCGTACTAATTCTTGGAATAATTATAAAATTTGTAAATATTCCAGCCAATATCCTGATGCCGATAAATCAAGTTATTAAAGTAATAGCATTGCTGATTGCAAGTATATTTGGAATAAAAAATAAGCACAATGGAGCTTTAAAAGGCGGTATTAGCGGTTTGGTTTACACTTTAATATCGGTATTCATTTTCTTAATATTAGGATATTCTTTAAAAGAGAGTTTTAGTTTTATAGACGTATTACTTGGTACAATAATCGGTGCTATATCGGGTATTATAGCAGTAAATACAGGTAAAAAAAGTTATTAAAAAAAGTTCACCATTTGGTGAACTTTTTACTTAATAAAACGAAATTTTATAGATTATAGTTTGGAACGAACTGCGTTTTTAACGATTACAACGTTAACGGGATTTTCTTCGGTACCAACGTTTACAGTATAGCGGTCGGTATCAGTATTTATTTCGGTAATAGTTCCAACAAAACCGCCGATGGTCATAATCTTATCGCCAACGGTGATACTATTCATCATATCTTGCATTTTTTTCTTTTGCTTTCTTTGGGGGATTACGGTCATAACAATCATAATAACGAAGAAAACACCAAGAATAGCTATCATTACCCAACTATTACCACCATTACCTGCATCTGCTAATAAATTAAACATAATTACTCCTTGTTTTGCAATTTTCTTTGAGTATCATAACATACTAAAAGGTTTTTTGCAACATAATTTTTTTATAAATTTGTTAAATTAGTATTAAAGCCACTATTTTATTTTGTAATCGGCCATCATTTCATTTCTAAAGTCTAACAATCTATCTTGCCAAATCGCTTCTTTTATTTTTGCGGTTAGACGATGTAAGAAATGAATATTATGAATAGAAAGTAGTCTTCCTCCCAATATTTCATCGGTATTTATCAAATGGCGAACGTAAGCTCTAGAATAATTTCTACAGCAATAGCAATCACAACCCTCCTCAACGGGAGTATAATCTTCCTTATAGCTGGCGTTTCTAATAGTAAGGTCGCCTTTAAAAGTCATCGCTGTACCATTACGGGCAATTCTGGTCGGTAATACGCAGTCGAACATATCAATTCCTCTAATAACGCCTTCTACTATACAATCGGCACTACCAACACCCATCAAATAACGTGGCATATTCTTGGGATAATAATCTTTTAACGTATCCAACATATCGTACATTACGGGCTTTTCTTCGCCAACGGATAAACCACCTATCGCAATACCGCATTTAGCATAAGGAATGGTACGCTCCAAGCTTTCCTTCCTGAGGTCAGCATACATATTACCTTGAACTATTGGGAATAAAATTTGGTTTTCCGTATCAGCTACCTTATAACAACGGTCCAACCACTTTAGCGTGCGCTCCAAAGCTTCCCTTGATTTTCGATAATTGGTGTCTGCCGCAGTACATTCGTCAAATGCCATCATTATATCACTACCCAATGCCTTTTGTATTTCGATAGCATCTTCGGGACGTAAAAAATGCTTGGAACCATCACGATGGCTATGGAACATAACCCCTTCGTCAGTAATTTTGCGTAAAGTCGAAAGACTAAAAACTTGGAATCCGCCCGAATCGGTAAGTATGGGCTTATTCCAATTCATAAACTTATGAAGACCACCTGCATTTCTAACGATTTCGTGGCCGGGACGTAAGTATAAGTGGTAAGTGTTGGATAATAAAATTTGGCTACCTGCTTCGGCAACCTCTTCCGGTGAAAGAGATTTAACGGTACCTAAAGTACCTACCGGCATAAAAACAGGAGTTTCTATCACACCGTGAGGAGTGGTAAAACGACCAATTCTAGCACCCGTTTGTTTACATTCTTTAATAATTTCGTACTTGAACATATTTTTCCTTATAACAATATCATAGAATCGCCGAAACTAAAAAATCTATATTTTTCAGACACAGCGGTATTATATATTTCTAACGTTTTATCTCTACCAATAAATGCCGAAACAAGCATAATCAAAGTACTTTCCGGCAAATGGAAATTGGTTATCAAACCTTTAACTACCTTGAATTTATAACCGGGATAGATAAAAATTTGCGTATTCCCCTCGCCTGCAACGACAAATCCATCGTCGTTAGACGCACTTTCTAACGTTCTAACCGAAGTTGTCCCTACTGCTATTACCCTTCTACCCTCTTTAATGGCCTTATTTATAGCAGTTGCAGATTCTTCGGAAACCTTGTAGTATTCTTCGTGCATTGTGTGTTCCAAAATGTTTTTGGATTTAACAGGACGGAAAGTGCCTAAACCAACGTGCAGTAAAACTTCTACTATTTCTACGCCTTTGTTTTTTAGTCTTTCTAGAAGTTCGGGGGTAAAATGCAAGCCTGCGGTAGGCGCTGCAGCTGAACCATCGTGCTTAGCATAAACCGTTTGATAACGAGTTTTATCCTTTAACTTTTCGGTAATATATGGAGGTAAAGGCATATTGCCAACTCTATCTAATATATCTTCGAATATTCCATCGAAATCAAACTCGATTATTCTAACTCCATTATCTGGCTTAATAGCTTTAATAGTAAGTTTAAGTTCCTCGTTGATAACTATTTGGGAACCTATTTTTGCCTTTCTTGCAGGTTTCAATATAACTTCCCACTCTTTGTAGTCAAGTCTTTTTAGAAGTAAAATTTCGTACTCGCGACCTTTATCGTCATATCCAAAAATACGTGCAGGAATAACTTTGGTATTATTTATAACCAAAACGTCGCCTTTTTCTAAAATATCTTCTATTTCTCTAAAAATTTTGTGCTCTACCTTATCACTAACAATATCATAGTGCAAAAGCCTAGAAGAATCTCTAGGTGATACGGGATGTTGCGCAATAAGTTCGTTTGGCAAATCGTAAAAATAGGAAGCAGTATCGAACAAATTAACCATTATTATCCCCACTATTATCGTTTTGCCAATTTAATAAAGTACGTTCCTCAACGTTTTTGTAAGGTATTTTTAGATGCTCGTAAGCACCTTTTAGACATATACGTCCTCTAGGAGTTCTAGCGATAAATCCTAACTGCATTAGGAAAGGTTCATAGACGTCTTCTATGGTCGTTGGTTCTTCGCCTGTCGCTGCACCAAGAGTGTCTAATCCCACGGGCCCTCCGTTGAATTTGTCAATCATAGTATGCAAAATCGTGCGGTCAACGTTATTAAGACCAAGTTTATCAACCTCTAATCTTATTAAAGCTCTATCCGCTATATCAACGGTAATCGTAGGACTTTTTTCGTATTGTGCAAAGTCCCTTACTCTCTTTAATAATCTGTTGGCAATACGAGGAGTTCCTCTAGAACGAGAAGCGATTTCAATGCAAGCATTGTCTTCTATGCTTACGTTTAGTATTTTAGCCGAACGTCTAACTATTAAAGCAAGTTGCTCGGGGGTATATAACTCTAACCTACATATTATGCCAAACCTATCGCGAAGCGGTGCGCTAATATTACCTGCTTTAGTCGTAGCACCTATCAAAGTAAAAGGTTCAATATTTAGTTTTATTGACCTAGCGGAAGGTCCTTGACCAAGTGTAAAATCTACGACAAAGTCCTCCATCGCGGGATAAAGTAGTTCTTCGGTGGTACGATTAAGGCGATGTATTTCATCGACGAAAAACACGGCGTTTCCGTGCAAATTGGTCAAATTAGCGACCAATTCCGCGTTCTTCTCAAAAGCTGGTCCAGAAGTTGCCTTTATTTCAACGCCCATTTCGTTAGCAATAATCTTAGAAAGGGTTGTTTTACCAAGTCCGGGAGGACCATATAAAAGAACGTGGTCGAGCGCCTCCCCTCTTTGCTTAGCACTTTCGATAAATACTTTTAGGTTTTCTTTTATCTTATCTTGACCAACGTACTCGTCTAATGTGGTTGGACGTAAAATGTTTTCGTTAACGTCGCTAGGCAACTCGTCGGGGGTAGTTAAATGCTCGTTCACAGCATAAGATGAATAATCTTGTGGATTATATGTGCCAAAAGAATCTTCCATTATTTATCCATCCTCCTCAATGCTTTTAAAATTAGTTCTTCTAACGTATCACATTCATTTCTAACAGCCGAAACCATAGAAACAGCTTCCGCTTGGGTGCAACCAAGGGATTTAAGCGCGGTAATCGCCTCTTGTGAAAGGTTATCCATTCCTGTAACGTTAACGGTAACCTCACCTGTAAAGTAATCGGTTTCTTGGGTTGCAAGTTTTTCGCGCAACTCAAGAACAACTCTTTCAGCGGTTTTTTTACCAACACCCTTGATTTTTGCAATGGTTTTTATATCACCTGTTACAATAGCAACAGCAAGAGCTTCCGGTTTCATTCCGGAAAGAATACCTATAGCAGCTTTAGGTCCAATACCACTAATGGTTATAAGCTTTAGGAACATAGCCTTTTCTTCGCGAGTAGCAAAACCATAAAGGCTCATTTCATCTTCTCTAACGTACAAATAGGTAAAAAGTTTACAAGCCTTGCCTTGCGTGGGCAATTTTACTATAGTGTTTGCCGAACAAGCTATTTCGTAGCCTATTCCACTAACGTCTATAGTTGCCAAATTGTTTTCTACGTTAACGATTTGTCCGGAAATATACGAATACATTATTTTACTCCAAAGTTTCCAAGTTTAGGATTAGTTTGTGCGTGGGTTATTGCAACAGCAAGAGCGTCGGCGGCATCGTCTGGCTTGGGGATTTTTGTTAAACCTAAAAGCATTTTTACCATTTCTTGAATTTGATGTTTTTCCGCCCTACCATAACCGGTTGTAGCTTGCTTTATTTGCATAGGCGTATACTCGAATAAAGGTACAGCTTTACTTTCTGCAACGTATAACACCACCCCACGTGCTTCTGCAACCATAATAGCAGTTTTAGCATTGTTTTGGAAAAACAATTCTTCAACAGCCACAGCATCGGGTTTATAGTGGGTAATAAGTCCGTCGATTTGGTCGCCGATATACTTTAAGCGCATAGGAAAACGAGAAAGCTTAGGTGTCTCTATTGCACCGTAAGCAATAGCTTTATGATGAATACCATCCGTTTCTATAACACCAAAACCTAATATCCCATACCCGGGGTCAATGCCTAATATAACCATATGTAATAATTTTACTTTATAAAGTAATTTAAGTCAATAAAAAAAGCCGACTACCGGCTTATTTCATTTTAAGATTGTAAAATTTTAAGCAGTCTGTCGGCAAGCGACGATATTTCCTTACTAGAAAGAGCCCTTTCGTCTTGCGAAATATCTATTACCTCGTCAAAAGTGATATCGACGGGCCTATTATCAAAAACAATTATTCTATCTGCAAGTAGTAGAGCTTCGTTTAGGTCGTGCGTTATAAGAATTACGGTTTTATTATCTTTAGATAATAGTTTTAGAAAATATCTTTCTAGTTTTGACTTTAACGCAGTATCAAGCCCCCTAAACGGTTCGTCCATAATTAGAAGTTTGGATGGATATAAAAAGCCTCTAGCAAGAGCAACGCGTTGCGCCATACCTGTAGACAGGTTCTGCGGGTAGGAATTTATTTCACCTTTTAGCTCTACCTGTTCAAGTATATCGATAATAGCCTTTTCTCTTTCAACTTTATCTTTTATTACGTGCGAAACTGCATACGACAAGTTTTGTTTAACAGTCAATGATGGAATAAGCGATGCTTCACCAAACACGTAGGATATATTGCCATCGCACTCGATTTTTCCATCATAATCAATCAAGCCCGCAATAATTTTAAGCAAAGTCGTTTTACCAATACCCGACCTTCCCATTATAGCGGTAATCTTACCTTTTTCGCATTCAAGGTTAAAATTTTCGAAAATATTCTTATCGCCGTAGCTTTTATTCAAATTTATAATTCTCATTTTTTAACCCTCACAGCAAAAAGTTTTATTAAAGAAAACACTCCTTCTAAAGCATAACTTAGTGTTATTGCCATTATCGTCCAACCAAGCAATTCGGCTGTATCAAAATACATTTTGCTAATTTGCATATTAACACCCATTGATGAGAAGGTTTGAGCAAGCACTTCACCTGCAATAGTTACTTTAACACCAAGTGATACGTTTGCTTTCATTGCATCCAAAGAAGTTGGCAAAATTTCCGGAACGTAAAGCCCTACTATGCGCTTCCATACAGGCACCTTATAAGCTTTACTCATATCAATTAACTCAAGACTTATACCGTTTAGAGAACTCAAAAATGATGCATAGAGTTGTGGGAATAATATCAAGAATGCAATTAATATAGGTGCAGAATTAGAATCTAGCCAAATTAGAGCTAGCAATATAATGGACATTGTAGGAACGGAACGCAATATAACGATTATTGGGCTTATTACTTTTGCAAATTGTGGAATAACGTAACCTATTATAGCAAAAACTATTGCACATAAAACTGCTATAGCAAATGCGTATAACGACCTTCCTAAAGTGCTACCAACCGCTAGCCAAAAATCTTCCTTTCCCAATAAAACAAACAATCTTTTTAACGATTGAATGGGCGTAGGTAATATCATTTCTACGTCAACTACTTTTGAAGCAATAAACCATATAAGCAAGAAGAGCCCTACCCCTAAAATGGGGTAGAGCAAATTTGTTAAATTTAGTGATTTAAGTTTCAAAAGTAATTTTTTCATAAGTTATACTACATAATAGAATGCGTCGTTTGGTACACTACCACCAACAGTTTGGGGATTAAAACCGTGCAATGCGCTTAAATAGGTATTAACGTTAGCTTTAGCATTATTAGCTCTTACAATATTAATATTGCACTTTTGAACGATTGCGTTTGATAAACCTTGAAGAGCAGTTGACCCGGCTTCTTGTAAAGCGCTACCTGCCTCGGTTGCATTGCTGTTTACCCACGTAGCATTTTCTTCCATTTTATCAAGGAACCAATCGATAAATTCATTGTGATTTCCATCAAGAATACTACTATTTACAAATACGCTTGCTTGAGGGAAGCCACCACTTGTAGCGGTTGCACCATTCCATAAATCTTGAATAGAGAATAACGTAGTTGTTCCAGCATTAGCATTTGCTTTAGTTACAGCGGGCTCGCCCATTATACCGAACTTAGCTTTATTTTGTTTCAATAAAGGAATAAGTTCGCTACCAGCGCTAACGTATTTTAGAGCAACGTATTCACTACTTTCAACGTCGGTTGCTTGGTAAGGAATATCATAATAGTCAAGTATATATTTGAAGGTTAAATCGGGAGTTGCACCTTGACCGATATTATAAACGGTTTGACCTTTTAATGAAGAAAGTTGTTCTTGGATGGTGTTACCAACAACTTCACCCTTTCCAACCATATAAAGAGCACCTTGAACAGCAGTTGCGACAAGCTTATATTTACCATTGTTTTTATTATATTGAGTTGCGCCGGCATTAGTAGGAGCAATCGCAATGGTTGCTTGACCGCTAGCAAGTCTAGCACCTATTCCTTCGGACCCGGTTACAACCTCATAGTTTATTTGATAACCATCGAAGGTAGGCTTATCCTTTAAAAGTTTAGCAATAGCAATTGCAGGACTACCATCGGGAACGCAAACGTTGATAACGATGGGGTCGCTTTCATCATTATCCCTATTATCACAGCCTATTAACGTAAACAAAGCAAGTGTGCTTATTAGTAATAGTGTTACAACGGTTAGCAAAAATCTTCTTTTCATAATTTACACTTCCTTTTATTTTATTTCTATATTTGTTACCGCACTCTTAACAACAACGTTATTTAGTCTACCAAGTTTGCCACTTAGTGCGGATATTTTCTCATTTGGACCTTCTACAACGATACTAATAGCTTGAATACCGTGGTCTCTATCCGGAATTCCCATTCTACCAAGTATTATCTCACTAAAATCAGAAAGTAATGCTTGGACTTCCGGAACAACTTGTCTATCGGTAATAATAATGCCAATTACTCCTATTTTATCCATAAAAAAATCTCCTTCGCGACGGAAAGAGACTATAATAGCATAGTGAATAAAACTATATTATTACAAACTTACTCTCCGAACGCATCATCGATACAGGTTGTTTCTTTAATATAATTATAACTTTATAGTAATTCGTATGTCAATAACTTTTCGTTTATTCTATCAAAAAGTTTTAGGGAGCTTACGTCGATACTAACTTTTGTATCGTTAGAACAACATTCACCAACAAATTTTTCACCGGCAATATTTACGAAAACGTATTTATTTTCGGCAATATATTTTTTATAACTACAATCAAATTGATAACCGCTGATATTCTCGGTTAGCTCGTAGCTAACAAAAACTTCGTTTGACTGATAATCAGAAGCAATCTTTAATTTCAATCCGTCGATTTCGACGACGTTATCTACAACGCCACAGAGTATACGATTTTTATTGGGATTTACAAATTCATCAACAAGTAAAGTTTGCGGATTGGACTTCAGTTCCTCTAAAGTGCCAATTTGGTCTTGATATCCGTTATTTAAAACCAAGACTTTATCACTAAAAGAAAAAGCTTCTTCCACACTATCGGTAGCAAAAATCACGTTACCTTTTAGTTTTGAAATTTTAGGTAAAAATTTGTCAAACAAATCCTTCCTTTCTTTACCGTTTGCAATAGA
The DNA here is from genome assembly GCA_017403145.1 of Clostridia bacterium. Lineage (GTDB taxonomy): Bacteria > Bacillota > Clostridia > Christensenellales > DTU072 > Stercoripulliclostridium_A. The sequence continues at coordinate 211,613 of JAFQOO010000005.1, forward strand.
GAAAACGTCGTCAATCAAAGTTAAGGAACTATCCCTCAATTCTAGTCTAGCTAATGCCAGAGCTATTATTTCGGGCGTGAATAGCCTAAATGCTTGTTCTTTAAAAAAGGCTTCAAGACCATAATCTTTAGCGGTTTGATAGGCAATTCCAAGCCTCTCGCTCTTGGGAATCTTGCGTAATTTTAAAGGATAGGTCAAGTTAAAAGAGACGGAACGATTTCTTATAAGACCTCCGTCATCGTATACCATTCTTAGTCCCCTATCTTTGACTTTTAGATTAGTAATATCCTTTCCATCGAGAATGATACTACCGCTAGATGAAGGAAAAAGTCCAGCTATACATTTTAGAAGAGATGTTTTGCCCCCACCATTTTTAGACAAAACCGCCAATTTTTCTCCGTCATTAAGCACGAAACTAATGCCATTCAAGGCATTAGTTCCGTAAAAATAACTTTGATGTAAATCTTTAATTTCTAACATTAGATAATGTAATTTTCGCTCTTTTGGGGACGTGCTTTTAATTCAGCAGCCTTTTCTTCATAACCTGCTCTGCCGAGAAGTGCATAGGTTGCATTCTTACCCTCTTCAACGCCGGGTTGGTTAAAGGTATTGATATCGAACATAGCACCGATATAAGCAGTTTCAAGCATAAAGAAGAACATAAGTTGTCCAATAGTATGCGCATTTACTTCGGGAAGAGTAATCATATTGTTTAGACGATTATTCTTTGTTAAAGCATATTCAGTAGCATACATTTCGGAGGTAATAAGCTCGTTTAGAGTATGTCCACTCAAGAATGAAACGCTGGGGAAATCTTCGCAACCGCCTGCAATAACTACTTCTTTGCGATAGTTTTCTACGCCGATAATAGTAACAACCTTATCAAAAGGTCCTTCGGTATAAAGTTGAACTTGGCTATGTTGGTCGGTAACGCCAAGAGCCTTTACGGGAGTTTGACCAACGTAAACCTTTTCACCTTTATTGTTTACAGCTTTACCAAGAGATTCGCCCCATAGTTGGCAATACCAGTCTGCCATAAGTTTTAAGGAATCTGCATAAGGCATCATAACGCTAATATTTTTGCCCTTTTGAATTGCTAGATATTGTAATGCTGCTGCGGCAAGTGCAGGATTTGATTTGATGTCGGATTTGCGACAAAGCTTATCCATATGAGCACAGCCTTTGAGCATTTCTTTGATATCGATACCAAGAACAGCTGCAGGGAAAAGACCTACGGGACAGATTTCACTAAATCTACCACCAACTCCATCGGGAATAATAAAGGTCTTAAGATTTTCTTTCTTAGCGATTTTAATAAGGTTACCATTTTTAGCATCGGTAGTAGCAATAATGTGTTCGTTAGCCTTATCACCATATTTTTCCTTAAGGATATTCATTATAATAAGATATTGGCTCATTGTTTCGGAAGTAGAACCACTCTTAGTAATAACGTTGAATACGGTTTTGTCAAGGTCAAGAATATCGAGAAGAGAAGCCATTCTTTCGGGGTCAACGTTGTCTTCAACGTAGAATTTGGGAGCTTTTCTTTGATTACGCTTCAATTCGTTATGGCGCAAATGGCAAAGAGCTTGGAAAACAGCCATAGGACCAAGAGCAGAGCCACCAATACCTAAAACGACGAACGCATCGCAATTGCGTCTTACTATTTTAGCGGTATTCATAATATCTTTTACAACTTCTGCTTGATTATAAGGAAGTTCGCTCCAGCCCATCATACCGGTACCACGGTTCAATTTAAAATAGGTATGAGCTTGAACAGCTAGATTTTTGGTTCCTGCAAGTTCTTTATCGGTAATACCTTGCTCAGCACCAACGTAGGTAGACATCATGTTATTGTAGTCAAACTTAATAGATGTGTATTCTTTTTTCATTTGGTCTCCTTTTTAGCCTTTTTGGGCTTCTATAACACATTTTTGTAAATATTCGTAGCTTCTATATACTTCGTCGAAGCTATCGTAATTTCTTGCATAAAGTTCCATAAGTAGCGGTCCATCATAATCAATTGATATCAACTTACGGAACAAATCAGTAAAGTCTACAATCCCTTTTCCCGGTAGAGCTAAACTTCCATCATTATGGTAATCGCAAAGATGAACGTTAACTAAATCTTTTCCCATAACTTTAATATACTCGTCAACCGATATTTTCGATTGCATAGCTTGTTTTATATCAAGAGTTGCCTTTATGTCAACCTTTTCTTTCAACTTTTCAAAAAATTCGGGATTACTAAAGAAAGTCCAATGAACGTTCTCGTATGCTATTTGGCAACGTCCGCCATATTCTAGCATAATGGAATTTAATTCCTTTAGTCGTTTTCCCATCCAATCATAATTTATGTTGTAAGGTGTTCTTTTTAATCTAGGTGGACCGTGAAAGGTATAATAATTGGCGTTTAACCTAGCCCCAGCTTCTGCCGCTTGACGAAAAAAGAACTCACAATCTTCCCTTGTACGGGGGGAAGCATTGAAAAGCTCCCCCTCGTATTGTAAGTTTAATGTATGTATGCTATGTATGTCAAGTTTTCCTTTGCGCTCAAGTAGCATATCAACAAACTCCTTCCGGTATTCCCGGAAGGTAGTTAGAAAAATTTCACATACTTCAACGCCCATAGCGTTTAGTATATTTAACGTATCCTCTGTTTCAGATTTAAGAAAAAAGGATGCTGTAGATATACCTACTTTCATATTGAATTTTAATATTCAGGAGTCAATAGACCATAATCACCATCGTGGCGCTTGTAAACAACGGATACTTTGTTATTTTCTGCATTAACGAATACGTAGAAGTCGTGGTCTAGTAATTCTAGTTCAGCAACAGCTTCGTCAACGGTAATTATAGAAATATCAAAGTTTTTGACTTTAACAACCTTACCGGGCTTTTCTTTTGCGGGAGCAATTTCCTCGTCAAGTTTAAGAGGAAGAGCCTTCTTGGGTTGCTTAGAAAGCATTCTATCACGATATTTCGAAAGTTGTCTTTCTAGTTTGGGGATAATTAGGTCGATGTTGTCGTACATATTGTCGCTTGTTACTTCTGACCTAACAAGTGCGCCACCAACACTGATGGTTATTTCCATAGTGAACTTATCTTTACCAACGGTGGAGAGTTTGATTTTTGCTGCTCCCTCTTTTGAAAAATACTTATCAAATCTAGAAAGTTTTTTCTCGATAACGGAAACAAGACGATTGCCTTCATTGTAGCCTTTTGAAATTAGTTCGATACGCATAGAAGTACCTCCTTTGGTTAGTTTTTATTAAATACGATTTCACCGTCGACGACGTCGATAGTTACGTCGGATTCGTTAGTAATACGTCCGCTAATGATTTCTTCGCTGAGTTTATCTTCGAATATCTTTTGAACAGCGCGCTTTAGCGGTCTAGCGCCATATTCAAGGTCGGTGCCCTTTTCCAACAAATATTGTAAAACAGCATCGGTATAGCTAAGCTTAATACCTTTTTCTTTCAAGATATCGATAACTTTACCAATCATAATGCCTGCAATTTTTTCAAGAGAAGGTTTATCGAGCTTACGGAATATTATAATATCATCGATACGATTTATAAATTCGGGATTCATAGCATCTTTCAATGCAGAAAGTTGCTTTTCTTTCATACTTTCGTAATCGCTTGCAGCTTCAATGCTTTGTCCAAAGCCTACTCTCTTCATTTTGAGTATATCTTTAGCACCAATATTGGAAGTCATTATTATTACGGTATTCTTAAATGATACTACCCTACCGTGGCTGTCGGTAAGTCTACCTTCATCAAGAATTTGTAATAATAAATTGAATACTTCGGGGTGAGCTTTTTCGATTTCGTCGAATAAGACAATAGAATATGGTTTTCTTCTTACCTTTTCGGTTAATTGTCCACCTTCATCGTAACCAACGTAACCGGGAGCAGAACCAATTAGACGAGAAACGTTAATCTTCTCCATATATTCGCTCATATCGATACGAATAAGCATATTTTCGTCGCCGAACATACTTTCGGCAAGAGCTTTGGTTAGCTCGGTTTTACCTACACCCGTAGGTCCTAGGAACATAAAGGTTCCGATGGGCTTTTTGGGGTCCTTTAACCCTGCTCTAGAACGTTTTATAGCCCTAGCAACAGCGCTTACCGCTTCATCTTGACCGATAACTCTCTTCTTTAGTTCCGATTCGAGTTGTAAAAGCTTAATGCTTTCTTCCTCGGTTAGATTAGAAATAGGTATATTTGTCCATTCCGAAACTATTTCGGCAATTTGTTCTTCACCAATCGATAAAACTCCGGAAGTAATATCGTTACCCCACTTTAGTTTTAACTCTTTGATTTGAGCGTCTACGTTATCGCGTTCACCTTTTAGCGTATTTGCTTTAACAAAGTCTTCGTCTTTGGTTGCTTGTTGTATACTATCATTAAGAATGGAACGATGGTTCTCAAGTTCAACGATTTCCGTGGGCATAACCATTGCGTTTACACGCATTTTAGATGCAGCTTCGTCGATAGCATCTATTGCTTTATCGGGTAAGTACCTATCCGCAACGTATCTATCCGTTAAAGTAGCTGCAGCGACCAAGGCATCGTCGGTAATTTGCACCATATGGTGGGTTTGATATTTGTCCCTAATTCCCTTTAAGATTTGTATAGTATCTTCTACTGACGGAGGGTCGACCATTATAGGCTTAAAGCGACGCTCTAAAGCAGCATCTTTTTCAATATGTTTACGATACTCGTCAATCGTAGTTGCACCAATTGTAGGTATATCGCCACGAGCTAACAAAGGTTTAAGTAGGTTTGCAATCGTAGCACCGCCATCGTTGTCGCCTACCGACATAATCATATGCATTTCATCGATAAAGAGTATAGTTTTATCATCTTCTAACTCTTTGAGCATATTTTTAAATCTTTCTTCAAATTCGCCACGGAATTTAGTACCGGCGACTAAAGAACCTACGTCGAGAGCAAAAATTCGCTTATCTTTTATAATATTAGGTACTTTGCCTTCGGCAATTGCTTGAGCGAGTCCTTCTACTATAGCAGTTTTACCTACGCCGGGTTCACCGATAATCAATGGATTATTCTTTGTTCTACGCGAAAGAACACGTAGCACTTGTTCGATTTCCTTTTCTCTACCGATTACAGGGTCGTACTTTCCGTTTTTAGCATTGGCAGTCATATCGGTACCAAAAGCCTTCAATTCATCACTAATATCATCATTATTTTCGGGTTTTGATTTATTAGGTTTATTAGCCTTAGGTCCTTTTTGTGCATTTATTGATTTCATTAAATCGTTAAAATCCTTACTATCGGATGCAACGAATTTAAAAAATGGTGTACTACTATTTTTCGAACCGAAACCACCGCTAAATAAATCGTTAAATAGCTTATCAAATCCAAACACGTCAACTTCGTTATCAATGTTGTCCTCGGTGGTATCATCCTCGTCTTTTATTTCGTGGAAAGATTCGGATATATAGTTGACGTCGTTTGATGATATTTTAAATTCGGCAAGTATTTTAGCAGCAGCGCAACTTTTATCGACCATCAAACCAAGAAGTAAGTGGTCGGTATCGATAAGTTTATCGTCGTTTCTGGTTGCTTGAGCATAGGCGTGTGTAAAAACGCGTTCTACTTGGCTTTGTATTAAAACGGGGTTATAATTTTTACCGGCATATTCATTTAGAGCCTGATATACCCTTTCTTTATCAACCTTGTATTGTTTCAAAATATCATAAGCATAAGTATCTTCCACCGTTACCATTGCGGCTAATATATGTTCGGTAGCATAACTTTTTAGTTTTAAACGTTCCGCAAATTCTTGCGCTTTCTTAAGCACTTTAATTGCGTCGCTAGTAAATCTATATTGGTTCATTTTTATTTTCCTTTTATAAAATTGATTAGTTGTTCTCTTAACTCTCTATCGCGTAAAGCAAACTCAATATTTGCCTTAAGGAAACCAAATTTACTGCCCATATCATAACGTACACCATCAAACATATATGCGTACACGGGCATATCTTTAGCAAGTAAGTCTATAGAAGACGGTAAATATATTTCCCCATTTTTAACAGGTTTAGTCTTTTCTATGTAATCGAAAATTTCCGGCGTTAATATAAAACGACCTAAAGAGGTAATCGTGGAAGCCATACTATCGATAGAAGGTTTTTCTTGGAAACCATCTATCAAAACGTATTTACCCTTTTGTTCTCTTACCACCATAACGCCATAATGTATAGCTTCCTCGGGAGCGAGATTTTGGCACCCTACTATAGTTGCCCCCGTTGTCTCGTAGGCTTTTATAAGTTGAGCTGTAACGGGATTTGCGGGATTATAAATAACGTCATCGGGGAAAAGGACAGCAACAGGATTGGAGCCTACAAAACTCTTACATAGTTCAACTGCTTTAGCAGTACCTTTCATTTCGGGTTGAAGAACAAAAGTAAAATTGACGTCTTTAAATTTATTTATAAGTGAAATCTTTTCACGTTTATCGGCTTTAATTAACGCAGACTCAAGCTCGTTATTCGGGTAAAGATATTTAGCTATAGCTTCTTTATCGCGCGAAATAACAATACATATATCGGTAATACCGCTACATAGACACTCTTCGATTACGTAATCGATGCTAGGTCTGTCTAGTATAGGCAACATTTCTTTGGGAACCGCTTTGGTAATTGGTAAAAACCTTGTTCCGAAGCCTGCTGCCGGGATGATTGCTTTGGTTACTTTTTTCATAATGCCTGCCTTGTATCTATATTATATAATAGGATTTACAAAAAATCAATATGCAACTTTACAAGATTTGGTATTTACTTTTTTAAAATTGTGGTCTATAATCTATGTGTAATAAAACTTTAATGGAGACTGTTATGTCAGAAGAAGTAAAAAATCAAGCAACTAACAAACAAGAAACCTTAACTCCTGCTCAAATCAAGCAAAAACGTAAAAACGAAATCATCAGGGTTATAAAATTCGTATTATTTTCTGCATCGGCTGGAATAATACAATTTGCTTCTTGTACCCTATTATTTGAAGTAGCAAAATTAGAATACGTTTGGGCGTACATAATTTCCGTAGTCCTATCGGTTCTTTGGAACTTTACATTCAATCGTAAATTTACCTTTAAATCGGCAAACAATATACCAATCGCTATGCTCAAGGTTGCAGCATTCTATCTAGTGTTTACTCCCCTATCGGCACTATGGAGTTGGGCGCTAGAAGACTTATGCGGTTGGAACGAATATCTAGTTCTTGCACCTACTATGATTATAAATATGGTAACCGAATACCTATACTGCACCTATTTCGTATTCAAAAATTCAATGAATACAAATAAACTAGGTCAAAAAGAAAAGGAAGAGTTAGAAAAAATGGGTTTAACACAAAACATTGAAAACGCTGAAGAAGAAATCGTTACCGAAGAAGCTAACGAAAACGACGAAACAAATGCATAAATCAAACTAGGTCCATAGATAAGATATTTAGGGTGTAACGTAATGGTTACACCCTATTTTTATACTATTTACTAAAGCAGAACAATCTATTATAATTAAGAATATAAAATAGTAAGGGGTTCCATATGTTATTACTAGTATTCATAATTGTATTTGTAAGCACGTTATTTAGTTGTTTATTGAAGAAATAAACCAACTAAAAACCAATAAATAACTTTTAACTTGACAAACGTTCTAATAGGATATAAAATAATTTGGCGATGTGCGGTCGTGGCGGAATTGGCAGACGCGTAAGATTCAGGCTCTTATGAAGTAAAATTCATGCAAGTTCAAATCTTGTCGACCGCACCATAACAAAGAATCGGGTTTTCGCCCGATTTTTTGTTATTGTTCGACAAGAATACTCTCTTGTACGCTTTAGCGGAACAAGTGCAGTAATTTGCTTGCAAATTATACGAGCAGTATCAATAATATAACAACTTACTTGCTATTAAACTTTGAGGTATAGCTAATATATCTCTTACTCTATCGAGTTACCTTGTCGACCGCACCATAACAAATAATCGGGTTTTCGCCCGATTTTTTTGTTATTGCTCGACAAGAATACTCTCTTGTTCGCTTTAGCGGAACAAGTGCAGTAATATGATTTGCTACAAAGCAATAATTTTATTAGCAAATAATGGTACGCCTTCGGTAGAAATACAGCTTAATGAAATAGTGTTAGCACTCATATACTTCACGTAATTTTGTATAGCAACACCTTCATACACAGCGTCGTAAATTTTAAGACGAATATAACCTTCTTTCTTATAACGATAATTACCAACCTTTATTCCATCTTTTAAAATTGCACCCGTTTGACTAAATACGTATTTTTCAGATTCAGCCATATCGTCTATGGTCTCTTTATAATGTACTACAAGGTCATATTCGCCACTTATTTGACCATTTTCTGCTACAACGTATTCTTCACCAAGATAGTCGTTTGGTGCAAGCATAGGCCATCCATCGGCGTTGAACAACAGCTTTCTAACCTTTAGTGAATAGTCTTGATAAATATATTTATCATATCCGTATCTTTCGTGATATACGCAAAAATATTCTCCATCTTTTTTAATCACCGAGTTGTGTCCAAGTGCTACGTGTCCATAGGCTTCATCATCAAATCTATAATTACCGGATAATTTATTACCTTTACCATTCGGGGTAATCATATCGCATCCATTTTGGTCAAGATAAGGGCCATCAGGATTTTTACTGCGGGCAATACGCATATTATAATTGCTTGCCAAATTGCCCTCGCTAACCATTAAATAGAAATAGTCTGTTTCTTCACTATAAAATATAAACGGACCTTCTACTCCGCTAGAATAACCATCCCAGCATATTTTTTTACCAAACCCATTTTCTATAGGTAAACCGAACTTTTCTCCACTATTATATAACTCTATAACGTATATCCCGGCAAAATAAGAACCGTAAACCATCCATAACTTTCCATTTTTATCATAAAATAATTCCGGGTCAATGGCATTGGGCTCTTCCCACCATAAATCGTGTGAATATATCAGCATTTCTTCATTCGAGTATGGACCTAAAATATTATCACTCGATACTCTGCCGATGCAAGACTGTCCCTTTCCAAATGCAGTCGTTAAAGCATAATACATATAATATTTATCGTTATATTTTATCACGTCGGGCGCCCAAGTAGAATTTATACCTCCGTCCCTACCGTTGAACTCATCGGATTTAACTAAAATACTTCTAAAATCTTTAGTACCATATAACTTTTCCGGCTGATATTCGTTGACCTCTTGCTTCCAAGTAATCAAATCATTAGAAGAAGCTACCGCAAAATGAGAACCAAACGCATAATATTTATCGGTAACCTCATCATAAAAAATTGAAGGGTCGTGAACTACTACGTTATTAGTTAAGGCTTCTTGCGTGGGTACAAAATCCATTATATCACCTCTTGTGCAACCTAAAGCAGTTACACTAAAACAAAAAACAAATAAAATTAAGACTATAATATTTGTTAATCTTCTCATATAACAATTTTAATATATTATTATAAATTTTTCAATAACAAAATCTAATAAGCGTATCAAAATTAAACGTCATATTCAATACATTAACCACAAAGTCCAAACAAAAAACATCACATTTAGTACGATAAATATTGCAACTTGGGTATTTAACTATTTCTCGAGATTTTCATTAAACATAAGATTATAAATATACCATATAACTGTATCTAAGTAATAAAAAAAACAAGTCTTACGACTTGTCTTCTTGGTGCGATCGATGGGACTTGAACCCATACGGTCTCCCATACGCCCCTCAAACGTACGCGTCTGCCTGTTCCGCCACGATCGCAAATTCAGTTCGCAAATTATATTAGCATAAGAAATAATATTTTGCAACACTTTTTTAATAAAGTTTTATAAAAAATTTAAAGAGGTTAACCACTAATCGATATTGACAAAAACTATTAGAAAAACTATAATTATTTTGTAACCACAACTCATTTTTCTCTTCCATATTCAATAACAAATGAAAAGATTAACAACTTTACTAATAGTCATATCTTTAACACTTTTTAGCGTAATTACAATTTGCGCAATTGACAACGAGCTTTTTAGTGGCGTATACAAATCGGAATTGACGATTGATTATTCCACTCCCCAAGACGAAATAACCCACGGAGCTACAGGCTTTCTATATGGTTTAGCAGAACCTGATATTCCCGATGGAAATATGTTATATGCCATTTCACCAAAAGTATTAGCAACACGAGTACCAAATGGGTTGCAACATCCCTCGGGTGATTTAGCAAGAGTTTCGGGCTATTTCTTCGAAAATGGTGGAGAAAATATCATAATATATATGCAAGATATCTATCCCGATTGGTACTATTCTTATAGAGAAAATTATTTAGACACTATGTCTAATGTTATAGATACGATTACACATTTAGAACACTCCGATAAATTTATATATCAACCATTCAACGAAATGAACAACGGGGTTTGGTATGGTAATTTTAGCTCATATACGAATAGAGTAAAGTTTTACAATGCCTTTAAAGATGCATTTAATCTTATTAAAGAGAAAACGAACGGAGCTCCTGTCGGCGGTCCTGCTTATACAGATTATAATTCGGAACTAATAAAAGAGTTCCTTAGTTATTGTATTGAAAACTACTGCGTTCCTGACGTAATGATTTGGCACGAGCTCTATTGGTATTCTACCTATGGTATACGCGACACGGTAAAGGATTATCGAAAGATAGAAAAAGAGCTGGGGTTAGATGAAATTAGAATTATAATCGACGAATATGGTACTTTTAAAGACATAGGCACGCCCGGAAATATGCTACAATACCTAGCATCCTTTGAAGAAACAAATACCGATGGGTGTTTAGCCTTTTGGCGACTACCAAACAATATGAATGATTTGTGTGCAAGCAACAATATGCCAACGTCTGCCTGGTGGCTATATCATTGGTATTCACAAATGCAAGGGACAACCTACCCAGTAACAAAATCCGATAAAACTATCCCCTATTTTAGTGCAATTACTACCTCTGATAGCGAAAACATTACTATAATATGTGGCGGTGGGGAAGGTAAATCAAAAATAGAGCTTAGTGAAATCACTTCTTTAGAAATATTTAAAAACGCAAAATCCATAATTTATGAAATAGAGTATTTGGACTTCGAAGGACTCACAGCACCTAGTTTAGGAGGAACAAAACTTTTAAAAGGTAAAAGCACTATCCTAAACAATTCATCGGTTATTAAGCTCGGTAAAATATCGACTTCTCGAGCATATAAAATTAAGGTTTATCCTTCGAGCGAAACAATATATGCAAATTCAGTAGAGAAATATGAACCCCCTATTCGTTATGAAGGAGAAAATGCAACCTATTCAAACGCTAGAATTCGCACATACGACGACATTAGATATGCTTCAAGTGGCGGCGGAATTGAGGTACAACGAGGAGGAAACGTTTCCTTTAACGTTAAAGCAGAAAAAGACGGACTTTATGCTCTAGAGCTAGTATATTTATCTAACCCAACCATTGGTAACGTAAGACTTAATTCTCGAGTAAAAGTATCAATAGATGGTAAAGAAGAAATTCACAACTTACCCAACACCTTAACAAGCCATTCATCAAGCGAATACATTATAAATACATATTTTACTAAAGGTGAACATAACGTTACGTTTAAATATGATTTTGGTGTATTTACTATAGATTTTATGGACGTAAAATATCTTTCATCAGGCTATGAAGATTATCCTAACTCCTATATATGCGAACAATTAAAAAATAAAGATGAAAATATTTATATGATAGTTGTTCCACAGAGCGGTTATTATTCATATCCAAACAACGTAGAAATAAATAGTGTAAATGGCATTTCAATCCAATCAAATTTAGGTCGCGTATATTTAGAATATGGTATAAATTTACTTGTGGTTGAAGGGACGATGGAAGATTTTATAGTTAGCAAAACAAACAATGGCGATAGTATCATATATTCGGTAGAATTTGCAGATAACTCTTCAGGATACTTAGTAAAAAACGATTTATCCCCTACGGGATACTATCTTAAAGACGTGCCTAGCAACTACCCTATTGATTTTAACGTTTACGTTGAAAAAGATGGCTACTATGCACTAACCACGCTTTATTCTCAAATACAAACGGAAGGAAATCACGCATACAACGTAAAATTGGTAGAAAGATATAGTTCAATAATGATAAATGGCACCGATATCGATACCATTTATTTTGCAAATACATATTCAAATTTTAACTTTAAAGAAAAAACTATATACGTTTATCTTTCAAAAGGTAGCAACCAAATTACTTTTATAAATAAAGGTGATTACGTTTGGAACAACCTTAAACCAAAACTGCCGAATATAGCAAGTTTGATTATAAGTCCAATCCAATAATTATTTGTCTAGAAGCCTCTTGAATAAAGGGGCTTTTAAATTATAACCATCACTTTCGTATACCCCTATAAACTCAATATAGGGCTTAGCGCGACATTTATTTATAACTATCGTTAGATTGTCGGTTATTACTCTTTTATCAAAAATAGCGATTCTATTGTAGCCAATGGTAGTACCATTATATAACAAAATCTTTTTACCTTTGACGTTACTATATATCTTAAATTCTTCAACCCTTTGAGAAAAACATACGTTTTCTACCAAACGCATCTTATCTACTTTATATGGTTTATCAAAATTTAACTTTATTTCATAAACATCGCTTTCTTCACGAGGGGTATAATAACTAGTTGCATCAAAATTATTCTTGTTATAAGTATAATTAAGTACGTTACGTATTTTATTTGCCCCTTCGTGTTCAGGAGCTGTTATTTTAGCAATAAAAATCTGTTTGGAATATAAAGATTTTATTCTATCACCCAACTTAACCAATCTTTCAACGTCAACGTCGTTTATTCTACCACTTCTATCCGGCGGTACGTTCAAAAGCAACAAACTATTACCTCCAACAGAATTCACGTAAATACGCATAAGATTTTTAACACTTCTGACCTTAGAATCTTGTGATTTATGGTAAAACCAACCCGGTCTAATTGAAACGTCTACCTCTGCAGGCGACCATACGAAATCATCAAATTTAGAAAGAAAATCTCTACTACCTATATCTTTTGCTAAAATATCCTTTTCTTTCAATAATTTCATATTTTGCTTTTCGGTAGTTTGACTGCTAGCCATTACTTTTTCTTCACTAGTAATCAAACGAGGTATAACGTTCCATTCCGACTTACGAGCAGTACCATTTTCATTACCTACCCATCTAACGTCGGGTCCACAATTAGAAATTATAGTTTTGGGACTAAGTTTTCTTATAATTGAGTAATACCTTTTAAAATCATACTCTTGTTTCGTTTTGCCATCACTTTCAGCGCCACAAGCACCATCAAGCCAAATACAAAAAATTTCACCATATTTAGTTAATAGTTCGGTTAACTGTGCGCAATAATAATCGTCGTATTCGGGCGTACCATAAAACTTACTATTTCTATCCCACGGTGAAAGATATAATCCTAATTTAACGTTATATTTTTTGCAAGCATCAGCTAACTCTTTAACGACGTCGCCCTTTCCTTCTTTGTATGGGCTGTTTTTTATCGAATATTCGGTAGTATCCGTTTGCCACATACAAAATCCATCGTGGTGCTTAGCAGTGAATATTATGCCTTTAGCACCTGCATATTTTAGTACTTTAACCCATTGTTCAACGTCTTGATTTGAAGGATTAAATATATCTGGGGACAAAGTACCATCGCTCCATTCTTTACCAGCAAATGTGTTTAAACCATAATGAATAAAAGCATTAAAGTTTTCTCTTTGAATACTTTTTTGTCTAGTGCTAGGTACTACTTCAATTATTTTATTTAATTGTTCTTTATTCATAATTATCCTTTATAATCAAAATGAGATTGTGGTTGACCAAGATATATAGCTAAATTAACAGGATTGAGTATAAACTTAGCTTTTATAAAAGCATCGTATAGTTTGCTACCCTTAGGTTCCACGTCAACGAACGAGCAAATTTCTAAATTAGTTGAATCAAAACCATCGTAATATGGCAAAGTAATTACCTTTTCTTCACCCGGTACTAAATCGAACCAGTTATCACTAAAAGGTTTTGTAGAAACTTTGTCGTGAACCCTTACAAGCCTACTAAATTTATCACTCTTCAATCGAATAACAATATTATTATCCTCAATAGTTACATTACTAGAAATCTTGGTCTTAGGTAAATTTAGATATTTTTCATACTTAAATAGCAAAGTTTTCGTATTAATCAATTGATTATCTTCATCAAGCAAATCACAAACTAGAGCAACATTATTAACGTTGTACTTCTTCTTAATATCTTTCATCGACATTTCATAGGCAAGTGAAGTTGTCAAGTTATTGATTACGTAACTATTCTCTATTTTTTCTATGATTCCTTCATTGAAATCTACAATCTTGAGTACCATTTTGACTTTTTTATTCACTAAAGTATCGTTAATCAAAAAGACTTTAACACTCTTAGTATCCTCTTCAAAAGATACACATACAGGTGCAAAAAAGTGTTTTGCGTGGTACTGCAAAGCTTTATAATTACCATAATAATCTATGCTAGACCAACTACATACAGGCCAACAATCGTTTAGTTGCCAATATAGCGAGCCATTACACCTATCCCTATTTCTACGCCAAAATTCGGTAGCATCTTTGATACAGTCCATTTGACAAGCTTGTGATAGATATACGTAATCTTCAAAGTGCTTAGGGAGTCTAAAACGAGAAGTAATATAATACTCCATCTTTTGATTACCTAGCATACATTTTTGGTGAGCAAGGAACACTTTGGAGTTTATTGAATAATCCTCTTTATCAGCAAATTTCTCAATTGTTTTTAAATCTGGCAAAGATTCAAAACCGAACTCAGAGCAAAATCTCGTCTTACGTTTGCGATAATATTTTACGTCTTGTAAACCATGCCAAACTATCCATAAATGGTTGTCGCCGTGATTATCACTAGATACCGCTTTGTTAAATTCTACACCAACGGGTGATGTGGGTATATATGCTGTTTGGGTATCATATTTACGAAGTTCAAGCTCCAATTCTTCCCAAAAGAACTTTTTATTTGCTTTAACAAAAGCACTTTGCCAAAACCAAGTATTAAACATTTGTTCAAGCTCGTTATTACCACACCACAATGCTAAAGAAGGATGTAGAGATATCCTTTTAACGTTATAAGCAATTTCTTCTTTAACGTTGTTTAAGAATTGCTCGTCAAAGAATGGATAAGGACGACAAGCAAAACAAAAATCTTGCCATATCAATATACCTTTTTGGTCGCAGAGGTTATAAAATTCTTCTGATTCATAGAAACCCCCACCCCAAACTCTTATCATATTCATATTTGCATTTATAGCAGAATTTATATAATACTCATATTCTTTTACTCCCACTCTATCGGCAAAGCTATCTGCAGGTATCCAATTAGCTCCTTTTGCAAAAATTGGTACTCCATTTAGTATAAATCTAAAGTTAGAACCAAATATATCTTTCTCCCTATCTAATACAATAGTTCTAAGACCTATATTACAGCTCTTTTTATCAATTGAACCCTCTTCTCCTAGTAAGATTTCCACGTTGTACAGCGGTTGATTATCTATAGGGTTTAATTCATAGGTCCACCATAGTTGTGGATTATCGATAGTTATGGTTCTTTTATTTGTAAACGATGCTAACCCTGATTTTATAATCAAATTACCATTTGGCTCGGTTATTTTTATAGTATAGTATATAGATTGGTCTGTATTGATAATTCCATCAACGTTAAAATATACGTTCAAATTTACGTAGTTATCTATATGCTCTTGGGTTATACTTAAATCAGTAATTCGTTGAGCACAACCATAATCTAAATATATATCTTTAGTTATACCTACGTACGGAATCTCAGGGCCCCAATCCCAACCAAAATGACTTTGATTTTTTCTAATAAATATTCTTTTATCAAGACCCGTTACAACGTGCTTTTTACCTACTCTTTGAGCTTCCTCTTTTGCGAATTTATTTGGTGAACGAAAGATTATTTTTAAAACATTATCTCCCAAAACAACATATTTCTTTAAAGAAAACCTATAAGCTATATGAGCATTATAAGTTTTAGCAACAAGATTATCGTTTAAAAATACCTCTGCAACAGTATCTAAGCAATCACATACCAAATCTATCCTTTCTTCACTAAATATTTCTTCATTAATTATAAAACTTTTAGTATAACACCAGTCTTTATCCCCTACCCAAAGCGTTTCTGCTTCGTTAGTTTTATAAAATGGGTCAGGTATAAGCGAATTCTTTAATAAATCATTATAATTGGTTGAAGGAACAATTGCCTCAAAAGAACTAGTATCATCTGTAATATTCTTAATATTCCAAACACCGTTTAAATCAAATCTCATATTCGTTCTCCTTTTCTAATATTTTACCATACGTTAATATTTTTTTCAATAACGCATATTAGCATTTACAAATTCAAATTATGATGTTAAAATAAAGATATAAGGAGAACTATTTATGGAAGAAAACTACTTAAACAATAACGTTGAAGAAAACAATTCAATACAAAACAAAGACAATAACAAAATTAAAGAACTAATATTTAAATATTCATCATTAGTTCTCTTAGTTGTAAGCTTTATATATTTTACCGTATATGGCTTCTTGGAAAACCCTTTCCTTCCTAGTGGAACTGCTAGCGAAATCGGTTTAAAATATCCTTTAGCATTCAAATTTTGGGGTGTAACGTCGGGTTCAGCATTAGCTTGCAACCTTTGCTATATGTATTTACATAATGAATTTAAAAACAATAAAGTTAAAATCATTGGTTACGTTTGTATGGCACTTGGCGTTGTATGTATAATGACTTGTGTACACGTTCCTTCAACCAGAGTTTTCGGATTACAAATGATTGTTCATTGGGGCACAGCATTATCATTTGCATTATTCTTTGCAATAGCACTAATTTTATTCCTTGTTTTCCCAAAGGAAAAGAACAAAAAATACTTTATTACAACTATTGTTTTTGGCGCGCTTTTACTATGCATCGTTATTGCACTAATTATATGGGGCAAAAATGGATTTATAGAAAGTTTACCAATGTGGGCTGCTTACGTAATTATTTTCTTAGTCAACTTTACTCCCCTTTATAAAAATAAATAATAACTTGTATATAAATTTTAAAGCCCCGAAAGTTCGGGGCTTTTTTTAATCTAAGATTTGGAAATCAAAATATTGCTCTTGAAATAATACTTTATCTTTTATTTCACTTATAGTAAAGAACATTCCTTCAGGTGCAACAACCCATTTGTCTTCCGTATCGTTAGTTCTATGAACTATAGCAATAACAACGCCTTCAAAGCTGCTTACAGGTTCTTCAACGCCTAAAACGTAGGCATCTTGATATTCGCCATCACCGCCTATATATTCCTTCACGTATCCATAATTTATTGGATACAAAATATCAGTGTGTTTGGGATGGACCGAGCCTAAAGGTCTATCTATAATTACTTTAACACTTTTACCAATGATATCCATTATTTATTGAGTTTATATTGGTCGAGAATTTGTATCAATTTTTCTTTGTTATTTTCATCAAATGTTAATCTGGTTGATGCAGCAGTCATAGTATCAAAGCCTTTTTTGTCACCACAGAAGAAAATGGTGTCTTCTACTATTTGATAATCGTAGAAAACTGACCAATCAATAAATTTATAAGGTATAACAATACCGCTATCTAAAACTGCACATTTTAAGGTCATCATAAAAATTATTAGAGTAATAAGCGCTACAATGATTACCAAAATGCAAGCACACAACAAATATGCCTTTAAAACAGCCATAAATACTATATCGGCAATAAGACATAGACCAAGCAAAGAAACGCTAAAATAGGTCCATTTGCTACGTTTATATAGAGGAACTAAAACTATTGCTTTATTGAATTGCTTCTTTAAGCGCAAAATCTTAACGATAATTAAAGAAGACCATACTGCAGTAATTACCGCTATTACTATTGCTAAAGACATAATTATTATATCTAACATAATATCACCCTTATAAAAAATATTCTTTTGCTGAGATAAGTATTTGTTCAAGAAGAGATTTTTCCCCTCTTATATTTATTGTAAGCTCCGGCTGAACGAACAATCCCAAAATTTTACCATCCGGTGAGGTCATACCTGCGACTGCACGTTGGGAACCATAAGGATTATCGGGGTATATAATCGTTGGATAACCCAAATAGTCTACAAATTGCATTGCTATTTGCCCCCTACCCGCAAGCACTCGTCTAACTTCATCGGTGCAAGTAAACTTCAGCTTTGCTCCAGCAGAAGCGGTTAAATATTTATAATTCATATCAAAGTCCTTGAGGAACGGAGAATGATTATTAACTACAATTACTCTC
Source organism: Clostridia bacterium (assembly GCA_017403145.1). GTDB lineage: Bacteria > Bacillota > Clostridia > Christensenellales > DTU072 > Stercoripulliclostridium_A. The sequence goes on from JAFQOO010000005.1 coordinate 230,101, forward strand.
GGTATCTTAGCAGAGGTTTCGTTCGACAAATTATTCGTCAATTCTAAATTAACGGGCTTGCCCATTTCCGCGTTACCACAAGCGAGGTAACCAAGTTCCAATAACGCCCTTGCGCCCTCTCCTGTGCCTAAAATCAAGCCATTATGACTAAATAAATGTTCATTTAAGGCATCGAGAACTATAGGATGATGTAAGGCGTTATAAAAGCCATCGTGAGTAGAATTTTCAAAAGATTTACCAGAACAAATTAGTAAATCCGTGTGAACGATTTGCTCACGCAATTTAACTGCAAAACCTTGTGTTATATTGCCTGTATCCGGTATCTTAACGGAAGATACTTTGAAAGATAAATCATTTAATAGTTTCGCAAAAACCTTTTCCGAAGTATCATCATTATGAAGTATCAAGGCATTGATAATCAATTTATTGGATAGATATTTATCAACGGGTTGAGGATTGGGTTCAACTTTCGGCAAACGCAAATAAGGATTGTTTTCAAAAGGATAACGTGAAATTATTCTTTCAACTTCCTCTTGGGATATTTCCACGTCGGCACCTTTGATTATACCGGTATCGTCAACAACACCAAGATAAACACCATTAAAAGTATCGACATCCCATTCGTCGTTAACAGCAAGTATAATATCACCTGTTTTTTTAGAAAAAGTTGTTTCGTCAACTTTTGCAAAGCTAAACCCTAAATTATCTCCGGCGGTTCCCTTGATTATAGCATCGGCAATATTAAACTCTATAACACGTCCTGCTGAGATATTCCCGACGTTTATGTTCATATTTATTTGTGATGCAAGTTTTAACACGTACTTAAAATCGGGAATATTATAATCATCTCTCGGAATGTTAAAAAGATATAATTTATCGCCTTTTTTAAATGAATTATTGATAAAATTATCAATTGAAGTAGTACCAATGGCGGTTATATCTGCAACGATACCTTTGCTGTTTAAGTCGTGCATAAGTTCAATAGAGCTACCCATTGTACTTACCGAAAGCATATGCTGTGCATAAAGGCAAGCAAGACTCTTTGCCAAAGCAGCCCCTCTAACAAATCTATTACCTGCAACGTCGTATAATAAATTGGTACTTATAGCAGCATCACAAAGAGGAACACCTTGCACGACTAACTTCATTAGTGCCGAAACAACTGCATTGATAGTAATTTCAAAATCACTTTTCCCGACGTTAACGTTAACGTTAGAAGTCATTAAAACACATTCATCATCAAACCCTTCTAATGATGGTTTCAATGGTAATACCTGCATAGGAGTAAGTTGCTTGCAACCAACTAAAGGCATACTTATGGTTTTAGCAGAGCTAACGCCTATTAAAACTTTATTTGAATAGAAACGACCTAAGGCAAGATTTTTTCTAAAATAATCGTCTATTTTTTCATATTCAAAATTTTTATAAAGTGGAACGTAATTATCACTATAGGTATCAACTATTCTAAATATACTATAATCGTGTATATGGTACTTTGTAATATCACAAGGTAAACGCATCAATTCCACGTCTTCGTTTATAAGTCTATAATATTTATTTTGCGATACTCTACCTATTGGATAAGAATCATAGCCCTTGCTCTTCAAAAGGTCTTTCAATAAACTCAAATGCTTGTTTTTAGCAAAAACTATGACGTAATCCATATTGGGGGAAAGCAAAAAGTCTTCTAAAGAATTATCCCCTAATGGAATATCTTTCATATTGATATCAAAGCCTTCTACGCAATCTATAAGTGAATTTATTATACCGTCATTACAACATATCAATCTTGAAGCATAACCATTCAAACCATCGGAAGAAAGTGCGTAAAAGTCTTTAACACTGCCACTATTAAAGCGAGGTTTTACGAGTATAATTCGCTCATTATTTGCAAAAATAGCAGAATTGATATCCTTTTTACGGGCATAACCAAGCATAGATACTTTCGTTATTGCTTTACGAGTATTATCATCTTCTTTAGATGGACACTCATAACAAGGTATTTCCAAAGAATCTATATATTTAGAAAATTCCAATCTATCTTGAAAACGATTACCATTAAACTCTTTATAAATTGCACCTAAAGGGGTAGCACCCGCAGAAATTGTATTGAGTATGGAGCGATTGGTTGCTATAATGCCATTTGTTGACCAAATTGTATTTAAAGTTAGATAATAATAGCTTTTAATTCCGCTATCATAACCATCACATTGCATTTGAGCTGTGCCATAGGTGTTAAAGACACCTTGAATACCATTTTTCTGCTCAGATACAAACCCCATTTCAGAAACGTCTTTGAGGGTACGAGGTTTATCGGTTTTGTTATTAAAGTCTCTTAAATCGTTATAAAGTTCAAGTGCTTTTTGTACGTGAGGATTTTCGGAACAAATTTGAATTTCCGATATTTTTCGATTATAATGACCTTTACCACACGACCAATAGCTATTTATAACTTTTAGTTCAAATGGCGTTGGGTCTTCCTCTAATGCTTTTTGTAATTTTACCAAGGAATCTAGACTAATTTCTAAATTAAAGCTAGACTTAACTGCGCACAAAACGTCTTGTGGATATTTTTTATAATCCGCAAGGCGCTTATGTATGGGATAATCGTAAAGATTTGGAACTTTAGAATCTTTACGATTATCCTTTTTTGCTTTATATGCACACATTAAAACTAGGCTCCTAAAATATTATCCTTGCCAAATACTAAATAATTATCATCTGAAGCATATTCATCTAGCAAATCTTCGTTAACGTATAGTTTTGCAGACAATGCGATACCATTGAATGAATCGTTTTCAATTTCTACCTTACTATCGGTTAAAATAGAAATTTCTTTGAGACTTCCGCAACTTAGGAATACTTTATTGCCAATATACACTAGATTTGAATTTTCTCCAACCGTCAATCTAGCCAATTGATAGTTAGATGCATTATTATCGGTCAAATTTCTGTTAAATGCACCATCTGCAATAGAAACAATATTATTATCAAGTACCAAATCAACTTCATCACCAACGTAAGAAATCAATACGTTACCGAGCATAAGGTATGTTGCGACGTTATTATTATAAGCAACGGTCAATGCATCTAGACAGTCTTCAAAAGCGCCCTCACCTACTTTTATCAACTTCGAATTTGCTTTATCAATTTGAATGGTAGCTAAAGAATAGTTCATTCTAAATGCATATTCACCGATAGTTTCTACGCTGTTAGGAATATTTAATGATGAAAGTGCTGAACAACCATCAAATGCATAAGCACCAATTTCTGTTAATATGGTACCTTCTTCAAATATGATATTTTTCAAATTGGTAAGGTTTGCAAAAGCTCCACCCCTCAATTTAACAACACTACTCGGTATTACGTAACTATTAAGTTCACTATCAGAAAGTATCGTTATAGCCGAGTATAATATCGACTTGTCTACTGAATACAATACACCATATTGGTCTACTACAAAATTATTATTGGCTTCAACGTTAAACTTTTGTAGTGAATAACAAGCAGTAAATGCATTATCGCCAATAGTAACAACGTTTGCAGGAATGATAATTTCGTCGATAAATAACGTTTTATCAAAACCGGCAAAAGCATTGTCAGCTATTGCAACAACAGGCTTACCTTTATAATTATTGGGAATACGTAAGGTAACGTGAGAATACTCGGCAAGAGTTGTTTCAAAACCAACGACGGTATAACTTGAAGGATTATCAACATCGTCAGCTTCATATATCAAGCCTTCGGTACCAATCCATTCATCAGACCATTTTGCGTATAAAGTAACGTCTTTGGTAATCTTCAAAGTTGCTAAATCGACAGGCAAAGTAACAAAATTGCTTTCTGTATACCAGCCTTCAAATATAAACCTACCTTCCGTACCATCAGGATATGACGGAGTAACCAATGTATCGGGAGCTGTAATTCCTACGGTTGCATAATTGATAAGTTGAGGTTCGCCTATTAATGTGTAATCATAAGAATAGCCATCAGCACCCTGTGATATAGTCAAGTTGTTAAAGGATACGCTAAATTGTTTAACATCAACCGAAGCATAGAACGCCCTATCGTAGAACGCATCTTCACTATACTCGTGGAAATCATCAACAGGAATTCCATTTGCATATTCTTCAACCGAATACCATACTCTTTGTGCGCCAATCATCCAATATGCATTATTGGTGGGTGCAATCCCAACGGAATCTCTTATAGCAGAATAATAAGAGCCCTCATAATATACGTAATCACCGGCGGTATAAGAAGTGTTTGCATCGTACATAGGTGCATATTCATAATAATACCAAGCAACTACCTCGTATCCTTGCATAATTATTTGTGGAGGAACAACATCTTTACCAACTTCAACGTAGATAGGTTCTGGATTAAACTCAACGTCTTTTAGATATTCAACGTCGGGCAATCTAAACTCTACTTTATATGGACGTCTTGCCAAATCGAAGTAATAGTCAGCATTATCTACAACGTCAACTGGGAAAGTGGCTTTCTTCTCCTTCGATAAAGTAGGTGAAGTATACCACAAAATTTCATAATATTTACCATCATATCCTGGATAATTGGTGCCATCTATCTCTCTATCGAGAGTTAAATCTATAGCGGGTATACGTTCACCATATTCATATTTCAAAGTATCGGTAACGTTTTCGTCCATACCATCCATACGATAATGGAAGTTTATATTAAAGACTTTGGGTGTATAATATGCATATACGTTAACGTCTTCTACCATCGCAATTTGCTTTAAGGGGAATTCTATAAGCTCTCCTTCACCAAAATTGGGATTATAGCCACGATTGGTTACTTTCCAAACACCATTGTACCCTGTCTTATCCGGAACAATAGGCTCTTGGTCGATAAAAGTGTTATAGGGAACGGTTCTTGTTGCATTGGCAATTATCTTATTATCTTCATCGTAAAAATACATTGAATATGATTTAATATCATATTTTGCAGTAATCAACAAGTCCACCGTTGCTTTATTGTATATGGGTTCTTGGGAGGTAGCATTGTCAATCCAAGTACCATCATAACCTACTTTTTCGGGCAAACTAGGTACAGGAAGTATATTCTTTTGCAATACGGTATTGTAAGGAACTTGCGTTCTATATACACCGCCTACTATTTCCACACCACCTACTATTGTTCCATCTGCCCAAGCATCAGAAATATAAGTAAGAGTTATCATTTTAGTAGAATAACGCAATCTTATTTCTAAATTTGCATAAATTCCATACGTATACTCGTTAGCATTAACGTCATAATTTATATTTACAACTTGGGCGTTAGTATCGTCTAAATTATAAATTTCATAACGGTCAAAAGTGTAACCTATCTTTTCTGAATATTTATATAAAATAAGGTCCGTTCCGTGTTCAACGTTATAAACGCCATCAAGACTCTCTTTGCGTCTATCATCTTCATAAACAACGTAAGAAACGTTATACTTTCTTTCATCGGACCACTTTGCAAAAAGATTTAAATTACGTTTCAATGTATATGGAGTTATTATTTTTGCACCCGTACCTTGCTTGTCTTCATACCATCCTAAGAATTCATATCCATCTCTTACAGGTGTGGGAATTGCTTCCAAAACGTCTTCTTTTATAGTCAATACGTTGGGTTGCCCCTCGTAATTTATAAATGCACCTTCACCAGCATCAAAAACTACCGTATATTCTCTAATGGTAACCGGTGAATTTAGTTTTAAAGTAACAAGCAATTCTGCACCTTGATAACGCAATCTAATCGTTTTAGTACCGGCAAAATAGATTTTTTCCAAATCTTCGCTTGCAACCATTGATTCGGTTGCTACGAATTCACCAAGAATATTGTTTTCGCTATCATAAACGTAAAAAGAAATTTGGTTCCAATCTATTTCACCAACTGTAAACTCAAAATATTCTTTGTCCTTTTCGACCAGCTCAAGCGTATACTTGTTTGATTCATCTATCGTACAAGCAACAAAGGTCATCATAATGATAGCTAATAAAATTATCGATATTGTTAGAATTAGTGATTTGCGCATACAGGTACACCTTTAGACATTATAATCTATACTAATATTACATTATAAAATTATAAAAGTCAATACTTATATTTTAAAAAGGCGTACGCGCGTAATAATCAAAACTGCTACTTGCATTATTTTTGCATTCAATATATAATCTAATTAACAAACTCAAAAAAGGCAAAATATTTATGAAGTTAACGGTTTTAGGAAAATATGGTCCCTATCCTAATGGTGCAAATACTGCTTGTAGCGGTTATTTAATTGAACAGGATTCAACAAAAATTTTAGTTGATTGTGGTTCTGGTGTTTTATCTAGACTTATCTCTGCTATAGATATAAATGAATTAAGTGCAATCTATTTAACTCATTTACATTTCGACCACACCTCCGATTTATTACCAATGGGATACTTGCTTGATGATTTGAACAAAGACGTTCCCGTATATACACATTTGACAAATTGTGAATATGAGAAAATATTGTTTAAAAACAAACACTTTATTACAACCCATATTGATGGCAACTCAATAGTTAATATTGGGAACCTAAAGCTATCTTTTATGGAAATGTGTCATCCGGTAATAAATTTTGGTGTTTTAATTGAAGGCGACAAAAAATTGGGTATAACCGGGGACACTAAGTATTGCGAAAACGTCATAAGCTTAGCTAAACAAAGTGATTATTTACTAGCCGATTGCTCAAAGCCTATAGGCTTTAATGGACCTCATATGGGTGCTGAATGGGCTTTGGAAATTGTTAAAGAAAGCGGAACAACTATTCTTGCAACTCACCTAAGTCCATTTACTCAAAACGATATCTTTAAAAATCAAGAAAGAATAATTTCTGTTGAAGAATTGAAAACGTATTACTTATAAAATGAACGTAAAAAGAAAGAAAGTCGTACTTCCAAAAGAAACAAAATTTGATTCTGTCATTTTTGGAATTATTTCTAAACAATACTATGAAGACTACCTCGATAACGTTGAAGAACGTATTGGTGGTCCACTTATTTATGCAAATAGTGCTTGTGCATCAAACAATTCTTACGTTGCATTGGTAACCAAATTTTCCGATGAAGATTCTTTTATGCTAGATTATCTAAATGGAAAAAATTCCAAAATATTCCACTACAATGATACTAACTCACATTGTTTAACTATAAAATTGAAGAAAATCAATCAAACACAAGAGAAAGCATTTGTATATTATGATTTAAGAACGACGACTTTCAATGAAGCTAATTTACCAAACGTTAGTGCATATAATTACGTATTTCTTGAGGGTGCTATTGGAGATTACGACTTAAATTTAATTAAAAAATGCTCTGAACTTGGGGACGTCGCTCTTGATGGTTCGGCATTCATAAATAAAGTAGACAATACTACAGGATTATTGACTTATACCGAAGACAACAACATTAAAGAAATAATCCCCTATTGTCATTATATTAAATTCACTTGCGAAGAAAGTGAGCTCTTAACCGGCAAAACCAACGTTAAAGAAGCTTGCGAGATAATAAAATCTTGGGGCGCGCAAGAAATAATAATAACTAAAAGAGATATAGTATGCGTACTAGATAAAAATGGAAATTATATTGAAGAACGTATAGTTGAAAAACCAAACCTAAACTATGCTTTTTTAGATACTACGGTCTTCGTATCCTACGTAAATCAAAGGATTACCTCCGACCCCATTTATTCATTATATTGTGCGTGCGCTATAGGCACTCTAAAATTAAAACGACCTGGACCGCTATTATGTAATCGTGCAGATATTGACCACTGCTTAAAATTCTATTATTATTTTAAACCCGTTGAAACAATAGAACCGGTCGAAGACGATATTTAGTAAAAAAGAACCTATTAGGTTCTTTTTTTAATTTAAATATTCTTGTAACTCTTTGACCCAATCTGTTTGTATGATATCAAATCCTTTTTCTTTAAAATATCCCCATACTTCATCTTTTTCTCCAAGAACTGCCCTATCATCGGTTAAACCTGCAGATATAATGTCTTTATAATTATACACAATACTATTAACCCACGCTAAAAGATTGTTACTATGTAAAAAATCTAAATGCTGATTAGAAATCAAGTCGCTTTCTAAATTATCAAAAATCAATTCTTCGGCGACCAAATTTACACCTTTAGAAAGTAGTTCTTTTTCTATTCCGCCTATTTTATTACGCATCATTAGCATAAATGGAATATCACTAGCAATCTCTTTAACAATATTTATTTTATTGGGAGAATAGTAGCTTTTAATAATTACACTATCACGCATATTATGATAATCCAATTTTTTAACTATCAATTGTGGATTATTCCAAAACTTATCAACGTTAATAATACATTTACCTTTTAGAAACTCTAAAGCTTCATCAAGAGTAGAAATTCCGTATTGAGTTTTTGTTAAATCATTGTTAACGTATTTAATGCGTTTAATTTGTTTCGCAGTTTTAAGTTGTAATGGAATCAACTTTCTTAAATGAGGAAAATCCATAAAAGGATGGAATACAAACAATTCACCATCTATACTTTTTGTTACGTCAAGTTCAATGATATCAGCACCTTGTGATAGTGCAACCGAAAACGACTCAAGGGTGTTACAAGGTATATTAGCACTCGAAACACCTCTATGAGATGCTATCAAAATTCTATCTTTTCGCAAGCTTAGCAAATCGTTAAAATTCATTTATTCTCCTTGGGTAAAGTCGAACCACCATAAGGCATAACGTACACTTTGCTGTTTTCACCAAGTATATTTGTAGCACTTTCAAAAGCAGTTTCTAGGCTACTATATGGCTCTAAATGGATACCTTTAACTAGATTTTCATCCAAGTCGGAAACCAAGAAAATCCTTGCGTTTTCTAACACCATAGAAATTGCAGCAGCTTTATGTCCGCCTAGTTTAAAATCTTTTTTAATGTCTATTATCATTTGAGAAGGAGTCTTAGTGGTCATCCACTCTTCAAACACAACGCTTCCCAAACCTTCCTTACAAGAGGCTAACCAAATAATTATGCCACCTTTTTTTACAGCATTTTTAGCATTATCGAGAGCCTTTTGTGCTTGATACATATTTTGGTCTTTGGGATAACCACCGGCACTTACAACAACGATATCAGCTCTTTCAGATATATCAACAGAATATAACCCATCTAAAAATTTACAACCTTCCCTATGTGCTAAGACAGAATCACCTGCACAAGCATAAATTATATTTTTATGTTCATCTAAAACTACGTTCAATATATAATCAATGCCCAATAGTTTACCAGCTTCTTCTATATCTTTTCTTACAGGACTATTTAGGTTACCGGCATAAGCTTCGCTATCAACCATCATTCTATGATTTTGTCTAATGGCTTCCTTCGTTGATACTCCGGGCATAATTGCCTTAGCTCCACCACTATATCCAGCAAAATAATGGTACTCGATATTTCCCATACATATTATAAAATCACTATTAACTACTCTATCAAATATGTCGACAACGGTGCCATTCGAGGTTGTGCCAATTCTAATACATTTATCGGGATTCGAGTCAACGCATTCTACCCTATTGAAAACCTCCTCTCCAACAAGATATATCATCTCTTCTTTCGTATGAGGTCTATGTGAACCTAGAGCAAACACAACCAAAATATCTTCGTCTTTTATCCCTGCTTTATTAAGTCTATCAATAACGGGTGGCAAACATATTTTTGAGGGCATAGGACGCGTTATATCGCTTGTTATGATACAAACCTTATTACCTGCCTTAACTAAATTTTCGAGCTTATCTGCGCTAATTGGATTGTCCAAAGCTCTCTCAACTTCTTGAACTCCATTCAAATTAACTTTAACTTCGTTTGGAAGCAATTCTTTTAAAAGTCTAGAAGAACTTATATTAAGTTCAAGTTGTTTTTTATCATAACCTAAAAACATAACGTACTCCTAAAATTGTTTCTACTATTTATTTTACAATTCAATTATTATTACTGCAAGTATTTATGCATATACAACTAAAAGAATTATAAAAATAAAAGACCCATATGGGTCTTTGGAGCTAATGGCCGGACTCGAACCGGCGACCTGTTCATTACGAGTGAACCGCACTACCTACTGTGCTACATTAGCATAAGTTACTATATTATTTTATAATTGAATACAAAAAAAATCAACTAAAATCATATAAAAATCTATGATATTACAATTTATTATAAAAAGAAACCATCGGAGTTATCCGATGGTTTCTAATTGCTTGATAATCAATTATTTATTAGCTTCTTCAATAGCAACAGCAACAGCAACGGTCATACCAACCATGGGGTTGTTACCTGCGCCGATAAGTCCCATCATTTCAACGTGAGCGGGAACGGAAGAAGAACCTGCGAATTGAGCATCACTATGCATTCTACCCATAGTATCAGTCATACCATAAGAAGCAGGACCTGCAGCCATATTGTCGGGGTGAAGAGTTCTACCGGTACCACCACCTGATGCTACGCTGAAATAGGTCTTACCATTTTCAAGACACCATTTCTTATAGGTACCACTTACGGGGTGTTGGAAACGAGTGGGGTTGGTGCTGTTACCAGTAATACCAACGTCAACGCCTTCTTTAATCATAATTGCAACGCCTTCGTTAACGTCGTTAGAACCATAGCATCTTACCTTAGCTCTTTCTCCGTTACTATAAGCCTTTTCTCTTACGATAGTAAGCTCATCGGTAAATTGGTTATAATCGGTTTCAACGTAAGTAAATCCATTGATACGACTAATAATATATGCTGCATCCTTTCCTAAACCGTTAAGGATAACGCGTAGAGGCTCTTTACGAACTTTGTTAGCAGAACGAGCGATACCAATAGCACCTTCTGCTGCTGCAAAAGATTCGTGGCCAGCTACGAATGCAAAGCACTTAGTTTCTTCGCGGAGAAGTTTAGCAGCTAGGTTACCATGACCAAGACCAACCTTACGGGTGTCAGCAACTGAGCCGGGAACGCAGAATGCTTGAAGACCAGCACCGATAGCTTCAGCAGCGTCTGCAGCCTTAGTAGCGCCCTTAATAATAGCGTTAGCACAGCCAATGGTATATGCCCAAACAGCGTTTTCAAAAGCGATTGGTTGAACGCCCTTTACGATAGATTCAACGTCAATACCTTTATTGTCGCAAATGCTCTTTGCTTCAGCAAGGTCTTTAACGCCGATACTATTTAAAAATGCATTGATTTTATCTATTCTTCTATCAAAACCTTCAAATCTAATTTCCATATTACACCTCCACTATTCTACTCTGGGGTTAATCTTGCGAACTGCGTCTGCAAAACGGCCGTAAGTACCGGTGCACTTTTTGAGTGCTTCCGCAGGCTCTACGCCCTTAACGGTGATTTGCTCGAGCATTTGACCAAGACGGATAAACTCGTAACCGATAACTTCGCCATCTTCATCAAGACCAATGCGAGTAACGTAACCTTCTGCCATTTCTAGGTATCTAACACCCTTAGCTTTGGTTGAGTACATAGTACCGATTTGGCTACGGAGTCCTTTACCGAGGTCTTCAAGACCAGCACCGATAGAAAGACCATTTTCGCTAAATGCAGATTGGCTTCTTCCGTAAACGATTTGGAGGAAGAGTTCTCTCATAGCAGTATTAATAGCGTCGCAAACAAGGTCGGTATTGAGAGCTTCAAGAATGGTTTTGCCGGGGAGAATTTCTGCTGCCATAGCTGCAGAGTGAGTCATACCGGAGCAACCAAGAGTTTCAACTAGAGCTTCTTCAATAATACCTTCTTTGATATTAAGGGTAAGCTTGCAAGCGCCTTGTTGGGGTGCGCACCAGCCAACACCGTGGGTAAGACCGCTAATGTCGCTAATTTCTTTAGACTTAATCCATTTTCCTTCTTCAGGAATGGGTGCGGGACCGTGGTTAGGGCCCTGTTTTACCTTACACATTTTTTCAACTTCGTGAGTGTATTGCATTATTGCCTCCATTTGATGTATTTATGTGGATTTTAATATTTTTTGATGAGTTTAAGGTCAATTCTTTGTTTTTCATCAATCTTGATGATTCTTACTTTAACCTTATCGCCTACGTTAACAACGTCGGTAACCTTTTCAACACGTTCTTTAGAAAGTTTGCTGATATGAATCATACCGTCTTTGTTAGATGCAATTTTTACACTTGCGCCGAATTGACCTTTGTCGTTTTCCATAATTTTAACAACTTCACCGTCAAATTCTTCGCCTACTTCGTATTCGCGAACGATATCTTCAACTATGCCACGTGCCTTAGCAATAGCATCAGCATCGCTAGACGCGATAAAGATAGTACCATCGTCGCTGATATCAATCTTAACACCCGTTTGTTCGATAATGCTATTGATGGTCTTACCACCACTACCAATAACTTCACGAATCTTATCGGGATTTATTGTAAATGAAACGATTTTAGGAGCCCATTTGCTTAGTTCCTTTCTAGGAGCAGGAAGAACTTCTAGCATCTTACCAAGAATGTGTAATCTGCCTTGTCTTGCTTGTTCAAGAGCGCGAGTAAGGATTTCACGATTGATACCCTTAATCTTGATATCCATTTGGATAGCGGTGATACCCTCTTCGGTACCGGCTACTTTGAAGTCCATATCGCCGAAGAAGTCTTCGATACCTTGTATATCGGTAAGAATGTGTAGCTTATTATTAACGTCGTCTTTAATAAGACCCATAGCAACGCCGGCAACGGGAGCCTTAATCGGAACGCCTGCATCCATAAGAGCAAGAGTAGAGCCACAAACTGAAGCTTGAGAGGTAGAACCATTGGAGCTGATAACTTCGGAAACAGTTCTTATTGCATAAGGGAAGAACTCTTCGCTTGGAAGTACGGGTTCAAGAGCACGTTCTGCAAGAGCACCGTGTCCAATTTCACGTCTACCGGGGCTACGCAAGGGCTTTGCTTCGCCGGTGCTATATCCGGGCATATTATAGTGGTGAATATATCTCTTGAATACTTCGTCATCAAGACCTTCTAGCTTTTGAGCTTCGGAAATGGTACCGAGAGTTGCGGTAGTTAATACTTGTGTTTGACCTCTGGTAAATACTGCTGAACCGTGTACTCTAGGTAGTAGACCAGCTTCGCACCAAATAGGACGGATATCGGTTAGTCCACGACCGTCGGGACGAATGCCTTTATCAGCTATCATAGCACGAACACATTCTTTCTTCATTGCATAAAGAATATCGTTTATATCACGTCTGTTATCGGGATAAATATCTTCGAAGTGAGCCATGATATCAGCGGTGATTTCTTCTTCACGAGCTTCACGAACGTTACGGTCGTGAGTATCGAACATATAGTTAATCTTATCTTGTGCGTATGCTTTAACGTCTTTTTCGATATCTTCGGGTGCGTGGTAAAGTTCAACTTGTTTCTTGGGCTTACCTACTTCCTTTTGAATTTCTTCTATCCAAGCAACGATTTTCTTTATTTCTTCGTGTCCAAATAGAATTGCATTTAGCATTTCTTCTTCAGTTAGTTCGTTAGCACCAGCTTCAACCATCATAATAGCATCTTTAGTTCCGCTTAGAGCAAGATTTAATCTTGATACTTCACGTTGTGCGCTATCGGGGTTAATAATGTATTCACCATCAACGTAACCAACCATAACGCTACCGGTAGGTCCATTGAAAGGAATATCCGATACGGAAAGAGCGATTGAGCTACCTAGCATACCAAATACTTCTGGGGGAATGTTGTAATCAACACTAAGTGCGGTAGCAATAACGGTAACGTCGTTATATAAGCCCTTGGGGAATAAGGGACGAATGGGTCTATCAATAAGGCGTGAAGTCAAAATTGCCTTATCACCGGGACGACCTTCTCTCTTCTTGAAACCGCCGGGTATTTTACCAACTGCATACATTTTCTCTTCAAAATCAACTCCTAGAGGGAAATAATCCATTCCATCACGAGCAGATTTAGACATAGTTACGTTGGTAAGAACAACGGTATCGCCACAACGCATCAAAACTTCTCCGTTACTGTGTGAGCAGTATCCGCCTATTTCTGCGCTTACTTCACGACCGCCGATAACTGTCTTAAAAATTCTACTATCTTTCATTTTTCCTCCTGTTTCCATCCGCGGAAACCAATATATTTTTTGATATTAAATCCAAAATTTAGCGTATTATCAAAAAAAATGGGGCGACAAAAGTGCCACCCCGATAATACTTATTTACGAATTCCGAGTTCTGCGATAAGGCTTCTGTAACTCTCAATGTTAGTTTCCATAAGGTAACGAAGAAGATTCTTTCTTTGACCTACCAATTTAAGCAAACCGCGACGGCTGTGATGGTCTTTCTTGTGGACTGAGAGGTGAGCGTTGAGTTCTTCAATTCTCTTAGTGATAAGAGCGATTTGAACTTCGGGTGAACCGGTATCGTTTTCGCTTCTGCCATACTTAGCAATAATTTGTTGTTTTACTTCTTTGTTCATAGTAATTTACTCCTTTTTGAATGAGCTAATCCGCCTGTCTCCCAGATTATAAATTGCATATAAACCGAGGGTCAGGTAAATTGCTTGAATAATATATCATATTATTTGCGAAAATGTAAAGCAAAATTCGCAATAAATATATAAAATTTTATTTATAGAGCACCTTTTCGCCTTAGATACTCTTCGAAGCCTTTGGGATTGCAATTTCTTTCTATTCTACCGTTATCGTGATAAACGATTTTTGACATTGCACCGGCTCCTGCCGAGAGCACGGTTGTAGTTTCTTCCATATAGTCAATATTGTAGATACATTGCTTTCCAGGTTTAGACCAGCCGACGTTTTCTAGACCATCAGCCATATTTTTTTGACGATACATATAGTATGGAACGTATCCTGATTTAGTTAGAAAATCAATAGAATAATCTACCATTTTCTTTATACTGCCATCCATTGTTTTCTCCGAGCCTTCGGTTTTCAAAGTAGAACCACGTTTTAGTGATAAAGTATGTACCGTAACGTTTTCGGGGCTTAGGGCAACGGTTTTATGCAAAGTGTCGCAAAAATCATCAAAAGTCTCGTTTGGAAGGCCCGCTATCAAATCCATATTGATGTCGAACGGAAATTTTCTTGCTAACTCATAAGCTTTATATAATTGCTCCGTGTTATGAGCTCTACCTAATAAAACGAGAGTATCGTCTTTAAAAGTTTGGGGGTTTATTGAAATTCTTGTTACCCCACTATCTTTTAGTGCTTGTAGCTTTTCTAACGTAATACTATCGGGTCTTCCCGCTTCAACGGTAAACTCAACGTTATAATCGAACAATGAACACAATTCTCTTAGTTGTTCGCTAGAAAGCGACGTTGGCGTTCCACCTCCAAAATAAATACTCCTAACCTTAAGATTATTTTTTTCAACGTATTGTTTTATATCAAGAATTTCTTTTTTAACACAATCAACGTAAAGTGGGACTAGTTTTTTTACCCTAGAATATTCAGTAGAAATAAACGAGCAATATTTACATCTTGTCGGACATATTGGAATATTAACAAATATATCCACTTCACCGGATTTTGTGGAATAAATCCCCTTTTGAGAATTTACAACGTTTTCTATGAGTTCTGCCCTACTATTTTCAACAGAAAACTCATTAGTAAATAGCGATTTTATGTTGCTAGAGCTACCGATTAAATCATAATAGAGCTTTGTAGGGCGAACGCCGGTAAGAGAGCCATATGGTAAATCTATACCTGTAATTTTGTTGCAAAAGATATATAAAAGCTTTTTGGCTTCTCTCTTTGCAAGCCTTTTATATTCTAGTGAATTTAACTCAAAAGGAATAACTTTATCGACTTTAAAATCACCTAATTTTTCTGAAAGTATTTCTACTTTTATATTTCCATCACTTTCTTCAATAATCATTTTTGCACTTATATCACTTGAATCAAGAATCAAGTATGGAGAAAATGCCCGAATTACTTCGGGCACGTCGTTCATATAGCTTGGTAAATTTGTAAAGTCAAAACTAATTATCATAATTCTTTAATATAGGGATTATATTTTTCTTCTATTTCGAAGTTTGTTTCAAGTCCATGACCGGGATAAATTGGAATATTGGAAGGATATTTGCTCTTAAGCTTTTTTAACGACTCCATTAGGGCTTTGTAATCCCCGTCTTCAAAATCAGTTCTTCCAACCGTACCTCTAAACAAAGTATCACCCGTAAATAGCACGCCTTCAATATAATAGCATACACTGCCTGCTGAATGACCGGGCGTTTCGATAACGTCAACGTGATGATTATTAAAATAATATCTATTATTATACAAAAAAGCATCTGCATTGGTTGGTTCATATTTTATACCCAATAGGTTAGCTAGATTTTTATCGGTATGCAGTTTATCCCTATCGTGGAATCCAATATGTATCTTTGCACCACTTTTTTGAAATTTTATTGCGTCCACCATATGGTCGATATGTCCGTGCGTTAAAAGTACTGTTTGAACGTATTTATCAAGACTCCTACATAGCTTATTAACTTTCTCGAAGCAATGAGGTACACAATCAATCAAAATAGCTTGTCTTTCCTCCCAATATAACAAATAGGAATTTGCATCCATCAGAGGATATTTGATTTTAATAATATTCATATTACAATCTTTGAGCAATCGCTTCTAAGAAAGCAAAACTATTAACACCTTTAGCTTCTACTCCATCTTTATGGAATAACCCTACTAAATCTTTAGTCATAGTTCCACTTTCTATGGTGTCTAAAGTAGCTTTTTCTAGTTTATGAGCAAATTCAACCAAATCGTCTAGTCCGTCCAATTGACCACGTTTAGCTAAAGCTCCAGTCCAAGCAAAAATGGTTGCTACCGAGTTAGTAGAAGTTTCTTCACCTTTTAGATGCTTATAATAGTGGCGGGTAACGGTGCCATGAGCAGCCTCAAATTCATAATTGCCTTCAGGCGACACTAAAACGGAAGTCATCATCGCTAATGAGCCGAATGAGGTTGCTAGCATATCGCTCATAACGTCTCCATCATAATTCTTACAAGCCCAGATATAGCCACCAGACGAGCGCATAACACGAGCAACAGCATCATCTATTAACGTATAGAAATATTCAATACCCAGCGCTTCAAATTTATCTTTATATTCATTTTGATATATTTCTTGGAAAATATCTTTAAAACGATGGTCGTAAATTTTGCTTATAGTATCTTTACTAGAAAACCATAGGTCTTGTTTAGTAGAAACTGCATAGTTAAAACAAGAACGAGCAAAACTTGATATACTCTTATCCGTATTATGCATAGCTTGTATAATACCGGCAGAAGGTAAATCTTTAATGAGTTTTTGTTCACCATTTGGAAGGGAAATATATACTTTTCCACCTTCGGGAACGTATGCTTCTACACCGGCATATACGTCTCCGTACGCATGACGAGCAATAGTTATAGGTTTATTCCAATTAGAAACCAAAGGTTTTATTCCATCAACTAAAATAGGTGCGCGAAAAACGGTTCCATCAAGAATAGACCTAACAGTTCCATTTGGAGACTTCCACATTTGGGATAGTTTGTATTCTTCTACGCGTTGTGCATTGGGAGTAATAGTTGCGCATTTAACACCAACGCCATACTTTTTGATAGCATTAGCTGCATCGATAGTAACCTGGTCTTTTGTCCTCTCGCGTTCCGGAAGTCCCAAGTCATAGTATTCAGACTTTAAATCTACGTAGGGTAAAATCAAAACATCTTTAATTTTTTGCCATAATATTCTAGTCATTTCATCGCCATCGAGTTCAACGATAGGATTTAGCATTTTGATTTTATTCATTCTAAAACTCCTTAACTGCCTTATTTATAAATTTAGTAAAACGTATAATATGTCCGTTATCAATTATTGGTTCACTACTTTCAACTTCTTCCCAATTTTCTTTTTCATCGAGGTTAGGGAAGAAAACTTGCGCGCCACCAACTTCGTCAACTTTAGTTATATAAGCTTCGTCGCAATAATCTATCATAGTGCGATAGAACATAGCACCACCAACGATAAAAATATCATTAGTATCATATTTTTTTAGTTCTTTTGAAAGTTCTTCTAAAGTCTCGCAAACGATGCAATCATCTCTCTTGAAAACGTCGGTTAAAACAATGTTAGTACGTCTAGGAAGAGGTTTTGAACCGGGAAAAGAGAGAAGAGTATTGCCACCCATTACGATAACTTTATCCAGTGTTTTTTCCTTAAAATATTTTAAATCTTGAGAAAGGTGAAAAAGTAAATCGTTATTTTTACCTATTCCCCATTCTTTATCAACTGCAACTATAGTTTTCATTAAATAGCAACCTCCACAGGTTTATCTAAAGGAGTAGCTTTATAATCGATAAGTTGGAAATCATCAACAGTAAAATCATAGAAGTTCTTAACGTCCTTATTCATAACAAATTTAGGAGCCTCGAATTGCTCTCTTTCGATAATTTCCTTTACGATAGGTATATGTCTATCATAAATATGAGCATCTGCAATAACGTGAACGAATTCACCTACTTTAAGTCCGCTTACTTGTGCCATCATATGTTGTAAAACAGCATATTGAACTACGTTCCAATTGTTCGCAGTAAGCATATCTTGTGAACGTTGGTTCAAGATACAATTAAGTGTATCGCCCGAAACGTTAAAAGTTACGGAATAAGCGCAAGGATACAATCCCATTTCGTGTAAATCTTGATGAACGAAAATATTAGTCATAATACGGCGTGATTGAGGATTATTTTTTAAATCATATAAAACACGGTCAACTTGGTCAAATTCACCCTCTTTATACTTATGTTTAACACCCAATTGATAACCATAGGCCTTACCTATAGTGCCATTTTCATCAGCCCAAGAATCCCAAATCTTTGATTTAAGCTCACTGATTTTATTGGATTTCTTTTGCCATATCCAAAGAAGCTCATCAATACAAGATTTGAAAAAGGTCTTTCTAACTGTAATAATAGGAAATTCTTTTTGCAAATCATAGCGATTTACTATGCAAAACTTTTTAATGGTATGGGCGGGAGTACCATCTTCCCAGTGAGGACGAACCTCAAGATTCTCATCAGAATATCCGTTTTCAAGAATATCTTTAATGTTTTGGACAAAAATTTTATCTGCGTAACTCATTATTACCTCCGTAGACGTATACTTATAAATATTTTAACATAAAATATCAAATATTGAAAGGATTTATCAATTTTTAGCCGTTGATTTTATTTATAAAATTAAATTTTTGTTTAAAAAATATAAAATAAGCAATCATAATTATAAAAATTTAATAGTAGAAATTTTTTCGCGCGTGTATTTACAAACGCGCGCGTATGTGTTAATATATAGTAGGTAATTTTGTGCTAAAACACGAAATAGGCAAAATAAGGAGAAAATATGAATCCAATATATAGCAAGTATAAAGAGCGTTTTATCCAAATTAGTGGTTCTAATCGTAGCTTATATCTTAAAGGCATAGTAAAAAAATATAGTTACGATATCGGCGCCATTATGGAAAATCGCAACGACACAGACGACTTCATATCCTTCCTTTGGCATGAAAAACGTTCCTTTTCCTTGATAAACGAAAAGGTTATTTCAAAAATCGTAAAACAAGCAACCAAAACGGATGAACTAATGTCGGAAGTTAATCGTCTTGCCCCTGTAGAGCAAGAAGTTTTAGCAACCGAAGAAGTCGTTACGGTTAAGAAACCCAAAGCTGAACAAAAACCGGCAAGCAAAATTATATCTGCTCAAATGAGCAATTTAAGATATCTAAAACGTGAAGCGGAAGAAGTTGAAAAAGAAACAGGTTTGTATGACTTATACGTTGGATACCCCTTTGTTATTGGCAATTTATCCAAAGACATTCAACTAAAAGCCCCCCTAATGCTTTTCCCCGTCCATATCCATATTGAAAAAGACGAAGCAACCTTAACGCTTTCTCCCAATCAACCTATAATGCTTAATAAGGCATTTATTCTTGCATATTCCAAAGAACATAACGTTCGCATTGATAAGCTTATACAAGAATTCGACCCTCAATCAGACGATATTTTCAAAAACCCAAACGACGTTATCGATTACCTTATTTCCAATGGTTTTAAGATGCGTAACGTTAGAAGAAAGACGTTACAAACGTTTGATTCTGCGGGTAATCCCATAGATGGTTTAGAAATCCGAAACTATGCTGTTATTGGTAAATTCCCTTTAGCAAACTCGATATATAACGACTATCTTTCTCTAGAAAAG
Source organism: Clostridia bacterium (assembly GCA_017403145.1). Lineage (GTDB taxonomy): Bacteria > Bacillota > Clostridia > Christensenellales > DTU072 > Stercoripulliclostridium_A. Next base: position 250,384 of record JAFQOO010000005.1, read on the forward strand.
AATAATTTAACCACCCCTGCTATAGATGCCTTGTTAGCTCCATCAAGTAAAAGAGAAACACGAGCAGAACGCAAGAGAAAAAAGAAAGCAAGCAAACGTCAAACAAATCTTCTTTCGCCCTCTTATTATTCTATAAACGACCTAGATTATGCCCAAGAAAACGCATTGTCGATTATTGATAGAGAAAATAACGTCGTTATTTATGGTCCTCCCGGCACAGGCAAATCTCAAACCATAGTTAACATTATCAGCGATGCCCTTTGTAAAGGTAAACGCGTTCTTGTCATAAGTCAAAAACGTGCAGCTCTTGACGTAGTTTATTCACGTTTAGGAAAACTAAATAACAAAGCTATGCTAATACCTAATCCTGAAAAGGACAAACTAGCTTTCTTTGAAAGAGTTCGCACAATGCACTCGGTAACACTTGCCTCAAATTACTCCGATAATTTAGCAAAATTCAAAAAAGTTGAGGGTAATATCAATCAAGAAATAGAGGTTTTGCAGTCTATTAGCGACACTTTATTTACAAAAACGCCTTTTGGTTTAACCTTGCAAGAAATGTATGCAGGTTCCTATAACATTGGCAAGGACACCAAAGACCACAAATTATATAAAAAGCTAATTGAGACGAATATAGTTAATTCCAACTACGTGGAATTGAGCGAGAACGTTAGACTTATCAACGATAAAAATTTAGCAAAGCTATTTATATCACAATTAAAAGCCATCAAAGAAAACGAGATGGTTTCTCACATTCTTCCCGATATAGATATGCACCAACTAAAAGAGGCTCAAACTTTAATAGACGAAATATTATCTTCTAATATAGTACCTTTTGATGCTTCTAAATACCCATATAGTAGATATCTAACCACTTTCTACCTAGAAAAAGGTAATACCGACCGAGCCGGACTTAAAAAAGTAGCGCACATAATTACTAATTACGAGCATCCCTCGCTTACAAAGTGCCTACATTTATCCTATTTTCCTGCATTTTGGCCGATGTTCCCATTCTTGCAAGCCAAATATAATGGATATTACGATAATATAAAAATTGACCTAAACGTTGCAAAACAAGCACTTGAAGATTTCACAAACGAATACAAAAAGTTAAATAAGGTTTTAGATAACGAAGGTTATTCCCTTGCTATAGGCGGTCTTATAAATGGTAACGTATCGTTACTTATAAAACTTCGCGATGCACTATCAAATTACGTAAAAGTGCGTGATATGAACAATGCAATACAAGCATTAAGTAGTAACGTAAGAGAAATTCTAGAATTTGCTTATTTCAATTCCGAGCAAAGTCTTGAATCAATGCAGAACGTTTTAGATAAAATCATTCCTATTAGAATATATCACGAGATTATTTCAATGGATAGATATATTGAGCCATTCCTATCCAAAACGGTTACCTTCGACGATTTACGCAATAGAGTATTGCTTCTAAAAGCTGACCAAAGAGAGATTTCTAAGTCGCTTGCAAACAGTAAATTCAGCTTGGAATATAGCGAATACTTCAAAAACGAACCTCGAGCTAAAGATTACTTATATGAGATACAAAAGCAACGCGGTTTACGCCCAATAAGAATAATGTTCGAGTATTTTGATGAATTACTCTTAAGATTATTCCCCTGTTGGCTACTTTCACCAGAAGTTGTAAGTACTATTTTCCCACTAAAACGCGACTTGTTCGATTTGGTTGTATTTGATGAAGCATCGCAAATATTTATAGAAAACGCGCTCCCCGGTATTTACCGCGGAACTAAAATAGTAATTGCCGGCGATAACAAACAACTTCGCCCCACTGCAGGATTTGTTAAAAAGTATTTCGGCGATTACTCTAACAATTACGACCTTTCTACCCAAGCCGCTCTTGAAGTTGAAAGTCTACTAGACCTAGCTACTTCAAGATATTATCCGGTACATTTGCAATATCATTATCGTAGCCAATATGCCGAGCTGATAGACTTCTCCAATGCGGCATTCTATGAAAATAAGCTACAAATTGCGCCTAATACTATAAAAGATAGTAATGAACCGCCTATTACTAGAATCAAAGTAAAAGGTACTTGGCAAAATAGACACAATCACGAAGAGGCTGTCGCGGTAGTAAAGCTTGTAAAGAATATACTTAATCACCGCAAGATGAACGAAAGCATAGGTATCGTAACCTTTAATATTGACCAAAAGGAATATATTGAGGATTTGTTAGATAGCGAAGCAGATAAATCACAAACCTTCCGCAAACAACTATTTAACGAAAGAAACAGAATTGTTGATGGTGAAAATGCAAGTTTATTCGTTAAAAACCTAGAAAACGTTCAAGGTGATGAACGTGATATCATCATATTCAGCGTTGGATATGCCAAAAACGACTATGATAAAGTAGTTGCACAATTCGGTCCCCTATCAAACGAAGGCGGAGAAAACAGACTAAACGTTGCTATTACGCGTGCTAAAAAGAAGGTTTACGTTGTAACTAGCATCGAGCCCGAAGAATTGGATAGAGCCGAAACGACCAAAAATAATGGTCCAAAATTACTAAAAAAATATCTTCAATACGTACGTGCGGTTTCCGAAAACAAGCCTCAAGAAGTAAAAGATATTCTTTCTACTATGCACAAAACTAACACTAATATCGACCCGATAGGTGCATACGAAATTCAAATAAAAGAAGCTCTAGAGAACCTAGGTTATGAAGTTGATATTAACCTAGGAAATACTGATTATAAACTATCATTAGGCGTATTTGATAGAGAGCTTAACACCTACGTTCTTGGTGTTGAATGTGATTATCGCGCCTACCACTCGAGCACAAGCATCTTGGAAAGAGACGTTTATCGTTTCAAATTCTTAGAAAGTCGTGGTTGGGTTATTGTAAGAGTATGGTCCAGAGATTGGTGGCTATCGCGTGAAAAAGTTTTAGCTGATTTAGTAGCCAATATCGAACGTCAAAAATCACTCTTACGTGAAAAATTAAACAATAATTAGGAGAAAAATATGATACATTTATTTTATGATTCCGATAGCGAATTGAACTATGAATTAGCAAAAGAATATGGCATTGAAGGTGATGAACATCACATAAAAATGCCCTACATAATACAAAATAAAACCTCTCTTTGTGAACTTATTACCGAAGAAAGTGCAAACGAATTTTTTGAATTAGTAAAAGCGGGCAATATGCCTTCTACAGCAGCACTAAATCCAATAGAATACGTTAAGATTTTAGAACCTCACTTTGCTAGAGGTGAAGAAATGCTATACGTTGCTTTCAGTTCAGCAATGAGTGGCACTTTTAACAATCTAAATATGGCATTGAAAGAGCTAGAAGAAAAGTATCCAGATGCTAAATTTGTTAGATTCGATACACTTGGAATAAGTTTGTCTAGTGGAATTTTCGTTTTAGAAGCAAAAAAACTAATAGATGAAGGTAAAAATATCGATGAAATAGTTGCTGAATTGGAAAATTTAAAAATGAGAGTAAACACTAGTATAGTAGCTGACGATTTAATGTACCTAAAGAAAGGTGGTCGTTTAACAGCTATCAAGGCTCTACTTGGTACAATGTTACAATTGAAGCCAATAATTAAGCTAACTACGGCTGGTACTTTGATACCCACTACTAACGTTGCGGGTAGAAATAAAGCACTAATGACAGTTATTAAGGAAATCGCCGATACTATCACCGACGTTGACAAGTACCCTATTTACATTATGGATTCTACTTGCAGAGAAGACAGCGACAGAGTAGTTGCTAAACTAAAAAGCCTAATTCCCAACGTTAAAGTAGTTCAACAATACGTTGGACCGGTTATCGGTTCCCACTGTGGTCCCGGAACAATTGGTATTATATACGTAGGACCTAATAGACCCGACCCTATTGCCGACTAATGAAAAAAACAATATTTTCTATACTTATACTCATAACACTAGCATTTACTTTATGCGGGTGTACCTATAGTGCTGAAAATTATATATTCGGCACTTATTATAGTATAGAAATTGAAGGAAATAACGCCAAAAATAAGGGAAAAGAAATCGATACGCTATTTAAAGAAATAGACAACGCACTTTCTACAAGTATCATTGAAAGCGACGTATCGAAAATCAACTTATCAAAAGCGAACGAACCAATAAAGGTAAGTCAAATAACAGCAGATATTTTTAAGATATCCAAAGAAATGTATTTGGTTACTTTAGGTGCTTTTAATCCAGCTTCTTTTCCTTTAACCGAATTGTGGTGCTTTTCGCCATCAACCTATTTGGGAATTGCTAATAAAATACCTACTGTAGAACAAATACAAGAAGTAAAAGCATATTGTGATTTCGATTTATTTTCACTAGACGAAAATAATCTAACAATAACAAAATCTCACGATAAGGCAATGTTGGATTTTGGAGCAATTGCAAAAGGATATGCTGCGGATAGAGCTTATAAAGTTATTGAAGACCAAAAGAGTTTCGTTATTGACGTAGGTAGAACCTTTAGAGTAAAAGAAGAGGTTTCCCTAATGGTTGCAAACCCAAGAGAGGGTGATTTTGTAGCTAAGGCTACACTTTGTAGCAATTCTGTTGCAACCAGCGGAGATTACGAAAGATATTATATTGTAGATAATAAGCGTTATCACCATATTATTGGCAAAGATGGTTACCCCAGCGGAACCTTTGATAATAGCCCTATTATATCTGCAACCATCATAGGTGAAAGTGCAACAATATGCGATGCACTTTCAACAGCTACTATGGTGCTAGGTTATGATAGCAGTAAACCGATATTAGAAAAACTAGGGTATTCAGCTTTGCTTTTAACCGAAGATGGATATTATACGATAGGAGAAAATCTTTTTGAAATCAAGGACCAATCGCTCACAAAACTTAACTAGCTTCTATCGTACGAGTAAACCATTTGGAGCTTTAGACGTTATCATAATTGCTATATTATTAGTAGCAATTGTCTTATGTTGTATTTTTACATACCCTAAAAGTCAAGGTTCTACAGCAATTATTTATCATAATGGAAAAGAAATTGGAAAATATTCATTAACAGCTGATAGTAATATCACGTTGCTTGATGGTAATATGCTTTTGACAATTGAAAATGGTTATTGCTTCGTTCGCGAGAGCAATTGCAAAAATCAAATATGCGTCCATACTGGCAAAATTTCTAAAAACGGCGAAAGAATTGTATGTACTCCTAACAAAATTACCATAGTCATCAAATCCGATGAAAAGGTTATAATTACTGGAGGTGCTCAATGATTTCACGTTCTAAAAAATTAGCACTTACCGGTATTCTACTAGCTCTTGCGCTAATTATTGGCACTATTGAGAACTATATTCCACCCATCATACCTGTTTTACCATTCGTCAAAATAGGTTTTAGTAACGTAGTCATTTTATTTAGTTGCATAACACTTGGCTTTACGCCTACGCTTGCTATATCAATATTCAAATCAGTACTTGTACCCATTTTCGTTGGCAATCCTATGATGATAGCCTATTCTCTTAGTGCTTCAATAGTTTCATTACTTATTAGTTATATGCTGCTATATATAAAAAAAGTCGGCATTCCGACTGTAGGTATCATTGGCGCAATAGTACACAATATGGTGCAACTCTCTGTAGCCTCTATTATAATGAACGACGTTTACGTCTTCGGTTTTATTCCTTACCTTATTGCCACTGGCTTTGTTGCAGGATTAGTTACCGGCATAATATCATTTTTACTAATAAAGTATATGCCAAAAGAAATTTTACCAATTGATAACTAATGTTTATCAAAAGGAATAAAATCGTCGTCGGCTTCTTTAGAATCACAAACGAATATAGAACCTATATTTAAAGCGCGTTGGACAACGTTATATCCAAATTTTTCACGAAGCTTATCAATTGTTTTATCTAAAGCTTCGTTTTTATTATTATCCTCGTGCAGTAAATCATATTGAATAAAATCACCACCTTGCGATAGTTTATAAACGTTAACAGTAATCGTTCTTATTGGTAAATCTCTATTAAAATTATAAAAGGAATTTAAAAGTTCGATTGCTTTTTTTGCGATTATCTCACTTGAGTTAGTAGGTTCAGATAGTAATCCTTGTTTTGAATGATGCTTTAGTTTTACGTCGCGCAAATTTATACTTACGCCTTCACCAACCATATCCAAAGAACGCAATCTAAAAGCTATCATCTCACAAAGAGAATAGATAACCGATTTTGCTTCGTTTATATTTTTAACGTCTTGAGAGGTTGTTGTACCATTTCCTACGCTTTCGGGAATACTTTTGTCTGTATATAGTTTTACGGGTTCATCGTTCAATCCGTTTGCACTCTCATACATTTTTTCTCCCGATTTACCAAATTCTTGAATTATAAAATCTTTATTTGCTCTAGCTAAATCCCCTATTGTTTTTATATTATAAGTACGTAATTTTTGCACAGTAGATTTACCTACGTATAACATATCTCCAACAGGTAAATTCCAAGCAATATCTTTGTAGTTATCAATAGAAATAATACTTACTGCATCAGGTTTCTTCAAATCCGAGCCAAGCTTTGCAAATACTTTGGTGAAAGAAACACCAATAGAAACCGTCAAGCCACCGGTTTTTTCTTTTACCTCTTGTCTTATTTTCTCTGCAATTTCAATGCCACTGCCAAATAGTTTGGTAGAACCTGTAACGTCAAGCCAACACTCGTCAAGTCCGAAACTTTCAACTTGAGAAGTATACTTAATATAAATATCTTTTACCATTTTAGAATACTTAACGTATTCGGCATAATGTGGTGGAACAACTATTAAGTTAGGGCATTTTCTTTTTGCTTGCCAAATAGGCTCGGCTGTTTGAACCCCTGCTTGTTTAGCTAGAATAGATTTTGCAAGGACTATGCCGTGCCTTTTATCGGGGTCGCCACAAACAGCAATAGGTTTTCCTTTTAATGAAGGATTGAGAACCTGCTCAACAGTTGCATAAAAATTATTTAAATCAACGTGTAAAATGATTTTATCTAACAACATTATTATACATCAATACAACCTGTTCTCTTAAATAATTTATATCTTTATTATTATAAATAATAAAATCTGCCGACTCGTATACTTTTTCTTCTTTTATTTGCGCCTCTATAATCTTCAATGCACTTTCGATAGAAATATTATCACGTTTAGCTACTCGCTCTGCTCGAATTGATTTAGAGGCTAAAATCGCGCATAATTTATCATATTTAATATAGCTACTACATTCTACAAACAATGGTATTTCGACAAAAATAAGTCCACTGGAACTTGCCAAATCATTGATTCTATTAAATATAAGTGGATGAGCAATAGAATTTAATCTAAGTCGGGCTTCTTCATCATTAAAAATGATATTCCTTAATGCTTTTTTATCTATAACTCCGTCTTTAACAACGCCATCAAAATTTTCGTCAATCTTTTTTATATATTGTTCATCCAACAATAACTCCCTATTTATTGCATCGGCATAAATGACCTTTGCTCCAAGGTCTTCTAATATTTTCATAACGGTACTTTTTCCAGTACCTATACCGCCAGCAACAACAATTATCATATTATTCTACCGTATACCAAGTAGCGCCTTCTTTTGCGTCTGCGATTAAAGGAACTTTTAGTTCTACCGCATTTTGCATATTTTCAACTAAAAGTTTCTTGACTAACTCAACTTCATCTTTTGGACAATCTATAACCAATTCGTCGTGCACTTGTAGTATGATTTTTGCCTTACAATTGTTTTCTTTCAAAGCATTGTAGACTTTTATCATTGCAATCTTCATAATATCGGCAGCTGAACCCTGTAAAGGCATATTCATAGCAGCCCTTTTACCAAATTCTCGTATATTTCTATTTGGAGAACGGAATTCAGGGAAATATCTTATTCTTCCCGCGAGTGTTTTAACGTATCCGTTTTCTTCAGCAAAAACAGCGTTACCTTCCATATAATTTTTAACACTTGGATAGGTCGCAAAATATTTTTCTACAAACTCTTTTGCTTCATAAGGCCTAATTCCTATGTTTTTAGCAAGACCAAAAGCACTTATGCCATAAATTATACCAAAATTAACTGCTTTTGCACTTCTTCTCATTCCTTTCGTTACTTCACTTATATCGACGTCGTGTATTTTAGAAGCTGTTAAAGCGTGTATATCTTCCCCATTATTATAGGCATCCACCAAAACAGGGTCCTCACTATAATGAGCAAGAAGTCTTAATTCTATTTGTGAATAGTCGGCACTAACAAGCAAATTACCATTGCTCGCAACAAACATTCTTCTTATTTCTCTTCCCTCTTCCGTTCTAATGGGAATATTTTGAAGGTTTGGTTCGGTTGAAGATAGTCGACCTGTGCTTGTTAAACACTGTTTAAATATAGTATGAACCTTACCCGTTTGCTTGTTTATCACCGAACGCATACCATCAATATAGGTTGATTGCAACTTTTTTATTTGACGATATCTAAGAAGCAATGTTACTACAGGATGGTCCAATTCTTCCAGAATTTCAGCAGCGACACTATATCCTGTTTTAGTCTTTTTTCCGTGTGGTAACCCTAATTTTTCAAACAATATTTCTCCCAATTGTTGGTTAGAGTTTATGTTAAAGGTTTCACCTGTTAATTGATAAATATCGTTCGTTAATGATTTGATTTCTTCATTATATTTTTGAGATAATTGTTCTAAAACTGATAGGTCCACCGTAAATCCATTGGTTTCTATTTCAAACAAAACTTTAATCAAAGGTAATTCAACGTCATAATACAACGAGGTTAAACCTTTACTCTTTATTTCTTTATCTAAACTATCGTTATATGAAAGAATACCACTAGCATTGTGGGTATAATTATTGGCTGACAGCATATCATCAACCGATTTATAGGTATAATTTGAATTACTTAAATATGATTTTAATAATATATCTTCGTATGGCTCTGCTATTTTTATTCCATATTGCTTTAGAAAATGCATTTTATCCTTTACGTCAAACATTACTTTGGTAATGGTTTCACTTTCAAAAACTTTTCTAAAACAATCTATAGCTTGGTCAAAATTTACACCATCATCCAATAATGTTTGAGCACAAACGATTTGATACTCTGTATCATTCGTTAAAGCAAAACTAATACTGTTTCCAATATCAATAGCAATTCTATCAGTACATAAGTCCAAATATTTTTCAAGAGTAGCTATATCTTTGATAGAAACCACCTTAGTTTCTACTTTTTCATTCTCAAAAGGCAAACTCTCTTCACCTAGTTTTTTTACAGGCTTAGCAATGCTTATTTTGGAAGGTTCTACACCATCGAATCTTTTGTTAAAATCAAATCTTGGTATAAGCTTTAAGCATTCCAATTCCTTTAGATGAGCAAAAAAGTCATCGCTTATATTGTTTTTATCAAAAGATAAATCTTCAAGCCTTACCTCTAGTGGTACCTCGGTAAAAATAGTAGCTAGTTCTTTCGAAAGATACACCTGTTCCTTGTTTAAACGCAAACGTTCACCTAGTTTACCTTTTATAGCATCTATATTTTGATATATTCCATCCAAACCGCCATACGTATCAAGCAAATTGAAAGCGGTTTTTTCGCCTACGCCGGGGCATCCGGGAATGTTATCCGAACTATCTCCAGCCAAAGCTTTATACTCAATCACTTTGTATGGTGTTAAATTCTCTTCTTCTAAAGCCGATAAATCGTATACTTTAATATCGGTAACACCTCTTTTGGTATTAAAAACGGTGGTGTTCTCATCAACAAGCTGTAAAACGTCCCTATCACCACTTACAATAATAGTATCTATTTCATATTTTTTCGCTATAGTACCAATAATATCGTCGGCTTCATATCCTTCTCTTTCACAAATCGTAATACCGAGCTCCCTAAGGAGTTCTTTAAGAATGGGCATTTGACTTCTAAGTTCTTCGGGCATTGCTTTTCTGGTAGCTTTATATAAATCGTACCTTTTATGCCTAAAAGTAGGAGCTTTCAAATCAAAAACAGCACATATATGGGTGGGCTTATGGTCCACTATCAATCTTGCTAACATCGAAAGATAACCGAAAATTGCATTTGTAAATACTCCTTTTTTATTTTCTAAAGGAGGCAATGCGTAAAATGCTCTATTTATCAAGCTGTTACTATCTAAAAGTATGATTTTTGACATCTTTCACCTTATAATTCTAATTTCATATCATCGGTTTTTATCAAGTTGAATTTTCTAAACAACTCGCTAACAACCAAACAAACCACAACGGGAATAACAAACATACAAACAGTGATACCTACACCAATTTTCCAATCGGGAATTATTCCTTGCGATGCCGATATCACGTCAAATACACCTACTAAACCAGAGGTTCCCATTCCACCGCCGGCAGCACCACAACGTAATCCAAAAACTACAGTTGAAAGAGGTCCTGCTATTATGCTAGCTATAATAGGCGGTACAATGATAATTGGGTGTCGCATAAGGTTGGGAATTTGAAGCATACTTGTTCCTACTCCTTGCGCAATCAATCCGCCCCACTTATTTTCACGGAAGCTTTGAACTGCAAACCCAACCATTTGGCAAGCACAACCAACAGTCGCTGCACCACCAGCTAGATACATAGCATCTATCATAGTTGCATCTATTGAAGTCGACGTTAATATTGGTGTAGCAATTGCAACCCACATAGCTGCTGAAGAGGTCGGTAAAGTTAACAATACTCCCATCACAACAGCAACTACCATACCCATTACAAAAGGTGTAGCAGCTGTTGCAAGCGCTATACCTTTGCTCATTAAATCAACCAATTTGATAAAAGGCCAAGCAACGTACAAAGATAATAGTGCTATAACCATCATTGACAATGGTACAACTACTATATCAACTTTAGTTTTGCCACATATAAGCATACCTAATTCAATAGCGATTAGTGAAACTATGTAAGACCCAATAGGATTACCGGGAGCAAAAGAAACAACGTAATTTATATCTATAATTTTATCCGCAAAAGCCCCGGCTAAACCAGCAACAGCCGCGGAAAACATAACAAGTTTTGGTGCTTTTAGTTGATTAGCTATACCAACACCAATTCCAGCTCCCATAAGCATTTTGGCTATAGATGCAACGTAGTTAATATATTTACCAACAGCTATCCCTGCAGGTGTTCCTGCGCTACCAATCCAAGTAGCAATTTGAGCTAGGATAGTTCCTGCTATAAGAGTACAAAATAAACCTTGCGCCATACCTGTAAAAGCATCGATAAACCAACGCTTAGACAAAAACTTTACGGCAGTCAAAAAACTATTAAACGTTAATTTTTTACTTGTTCTTTCTTGATTTTTTTCATTTTTTCTAGGTATCATATTATGCCTCAAAATTTTTTATAATTGCATTTGCTAATAAATAAGATTTATTGTAGCGAGTAACGTAATCGTAGTCCCATATTTTTTGAACTTCGTTAAAAAACTCGTTAATACTATAGATTTTAAACTTTTCCAACCCAAAATGAGATGCAAATTGTTCTATCATAGCAATAAATACATCATCTTTTGTAAGGTTCCAGGGTAAATCTAATTCTTCTGTAACCGTTTCAACCAGTTTTGAAAAAATGTGTTGCTTGGTACCTTTTGTGTCAAGAATTCGAGCCCACTCGATAAAAGTGTTATAATTCAAATTCTCAACAAAGTTGATAAAATCTTTATATGAAGGGCGGTTTATATAATATCTAACTCCCATCAAATTATCTAGAAATCTTAGTCCATCGTAATAACCAAGTTGAATGTTATATCTAATTTTATCAGTACGAAAATCAAGCAACTTGCCAAGAGGTTCCGAAGGGTCAATATAACTGACCTTGACAGACCTATCTATTACCTTTTGACTTGGCATTCTCGCACCTGTTCGTATGGCTATAATCTCGTCGAAACCATTATGTATAAGCGGGTTAACAGGACAATTATCATATATGCCGCCATCCATAAACATTTTACCACCGACACGAGCCCTATTAAAAATCGGCAAATAGGCACTGGTTAAAATGTAATCCTTGATTTCTCCTTGAGGAATATCCTTTTTAAAAAGCTCCAAAGGTTTCCAATCGTCCTCTTGTTCAACGGTTACAAGACAAAAATCAATAGAAGAATCTCGCAATTTTTTTTCGTCTACAAGCTTATCTAATAGTTCCTTAGCTTTATCAAGAGATACGCCCTTCGATGACATCACAGCGCGTGCAGTTTGAAAAATATATTTATAAACGGACTTATCCAAATTCTTTTCTAGAATGCGGACAACCATATTCTCATCGAAGTCAAAAAGCAAGGAGGGAGTTGCTGAATACCATAAATCGTATAATTTATCGAAATCACCCTGAGCTACCAAAGCACCATTTATGGCGCCGATAGAAGTCCCGGCTACTCCTTGAAACTCATATCCGCGCTCGAATAATGCTTTTAAAACTCCGACGTGGAAGGAGCCTTTGGCTCCTCCACCTTCTAGAACAAGACCTTTCATTATTTTATAATCATTCTAATCTTTAGAGTTTGTTGTTTTCTCGGTAAAATCTTATATTGAGGCTTCAAGCAAGCCATTGCAGGGGTGTCTCCACCAACGCCACGTTGACGACCGTCAATATAAATCGTGTTATAGTCCAAAGTACCTAGCTCGTGTAGATGTTTAGCATCATCAAGCATATCTAAAGTATACGAGTGAACGCTTGCTTCGAACGTTTTTTCATTTGCAATAATTTCAACACCACGATTACCACCGACTTTCAACCAATGCATTTCGGTATGATTACCATTTTCTTGTGGATATAGGTAATCGTGTAAGAAATCTTCTACAACACCTTCATAAACCCTATTGATTGCACCAGTTGCCCTATCACAATAATTTTCATGGGGACCTTTACCAAAGAATTGCATTCCATCTACACCATCGCGAAGTGCAAACGTAAATCCGTATCTTTCCATTTCAGCTTTTGGAATAAGACTTAATTCAACGTCGATACTACCATCACCATTAAATACGTATAGAGTACGTAGTTCACGAACGTGAGGCATTCTCCACTCGATTGCAACGTGAACTTTACCATCAGTCATATAAATATTGGTGCGACGAACTCTAAGTTTTGATTGAGCTTTCTTAAATTTATCCAAGCCCATAATAAGCTTAGAGATAAAGGGAGGAACTTGTGGCAATCTATCGTTATCGATAACTGCTCTATAGAAATTCAAACGGAATGGAGCCTTTAATTTTTCTTCACCATTATTTTCGATACTTATAATTTGTCCAGTCCTCTTATCAACTATAGCTCTACAAGAACCAAATGAAACGACAACTTCAACGTCAGTTTCATTATAAGAGCTAGGAAGTTTGACTTCGTCAAGAAGCAAATCTTTTTTATTGAGAGTAAATTGCTCGTAAGCAACTACTCTACCGGCTTCTTGGAACATTTCATCTTTTTTGGTTATTAAACTTACAACCAATGAAGCTTCACTATTGCCAAAGTCTAAATCAAGAGGTAAAGTTATATCACCAATTTCACCCGTAGAAATTGAAGGTAAATTATCGATAATGGTTTCATCTGCGTGAATACCATCAATAAATAACTCCAATTTGCACTTGAACTCATCAAGATTAGTAAACATATATCTATTATAGAATTTGATTTTATTATCAATCAAAGCTATATCCACTTGTTGATATTGTTTTCTTACCTCATAAAGGGCGGGATTGGGAGAGCGGTCCCCTCTAACTATACCGTTAAATGCAAAGTTAGAGTCATTTGGTTTATCGCCAAAGTCTCCGCCATAGCGCCATTCCACGGTACCATCCTCTTGGACAACTTTGATAGCTTGGTCAGCAAAGTCCCAAATAAATCCGCCGGCTAGTCTATCATATTTTTTAAATTCATCCCAATAATCGGAGAAATTTCCTAAGCTATTGCCCATAGCGTGAGCATATTCGCATTGAATAAACGGCTTATCACGATATCTTTCGGGGCTCATAGGCCAACCCGCAGGACAGAACATATATGAACCATGCCAAATAGGTTTATTTTTTCCAATGGGTTCCATTTTTTCATAATGAGCGTACATTTCCGAAAGAACGTCGCTAACCTCAAGCTTGAAATCTTGCTCGTAATGGATAAAACGAGTATTATCAATCTTAAGAGCTTCCTTTCTCATTGCCTTGAAGGCTTTACCTCTTCCCGATTCATTACCAAGAGACCAAGAAACGATACAAGGATGATTTTTAAAGGTATTAACCATATTACGCATACGATAGCAACATTGTTCAGTCCACATTTTGTTACTACGAGGAATAATAATACTCAATCCGTGTGTTTCAAGATTGTTTTCACAAATTACTAAAATACCATATCTGTCGCATAAATCATAAAAAGCAGGTTGATTTGGATAGTGCGAAGTACGTATTGCAGTAATATTATTTTGTTTGCAAAGTCTTATATCTTTTTCAATCAACTCAACAGGCACTGCATGACCATATTCAGGGTGGAATTCGTGTCTATTAACACCTGCAAATTTAAGTGGTTTTCCATTTAATAAAATAAATGGTCCTTCACCTGCAAGCATTGGTACTATTTCTACCTTTCTAAATCCATATGAACATACTCTCTTATCTACAAAGTATTCGTTATCGAAAAGTTCAACCATTATGGCATAAAGATTGGGAACTTCGTGCGACCAAAGACGGAAATTTGAAATTTGTTCTTGTACGTTTAAGGTATATTTTTCACCGTTTTCTAAAGATTTTATAGAATAAGTGCCGACAAAAATAGGCTCTTCATTACCATAATAATCAACCACGGTAATTTTAACTATAGGATTCCTTAATGACTGACCATTTGCAACCAAATCGATTTTACCATTAAGTTTTGCACTTAAAAAATCATCGGTAAAATCGGAATAAAAATACATATCAGCTATTTCGACTTTAGGTTTATATATTAAATCTACGTCGCGGAAAATACCCGAAAGACGCCACATATCTTGGTCCTCCAAATAGCTTCCGGTACAATAACGATATACAACAACAGCTAACTTATTTTCTCCTTCCTTAACAAATTTAGTTACTTCATATTCTTGGAAATCAAAGGTGTCTTCGGAATATCCAACAAAATCACCATTAACATAAACTTCAGCACAGCTACCAACACCGCCAAAACGAATAAAAACGTTATCTCCATTCGCTTCAACGTTAAACTTGGTCGAATAGCAACCAACGGAATTTAGATGACCATAAACGTGAGGAATCATTGGTAAAATTTTTGATTCCAGCGCATAAGGATAATTGGTGTTTGTATAAATTGGAACGTCATAACCTTTATTATGTCCAACTATTTGCCATTCGCTAGGAACAATGATTTTATCAAATTTAGATAAATCTGCACCAATTTGTTCAAACCCTACGGGTATGTCGTCAACGTTATGGCAGAATTTAAAATCCCATTCACCATTCAAAGATACTACTTTATAGTTATTCTCTTGGTCAAGAGGAAAGCCTGATGCATACCTTTCTATACTATTTACGTTATATATACGAGCTTTACGCCAAAAATCTTTCATATAAATTCTCCTATGAATTTTATTATATATAATATATTAACATACGCGCGCGCAAAAATCAATGCTTTTTTAAAATGACGTACAGTAGGCAATATATTAAAAAAAGACGAGAGTTCCATATATACTCTCGTCGTAAAAAGTTGGTTTTTTGTATCTCACGCTACAGAATTAACTATTTTTTGAATATCTTTTTAATACGTTCCATAGCTTCAATTGTGTTTTCTCTAGTATTAAATGCTGTCAAACGGAAATATCCTTCACCACATTTGCCAAAGCCAGAACCGGGAGTGCCGGCTACCTGTGCCTCATTTAGAAGCAAATCAAAGAATTCCCAAGAATCCATACCACACTTTAACCATACGTAGGGAGAGTTAATGCCACCGGTATACCATACACCAATTTCATCTAGAGCTTTTGCAATAATTTTCGCATTCTCTTTATAGTAAGCAATATTGCTGTAACACTCGTTAATACCTTCATCGCTAAATACGGCTTCAGCCCCTCTTTGTACTATATATGAAGTACCGTTAAATTTAGTGGTTTGACGACGAAGCCACATTTTGTTTAAAGATTTATTTTCGATAACGATATCATTAGGAACAATGGTATATCCACAACGAGTGCCCGTAAAACCTGCAGTTTTAGATAATGAACAGAACTCTACCGCACATTTTTTTGCTCCTTCGATTTCATAAATTGAGCGAGGAAGATTATCATCTTCAATAAAAGCTTCATATGCTGCATCATAAAGAATCAACATATCGTTTTTGATTGCATAGTCTACCCATATTTTTAATTGTTCACGATTATATGCAGCACCTGTAGGATTATTAGGAGAACATAAATATACGATATCGCCCTTCAATCCTTCATAAGGCATAGGTAAGAAACCGTTTGCTTCGTTTCCTTCAATATATACGATTTCTCTACCGAGCATTACGTTACTATCCAAATACACAGGGTATACAGGGTCAGGAATAACTATTACGTTATCATTAGAGAATAAATCGGTAAAGTTTGCCAAATCGCTCTTTGCACCATCGGCAATAAAGATTTCATTGGCATCTAAATCTACGTTACCAATTTTCTTATAGTACTTTTGTACTGCTTCTCTTAAAAAGCCGTAACCTTGTTCATCACCATAACCACGGAAAGTTTCAGCAACGCCCATCTCCGCGCTAGCTTTCTCCAATGCCTTAACAACGCAAGGAGTTAAAGGTTTAGTAACGTCGCCAATGCCCATTTTTATAACGGGCTTATCGGGATTTTGAGTTTGGAATTCTCTAATTTTTCTAGCAGTTGTAGAGAATAAATAACTTTCTTTTAACGCATTATAATTCTTATTGATTTTTACCATAGTAATCTAAATTTATTTCTCCTATAAAGTTTATGTTTGCCGTACCAATCAAGCTTATATTATCTTTTTCCTTAATTGCACGCAATTTTCCGCCTCTTAGGCTTAGTTCTATTTCGTTTTGATTATTTCTTTTATTTAATATGGAATAAGCCACACAAGTAGCCCCGGTTCCACAAGCAAGGGTTTCACCACTACCACGTTCCCAAACACGCATAGAAATACAATTTCTATCAATTTTTACCGCTTCAGCATTTACGTCGTAGATACTAGATAACTCTTTAGCCTTTTCCATTGCAGTATCATTTAGCCTATCAACGTAAAAAACAGCGTGTGGATTTCCTACGTTATAAAACTCCACGTCATCAACGATATTTACTAGTTTTGGTAACCCCATATCGGTTGATATAACCGATTTAGAACCATCATTTTCTATAATTTTAAGGTGCTTAATTCCAGATAACGTTTCAACAAAGTAATCCTTTTGAGTAGCAGCTGCTTTATCGTACAGTATTTTTCCTATACATCTTAAAGCATTACCACACATCATTCCTTCGGTTCCATCAGCATTGAAAATTCTCATTTTTGCATCTGCAACCTCTGATGTTTCTACAAGCACTACACCATCGCCCCCAATACCAAAGTTTCTGTCTGAAAGCTTTGGTGTAATACTTTTAACGTTTGATTTTAAAAAATCAAAATCACTTTTATTACAATTTGAGCTGTCAAAAAATATGTAATCATTGCCCAACCCATTCATTTTGCAAAATAACATACACACTCCAATGTACATTATATGCTTAATTGTTTGTGATAATTATTTTTTATAAACGATTCTTCTACAATGAGGACACTCTGCAGTATCACCTGATTTTTGGAGTTTTGCATCTACTTCCGATTTAATTTCGATGCCACAACCCAAGCAGTTACCATCGCGATATTCAACGATATATGGCATTCTATTTACCGAACTCTTGACTTTATTGTATATCTTTAAATCTTCTGGGGCTAATTCTGATTGCATTTTATTTAGTGCGGCGCCCTCTTGTGAAATTGAAGATATTATTTCGTTTCTCTTATCGTTGCGAATAATTTCTGCATTCTTTAATTCGGAAAGAACTTTACCTATTTTTTGTTTTACCTCTTTAGCATCTTTAGTATCGATTTCTTGTAAACGAGCAAAGCATTTTTGTATGTCCTTTTGAATAGCATTAAGCTCGCTTATTAA
The DNA here is from genome assembly GCA_017403145.1 of Clostridia bacterium. Taxonomy (GTDB): domain Bacteria; phylum Bacillota; class Clostridia; order Christensenellales; family DTU072; genus Stercoripulliclostridium_A. Next base: position 268,556 of record JAFQOO010000005.1, read on the forward strand.
AGCGTTAATGGTTTCTTCGTTCTTGTCAGCTTGCTCAATAGTTTTAGGGGCACTAAGGTTTGTAGCTTTTAGTTTCTTTACGAAGTTTTCATAAGAAGTAATAGCTTTATCTATATCGTTAAAGTTTTCTCCGGCTTCTTTATCAAGGCGAATCAAACTTTCAGCCAAATCATTCCTTAGTTTACGATACATTTGTGCTCTTTTGTTTTCTTCACTATTAGCAAAATCTTTATTTGCTTTGTATAGAACAAAATCTAACTTTTGATACTCTAAAATCTTTTCAATATCCATAATTTACTCCTGATTTAATGGATTCATACACGATGTTGCACCGTGTACGTTATATATATTTTTATTCTGCAATATATTTGTTATTAACTTAATAAAAGGCAATTCACAAGTGTAATGACCAAGTGAAATTATTGGATAGTTTATATCTTTAGCAAGTCTTAGTACGTTATATTTAAAATCACCCGAAATAAACACGTCTGCACCTGCCTTTTTAGCCTCCAATATGGTTTCTTCGTGCGAACCACCTCCACCATTGATTACCGCAATGGTTTCGATTATTTGCTCCTTATTTCCAACGTATGTAACGTTACTATCATCAAACTTTTTGCTTACTATATCAACCAACTCACCTAAACTTGCTTTAGACGGTAATTTTCCTACACGCATATCGCAAGCATTACCAAATGCTAATTCATAGGTGGAACAACCTAACAATTGCATAACGTAATCATTTAGCCCACCTTTAGTAAAATCGACCGTAGTATGAGCGCTATAAATGGCAATATCGTTTTTAATCGCCATAGTTATAGCTTTATGTTTTGGATAAGAAAGGTCTATTTTCTTTATAGCATTAAATATAGATGGATGATGCTCAATTATCATATTAGCGCCACATTTTATAGCTTCTTTTATAACTTCGGGCGTAGTATCTAAAGTAACCAAAACTCCTTTAAGCACCCAATCTAGGTCGCCATAAAGAAGTCCACAATTATCATACTCCATTTGTAAATCGAGTGGTGCAAAATCTTCTATTACCTTTACAACGTCGCTTATTTTAAGCATCTTATAATCTCCTGATATTCATCCTGCATTTCGCCTTTGGGTATCTCTTTACCTAAAAAACGGTTTTCTAATACAGCCTTTCTATCCTTTAACATTTGATAATAATCGTCGCTTTCAGGTTCGTTTTTACCAAACCTAAGCTCGTTAATATCATATAGCGGTAAATCTTTTTCCGCTACGATAATTTGATAATACTTCTTACCTTCTTTAACAACGTAATCCTTTAAAGCGCCATAGCCTATTTGATTTATTGCGCGCCTTGCAATCATAACGTTTTGATGAGGACAAAGAATGAACCTTTTTATTTGGGGAAAGGGCTTAGATAGAATATCTTTTATTTCATATCCACCTAAGCCTGCAATCACAGCGGTATCCAAATCCTCGTGAATGTTTTCGAACCCATCAGAGACCCTACATTCTACTTTATCCTCAAATCCAAGTTCTTTTACGAGAGATATAGTTTTATTCAAACTATCGGCGCTAATGTCCCCTGCTATAACCTTTTGGCACTTGCCATTTACCAATGCGGAAATAGTAAGTTTACCGTGGTCGCATCCTATATCAGCAAGAACCGTACCTTCTATTTCATTTAATATCGAAGAAAGTCTTTTATCTAACTTTATCACAATTATTTATCCAAGAAGTCGCGAAGTTTTTTGGTCTTATTGGGGTGTTTCAATCTTCTCAATGCCTTAGCTTCAATTTGACGAATACGTTCACGAGTAACGTTAAATACCTTACCTACTTCTTCAAGAGTACGAGGACGTCCATCACGCAAACCATATCTCAAAATCAAAACCATAGCCTCACGAGGTGCTAAAGTTCCAAGTATTTCATTAACTTGCTCCTTGAGCATATTTGCTTCAGCAGCTTCTATAGGAGCAGTAGCAGAAGTATCCTCTATAAAGTCGCCCAAATGGCTATCGTCTTCTTCACCGATAGGTGTTTCAAGAGATACGGGGTCTTGAGCTATTTTTTGGATTTCGATTACCCTTGCTTCGGAAATACCCATTGCTTCTGCAATTTCTTCCGAGGTAGGCTCTCTTCCTAGTGTTTGAAGCAAAGAACGAGAAACCTTGATTAGCTTGTTTATGGTTTCAACCATATGAACGGGAATACGAATCGTGCGAGCTTGGTCAGCAATTGAACGGGTGATAGCTTGTCTTATCCACCAAGTTGCATAAGTAGAAAATTTGAAGCCTTTGGTATAGTCGAATTTATCAACTGCCTTCATCAAGCCAAGGTTACCTTCTTGAATTAAATCTAGGAAAGCCATTCCCCTACCAACGTATCTTTTTGCAATACTTACAACTAAACGTAGGTTTGCATTGATAAGTTTTTCTTTTGCTTGTTGGTCGCCTTCTACCATACTTTTTGCATAGGCCAATTCCTCTTCTGCCGTTAGAAGAGGGTATCTACCTATATCCTTAAGATACATTTTAACGGAGTCGTCAATATTGACTTCGTTCATAATCTTTTGGAGAAGTTGGTCGTTTTTGATGCTTGATTGGTCGCTTATCGTAATACCATTTTGTTCTAACTCTTTATAGATATTTTCGATATCTTGAGGTTCAAGAGCCAATTTTTCAAGCTTATTTAAGAGTTCGTCTTCATTAACGCTCTTAAGGTCTTTTTCCTTATAGGAATCAATGATTTTTTGCACTTCTGCCTTGAGTTTTAATTCTCTTTCAGACATTTATGCATCCTCCTTTGTGAGTTGGTTATTTATTTGATAATAGTTTTCTTAATTCTTCTTTTAGTTCTATTTGCTTTTCGGGAGTTGCCGTTTTAATTTCTTCAAACAAAGCGTTAATTCTATTTTGTTTTGAGGTTTGAAGAAGTTTTTCCATACAAGCCTTATAGTGTTCAGCCTGCATATCGGTTTGAACCTTATAAATAGAATCTAATATTGCGTCTATTTCCGCCTTGTTTTCAAGCTCAAGGTCGTATAAATCGCCTTTTTTGGGTGCGGTTTTGGCTTCTAAACGAGAAATCAAATAACGATATACTTTTTTATGAACCTCGTCTTCAAAAATATCTTCGCTCAAATCTTTTGCATATACGTAGCTCTTGAGCTCTATCATTGAAGCAAGAACAAATCTACTTATCTTTACGTTTGCACTTGCTACCTTATTTTCTCTTCTTTCTTGAGGCGTTACTTGGGGCTTATCTATAGTTTCTCCGCTCAAATATTTGGTTACTTGGGTAATCAAACTATCAACGCTCAATCCACTTAACTGAGAAACAAGTTTTGCATAGGCTTCTCTGGACACGGGTTCAAGAGATGCTAAAACAGGAATTGTCGATAACGCGAATTTCTCTTTACCTTCTATGGTAGAAACGTCTGCTCTTGCCTCTAGAGAACGAATTTTAAACTCGGTTAAAGGTAATGCCGAATTAACAAATTCATAAAATCCTTCTACGCCATATTTATTTATGCAATCATCCGGGTCTAAGCCCTGTGGCATACTCATAACACGAACTTCTAGATTAACACTTGCGAGCATATCAAGTGAGCGCCAAGTTGCACCTTGACCAGCCGCGTCACCATCGAAACAAACGTAAACCTTGCTAACGTATTTTCTAATTTCGTTACATTGTTCAATGGTTAGAGATGTACCCATTGACGCCACTACGTTATGAATACCTGCTTGATATAGACTAATAACGTCCATATAACCTTCCATCAAAATAATCGACGTATGTTTTTCTTCAACCAACGTTCTTTTGAAAAGGTTTATATTGTAAAGATTTTTACGTTTATCAAATAGAGGTGTGCCCCTAGTATTTAGGTACTTATTTTGTTTTGCATTCTTATCCAAAGTACGAGCCCCAAAGCCTATTACTTGACCTTTAGCATTGATAATTGGAATAATAAGACGCTTTGCAAAAGAATCATAACCTTTTTCGTTTACTAGACCGGCAAGCATTAAAGTTTCTTTAGAAAAACCTTGTTTTGAAAGCTCGTTATACAAACCAAAACCATCAACCGAATAACCCATACCAAAAGTAATGCGAGTATCTTTTCTAATTTTTCTATTATCCATATACTCTAGCACTTCTTTTGCTTCCGGTTTAGATAAATTAGAATAAAAATAGCGAGCTGCAGCTTTATTTGCGGCAATCAGTTTATCTTGCCTTACCTTACGTTCGGTAAATTCCGGGTCCGTATTCTCGGGAATTTCCATATTATATTCTTTAGCTAGATATTCTATGGCTTCCGTATAGGACATACGTTCGTGCTCGGTTAAAAAGGTTATGACGTTACCACTTTTACCGCAACCAAAGCAATGGTAATATTGGTCGTCGGCATTTACGCAAAAAGAAGCCGTCTTTTCACTATGAAAAGGACAGCAAGCCCAATATTTATTCCCCTTTCTTTGTAAATACATATATTTACCAAGAATAGAAACAATATCTATTTTGGACTTTAGTTCATCTAACCATTTTTCAGGATACCTAGGCATCATTCCTCTATACGTAAATAAAATTAGTCTTAAAATAATACGAAATTACTAAATTTTTTCCTTAAATAAATATAATATATATTATTTATATAATTATTTTATCTTTACATTCTTCTTTTAACGCTAGATATAGTTTTGATAAATCCAAAACATACATTTGCTTTTGCGAATCATTCATTGCGTCAAAAACATCTTGGTTTATCAATTTTCCAATAGCGCTAAGTTCTGCAAATTCATCATTTTGTAAAGCTAATACTTTTTCATAGTATTCAAAAACGTCCTTATCATTTAATAGTACGTTACCTAAAGTAATAATCCTATCGGTTGTATTTATCGAGCGTAATTTATGTATTTCGGTATAATTTCCGGTAGCTAGTCTTTCCTTGACCTCTCGTAATATTTGAGTTCTTGTTTTTCTTTCCATAGCACACTCCTATAATATATGTTTTCCTAACAATTATAAGTCTCATATTGATTACAAACGATTGGTTTGACAAATAATAACAAAAATAGACAGCTTAAATAAATTTTTATAATTATTGATTGACAAAAAATTAGTAATTTAGTATTATATTCAAGGAAAAAATAAACGAGGAGGTGAATATTAATGTCAACAGTTATCGTTAAAGAAAATGAAAACCTTGATTCCGCTATTCGTAGATGGAAGAAAAAGTGTGCTAATGACGGCATTATTGGGGACCTTCGTCGTAAAGAAGCTTACGAAAAGCCCAGCGTACGTCGTAAAAAGAAGGCAGAAGCTGCACGTAAGAGAATGTACAAATAGTTATTAGTACGTTGAAAGCATCGCTAATTGCGATGCTTTTTTCTTTCCCCTATCATAAAAAACAGCGACCATCCGGTCGCTGTTTTAACTTTATTAACTCTACTCTATTCGCAAAGCATCTACCATATTCTTTCTTGCAGCCGATTGACTTGGTATCAAACCACTCAAAATGGTTAAGCCCAAACTTAGTATAACTAATGCAACAGCATGAATTGGGTTTAAATTCAAGAGTGAATATACGCCGGAGGCATTGCCTATTATTAGGTTTATAAGCGGTATCAATGCATAAGCAATACCAACGCCTAGTACGCCACTAAACGAGCCTATAATAGCTGTTTCAGCATCAAATACTCTAGAAATATCCTTCTTTCTTGCGCCTAAGCTACGAAGTATACCAATTTCCCTCGTTCTTTCAACAACAGAGTTTGATGTTACTATGGATATCATTACACAAGAAACGATTAGTGAAATAGAAGCTACCGCAATTAGTATATAAGTCATCAAGTCTATAACGCTTCTTACCGTTTGAATAAACATTTCCGATATATCGAAGTACTCGACTATTTCATCTTCCGTATGAGTTTCGTTCCAATCATCCAAGTAATCATTTATGGCTTGCTTGGAGTTAAAGTCGGATGGGTAAACATACATATAAACGGGATTAGTGTCTATACCAAGCGACTTTTTAAAACTGGTTCCTTTTAGTCCATCTGTCATAAAGCTCATCATATTTATCATAATTTGGAATGAGCTTGCGTTTTTATTATCTATATCCGCATCGATAGGAATGGTGGTTATAGGCTCGCCATTAAATTTATAGCCCTTAATAATCACTTTATCAGAACCACTTTCGATTGATTGCTTTTGAGCAATAGTAACGTCTGAATTGCTTGCATTGTTTAAAACACGTTCACCAAGAGCACTAGTATAGCAGAATGATGAGCCAAAGAAAGATACCATTGAATTGGGTTTAACTCTCAAAATACCAACAACTTTTAGCGTTTCACCTTTATTATATAATTCTTCACTAGCACTATTTATAGTGAAATAATCGTCAGCACCTTTAGTATAATAATCGTTATTATAAATAAGCTTGAATTCTTGGGATAGTATATCATCAAAAGATATGCTTTGGCGGTATACCGGCTTATCGTTTTCATCCTTAACAACCGAACCATCTGCATTCCTTTGATAAACGTCAACACCAAATTGTTCCAATGCAGTAATAGAAATGTTGTTATACGTATCAACAACCATAACAATTTCATTATATGCTGTAGGATATCTACCACCTATTACGTCATAATATTCGCCAACAAAATCGTCGCCACCTGCTAGTTGATACCAATTATTAGGTTCTAGACCATTTCCACCTAAAACCTGCATAGCAATATTCATAGCATGAGTTACTTTTGTTTTGGGTGAAACGTCCTTATATTCATAAGCAGTACCTTCGTTATTAAGGTTCTTTGAAAGGATGTTCATTTGTACGCCGTAATAGTTTTGAATAGCTTTGTACCAATCGTCATCCATATTTTTTATGTATTGAACGTATTCATCGGTAATTGCATTTTCCCCTATTGAACTAGCTACTTGTGATATCAAACCATTAATCATACTGCTCATTGAATCGGCAGCGGCATTAGAGCCATCGTCAATGTAAACTTCTTTATCAGTCGGGAAAGATGAAACCCCACTATTCAAGTTCGGATTGGTTATTTCTCCTGATGCTACGCTTTCCATCGCACCAAAAAGTTTTTCCAAAACCGAGTAGTCCATTGAATACTCGTAGATACCCATCGGTACGGAAGCCAAAATAGAGGTTTGCATATTATCAACGTAAACGTTAACACCATTTGACATAGACAAAACCAATGCCAAACTTATAATACCTATACTGCCTGCAAAAGAGGTAAGGAAAGTACGACGTTTTTTAGTAATCAAGTTCTTCAAAGAAAGTTGGAAAGCAGTTTTGGCTTTCATTGAAGTAGCTTTAAACGGACTCTTGCTTCCTTTGATAGTACCACCAATGCCTAGAGAATTCAAGAAACTGAGTTTCTTTAACAATTTATCCTTTGCGGAAAGCTCGCTCTTTTCAACTGATACTTCAGAAGATGCATCGCTAGAAACGTCATTATGCTCAGCAAGATATTTGTCAGAATATACGTATTGTAAATTTTCCTCTTCCAACGGGTCCCAATCGTAAGGATTACTATCGCGCTCGACTAAACCATCGTTTAATTTGATGATACGAGTAGAATATGTATCAGCAAGTTCATTATTGTGGGTTACCATAATAACCAAACGGTCTTGTGCAACCTCTTTAAGAACGTTCATAACTTGGATGGAAAGTTCGGAATCCAAAGCTCCGGTAGGCTCGTCTGCTAAAACGATTTTAGGATTGTTAACAAGAGCACGAGCGATAGCAACACGTTGCATTTGACCGCCACTAAGTTGCGAGGGCTTCTTTTTAAGTTCAGCCCCCATACCAACCTTTTCGAGAGCTTCAACCGCGCGTTTATTGCGTTCTGCTTTCGTTACGCCAGAAAGGCTCAAAGCCAATGCTACGTTTTCTAATACCGTTAAATGGGGAATTAGGTTATAGTTTTGGAACACAAAACCAATCGTTGCATTTCTATAAGCATCCCATTGTTCAGCTCTAAAATCTTTTGTTGAAGTATCGCCAATAATCAAATCACCGGTAGTATATCTATCTAGACCGCCGATTATATTAAGCATAGTAGATTTACCACAACCCGATGCACCTATAATGGAAACGAATTCGCTTTCTCTAAAAGCCAAAGAAATGCCACGAAGTGCATTAACTTGATATTCGCCCATTTGATAAATTTTAGTAACATTTGTTAATTTTAGCATAACACAATCTCCCTATTTATGCCATTTTATCAGATAATTTTTGACCACCTAAAATGTGGATATGAAGATGATTAACAGATTGACATCCATTCTCACCTTTGTTGGAAACAAGACGGAATCCTTCTTGTAATCCTAAATCATCAACTAACGTTGAAAGCTTTTTCAAGCATTCACCCAAAATGACTGCTTCTTCGCTAGTCATTTCTATAATATTAGCATAATGACGCTTGGGAATCAATAGGTAATGTTTTTCAGCTTGAGGGTTTATATCGGCAATAATAACCATTTCATCATCTTCATAAAACTTCTTAGATGGAATTATTCCGTTAGCAATCTTACAAAAAATACAATCATTCATCATCTTTAATCTCTCCAATTATACCGTCTTTATATAAGCTGGTAGGCTTAACAACAGCATTATTTTTATTTGTTTTAGTATAAATTCTAACGTAATACTGACTATATCCCACTGAATATCCGTCAACATACGTTTCGAAAATAACATCTTGATATGAATTTAACATTAAAATTAAATATTCTTTATTTAATTTTTCCTTTACAATACGTAATCTTTCCTTTCTTTCTTTAATTACGTTAGCGGATATAACAGGCAAACTATATGCTTTAGTGCCCGGTCTAGGTGAAAATGGGAAAATATGTACGTCAGAAAAACGCACCTCTTCAACAAACTTTAACGTATTCTCAAAAGCTTCTTCTGATTCAGTGGGAAAGCCTACGATAATATCGGTAGTTATTGCTGCAAGCGGAAAATATTTTCTAATTAAATCTACCTTTTCTTTATATTCAGCAGGACCATAACGTCTATTCATAGACTTTAAAACGCTTTCATCACCGTGTTGAAGAGACAAATGGAAATGTGGGCAAAACTTTTTTAATCCTTTTAGTGCGATTAGTAATTCGTCAGTAATTCCTTCAACGTAAAAAGAGCCTAATCTAATACGAACGTCTATATTGCTTAACCTATCTATCAATTTAGCAAGACTTTCGTTATTATCAACACCGTATTGGGCAAGATTTACACCTGTAATTACTATTTCCTTTGTTTTTTTAGATAAAGTTTCTATTTCTTTGACGCAACTATCAATCTTACGAGAACGAGACCTTCCCCGTAGATAAGGAATTATGCAATAAGAGCAAAAATTATTACAGCCATCCTGTATTTTAACATAGGACCTAGTTCTTTCTGGTTTAGGGAAGGCGAGTGGTTCTTCATACGAAAGAGGTAAATCAAATTTTCCTTCCGCAAGTTGCTTATCGATTTCTTCAAAGATTCTTTGCTTACCTCCAACACCACTTACGTATAAAACTTCTTTGTTTAAATAGAATTCTTTGTTCTTTTGAGATGCACAACCTGTAATGATTATTTTTGCGTTTGGATTAAATTTCTTTATCCTAGAAATAATCTGTCTAGATTTTCTTTCCGCTTCGTTTGTTACAGCACAGGTATTTATAACATATAAATCCGCGTATTCAAGCTCTTGAGAAGTATGGTATCCCCTATTTTCAAGTTCGGAAACCAAAACATCACATTCATATTGGTTGACTTTACACCCCAAATTAAATACGACAGCCTTTAACATATCTCTCCTAATGCATTTAATAATAAAACTAATGCAGAAACCGAGGCTGTTTCCACTCTCAATATTCGCTTTCCTAACGTAACGATAGAATAGTTTTTATCTTTCGCATAAGAAACTTCTTTTTCAGCAAAGCCCCCTTCGCTTCCTATAAAAATTACGCTATCGCCTCTCGTATCATTAATAGACTTTTCTATAGTTCCATCACGTTCAAGCTCATAACAAAAAATCTTATTATCTAAATCATCATACTCCGTTATAGCTTCTTCAAAATCTTTTAACTCGTGAACTATTGGTAGTATTGCTCTACCACATTGTTTAGAAGCATCTAGAACAATGCTTTCAATCCTTTCTTTCGAATATTTTTTTACGTTCGTTCTTTCGGAAACGTAAGGAACTATATCAGTTACTCCAAGCTCTACTGCTTTTTGAACTACAAAATCGAACTCCTTGCAAAGTGCCTGACAAAGTACGATTTTAGCTTTAGGTTCAGTATCATTTTTTACTACTTCGTTTATAGAACAATAAACCTCGTCTTTTGTAATATTATCAATGGTGCAATAATAATCAAACCCATCACCAATACAACAAATAAGAGAATAACCCGCTTTATGACGGGTTACTTTTACACAATGAAAGTATTCTCTATCTGTGAGAACAATATTATTACCTAGTTTAGAGCCATAAAATCTTTTAAGTTCCATAGATGAATTTTACTCCAACCCATTCACCTTCGTCAACTCTTTCTAGCAATTTAAAACTATATGTTTTAAAAACTTGTATTAATTCATCTGCCCTAACGTCTAAAATACCGGAACAAATGACTATACCGCCTAATTTAACGTACCGCGTCAAATCGAATACGATTTTATTAAGAATATCAGCGGTTAAATTACAAAGTAAAACGTCAGCTTTAAACTCTTCTATAGCATCTATACCGCCTGCAGTAAATCTCACTTTAGATAGCACGTCGTTTAAAATAGAATTTTCTTTAGCACACTCCAACGTCTCTACGTCTATATCGCACATATCAACGCTTAGAGCACCCGATTTTGCAGCGCCAATACCAAGAATACCACTACCGGCACCAACGTCGATTACTTTTTTTCCTTTTAAATCAGTATTTGACATCAAGGTTAAACACAATCTTGTGCTCGAATGTTCGCCGGTGCCAAATGCTTTAGAAGGATTTATTCTAATACTGATACCTTCTTCGGGTACTTCAAGCCATTCGGCAACAACGTTATACTTTCCGGCTTTGACAGGCTTATAAAACTTTTTCCAGTCTTCTTCCCAATCGACTTCCGGAACGTCTTCAACAATAATTTGCATTTTGCCATACTTATTTTCTAACTGTTCTAAGGCAATCTTCAATGAATCTAAATTTTCGTTCAGCTCACTTTCTTCAACAAAAAAGCTTACTTTCACCTCGTCTGGAAGTTGCAGTAAATTATCATCAACGTAATCCCAACAAGTATCACTATGCAAAATAAAATCAAGGTCCTTTGGGTCTAGGACCTTGACTCCGGTAGCACCAAGTTCCCACATAACGTCGGAAACAGCATCGGATGCAACACTGGTTGTAACAACAATAATCTCTTTAAACATTAGTCTATGTTCTTTACCTTTTTCTTAAACTTCTCAACTTCATCATAATGAGCATTTTTATCTAGTTCATTGAAATAGGTACGATACTCTTTTCTTTGTCTAATCGATAAATTTTTAGGAATATCTACTTTAATAGTAATTATTAAATCACCATATGAACTCTTATTCAAATACTTAACGCCCTTTCCGCGTAGTTTAAGAACGTCGCCATTTTTTGTACCAACGGGAATTTCAATAGTTGCAGGCTTATCCATGGTAGGAACTTCTATCTCATCGCCAAAAACTGCTTGGGTAATAGTAATGGGAAGGTCTAAATACAAGTCGTTACCTTTACGAACGAATAAGTTATGTGGTTTAACTCTAAATACTATGAATAGGTTACCATAACCTCCACCATTGTATCCGGCATGACCACCTCCGGGAACCCTATAGGTTTGTCCATTGTTTACTCCTGCCGGTATAGTTATGGTCTTGCTAGTCTTCTTGGTAATCTTTCCTTTACCTTTACAATCGGGGCATTGTTCCATAATAATTTTGCCGGAGCCACCGCACATATCGCAAACTCTTTCCGTTTGCATTACGCCAAGCATAGTGCGTTGTTGTACAACAACACGACCCCTACCACCACACTTTGAGCAAGTTTTTACGCTAGAACCATCTTTTGCTCCACTGCCATTACAAGTAGCACATTTTTCTATGCGTGAGTAATTGATTTCTTTTGTAGCACCAAAACAAGCTTCTCTAAAGGTTAGGTTTATTTCTAATTCGATGTCATCACCATCTCTAGGCGCATTGGTATAACGAGAACTGCCACCCCCGCTAAAAGCACTGAATATATCGCTAAATATATCACCAAAGCCAGCGCCACCGCCAAAGGGATTGAAGCCTTGACCACCTGCTCCATTAAAAGTAGGACCGTCTTCACTACCATATTGGTCGTATGCGGCCTTCTTTTGTGGGTCAGATAGTACTGCATAAGCATATTGCACGTCTTTAAACTTTTCTTCAGCTTCGGCTTTTTCTTTATCAGATGCAGTAGCAAAAACGTCCGGGTGATATTTCTTCGCCATACGACGATACGCGGACTTTATTTCGTCCGCGCTCGCGTTTTTATCGACACCTAATATGCCATAATAATCTTTAGCCATTTTATGTCCTTACTAAACAATATCGTCGGGATTTACGTTAATAGTAGTATCGTCGCCACCATCTTGACCTGCTTGTCCTTGAGCTGCTTGATATAGCTTTCCGAAAATGGGATTTGCTACTTTTGAAAGTTCTTCGGTTATAGCCTTGATGGTATCAACGTCATCGGCTGTAGCTAACTTTTCTTTAGCAGTCTTAACAGCTTCGGAGAGAGAGTTCTTTTCGTCATCACTCAATTTATCCCCTTGTTCGGAAATTGTCTTTTCGATAGCAAGGACAAGTTGTTCAGATTGGTTCTTTAAATCAACGAGTTCTCTACGTTTTCTATCTTCTTCTGCAAATTGTTCAGCTTCTTTAACAGCCTTATCAATATCTGCTTCAGAAAGGTTAGAGGATGCAGTTATAGTAATATTAGCAGACTTATTGGTTCCCTTATCTACAGCAGTAACGGATACGATACCATTAGCATCAATATCAAAGGTTACTTCGATTTGAGGAACACCACGCATTGCCGGAGGAATACCGGTAAGTTCAAATCTACCTAGGGTCTTATTGTCTGCGGCCATTGCTCTTTCACCTTGTAAAACGTGAACGTCAACAGAAGTTTGATTATCAGCAGCAGTAGAGAAAATTTGGCTCTTCTTGGTAGGAATGGTAGTATTTCTTTCGATTAGTTTGGTAAATACTCCACCCATAGTTTCGATACCTAGCGATAAGGGAGTAACGTCTAGAAGAAGAACGTCTTTAACTTCGCCACTCAATACGCCACCTTGGATAGCTGCACCGATAGCAACGCATTCATCAGGGTTGATACCTTTGTAAGGTTCTTTACCGGTGATATTCTTAACAGCTTCTACAACTGCAGGAATACGAGTTGAACCACCAACAAGAACAACCTTATCGATTTCACTCATCTTTAGTTTTGCATCCTTAATAGCTTGTTGCATAGGAGCAAGAGTTGCCTTAACAAGATGAGCTGTCATATCGTTAAACTTAACGCGAGACAAATCTAGGTCGATATGAACGGGACCATTAGCTCCAACGGTAATAAAGGGAAGATTGATGTTAACGTTAGTCATACCACTAAGTTCAATTTTAGCTTTTTCCGCTGCTTCCTTTACTCTTTGCATTGCCATCTTATCGTTGCTCAAATCGATACCTTCACTCTTCTTGAATTCTGCAACAATCCAATTCATAATAACGTTATCGAAGTCATCACCACCAAGACGGGTGTTACCATTAGTTGCTAGAACTTCGAATACCCCATCGCCAAGTTCAAGAATAGATACGTCAAAAGTACCACCGCCTAGGTCGTAAATAAGAATCTTTTGGTTGCTTTCGCCTTTATCCAAACCATATGCTAGAGCAGCTGCAGTAGGCTCGTTGATAATACGAAGAACTTCTAGACCAGCAATTTTACCTGCATCTTTGGTTGCTTGACGTTGACTATCGGAAAAATATGCGGGAACGGTAATAACCGCTTGTGTTACCTTTTGACCGATATAAGATTCTGCATCGTTTTTAAGTTTAGTAAGAATCATTGCAGAAATTTCTTGAGGGGTATAATTTTTATCATCGATAGATACCTTATAATTAGTACCCATTTCTCTCTTTATAGATGAAACGGTTTTAGTAGGATTAACAACAGCTTGTCTTTTTGCAAGTTGTCCTACAAGTCTATCTCCGTTCTTTGCAAAGCCAACTACGGAGGGAGTAGTACGAGCGCCTTCTGCATTAGCTATAACGGTTGCTTCACCGCCTTCCATAACGGCTACACATGAATTAGTTGTACCAAGGTCAATACCTATAATTTTAGACATATATTTTCTCCTTTATTGAATTTCGATATTATTTTTATTTAATTAGCAACTTTTACCATAGAATACCTTATGACCTTACCATCACGAGTATATCCTTTTTGTAAAACTTCCACTACTTTTCCAGCGTTTTCCGGGTCTTCTACTTGCATAATGGCATTGTGCAAATTGGGGTCGAATTCTTGTCCCATTGCTTCGATTTCTTTAACACCATATTTGGCAAAAACTTCTTGAAATTTCTTTTGAATAAGTTGTACGCCCGATTTAGTTGCTTCGTCAGCTATCATATTGATTGCAATTTCTACCGTGTCTAAAACGGGTAACATAGAAAGAACTACGTCGTTACCGCCATCGACTCTTGCTTGCTTCACTGCTTCAACATTGCGCTTACGGAAATTATCAAAATCAGCTTGCGTTCTTTGTGCAAGAGCTTTATACTCTTCCATTTTTGATTGAGCTAACGCTACGATATCAATATTTTCAACGTCGATTTCGGTTTCCTCAGTTACCGATTCAACAACTTCATTTTCATTTAGATTTTCGGGAGCATCTTTACTATTCTTCGTCATTATTTTCTCCTTTATTATTCTTTATAACCGCATTCAAAGCATCACCGATATAGGATAACACAGACATAACGTTTTGATAATCCATTCTTTCGGGGCCAATTACACCTGCGTGTCCAAGTTCCTTACCATTAACCAAATATTTAGCGGTAATAACTGCACATTTTTCTATACCCGCGGTTTCATCGCGACCAATTTTAACGCTAAACTCTATGTCTTCGGCATCTTCAACCAATTGTGCTACCATCGATTTATTATCTATAACGCTCAAAAAGTTTTTAGCACTTTGAAGGTCTGTTTCGGGATAGTCAAGCAATTTGCTTGCCCCTTCCATATATACGCCTTCGTCATTGCGTTCACAATATGCGTGCAATATACCTATTACGCTATCAAATAGCTCACGGAACTCTTCTAATTCTTTTTGGACTAATAAATCCGAACTCTTTAGTTCCCCTACTTTTTTATTGGCAAATATTTTATTTATCAATAATGATGCACTATTTATGAATTCATCATCAATATAATTTTTAAGTGTAATGACCTTATCACGAATAATACCTGAATCAGTTATTATTATAATTAGTGCACTATGTTCATCTAATCCAACTAGCTTTATTTCTTTTATTACAACTTTATTGATGTTTTTTATAACTATTACCGAAGTATAATTGGTAACGTCGCTGATAACTTTTGCAGTTGTTTTTACAATATCCTCTACCGC
Organism: Clostridia bacterium; assembly: GCA_017403145.1. Classification (GTDB taxonomy): domain Bacteria; phylum Bacillota; class Clostridia; order Christensenellales; family DTU072; genus Stercoripulliclostridium_A. Next base: position 284,214 of record JAFQOO010000005.1, read on the forward strand.
AGAAAACTTTGCAGCAAATGAGGCATCTATCAAAGCTACGTCTTCTTTACGAAGGGGTGCCTTATCTACGAAATATTTTACGTAATATTTGTAAGCTTTAGGCGTAGGACTACGACCGGCGGAAGTATGAGGTTGAACAAGAAAACCCATATCTTCAAGAGCTGCAAGTTCCGACCTAATGGTAGCAGAACTTATGTTGGTAAAAAACTCCTTTTGAATACAGCCGGAAGAAACAGGTTGAGCATTTTTAATATAGTACTCAACTACTGCCTTTAAAATTTTATGTTTTCTTTCGGATAATAATTTTTCCATCGAACACCTATTTTAGCACTATAGCGTTTAGTCTGTTAGCAATATCACCGCTTGATTGCTAAATCTATTATATGCGTAATTATTCCCGTTGTCAATAAGTTAAAACAATTTTATTTTAAAATTACTCTAAAAATTCTCGTGCTACTGCACTTTCTAATAAAAGTTTATCTTCTTTAATAAATATATGGTTATTATCTTTAACTAAAATTGGCTTAAGTTTTTTTAATTGCGAACTAAAAATATACTCGAAATCAACATTGAATTCCTTGTTAAAAGCTTCTATATCTATACCGCTAGGTAGTCTAAAGGCTAGCATAATTTTTTCAAATAATGCGGTTTTATAATCGATAATCTCACTAATTTCCTTACCATTCCCATAGTTAATTCCAGAAATATATTCTTTCAAATTAGAGAGGATATAATATCTTATATTACCAATAAAACCATGCGCAGAGGCACCAAGACCGATATATTCTTCTCTATTCCAATATTTTAAATTATGTAGACTTTCGTACCCGGATATAGAAAAATTACTGATTTCATATCTACTTAAACCATTTCTTTTAAATATAGAATATGCTTCTTCATAAAAATCAACGAAAGTATCGTCATCCGGCAATGAAAAAATACCTTTAGAAATTTGCTCTGCCATTTTGACTTCATTAGAAAGTTTTAACATATACATCGATACGTGTTTAACTTTAGAAGAAATAACGTTTGCAGAATATTCAACTTGCTCTAAAGTTTGTGTTGGTAAGCCAATCATTAAATCACAAGATACTTTGTCAAAATATTTATTGGCTTCATCAATCGAATTCAAAGCAATAGAAGAATTATGTTTTCTACCAATTATCTTTAAAAGTCTATCATCTAAACTTTGAACTCCAAGACTTATTCTATCAATACCAAAATTTCTATATTCGGCAAAATCTATTTTTGATGCCGGATTAGCTTCAATAGTAAATTCCTTTATATCGACTTTAAAATTCTTATAGATGGAGGCAATAATCTTTTCTAAATGAGAAAGCGGTAACACACTAGGTGTACCGCCCCCAAAGTATATAGTATCAATAGTTACGCCATTGTTTTTTATAGATGCAAGTTCTATTTCTTTAACTAGTGCATCTACATAGGAATCGATTAGATTTGTATCTATAGCAACAGAATAAAAGTCACAATAGGTACATTTAGAAAGGCAAAAAGGTATATGAACGTATAGTCCTCTAGTCGTTTTCATCAAACTTAAGAATAGACATAAATGCTTCAGAAGGTATTGCGACCGAACCAAATTGACGCATACGTTTCTTACCTTCTTTTTGTTTTTCAAGAAGTTTTTTCTTACGAGTTATATCACCGCCATAGCATTTTGCTAATACGTCTTTACGTAATGCCTTAACCGTTTCTCTAGCAATAATTTTAGTACCTATTGTTGCTTGAATAGGTATTTCAAACATTTGACGCGGTATTACTTCTTTTAGTCTTTCTGCGATTCTTCTGCCTCGGGCATACGCTTTATCTCTATGAACTATCAAAGATAGAGCATCGCAGGGTTCACCATTTAATAGAAAATCTAGTTTAACAAGTTCATCTGGATTATATCCGTCAAGTTCGTATTCTAAACTAGCATAACCACGAGTACGCGATTTCAAGGCATCAAAGAAATCATATATTATTTCCGCAAGAGGAATTTTATAATCTACTTTAACACGTGATTGGTCAAGATAGGTAAGAGTTATAAAGACTCCCCTTTTTTCTTGGCATAATTCCATTATAGAACCCACGTATTCTGGTGGAGTATATATACTTGCCGATACTACAGGTTCTAAAATTTCTTCTATTTCGGTTGGATTAGGTAAGTGGGAAGGATTGTCTACGTTAATTATCTCTCCATTAGTCTTTTTAACTTTATAGCTAACGCTCGGAGCTGTAGTAACCAAATCTAGGTCGAATTCCCTTTCCAAACGTTCTTCTATAACTTCCATATGTAATAGACCCAAGAATCCAGCTCTAAATCCATATCCCAAAGCTCCCGAAGTTTCGGGTTCGAATAGTAATGCAGCATCGTTAAGATTCAACTTTTCAAGGGCTTCCCTTAAATCGTTATACTTGGAACCATCTGCAGGATAAATACCGGCAAAAACCATAGGAAGAACCTTTTTATATCCGGGTAAAGGCTCGATTGCACCACCTTCGACACTAGTAATAGTATCACCCACTGCAGTATCTTTAACGTTTTTTATACTTGCCGCTAGATAACCTACATCGCCAGCCTTTAAAACGGGAACCGCTTGCATATTTGGCGAGAAAACGCCCACCTCGGTACACTCAAAAGTTTTACCGGTGGCCATCATTTTTATCTTAGTGCCGGCTTTGATTTCTCCATCCACTACTCTAATATTACATATAGCGCCTTTATAGTTATCGTATGCACTATCGAATATAAGAGCTCTAAATGGTGCGGTTTCATCGCCACTAGGAGGCGGTAATTTTTCTATAACTTGTTGGATAACCTCATCTATATTTATGTCTTCCTTTGCGCTAATTAAAGGAGCTTCGTCAGCAGGTAAACCAATAACGTCTTCAATTTCTTTTTTACAAGAATCGGGGTCAGCCGAAGCAAGGTCGATTTTATTTATTACCGGGATAATTTCAAGATTATTGTCTATAGCAAGATAAGCATTAGTTAATGTTTGTGCTTCTATACCTTGTGTTGCGTCTACAATAAGGATTGCACCTTCGCAGGCTGCAAGAGAACGCGAGACTTCGTATGTAAAGTCAACGTGTCCGGGGGTATCGATAAGGTTGAGAGTATATTCCTCACCATTATGATTATAAAACATACGAACAGGAGTAAGCTTTATAGTAATACCACGTTCCCTTTCAATATCCATACTATCTAGAAGTTGGTCCTTCATATCACGATTGGAAACACAACCTGTATGTTCTATTATTCTATCAGCAAGAGTACTCTTACCATGGTCGATATGAGCAACTATACAAAAATTTCTAATTTTATCTTGTCTATTATCCATTTGACTACTTTTGTTTAGACCTATAATCTTCTACTGCAGCTTGTATCGCTTCTTCTGCTAGTACCGAGCAATGTATTTTTTGAGGAGGAAGACCACCTAAAAATGCAACAACGTCTGCATTCTTAATCGTAAGAGCTTCTTCTATAGTTTTACCAATAATCATATCGGTTGCAGTAGAAGCTGTAGCAATAGCGGCGGCACAACCAAAAGTTTTAAATTTTGCATCAACGATAACGTTGTTCTCAACTTTGATATATATGCGCATTATATCGCCACAAGATGCATTACCAATAGTGCCGATACCATCGGCATTTTCCATTTCACCTACGTTTTTAGGATTAGCAAAAGCTTCTAAAACTTTATCATTATACATAACTACCAGTTCCTTTTTCCATATTAAATAAAGGCGACATTTGGCGTAATCTTTCAACGCTCGCCTTCAAAACGTCAAAAGTATAATCCATTTCTTCTTGTGTTGTATCTTTGCCCAAGCTAAATCTAATAGAGCTGTGTGCTAACTCTTCCTTAACACCAAGTGCTAAAATAACGTGTGAAGGCTCTAATGAACCCGATGAACAAGCTGAACCACTACTTACAGCAACTCCAGCTAAATCTAGATTGATAAGAATACTTTCACCTTCGATATAAGCAAAACTCAAATTAGCGTTATTAGGTAATCTATGCTCCATTCCACCATTTAGATATACGAATGGAATTTCATCTAAAACTCTTTTAACAAAATCATCTCTTAAAGACGAAATACGAGCATTGTTTTCTGCCCTATCTCTAACCGCTATTTCTAGTGCTTTTGCCATACCAACGATTAAAGGAGTATCGGTTGTACCGGCTCTCATTCTACGTTCTTGATGCCCACCGTGAATAAGTCTATCGATTTTAACACCGGAACGGATATAGAGCACACCAATACCTTTGGGACCGTGGAACTTATGTGCAGACATAGATAAAAGGTCAATATTGAGTTCGTTCACGTCGATATTTTGTGAATCCATTGCTTGAACTGCATCCGTATGGAACAAGATACCTTCTTCCTTGCAAATCTTGCCTATTTCGGCAATAGGTTGAATTGCACCCATTTCGTTATTAGCGAACATTACGGATACCAAAATAGTATCGTCGGTTATCGAATCTTCAATATCTTTAACGTTTACTCTACCACCTTTATCTACCGGCAAGTATGTTACGGACACGTTTTCTTTTTCTTCCAAATAAGCCAAAGTATCCATAATCGCTGGGTGTTCAATGCACGAAGTAATAATATGTTTTTTCTTTTGTTTACTTGCTTTAACGACACCTTTTAGAGCCCAATTATCAGACTCGCTTCCACCCGACGTAAAATATATCTCGTTTGCTTTAGCACCAATGCATTTAGCTATAATTTCACGAGACTCATCAACTGCCTTTAGAGCTTTTCTGCCATAGTTATGTAAAGAACTAGGATTGCCAAAAGTATCCGTAAAATAAGGAATCATTTGTTCTAGCACTTCTTTATCTAGGGCAGTAGTTGCAGAATTATCAAGATATACTTTCATTATTTCACCTTATAGAATAAAATCGTCTTTGTAAAGAGGATATTGCTCGGTTAATTCTTTGATGGCTTTCGATACTCTCTCAACGGCCTCTTCTTTGTTTTTAATAATGTCAATTATGCAATTACCTATAATTTTCATAGCATCTTCTTTCATGCCACGAGTAGTTACTGCTGGAGTACCAATTCTAAGACCATTAGGATTAAATGGGCTTGCATCATCATTGGGTATACTATTTTTATTAGCGGTTATATGAGCTTCGTCGAGTAAATGCTCAAGTTCTTTACCACTTACACCGGTACCGCGTAAATCGATTAGCATCAAGTGATTATCTGTACCGTTACTAAATAACTTTATACCACCATCCATCAAAGTTTTAGCTAAAACAGAAGCATTCTTAACAATTTGCTTTTGATATTCTTTGAATTCATCAGTCAATGCTTCTTTAAAAGCCATAGCTTTAGCGGCTATTATATGCATCAAAGGACCACCTTGAGTGCCCGGGAAAACAGCTTTATTGATTAACTTTGCAACTTCCTCATTATTGGTCATTATCATACCACCGCGAGGACCACGAAGGGTCTTGTGAGTAGTGGTAGTAACAACGTCTGCATAGTCTACTGGACTTTCGTGTTCACCTGCAACAATTAAACCTGCAATATGAGCAATATCTACCATTAAATATGCCCCAACCTTATCCGCTATTTCTCTAAACTTTTTAAAATCAATAGCTCTTGGATAAGCACTTGCGCCTGCGACTATCAGTTTCGCTTTATTTTCGGTTGCGACTCTTTCTACTTGTTCATAATCTATGTAACCATCTTCACCAACGCCATACGACACGAAATTATAGTTTTTACCGCTCAAATTAACAGGACTACCATGTGTCAAATGACCGCCATGTGCAAGGTCCATTCCAAGTATTGTATCTCCATTATTCAATAGGCTAAAGTAAACTTGGATGTTTGCACTACTACCGGAATGAGGTTGAACGTTAACGTATTTTACGTTGAATAGTTTTTTAGCTCTTTCTCTTGCTAGATTTTCTGCCATATCAACGTATACGCAACCGCCATAATAACGTTTGTCTGGATAGCCTTCCGCATACTTATTGGTTAAATGGGTACCAGCAACCGTTAAAGTGGGTAGCGAAACAAAGTTTTCGCTTGCAATTAGTTCAACGTTTTCTTGTTGGCGCTTTAGTTCTTTAACAAGCACTTCATACAATTCTAAATCGCTGTCTTTTACAGGTCTTAAATCAATCATGTCGTGTTCCTTTTATATATATTTTTCTATAGTATTTAGTATTTGGGATTCGGTTTTTAAACCAACTGACTTTTCAAGCAATACACCATCTTTAATATAAAGCAAAGTAGGTATAGTGTTAACACCATAGCGAATTGCTATTTCTTCTACTTCATCAACGTCTACTTTTGCTACACTATATTTTCCATTGGCTTTTTCTGCAATAGCTTCTATGGTAGGAGCGAGCATTCTACAGGGGCCACACCAAGTAGCAAACAAATCTACGACACAAAGTGAGCCACTATTTATCAATTTATCAAAATCGTTACTTGTTTTAATTACTAATTCCATATTACTCCTCTTCATCAATTTGACTTACGTCTTCTATATTTATTATTGCACTCATTACAGGTAAATAGTCTTTTTTCTTTTTTATAATTAGCTTATCTATAATAGCTACAGCAATAAAGCTAAGAACCAAACTAGCAAGAGATGCAACTAGCGATATCCATACTTCCAACTTATAGGTGCAACCAATAACAATAGCCATTACCAACAATGGAAATACGTATACGATAAAAGATGCTGTAAGAACTGCACGTTGTCCCATTGTAACCTCAACCTTATCCCCTATCTTGGCATTTTGGCTATTTCTTACTTTGAGTTCAACGTACATTTCTTCCTTAGGCTTTAGGCACATATTACAATTCTCACAAGCTGTTTTACGTTCAAACCTAACAGTTGCGGTGTTACCTTTAATTTTGTGTACCACGCCTACTTCTTTCATTAGAACTTTATACCTAATTCGTTAAGTTGTTTTTGTTCTACGGTTGAAGGACAATCTTCCATCAAGCCAATTGCAGCTTGGTTCTTGGGGAATGCTATAACGTCTTTAATATTATCGGTACCGGTTAAAAGCATAACCATTCTATCGAAGCCAAGAGCTAAACCACCATGAGGAGGTACACCATAGTTAAATGCTTCAACAAAATAACCAAATCTTTCGTTTATGTCTTGTTCGGTTAAAGATATCATTTCGAACATCTTTCTTTGGATATCTCTATCGTTTATACGAATAGAACCGCCACCTGCTTCTTGACCATTTATAACTAGGTCGTATGCTTTAGCACATACTTTCAAAGGATTCTTATCAAGATACTTCAAATGCTCGTTTTTGGGGCTAGTAAAGGGATGGTGCATTGCAACCAAGCGCTTTTCTTCCTCGTCGTACTCGTAAAGAGGGAAATCGGTTACCCATAGAATATCATATACCGATTCATCAATCATATTATTCTTTTTAGCAATAGCAAGTCTTAGTGCGCCAAGAGCATCATAAACAACTTTGTTCTTATCAGCTACGAAGAACAATATATCACCCTTCTCGCCACCTAAATACGAAATAAGTTCGTTGAATTTTTCAGGAGTAAAGAATTTTTGTATGGGGGAAGAAATACCTTCTTCTTTAATTGATATATAGGCTAAACCTTTTGCGCCATATTCTCTAACAACCTCTTGGTAAGAATCAATTTCTTTTCTTGTCATTTTGGACAAGCCTTTAGCATTTATAGCTCTAACGCTATATCCACGCTTGGTAGCATTATCAAAAACACTAAAGCCACAACCTTTTACTAATTTAGTTACGTCTTGTAGTTCTAAGCCAAAGCGAGTGTCTGGTTTATCTGAACCATAACGATTCATAGCATCCTTATATTTTAATTGACGGAAATGTCTAGGAAGCTTAATACCCTTGATTTCTTTGAATATCTCACGAACTAAACCTTCTACTTCGTACATAACGTCGGTAATTTTATCAACGTAACTCATTTCAATATCGATTTGAGTAAACTCAGGTTGTCTATTAGCGCGAAGGTCCTCATCTCTAAAACATTTAGCAATTTGATAATAACGGTCAAAACCCGAAATCATAAGCAATTGCTTATAAAGTTGGGGAGATTGCGGTAATGCATAGAAACTTGAAGGATGTACTCTAGAAGGAACCAAGTAATCACGAGCGCCTTCGGGAGTAGATTTTCCTAAAATTGGAGTTTCAATATTCAAGAAACCACGTTTGGATAGATAATTGTTAACTACTTGAGCAAGTTTAGCTCTAGTAATTAGGTAATATTGCAAAGAATTTCTTCTTAAATCCAAATAACGATATTTATATCTCATAGTTTCGCCAACGTTTGCTAAATCGGAAATAGCAAAAGGAGGAGTATCAGCTTCGGACAAAATACGAAGTTCTTCAACAATAACTTCTACTTCTCCCGTGGGCAAATTCTTATTTATATTCTTTTCACCACGAGGTTGAACGGTACCAACTATCGCAATAACGAACTCATTACGTATTCTAGTTGACTTTTCATATACTTCAGGATGTTCAGCTTGAACAAAGCTTAGTTGTAATATACCGGTTCTATCGCGCAAATCTACAAATTGGATACTACCTAAATTACGATATTTTGCAACAAAGCCATAAGCGGTAACCTTTTTACCGATATCGCTCGAACGGAATTCCCCACACATTTTGGTTCTTTTAAGATTAGATAAGAATTCTGCCATATTTATCTCCTTGAAATTTCTTCTGCTAGTTTATTTAGTTCAACAGCTACTTCTTCGCCTGTAGCCATAATTTTGATTTTTGCTTTACCCTCGTTGATTTCGTTTTCGCCAAGAACTACAACGTAAGCATAACCACGCTTTCCTGCATACTTCATTTGAGCCTTTAAACTTCTACCCATTATATCAGTATCTGCAGAAACGTTTTTGCTACGAAGTTCAGCGACTAGCTTATATGCATCAAGCATTTGGTCGCTTGAAAGCGGTGCAATATAAACGCTAGGTATTTCGGGCGCGCCAACACCCAAATTTAGCGCCTCCAAAACCATAAGAAGTCTTTCTATACCCATACCGAAACCAACTGCTGGAGTGGGCTTACCCCCTACTTCCTTAACCAAATTATTATATCGACCACCACCGCAAACGGTACCTTGTGCACCTATTGAGGTCGAAACGAATTCAAATACCGTTTTCGTATAATAATCAAGTCCTCTAACGATATTAGGATTTACTTTAAATTGGATACCTAATGAAGTTAAAATTGATTTAACGCTTTCGTGATGTTGTTTACAGTCATCACAAAGATAATCTATAACTCTAGGAGCGTTTACGTTAACAGCCTTACAACGTTCTTCTTTACAATCCAATATTCTCAAAGGATTTTTATCAAGACGTTCCTTACAAGTAGCGCACATTCCATCGATATGCTCTTTTAGATACTCTTTAAGAGCCTTATTGTATTCCGCTCTACAAACGGGGCAACCAATGCTGTTAATATTGAGTTCTAGTTCCGTAATACCTAGTGCATTGAATAGATTTTTAGCAACCGATATTACCTCTACGTCGGCATAGGGAGAATCGCTACCATATAGCTCGACACCAAATTGGTGGTGTTCACGAAGCCTTCCAGCTTGTGGTCTTTCATAGCGAAATACGGGAGTGATATAATACATTTTCATAGGTTGAGGATTTTCGGACAAGCCATTCTCGACGAATGAACGTGCTACACCTGCAGTTCCTTCGGGTTTAAGGGTAATTGAACGATTGCCTTTATCGATAAAGGTATACATTTCTTTATTAACAATATCCGTTGTTTCACCGACTCCACGTAAGAACAATTCCGTATGCTCAAAAGTAGGAGTTCTTATTTCTAGAAAACCATACTTTTGGGTAATTTCTCTCACTATATTTTCTATATAGTGCCATTTGTAACTTTCATAAGGTAATACGTCTTTTGTACCTTTGGGAATATTTATCATAATTTCCTCTATAGAATATATTTTTTAAGATTCATATTTTTGGTAACCTTTTCCATATGGTCTACCACGTATTTTTTATCAATAACCAATTCGATATCGTCGTGTCCACCGCAAGCATTAAAGCTTATATCTTCTAACAAAGTTTCCATCACTGTATGCAAGCGACGTGCACCGATATTTTCGTTACTTTCATTTTCCAAATAAGCTATTCTGGCTAGTTCACCGATTGCCTCATCAGTAAACTTTAGCTTGATGTTATCAACTCCGAGCAATGCAGCATATTGCATAATAATTGCATTATCGGGCTCTTTGAGAATCTTTTTGAAATCCTCTTCCGTCAAGCTTTGCAATTCTACTATAACGGGGAATCTACCTTGTAGCTCGGGTATTAAATCGTTTACTCTTGCTATATGGAAAGCACCCGCAGCTATAAACAAAATAAAGTCGGTACGAATGTTACCATATTTTGTATTAACGGTACAACCTTCAACTATAGGCAAAATATCTCTTTGAACGCCTTCTCTTGAAACGTCAGGCCCGTGAGAATTGGCTTTAGAAGCTATTTTATCCATTTCATCAATGAAAATTATTCCTTCTTGCTCTGCTCTTTTAAGCCCTTCAGCGTTTATAGAATCTTCGTCAATAAGTTTGTTTGCTTCCTCTTTAGTTAATAAATCATAGGCTTCACGAATAGATAACTTGCGTTTTTTTGTTTGCTTGGGCAAAAACCTATTCATAAATTCCCCTATATTATTATCGTTGCCACCTATAGCACCCAGTTGAAGCCCCTTTTGTTGAACCGGCAATTCCATTTCGATAATGATATTATCCAATTTTCCGTCGTTCAAGTCTTTTGCTAGCATATCCCGAATTTCCGTATCGCTAAGTTCAGGATGTCCTTTTTTACGAGCTGAGAACAAACTATCAACCAATTTTTTCTCGACAACTTCCTTTGCTTTGGGTTCTACTTCCGCTATCTTTTCTTCTTTTACAAGTCTGATAGCAACCTCAACTAAATCTCTTACCATAGATTCAACGTCACGACCTACGTATCCAACTTCGGTAAACTTGGTAGCTTCTACTTTAACGAAAGGAGCTTTAACAAGTTTTGCAAGACGTCTTGCAATTTCGGTTTTACCTACACCTGTGGGTCCTTTCATTATAATGTTTTTGGGAGTAATTTCTTCTCTAACTTCCGGTGCAAGCTGAGTTCTACGATATCTATTTCTTAGTGCAATAGCAACAGCTTTTTTAGCATCCTTTTGACCAATAATATATCTATCTAGCTCAAAAACTATTTGTTTAGGGGATAATTCTATATTTGCCATAATTCACCTATACTAACTCAACTGTTAAATGATGATTTGTGAAAACACATAAATCGCCTGCGATTTTCATTGCCTTTTCAACTATAGATTTTGCATCCATATCGGTATTTTCTGCAAGTGCTCTTGCAGCAGCCAAAGCATAGTTCCCACCGCTTCCTATTGCGCATATACCACTTTCGGGTTCAATAACCTCGCCTGTACCACTAACTATCAATAGGTTTTCTTTATCCGCTGTAATAAGCATAGCTTCTAGTTTTCTAGCTTTATCCATACGCCAAGTTTCCGCAAGTTCAACTGCTGCACGAACAAGATTTCCGCTAAACTTTTGAAGCATTGCTTCAAACTTTTCCGACAAAGCAAATGCATCGCTTACCGAACCAGCAAAACCTACGACAACTTTATCGTCGTAAATTCTTTTAACCTTTACAGCATTTCCTTTAAATATTACACTTTCTCCCATCGTTACTTGCCCATCGCCACCGATAGCAGTTACGCCATCTCTTTTTACAGCACAAATGGTAGTTCCTCTAAATTCCATAAGTTAAGCCTCCTTAACCGTTTCCAAGTATTTAGTTAAATCATCTATCGCTCTTTGAGCATACGTTGCTTTGCGGTCTTGCTTTTTTACTTTACCATCTAACGGAGGTAGCAAAGCAAAACTAACGTGCATAGGTTGGAAATTGGACCTGCAGTTAGAAACGTAACGCGATAAAGAGCCACAAAGAGTGGTTTCGGGCAATGATAAAGGTTCTTTGTTTTCCATATATCTTGCCATATTTATTCCCGCAATAAGTCCACTCATAGTACTTTCCATATATCCTTCTACCCCTGTAATTTGACCGGCAAAGAATATAGAAGGATTATCTTTAAGCGCAAAACTTTCGTTCAGTACCGCAGGACTATTTATGTATGTATTACGATGCATTACACCATATCTAACGAACTCGGCATCATGTAGCGCAGGGATGAGCGAAAACACCTTTTTTTGTTCACCAAATGTCAAATTAGTTTGGAAACCTACTAAATTAACTAGCGAATCATAATTATCCTCTTTACGTAACTGAACTACCGCATAGTAGCGCTCACCATTTTCACCTTTTATTCCAACAGGGCGAAGAGGTCCGAATCTAAGAGCATCAACACCTCTTTTCGCCATAACTTCAACGGGCATACAGCCTTCAAAAATCTCTCTCTTTTCAAAGTCTTTGAGAACAACCGTTTGCGCGCTCACCAAAGCATTGTAGAATATATCATACTCTTCTTTACTTAAAGGACAATTTAAATAATCGTCGCTACCCTTTCCGTATCGTGCCGACCAGAAACTTTTATCTTTATCAACCGATTCGAGAGTAACTATTGGTGCTACTGCATCATAGAAGTATAACTTATCAGCACCCGTCATCTTCAAAATTGTTTCGCTCAAACTATCTGAAGTAAGAGGTCCGGTTGCTATTATTACGTTGTCATCAATAGAGGTTACTTCCTCTCTAACAAGTTTAAATTTTTCAAACTCGTTTAAGCGTCTTTCTATTTCTTTAGAAAATAACACCCTATCAACAGCAAGCGCACCACCTGCGGGTACTCTTGCTACTTCGGCGCACTCCAAAATCAATGAGCCGAATAGTTTCATTTCATTTTTAAGTAATCCTTGAGAGGTCGTACCGTCTTCGCTTTTTAGACTGTTAGAGCATACTAACTCTGCAAGCCCTTCGGTCTTGTGCGCAGCAGTATTCTTTACGGGACGCATCTCGTAAAGTTCTACTTCGTATCCTCTTTTTAGTAGTTGATAAGCCGCTTCGCAACCGGCAAGCCCACCACCAACGATTTTTACCATTTGAATTACTCCTTAGGAATAAGTGTGTGATTGCACTTACGATTCAAACAAACGTATTTTGTAGTATCGTTTTCTTGTACAATCTTCATAGTTGAAGCACATTCAGGACATAGAATAGGAGCAGGTAAATCCCAACTCATAAACTTACATTCGGGATAATTAGAGCATCCATAGAAAACAGAGCCTGATTTTTTACCGTGCTTTTTGCTAATATCTCCGCCACAAACGGGACATTTACCTACAGGTTCTACGAAATTCTTAATATTCTTACACTCCGGATAATTGGGGCAAGCTAAGAATTTACCATACCTACCTTCCTTAACAATCATTTTAGCACCGCATTTATCACAAATAACGTCGCTCACTTCTTCGGGAAGGACTATTTTTTTACGTCCGTTATAGCTTGCTTTTTGCAAATCATCGGCAAATGAAGGATAGAATTCCTCTATGATTTTTTGCCATTCTGAACCATGCTCTATTAAGTCCAACCTACTTTCCATATCGGCAGTAAAATGAATATCTACAATATTTTTAAAGCAATTTTCCATAAATTCAGTTACTGCCTCGCCAAGAGGTGTAGGTTTAAATAACTTTTGTTCCTTAGTTACGTATTCACGCTTAGTTAGAACGGAAATAACTGTAGCATAGGTAGAAGGTCTACCAATACCATTTTCTTCCATTGCCTTAATTAACGTTGCTTCCGAATAACGAGGTTGTGGTTTTGTAAACTTTTGTTCGCTCTTTAGGTTTTTGAGCTTGAGCGCATCACCATCATTCAAATTGGGTAGATTTCCACCAATTTCATTTTCTTCATCGTCATTCTTTTCTATCTCGTATACAGCTGTATAACCTTTGAATACCAAAGCCTTACCGCTAACTTTAAAGCCATAATTTTCTTTTTCATTTACGGTAGCTTGAACTCTAACGTTCAAAGTGTTGTATACAGCAGGAGTCATTTGACTTGCTAAATATCTAAAATAGATAAGCCTATATAATTTATATAGATTCTTAGGAAGCTTGTCCTCCAAACTTTCGGGCGTTCTATCAAGACTAATAGGTCTAATAGCTTCGTGAGCATCTTGAACGTTTTGACCTTTGGTAGTATATATGTTGGGTTTTGCAGGCACGTAATCGTTACCATACTTATTCAAAATATGTTTACGAGTAATAGCTTGCATTTCGCTTGAAATTCTAACAGAGTCAGTTCTTATATAGGTTACAAGCGCGGTATGTCCTTCGCCGGGAATATCTACGCCTTCATATAATTGTTGTGCAAGTTGCATAATTTGAGGGGAGCTCAAACCTAATTTTTGCGAACCGTCTTGTTGTAACGTAGAGGTTGTAAAAGGAGCCGCAGGGCGTGATTGAGATACGCCTTTTTTAACCTTATCTATAGACCAAACTGCCTTTTCCAATCTAGCTTCAAGTTTTTTTACTTGTTCTTCGCTTTCAAGCTTTACTTTTTTACCATTGTAATCTTGGAAACTGCTCTTTATAACGGGGGAACGAGTACCTTCTTTCAACAAATTGGCAGTCATATTCCAATACTCTTGGGGAACAAAAGCATTTATTTCTCTTTCTCGGTCGACAATCATTTTTAAAGCAGACGATTGCACTCTTCCGCCTGAAAGACCGCTCTTGATTTTTCTAGAAAGAATAGGACTGATTTTATATCCTACCAATCTATCCAAAACACGTCTTGCTTGTTGTGCATTTACTAGATTCAAATTGATAGCTCTAGGAGCATCTAGGGCTTGTTTAACTGCTTTAGCGGTAATTTCATTGAACTCTATACGATTTTCTAAGCCATTAAGGTCCAATGCATTAGCAAGGTGCCAACTTATAGCTTCCCCTTCTCTATCCGGGTCGGTTGCGAGATAGGTAAAATCAGCGTCTTTAACTTCTTTTTTAAGGCGCTTAATCAAGTCTTTTTTACGAGAGTCCTCAACTACGTACTCGGGCTTAAAACGGTTTTCTATATCTATTCCCAACGTTTTTTGGGGCAAATCACAAACGTGTCCACCCGATGCCATAACGCGGAATCCTGTACCCAAATATTTTTGAATAGTTTTCGCTTTTGAAGGTGATTCGACTATTACTAATTTCATTCTACACTCCGTAATAATTGTTATCTAGTTTTCTAATGAGTCCAACAACTTCCATACGTACCAATAACGCATTCAAGTCGCTAACTCCTAAGCCGGTTAAATCTACAAGGTCGTCAAAATGCATTTCGCTATATTGCAACGCATTGAGCAATCTTTCTTCCATAAAATCAAGTTGCATTGCACTTGCTTTCTTTTCCGGCTGATTTTTTATGCCAAGTGCAGATATTATATCATCCGGCGATAATACTATTGCACCTTGACAAGTTTTAAGAAGCAAATTGCTTCCTTGCCCTCTCGGTGAATTTAGAGCTGAGGGAATAACAAACAATTCCCTATTTTGCTTTATTGCATATTCTGCAGTAATAAGCGAACCACTTTTTATACCGGCTTCAGTTATCAATACTCCTCTTGAAAGTCCGCTTATAATTCGATTTCGCTCTGGGAAATTATATGCAAGTGATGGCGTTCCGATTGGATACTCCGATATAATCAGCCCATCTCTAGCAATGTCGTCGTATAGTTGAACGTTATTTGCAGGATATACTATATCGATACCACAACCTAGTACAGCAATAGTTTTACCATCATTTTGTAGTGCTGTACGATGCGCCACCGAATCAACGCCTCTCGCCATACCGCTAACGATAGTTAACGAACATTTTGCAAGCACTTCAACAAATTTTTCGGTATAATCTCTACCATACCTTGAAGGCTCCCTAGTTCCAACAACACCCAAGCAATTGGTTTTAAGCAACCCAACGTCGCCTTTATAATAGAGTATTGCAGGTGGAACGTCTATTTCTTCAAGAGCTTCTGGATACTCGGCATCGCCCCTGATGATAAAGCCACAATGCTTTTCCTTTGTTAGGCTTATTATATCGTTAATTTGTTTTGCTTCACAAGGTAACTTTATCCTTTTATATGCGCTTTCACCTATAATACTGCGGAGCTTTTCTGCATATTTGAGAGGATTTTCCAGCAAATCAACGATATCGCAAACTTGCTCTATTGCATTTATTTTTGCCGAAGTTAAGCCAACTATAACTTGCAACCATATAATTGATTTGTGCCTTTTGCTAATTATCATTGTTCAAGTCCTTAGTTTTATATTGTATTGCTTCAGCAACGTCGTTAACGCTTATTTTTTCTCGGCCAGCGAGGTCGGCTATCGTACGCGATACTTTTAGTATTCTTGTAAAACTTCTCGCACTCAAACTCTGATTTTTAAACGCAAGTTTCAATAGTCGTTCTGACTCTTGGTCCAGTTCGCAGTACTGATTTATCATACGATTATTCATTTCTGCGTTAACGTTTATACCGCAGTCGGCAAAACGTTTTCTTTGTATTTCGCGAGCCCTTTCCACTCTTTCTTTAACAGTAGCACTACTTTCTTCATTTTCACGGCTACGCAATTCATCGTACTCTACGCCACTGACTTGAACGTATAGGTCTATTCTATCAAGCAAGGGTCCGGAAATCTTGTTTTGATATCTACGTCTTTCCATTATACTGCAAGTACAAGGCTTGTTAGGGTCGCGAGAACCATAATTACCACAAGGGCAAGGGTTCATACTTGCTACCAACATAAAGCGCGCGGGATATTCTATTGTACGCGCCACGCGCGTAACGTTAATAACGCCATCTTCTAATGGTTGACGTAAAGTTTCAAGGGTCTTTTTATTATACTCTGGCATTTCGTCTAGGAACAAAACGCCATTGTGTGCTAAACTTACCTCTCCGCATCTACTTTGACTACCACCGCCTACCAAACTCATAAGGCTAGCGGTATGATGAGGACTTCTAAAAGGTCTAGTTTTAACAATACCTTGTTCCGCATCCAACACACCTGCTACACTATGTATTTTGGTAGTTTCTATTGCTTCGCTAAAGGTCATATCGGGCATTATTGTAGGTACGCATTTAGCAAGTAATGTTTTACCCGCACCTGCTTGACCACTCATCAAAATATTATGACCGCCTGCCACCGCTATTTCCAATGCTCTTTTTGCTAACTTTTGTCCCTTAACGTACATTAAATCAACGTCGTATTTATTTTCGTTAGCTTCGTTATAGTAGTCGCGATATTCGACTTTATCTATTTTTACAAAGCCTCCTATAAAAGCACAAGCTTGAACCAAAGTTTTTATAGGATAAACTTCTACACCCTGTATATAACTCGCTTCTACAGCATTTTCTTGCGGTATAACAAACTTTTTATAGCCGTTTTGTAGTGCAGATATTATTATTGGCAATAATCCGTTAATTTTTCTAATACTGCCGTCAAGAGAAAGTTCACCAATAAAAACGTAATCTTTGACTTTATCGATTTTTATTTGTTCAGTACTTGCCAAAAAGCCAATTGCTATAGGTAAATCGAACAAAGAACCTTCTTTTCTAACGTCGGCAGGAGCCATATTAACAGTTGTTCTTCTCGGAGAGAACTCGAAAAAGGAATTTTTTATCGCAGCTCTAACCCTATTGCGCGACTCTTTCACCGCACTAGATGGCAACCCAACGATATCAAAGGAAGCAACCCCTTTTTGGGTGTCCACTTCGATATCAACGGGGTAACCGTTCAAGCCATCTAAAGTAAAACTTTTTACAGTCGCCAACATAGGTATTTCTCCAAATAGCAAGCGAGAGCCATTTTACCGGCTCTGCTTGTTAATAATTATATTATTAGTCGTTATCCGAGTCTTCGTCAACGACCTCTTTGCGGGATGCCCTCTTGAGCTTTCTTTCCGCATTAACTTCCTTTATCGCTTCGCCAGTGGCTTGGAAGAATGCACCCGTTTTTGAAACACCTAACTTTAGTTTTGATATTACTTTTTGTGAGGTGTACTTAACGTATTCAATATAGGGTATATTTATAGGTGCTTGCTCGACAGCCTTCTTGTTAATGAGTATATCGTAAGCAACGATTACGTAATAAACAGCTGCTACCAAGCTTAAAGAGCCCATAACGTATACGATAGCGGTAACGTCGTTGGAAACTGCAACTACTCCACTATTGGTGTAGCCTGCGACCAAATAAACGTATGAAGCGTTAACGTATGCGAGTATAGCATAAATAACGAAAGCAACGTACAAACGAGTATCCTTTATAATCGCACTAACGATAAACAATAAAGGTAGTGAGATATACAAGGAATAGTAACTCATATTATTTGCAAAGGTCCAGAATGCAATAACACAAGTTGCGGCAACAAGAGTTAAATCAATTCTATTTCTGCTTCTATAGTAAGCAACTGCAACCAATACAACAACGAATGCAATGTAAAGGATGGTTACGAAAATAGATTGTATACCTACTACCTTAAAGTTATTACCTAACAAACCTTGGAAATTGAATGCGTTAGCAGTGTAAACAGATTGACCTTTCAAGGTATCAACGTATCTGGTAACCGCTGCGAAAGCATCGCCGTTTGCAACCTCGTTGAATACAAAGGGTAAAGAAATCAAATAGAATACAACAATGCTTCCAACTATGGTTGCGATAGGTGCTATCAATTTCTTATATTGTTTATCCTTGATAGCTCTAAAGATAACGTAGCCAGTGTAAAGCAAGATTGCAGGGCTTACGTAGATAGCGGAAACCGTTGTCATACAAGCTACGAAGTAAGAAATTGCCATACCAAGATAACTATTCTTGTTGAGCAAGAACCATACCGCTAGAACCAATAAGAAAGCGGTGATACTTTCAAATGAACCCCAAGCAGATGACATTGCAAACACCATAGGTATCAATGAGTAGAACGAAGCCATAATGGTTGCACCAACTCTACCTTGTTTCTTAGCAATAATAGAATAAATAAGAGCAATGGAACCGATATCGGCAAGAATACCCATTATTTTAATCATAGCTAAGGTGGTTAGTGAAACAACGCCTGCTTGAGCACCCATTGCATGGAAAGCTCTACCGATAAGACCTGCAAAAGCAGATAGATACAATGATACAGGCATCAGTGAAGTAAAGGTGGTGTTATATTCATACATATAAGGTGCAGAATAATTTGCAAGCCATCCACCTATCGTTGCATTTGCTTCGAGGTCGTAACCAAAGAAACTTGAAGAAATGCTGTCGCTTCCTGCTATAATTGTTTCGGTAAGCATAATTACTAAACGAATTAAAGTTGCTATTGCTAAAGCAATAACCATACCTAACCATTTTGAATCTTTCAATAGATTGAAGAACTTATTTCCGTTTTCAACGCCGTCAAATGCAAGGCTTCTAGCGCGAAGTACGTATGCTACGTAAGCAAGAACCAAAGTCGCAACAGCGCCTAAAATAACGTAGGTAATGTTAAGAGTGGTTGCTTGACCATAAACTTGGCTATTTAGTTCATAATATCCGTATGCTTCTGCATTCTCGCTTGCAACTGCTTCGGTTACACGAGTAATCTTGACGTCCTTAATATAAGCTACTGCGCTAACGGGTTCATTTTCCGAACCAACGAAAATAGCAAAGTTATATTCTTTTGTACCGTCTGTCTTAAAGTAGAAAGTGTCGGTTACGTAGGTACTTGTAACGTTACGTACTTCCGAGTTTTTATCACCGGTATTGAAGCTAGGGTCTTCTTTAAATCCAAGATATAAACCAACCCAAGTATTGATATCATCTTCGGTGCTGAACTCAGAAATAGAATCCATATCGTAAGTATAGGTTACTTTATAGTAAGCATAACGTTTCAAATAAACTTTTTGGCTAGCAACCGCATAACCAGCGTTTTGTGTATTTATCTTTAATCCGTTTGCACTTGAACTAAATACGGATGAACTTGAAGAACCATTGCCAGCTTCGAAAGTCCAGTCGGTATTAACGTTTTCGTTTTCGCCGGTATAGTTAAAATTACCACTTGCGTTGGTGAACGTTAAAATTTGTTCATCATATGCACTAACGGGAGTTGTGGTACAACCAGTCAAAAGAACGGTTGTAACAATGGCAATAATAGCCACTAAAATAACAATTTTTTTCATTTTTACTCCTAAAAATAGGTGAGGTTGATATAACCGCGCCCTAAAAAGAGCGCGGTCAAACTATCGTGATTATTTATCGGACTTTACAACGTTCTTTGCAGGTCTTACCTTTGCAGATTTACCGCTACGTTCTCTTAGGTAGTAAAGCTTTGCTCTTCTTACATAACCCTTTTGTTTAACTTCGATGTGGTCGATTTTGGGGGAATGTAGAGGGAAGGTTCTTTCTACGCCGAAGCCACCACTCTTGGTGATATGACGAACAGTAATGGTTTCACGGATACCACTGTTCTTACGAGCGATTAGAGTGCCTTCATAAGCTTGTACTCTTTCGCGGTTACCTTCGATAACCTTAACGTAGACAACGATAGTGTCGCCAACTCTGAGTTCGGGCAAATCCTTTCTCATGCCTTCTTGTTCGATAATGTCGATAATGTTCATGACTTACCTCCTGTTTTACACAATAACGTACGTACGAGGCTTGGATTTTTTCTCTCGCATAGGTCCGTTACAAAGTCTTAAATATATTACCAAAAACAAAAAAAGTACGCAACTGTTTTGACGCACTTTATATAATAAATATAATAAAAAGATATTTTTATAGTTTTGCTATGCCCAATAGCCGTAAAAAGCTTCTTCAATATGCTCTTGAACGCCGTCTCTATCGGCAATTATATCAAAACGAACCTCGTAATCTTGCAGATGGTGTTCAATGATATAACGTTCCGTCGCTTTAATGATTTTGGAAATTTTAGATTTTGTTACACTTTCAATAGGGTCTCCCATATCTTTTGTTGAACGATACTTAACTTCCACTATTACAAGCGTTTTGGCTTTTTTACAAACGATATCAAGCTCCCCTATTTTAGGATAGTTAACGTTCATATCCAAAATGGTATAACCTTTTTCTTTCATAAGCTTTGCCGCATTATGTTCGGCTAAAACCCCACGAGCATCTTTATCCATTATTCAAAGAAATTTTTTATAAACGACTTTCTATGTATTGGACAAGGTCCGTACTTTTTTAGCATCTCAATATGATGCTTTGAGCCATACCCTTTGTGGCTTTCAAATCCATATTCCGGGTATTTTTCCGCATATTCCATCATCAATCTATCACGTTCTACTTTTGCGAAAATAGATGCCGCAGCTATACAATAGCTCACAGCATCGCCGTGAATAATAGATTGTGATTTATATGGAATGTCGAGTTTTACTGCATCGATAAGAACCATATCAGGCAATGGAAACATACTCAAAATAGCTTCTTTCATTGCTAATTTGGTTGCATTTAGAATATTTATATCATCTATAACGTCAGCGTCTACAAACACCGTTTTATACGACAAACAAGCATCTTTAAGTTGGTTATACAACAATTCACGTTTCTTCTCGGTCAACTTTTTCGAGTCGTTAACGCCAGCAATGATATTCGATAAATCGGGTATGCAAGCACCAGCGCATACGGGACCGGCAAGTGGACCGCGTCCGGCTTCATCAACGCCACAAATAAAGTTAAGTCCTTCCGATAGAAGTAAGCGCTCGGTAACTAGTAAATCAGACATCGACTTTCTCCAATGGATATTTTCCTAGATAACCTTTCCTAAAATCGGAAATAATTATTTTAGCAATACGCTCGTAGTCCAATTCCCCACCACGCATAATTAAGCCTCTTTTCTTACCAATTTCTTCCATCACTTCAAGGGGTACCTTATTAGAAATATCGCCTAGCTTATAACGATTGATAAGGTCGCTTGGGTGCTCCGCTAAAAAATATTTTATAGCTTCTAAAGCAAGTTCCGAAACGTCCACAACGTCCTCTTTAACACTACCTATCAATGCTAAGCGCATTGCCTTATCTTGGTCTTTAAAATCGGGATAAAGAACACCCGGGCTATCAAGCAGTTCGATATAATCGCCTATAGAAACCCATTGTTTTCCGCGTGTTACGCCAGGCTTATTTCCCGTTACAGCTTTTTTCTCTTTTACTAGACTGTTAATTAAAGTTGACTTACCACAATTAGGTACTCCAATTACCATTGCTCTAACGGTTTTATTAACGCCCTTTTGATGATATCTTTCTATAAGGTCTTCGTTAAGTTCCAACAAATTTTTCACAATAACAGGAGCATCTGCTTTGGATATAGAATTGCTATAGATACACCTAAAACCTTGTCGACGGAATTTGTCAACCCACTTGATAACCTCTTTTTGGGAAACCATATCAGCTTTATTAAGAACATAAAGTCTAGGTTTTGTACCAATAACTTCATCAAACGCAGGATTGATGCAAGACTCCGGTGCACGAGCATCAAGAACGTAAATAACACAATCAACGACCTTGATTTCTTCGCTCATCATTCTTATTGCTTTGGTCATATGACCAGGAAACCAATGTATAAACATACTCTAATCCTTTTTATTCAAGTCGGGGCGTCTTTCTGCTGTGATTTTCTCGCTTTGTGCCCTACGCCATTTGGCGATTTCCGCGTGATTACCAGAAAGCAAAACGTCTGGAACTTTTAGTCCCATAAATTCTTGTGGTCGAGTATATTGTGGATACTCTAAGGTTCCTTGCGAAAAGCTTTCTTCTTCTGTGGATTCTTCCGAACCTAAAACCTCGGGAATATATCTAGCAACGGTGTTAATAACAACTAAGCTTGCTAAATCACCAGACGTCAATACGTAATCACCTATTGATAATTCTCTATCAACGTCAAGTTCTATTATTCTTTCGTCAATACCTTCGTAACTACCGTTGATTAGCATAATATGTTCAAAAGATGCCAATTCCCTAACTAAGCTTTGATTCAAAGTCTGTCCTTTGGGGCTTAGATATATTCTCACAGCCTCGTGATTAGGGTCAACAGCTGTTATCGAGTCGTGCAAAGGCTGAGGTGTCATCACCATACCTGCACCACCGCCAAACGGATAGTCATCACACTTCTTATGCTTATTGGTTGAGTAATCACGGATATTGTGAATATCAACGGAAAAAAGCTCCTTTTCAAGAGCTTTACCAATGATACTTTCATTCAGCACCGAATACATTTCGGGAAAAAGTGTTAAAACGCTAATTCTCATAAACGGCAACTTTCTCTAACTCTATACCGGAAAGTATAATGCTTTTATTAGCTAAATCGTGTTTTTCAATAACGCCAAGTTTGTGAGGGAACATAAAATTTTTGTGTCCATCTATGCCATCGATGCAATAAATATCAGCGGCACCATATTGCAAAATTTCACGCAAAACACCCACTCTCTCGCTATCAATATAAACGTAAAGACCTACCAATTCATCGATATAATAGGTTCCGTCCGGAAGCGAAGGGCGATTATCATCGTCGACAAACAAATCACCTCTCAACGCATCCGCAACGTCCCTATCATCAACACCTTTGAATTTAACGTAAGCGCAACCATTACCAAAACGAATTTTTTCAACTTGATATGTCGTTGAGTTGATAATCATAGCTTCTATGGACTTGGCTTCCGATTGGTCAAGTCCACATATTGCCTTTATTTCGCCCCTTACTCCGTGCGCTCTTATGGCTTTGCCTATTTTTAGCATTATCTTTCTTCAATATATATGTCGTAGCGCTTATCGGAATTTTGAGCAGCTGCTTTAACTATAGTTCTTATAGATTTAGCTAGTCTACCCGACTTACCGATAAGTCTTGCTACCTTGTTTTTATCAACGAGAACTTTGATTTCTACGTTATCGTTGTCTTCCAACATAACGATATCATAAGATTCTTCGTCGACAATTTGTTTAACCAAAAAGTCTACAAAATCGCGAATGGACATATATTATTAGTCCTCGATTTTAGCAACTGCTGCTTCAACAGCTGCGTCAACAGCATTAACTTCTTCAGCAACTTCAGCTTTCTTAGCATATTTAGCAGAACCAGCGATGATGCCTTCGTTTACAAGAATATCGCGAACGGTATCGGTGGGTTGAGCACCATTAGCAATCCATTTCTTGGTGAGCTCTACGTCAACTTTGATAGTTGCGGGTTCAGTCTTGGGGTTATAAAAACCGATTTGTTCAATGTATTCACCATCTCTAGATTTTCTAGAATCGATAGCTACGATACGATAAACGGGGCTCTTTTTCTTACCCATTCTGTGAAGTCTTAGTTTTACTGCCATAATTAGTGTCCTCCAAAATTGTTTTTATTTTGTATTTTATTTATTTTGATTAGAATGGGAATTTGAATTTTCCCGAACTAATTCTTTTCATCATTTGTTTAGTTTGCTCAAATTGATTTAAGAGCCTATTAACGTCTTGAACTTGTGTTCCACTACCTTTAGCTATTCTACGTCTTCTAGAAGCATTTAGGATAGATGGGTTTCTTCTTTCCTTAATAGTCATAGAAAGAATTATAGCTTTAGTCTTTTCAAGCTGTCTTTCATCAACGTTTAAATCCTGATCTTTAAGTTGACGACTCATTCCGGGTATCATATCAAGCATATCCTTCATACTACCCATTTTTTTCATATTGCTTAACTGTTCAAGATAGTCTTCTAAATCGAAGGTATTCTCCTTCATTTTCTTGGCCATCTTTAAAGCATCTTCTTCGGTTATAGCGTTTTGCGCCTTCTCGATAAGCGTTAAAACGTCTCCCATACCAAGAATTCTCGAAGCCATTCTATCTGGATGGAAAGGTTCAATGTCGGTAATTTTTTCACCAACGCCAATATATTTAATAGGTTTACCGCATATAGCTTTTATTGAAAGCGCAGCACCACCCCTAGTATCACCGTCCAACTTGGTTAGGATAACACCGCTAATATCAAGCTCCTTATTAAAGGTCGAAGCTACGTTAACGGAATCTTGGCCGAGCATACTATCGACTACAAGAAGTATTTCTTGCGGATTAACGTTAGCTTTTATATCACGAAGTTCTTGCATAAGAGCTTCATCAATATGCAAACGACCCGCAGTATCTATAATAACGGTATCAAGTCCTTGGTTCTTAGCATATTCTATTGCCTCTTTAGCAATTTTAACAGGAGAAATTTGACCTTTTTCGAAAACCTCTACTCCTACTTTTTCTCCAACCACTTGTAGTTGCTTTATTGCAGCAGGACGATAAATATCACCTGCAACCAAAAGTACTTTTTTATTATCTTTTTTAAGGAGCCCTGCAAGTTTGCCACACATAGTAGTTTTACCAGCACCTTGCAAACCACACATCATATAAACCGTTGGGGGGCGGTCGCTAACAGTCAATTTTTGATGCTTACTGCCCATTAACTCTATCAACTCGTCGTTAACAATTTTAATAACTTGTTGCGAGCTTTCGAGTCCTTTGAGAATATTCTCACCGATGGCTTTTTCGGAAACCTTATTTATAAATTGTTTCGCTACCATAAAGTTTACGTCAGCTTCAAGCAAAGCAACGCGAACCTCACGCATAGCATTTTTAATTTCGAGTTCGGTCAATGCGCCCTTGTTTTTCAACTTAGAAAACGCATGATTTATTTTTTCCGATAAGCTACCAAATAATGCCATTATATCTCCTTGACTTTGTTAAGTATAACCTTCAATTTTTCGGCAGTTTCCGTATCTACAGATACCAATACTTCCTCTAACTCATCAATAATACTACTAATCTTTTCCACAAGACCAAGTTTGTTTTCAAGTTCTATTAACTTTTCAGACGAACGTTTTATTACGTCTGCAACAGCCTGTCTAGAAACGCCCTCTTCTTCGGCAATTTCTTTTAGAGACAAATCTTCGTCGTAATAACGCGAAAGCAATCTAGTTTGATAATCTGTTAGCAAACCACCATAGTAATCATTTAGCAAACCGATTTCAATCTTTTTTTGCATATCACACCTGTAAAGTATTTTTCATTGACACATACAATATACCACACGTTAAAAAAGGTGTCAAGCATTTTCACTTGACACCTTAATATTTTTTATTATATTTTATTCAAAAATTGCATCAATAAATTCAGTAGCGTTAAATGGTAACAAATCGTCTATTTGCTCGCCGACCCCCACGTAAACAACAGGAATTTCTTGTTCGGCACTTATTGCCATAACTACGCCACCTTTGGCAGTTCCGTCAAGTTTGGTTAGTATAATGCCATCAATATCTATTGCTTCGTTAAACACGTCTACTTGTTGAACTGCATTTTGTCCGGTAGTTGCGTCCAATACTATATAATTCCTTCTATCACAATCAGGTAACTCTCTAGTAATAACACGATTTATTTTCTCAAGCTCGTTCATCAAGTTTTTCTTATTATGTAATCTACCCGCTGTATCCACAAGGATAACTTGGGTGCCTTTAGCCTTTGCTGAAGAAATAGCATCAAACACAACTGCCGCGGGGTCGGAGCCTTCGGTGCTTTTTACAATACGAACGCCAGCTCTATTCGCCCAAACTTCCAACTGTTCACTAGCTGCCGCTCTAAAGGTATCCGCAGCTGCAACTATAACACTCTTACCAGCAGTAGTAAACAACTTTGCAAGTTTACCAATAGCAGTAGTTTTACCAACCCCGTTGACACCGGCAACAAGAATAACAAGAGGATATTCATACTCAGGAATTTCGTAATCAATACTTTCGAGCATAATCCTTTTTAGTTCTTTTCTTGCAACGTCAGGGGAAGTTATTCTCTTTTCAAATATAGTATCTTTTAATTCTTCTAATATGGCATCGGTTGCTGTAACTCCCATATCGGCAGAAACCATTGCAAACTCTAATTCCTCATAAAATTCATCATCTAGTTCTTTAGCCTTGAATACCTCAAATAGTTTTTTACCCCAACTATCTTTAGTTTTCTTTAGACCTTCTTTAATTTTTGAGAAAAAACCCATAATTATCTCCTATTTAGGTTGTTCATCTTTATTTTTCTTGATTTCTGCATGCTTTTCTGCTTCTTCAAGTTTAACTCTTACCGTTTTTGAAACACCCTTTTCTTGCATCGTAACACCGAACAAAGTATTACACAATTGCATTGTCGGCTTTCTGTGCGTAACAACGATAAATTGAGTATGCTTTGAGAATTTATTTAGATATTGTGCAAACAATCTCGCGTTAGTTTCATCAAGAGCAGCCTCTATCTCGTCTAGAATACTAAAAGGCATCGGGTTAAGTTTGATTATAGCAAATAGTATTGCAATAGCAGTTAGCGCCCTTTCGCCACCAGATAATGGCGCAAGATTGGATAGTTTTTTACCCGGGGGTTCTGCCATTATTTCGATACCTGCTTCTAGGACGTTAACGCCCTTTTCAAGTTCCATTTTAGCTCTACCGCCACCAAACAATTCTTTGAATACCTCGTTAAAGTTTTCATTTATAACGTTAAAGCTAGCAGTAAACTTTTCAACCATTTCAGCAGTAAGCTCATTAATGATTTGTATAAGGTCTTGCTCAGCCTTTTGTACGTCGTTAAATTGCTTATTCAAGTCTTCAAATCTTTCGCTTTCTTCCCTGAATTTTTCTTCTGCAAGCTCGTTAATAGGACCAACTCTTTCTATCTTACGTCTAATAGAATTGATGTCTGCATTTGCCTTTTCGGGCACAAATTCAACGTCGATTTGTATGGGGTCTACTGTTACGAAATAAGCTTTTGCTTTGTCCAAATCGTAGCCATAGTTTTCTTCCATACGTTGGCTCATTGCTGCAATTTGAGTATCCACCATCTCCAAGTTTGCTTCTTCACGAATAAGCTTTTCTTTGGTTTTATTTACGATATCATTTTGCTCAATTCTCTTTTGGTCAAGCTCTTTTACAAGCTCGTTCATCTTATCTTTTTCGGCATCAAGTTCAACGAGTTTGGCCTTCAATTCGTTGATTTCGTTTTGCTCTTTAGAATTAGAAACTATCTTTTCAAGCTCCTTATTCAACCTTTCTAGGCGCCCTTTATTGAACTTTTCACGAACGTCGAAATCCAAAAGTTCTTGCTCTAAAACCTTGCATTCAGCCTTCAAGCCTGCTATATCTTTTGATATAGAATCTATTTCGTTCTTGAGAGCAGTTACTTCCATCATTACAGCGGTAACTTGCCTATTCAAAGATTCACGAAGCTGTTTGTCTTCGTAATACTTGTTCTTAAGCTCGGTAATATAGTCATCGGTACTTGTCTTATCGGAAGAAATAAACTCTTTGTTCTTATCTGCTTCTTTAAGCAATTTTTCGATTTCTTCCAAACGAGTAGCACTTCCTTCATTGCCCGCAAATAGCTTATTCATTTCCGATTGATAGAAGTCTAGCTCTCTATCACACTTAGAAATATCACCTTCTATTTTGGTAATTTCGATATCAAGCTTTGCAATACGGGACGAAATAACACTCACCGCACTCGCAAGCTCTTTGCATTCGTTTTCTCTATCCTCGATATCGGCAGAAATAAGTTCAAGGTCCTTTTTTGTAAGTCTAAGTTTCTTGATAATATCTTCTTTTTCTGCTTCCCTAGAAAGTATTCTTGACTTCTTATTACCCGCGCCACCACCGGTCAAAGCACCACTTGGCGAATAAACGTCGCCTTCTAAGGTTATCGTACGGAAAGAATAGCCATATTTTCTCGAAATTCTTAAAGCTACGTCTTGGTCTTCAACTATAACGGTTTTACCTAACAAGTTAGATATGATGTTATTATACATCGAGTCATATCTAATTAGCTCGCTAGCTACACCTATTACGCCATCCTCCTCCAGAGCCCTTGCTTGCTCTCTGGAAAGGTCGTTATATTTCATTGTAGTCATCGGTAAGAACGTTGCGCGACCTAGATTATTGTTTCTTAAAACCTTCATCAAATCGGATGCATCATATTCGTTCTTAGTAATAATATTTTGAATAGACCTGCCTAAAGCAATTTCAATAGCGAGTTGCAAATCTTTAGGAACCGTAATGATTTCAGCAACAGTTGCAACTATTTTTTCTTCAACGTCCGGATGATTTTTGGCATACGACATCAAATTTTGTATGCTATCTTCGTAATCGTTATAGTTGTTTAGGTTTTCTTCGATTAAGTTCTTCTTGAATTCAAGGTTTTGAATTCTGGTTTGTATAGCAATTTTCTTTTGTTGGATTTCTTTGAGCTCGTTATCGGCATTAATTTTATTGGTATTAGCCAAACCAAGTTCTTCTAGTTTCTCATTTTTCTCTTTTTCCAACAGTTCTTTTTCACGAACAAATTGCTCTTTAATTTTTTCTACTTTAGTAGAAAGTGCCTTTTTATCTTCGTATTCTTCTTTGTTTGTTGATAATCCGTCAAGTAAAAGTTTTCTTTCTAACTCTAAAGCCGCAACGTCTTTGTCTATTTCAGCACTCTTAGAAAGCCTATCAACGAACATTTCGTTACTTGCATCAATGGCTTTTTCTTGTTGCTCAACGGAATAAGATAACTTGGTATACTCTTTATTTAATTCCTCCGATTCAATCTCTTTGAGCGAAAGTTCGTTGCCCTTTTCAACCGAAAGATTAAATTTGTCTTCAATTAGTTTTGCCTTTTCTTCGAGCTTTATTTTATTTATTTTTCTAGCCTCGGCAATCGCTTCGTTATCTTGTTTTGCGTATTCAATATCCTTACCTAACGCTCTACCTTCACCAAGAGCTTTTTCTGCGGCAACCATCAAATCGGTAATTTGGTCACGTAACATATTCGAAAACTTAGTACCATTTTCGATACCAACCATTGTTACGTTATAATCACGATTCAATCTATCAAGTTCATTAGTCTGCTCGGTTAATTCACTATTTATTTTACTCAATCTATTGCGAATTCTTTCACGAGTATCCGCACTATTATCACATTGATGCAAGAAATAAGCTACTTCTAAATATTTTAGCTTTTCACGCAATGCTTTAACCTTGCAAGCATCACTTGCCTCTTTTTCTAGCGGTCCAAGAGAAGAACCAACTTCTTGTAAAATATCATTGATACGCGACATATCCAAACGTGCGCGCTCAAGTTTACGTTCAGTTTCAACTTTTCTTGCTTTTTGTCTACTTATACCCGCTGCTTCTTCGAATATCTTTCTTCTTCCTTCTGGGCTATTCGAAAGGATTTCGTCAATTTTACCTTGACCAATGATACTATAACCCTCTCTACCTATACCGGTATCGCGGAACAAATCGATAATATCCTTATGCCTACAACGTTCTCTATTTATAAAGTATTCACCCTCACCACCACGAACAAGTTTACGCGTGATAACGACTTCGTCGAAATCAACGTTATAGCGTCTATCTTCGTTATCAAGATAAAGGCTTACTTCGCAATATGAAAGTGAAAGACGATTGGTGGTTCCGTTAAAAATCAAGTCCGGCATTTTTGTTACACGAAGAGTTTTGGGTGCTTGCTCACCAAGAACCCATCTTACTGCGTCGATAACGTTTGATTTACCACACCCGTTTGGTCCAACTATACCCGTAACGTTCGATTCAAAAGGTATTTCGGTCTTATCGGCAAATGATTTAAAACCGTGTAGTTCGATTTTCTTTAAATTCAAAATTATTACTCCTTACGTGCGCACGCGCACTATTATAACTTATAGTATAAATTAAGTAATTAAAAAAAGCAACCCATATTTTCTTTTTGGATTGCTTTTAATTTTTAGATTTGTACACGTACTATTTTATTCTTAACATATCGAGAGTGCGTTTTGAGGCTTGCTGTTCTGCTTTCTTTTTAGAAGCACCCTCTCCATTACCAAAATATTGATTATTTATTTTAACCTTCGCTTCAAAACCACAATTAACGTTTTCCGCTAAAGGTCTAACGATAAACTCAACTTTCATATTAGAATGTTTCGCGGCATACTCTAACAATTTTGATTTATAATCAGTAATTTCATTTTTAAGATAATCTAAATTCAAGTTTTTACCCAAATGTCTATAAACAAATTTTTCACATTCTTTGTAATCACCCGAATCTATCATAATTGCACCAATTATAGATTCAAATATATCTTCTTTAACGTTTGAACTATTTAAAATTTCCTCTTCTATAGAACCTTGTGCAGTACGCACGTATTTTATAAGCCCCATATCACCCATCACTGAAGACAAAGCCTTTCCCGAAACAATTTTAGCTTTAGTTTTTGTTAAAAAACCTTCGTCTTCGTTAGGATAACGCTCAAAAAGAAATGATGAAACTATAAAGCCCAATATACTATCCCCAAGAAATTCCAAACGTTGATAGCTAAGGTCGGCATTTTCATTTGCATATGAACTATGCGTCAAAGCTTCCAATAATAATCTCTTATCGGTAAATTCATAACCAATTATTTTTTCAATACTTTGAAAATCGATATTATTCATTGTCCACCTTATCGTCTAGTGTCAAAGCCTTCGTTACTTCATCAATTATACCTCTATTATGCAAAGTAACTGCTTGTAAAATTGCAGCACATATAGATTTCGCTTTGGAGCTACCATGTGCTTTTATAACTATTTTTTGAAGTCCAACTAAAACTGCTCCACCATAGTCGTTGTAATCCAACGTCTTTTTAACTTTCTTAAACACCGGTTTCATTAGAAGGTATCCTATTTTTGCTCTTAGTCCACCTTCCATAATAGCGTTCTTTAAAATTGTCATAAATGCTAGTGCTGTTCCTTCACAGCCTTTAAGAGCAATATTACCACTAAAACCATCAGCAACAACCACGTCGTAATCACCGGAAAGTATTTCTCTGGCTTCCATATTTCCAACAAAATTCAAGCCTTTTTCCGCCTTGAGTAAAGGGAAAGTTTCTGTATTTAATTGGTTGCCCTTTTTATCTTCTGTTCCATTGGATAGTAAACCTATTCTTGGGTTTTGGATACCCATATATGATGTTGCCATAGCTCTACCAAAGTGCGCAAATTGAACGAGCATTTGGGGTTTACATTCTGCATTAGCACCACAATCAACTAGAGTAACGAATCCGCCTTTAACCGTAGGAAGCAATGGTGCTAAGGCTGCCCTAGTTACTCCTTTTATACGTTTTACAAGTAGCATTCCTCCTGTAAGAACTGCTCCTGATGAACCGGCAGATATCAATGCAACGCATTCTTCATCACTAGTGAGAGTTTTGAAGGATACAACAAGTGAGCTATCTTTTTTTCTTCTTATAGCTTCTGTTGGAACGTCGTCGTTTGTTATAACGTCGCGGGCATCGATAATCTCTACCCTATCCCCGCTATATTCGTATTTAGTTAGCAATGCTTTTATTTCTTCTTGCTTGCCTACCAATACAAGTTTGAAACCATCGTTTTCCTTTAAAGCTTGAACTGCACCTTTAACAATTTCTTCGGGGGCATTATCTCCGCCAAAAACGTCTAATACTATTTTCATAAAATCTCCTATAAAAATCAATAAAGGAAGCTTGGCTTCCTTTATTGTTAGATATTTGAATTAGTTATCTTTCTTTTCTTTCTTAACGACTACTTGCTTGCCGTTATAGTATCCACACTCAGGGCAAACCTTGTGGCCTTCGATAAGCTCGTGGCATTGGGGGCATTCAACAAGATTAGGAGCGGATAGTTTCCACTGTGCATATCTAGTATTGGTTCTTTGCTTTGAAACTTTTCTCTTCGGAACTGCCATATTAGACCTCCTCGTTAATTTTATCTTAAACTCGCTAGATTATTATATCTAATCGAAACTCTTATGTCAAACTTTTTTGGCTACTTTTTATATGAAATAATTATATTATTTACTTTCAGCAAGTGCTTTAGCATCACGAGCAATAACCAATTCTTCGTTTGTGGGGATTATAACAACTTTAACTGCACTATCTTCGGTATGAAGTTCTTGGAAGCAACCTCTTTCGCAAGTCGCGCTCTTTTCAAAATCGAACTTAACTCCAAATACTTCTAAACCTTTCATAATAAGTTCACGTGCTTCTGCTGAATTCTCACCTATACCACCGGTGAACACTATGCAATCTAGTCCACCCATTGCAGCAACGTAGCTACCAATGTACTTACGAATTCTATAAGCAAACATATTGAATGCTAGTTGAGCTCTCTTGTCGCCTTTTTCAGCAAGCTTAGATAAATCACGACAATCACTAAAGCCTGCGATACCTTTAAATCCGCAATCCTTATTTAGGTAGTTAACTATTTGAGCAGCGGTCATACCTTTTTGCTCTGCTAGGAAAGTAACAGCAGCGGCATCAATATCGCCACTTCTAGTACCCATAACCATACCTTCCAAGGGAGTAAGACCCATACTGGTATCAACACACTTTCCATTTACAACTGCGGAAATAGATGAACCATTACCCAAGTGGCAAGTGATAATTTTGCTTTCCTTTTTGCCTAAATATTTGATAGCTTCGCCGGAAACAAACTTATGAGAGGTTCCGTGGAAACCATATTTACGAACCTTATATTGCTTATAATCTTCATACTTAATAGCATACATATAAGCATAGTCGGGCATTGAAGAATGGAATTCGGTATCAAATACTGCAACGTTAATTTTTTCGGGCATCAAAGCCATACAGCTACGTATGCAACCTAGGTTTGCAGGCATATGTAGAGGTCCTAAAACGGTATTTCTATCGCATATTTCCAACACTTCGGGAGTTACTATAACGCTTGATTTAAAGTCCTCTCCTCCGTGAAGAACGCGGTGTCCAATAGCACCTATTTCATCCATAGAAGAAATGATGCCCTTTTCGCTATCGGTTAGAGCTTTCATAACCAAAGTAAAAGCCTCAGTATGGTCGGCAATAATTTGTTCTACAACGATAACCTTATCTTTGCTAGCTTCTTGCTTTAGCTTACCAACTAGACCGGTACCAATTTTTTCAACGATACCTTTACCCATTGTCATTTCGTTATCCATATCGATAACTTGGTATTTTAGGGATGAACTACCTGCATTTAATACTAAAACTTTCATATTTTCCTCCTATTGTAGAGCAGTAATTGCTACAACGCCAACAACGTCGGTTACAGAGCAACCTCTGGAAAGGTCGTTAACGGGAAGAGCTAGACCTTGACAGATAGGTCCAATAGCTTCCATTCCGCCAAAACGTTGAGCAATTTTGTATCCAATATTTCCTGATTGTAGGTCGGGGAACACTAAAACGTTTGCATGACCTGCGACCTTAGAACCGGGAGCCTTGAGTTCACCGACTTTGGGAACGATAGCAGCATCTAGTTGAAGTTCGCCGTCAAGTTCGAAATCAAGTTCTTTTTCTTTAAGCATAGCAGTTGCTTGTTGAACTTTATCAACGTTGGGGTGAGATGCGCTTCCTTTGGTAGAGAAGCTTAACATTGCTACTTTAGGTTCTGCAATATTGGCTATTTTTCTTGCACTTGCAGCAGATGCTAGTGCGATATCAACCAATTGTTCTGCGGTGGGGTCAGGTAGTACAGCACAATCACCAAATACCATAACTCCGTTTTCACCATAAGGAGAACCTTCGGGAAGTCCCATTACGAAACAGCCGGAAACAGTTTTAATTCCGGGTTTGGTCTTGATAATTTGGAGAGCAGGACGCAATACGTCGCCGGTAGAATTGATTGCACCTGCAACCATACCGTCTGCATCGCCACTCTTAACCATCAAACATCCATAGAATAAAGGATTTGTTGCAAGTTGAAGAGCTTTTTCTTCGGTCATTCCCTTTGCTTTACGTAGTTCATAAAGAAGGTTTGCATATTCCTTAATCTTATCTGACGTTTTGGGGTTTACGATATTAACGCCATCGAGAGCTCCTTCTTCTACTTTAGAAAGAATAACGTCTTTGTCGCCTAGAAGAGTGATATTTGCGATACCTTGTTGTTTAACGATTGCTGCAGCATTGATGATACGACTTTCTTCGCCTTCTGCCAAAACGATATGCTTATTAGCAGCCTTAGCACGAGCGATAATAGTATCCATTAACTTCGACATATTTGCCTCCAAAAAAAGTTTTGTTTATTTGACGGAATGCTATATAAAGTAATATAATATATATAGTCCTATAGTATATTACTACGAAATTAGGTTAAAATCAAGCAGATTTAAAAAAAACCTATTAAGACTTAATCAGGAGATTCGTTTTAATGAAAATTACCGCTATTATATGTGAATATAACCCTTTGACAAACGGACACGCCGAACACCTCAAACGAGCTAAAGAAGAAACGGGTGCCGATACAATTTTGTGTGTTATGAGTGGTAGTTTCACTCAACGTGGTGATGCGGCAATAGCCGACAAATATATGAGGGCTGAGCAAGCAATTTACGCCGGTGCAGATATTGTAGTCGAACTACCAACTATTTATGCTATTTCCCCTGCCGATAATTTTGCTTATGGCGCAATCAAAACCATTTCTGCATTCCCCGACGTACATTATTTGAGCTTTGGTAGTGAATGTGGCGATGCCGATTTAATCTATAAACTAGCCAAGCTTTTAGCTGAAGAACCCGAAGAGCTAAGTTCATACATTAAAAAGCATTTAGATATGGGAATAGTATTCCCTAAAGCACGAGCGTTGGCAGTAAACGATTACGTTGAAGCTCACGAAGAATACAAAGGCATCGAAAATCTTCTTGAAAGCCCTAACAACATTCTTGGAATATCCTATGCAATTGCGATTATTAAAGCCGGTTTGGATATAAAACTCCATACAATTAAACGTGAAGGTGGAGATTTTGATTCAACCGATATAACCGCACCACTTCCCTCCTCTTCTGCTGTTAGAAATGCTTTTGCTAAGGGCGATTTAAATAGTATAAAGAATGCTGTTCCCGAAAGCGTAATGGGAATGCTATCTATAATAAAGCCTCAAAGAGATGCTCTTGGTGATATGACTTTATTTAAAATCAAAAG
Organism: Clostridia bacterium; assembly: GCA_017403145.1. GTDB lineage: Bacteria > Bacillota > Clostridia > Christensenellales > DTU072 > Stercoripulliclostridium_A. The sequence continues at coordinate 320,192 of JAFQOO010000005.1, forward strand.
TATTTCCGGTTATGAGCTAGAAAAATATTACGACGTAACCGGTGGCGTACACAACAGGTTAAAAATAGCCGCACAAAATGCAAGCACGATAGAAGAAATGTTAGAGTCCGCCAAAACAAAAGCTTACACTATGGCTAGACTTAAAAGAATTTGTTTATACGCATTGTTTGATATAACAAAAGAAAATTATGCAGAGTGTGTTAAATGCCCGCCCTACGTTCAAATTTTAGCCCTTCGTTCAACTAGAAAGGATATCTTATCCGCACTTTCTATGGGATGCAAAAACGTTCTTACCAGATATAGCGACGTAAATAAAGTTGATAAATCTTTACGTTATATGATTAAATTAGACTTTACCGCTCAAGGCACGTTAGATATAATCAATCGTAATAACGTATATAACAAAAAGATGCTTCTAATTTAGTACGCGTACTAAATTAATATAGTATAAGTACTAATAACGTCGAAAGGACGTAACTTATTATAGCTTGCGAGGTTTTAGTTAATAGATAATATTTAGTAGATATACCTATGGTTCGTAAAAAAGACATTGATTGAACCATAACCGAAATTCCACCAAAAGATATAATCGTCGATATAGGCACGATTATATCTTTTATTTTATTGGACGATGCTATATCGTATATACCTTTTGTTATTTCTATTAAACCAATGCTTATACCTTTTGAAACACCTTTGTCTAGCCCTAAAATAGACAACGTATTAGCAAATATGTCGATTACATTTAAATCATTTAGCGCAACGATTAGTACGTTAAGGAAAACTATACTAGAAGCAACTTGTAAAATCGCTTGAATAGATGAGGTAATTGCATCATTAAAAAAATCTGCATTTTCATTTATTGGTAAAGACACCCCTAATCGAGCATAAGTTTGCCCTCTATACAATATACCATTTAAGATGGCACTAAGGAAATGTGATACTAGTATTACTACTCCCGCATTATAATCTCCTAACAAATTTACTCCTATTGTTCCGATAATAAAAAGCGGTCCTGATGTAGAAGTAAACGAGATGATTTTTTTTGCTTCATCTTGTGAAATGGTTCCATTTTTCACAAAGTCGGCAACCAATTTTGCACCAATTGGATACCCAGAAAGTATACTTAACACAAATACGTAGCCACCTATCCCCGAACAATCATATAACAATTTAATCGGTCTTTTCAATAGCTTTACGAACATATTCCCTAGTCCCAAAATAGTCAATATTCTAGTAATAATAAAGAAAGGAAACATTGTTGGAAACACTTTTGTAATGAACATTTTGAGTGCTTCTATTGTTGCTAACATATATTGACTTGGATTTATAATAAACAACACCAACGTTATAGCAAAAATTGTAATATAAAAAAATCTACTGCTTTTTTTCACAGTAGATTATATGTAATAATTCAATTATTATTTAGGTCAAAACTATTTTTTATCAAAAGATGCTTTTGCCTTTGATATTATATTTAAGCTTTCTGACAATGCGGCTTCTGCATCAGATAAAAGAGCTTGTAAATCTTCGTTCACGTTCTCTCTTAAACGAGTTGAAAAATCTTGAGCTTGTGCCCTAATTGCTTGCGCTTCTTTTTGCGCTTGCTCAATTATAGTATGATTAGCAAGCATTTCGTTTGCCCTTTGTGTAGCATCGTTTATTATGCCTTTAGCACGAAGAGTTTCCTCTTGGTATCTTTTATCGCTATTACGTACGATTGCTTTTGCTTCTCTAACTACCTCGGGGAGAGATGAACGAATCTTATCTACTAAATCATAAATGACGTCGGAATCAACGGTAACACCCGAGCCGAACAAAGATTTCTTTCCGTTCTTAAGTTCTTCTTCAATTTGGAATAATAAATCTTCTATATCGTACATATTTTACCTCCTGCGTAGTTGTAGAAGTATATCTTCATCAACAAGCCCTACTAAATCATCGCCATTTTTAATTTTTTCTCTAACAAGAGTGGAACTTATTTCGGCATCCTCTGCCGGAATTAGTAACGTTTCAACGTTTCCGTGCTCTTTATTCCAAGACGCCATAGCCTTTTCGTATTCATAATCAGTTTCATTACGAATACCTCTTATAATATATTGTATATCATTTTCTTTACAATAGTCAATAGTCAATCCATCATAGTAGGTCGCTTTTACGACACCACCCATTCTTCTAGTTGAGGTTTCTATAAGCTTTAAACGTTTATCAACCGATAATTCCGTCTTCTTTTCAGGATTATCTAAAATTACCACGTGAACCTCATCAAACAATTCCAATGCTTTAGATACTAAGAACTTATGCCCAAGCGTAAATGGGTCAAACGTTCCTGTAACTGCACAAGCGGTGGATTTTTGCACTAACATTACGGTAACCGAGCCATAATCACGTACGTTTACTGCCCTAAAACCATTTGATAGTTTGAGGGGTTCATCCTCTCTTGAACGTTCTACAACGATAATACCATCTTCAGCTAAAATTCCACTTTCATCAATTTTGTCGATTGCAACTTTATCTAATCCTTGCTTATAAGGAGGGTCTAAAAAGATTAAATCAAACTTTTCTTTACGTGCAGACAGATAATCAATTGTACTTAAAAAGTCTTTTCTTATCACGTTAATTTTGCCGGATACCTTTTTTAGATTGGTATTTACGGTTTCGATACTATCGTTTGAACGGTCTGCGAAAGTAACCGAGTGAGCACCCCTAGATAAAGCTTCTATACCCAAAGCACCGCTACCTGCAAATAAATCTAGTACGTTAGCATCTTCAACGCAACCTTGAAGAAGATTAAAAATACTCTCTTTTACTCTATCAGTAGTAGGACGTATACTTTTATCTTTCATTGTAATAAGGGAACGTCCCTTGAACTTTCCGGCTATAATTCTCATAATAAATAACCTTCCTCTGTAATTATCATATCCATAGGTACGTCGTGTTCATCACAATCGATATTTGGTATACCATATCTCGAAAAACATATACCTATTTTATAAACGTCGTTATTTGCAAAATATTTATCATAGTACCCTTTGCCGTGCCCTAATCTATTCTTATTATCGTCATATGCAACCATCGGTACGATGGCGATATCGGGCATAACCTCAACGGGGCAGGCGTTTAAAGGCTCTTTAATACCATAGGTTGCTACAACCAATTCGTCCGTTGGATTATATTTTGCAAGAAGCATTTCTCCATTTCTAATTATGGGAACGTATACTTCTTTTTTTGCCATAAAGCAAAAGGCAATTATATCTCTAGTAAAAGGCTCCGGATATTTGGAAATAAAAATAAAGACCTTTTGTGCGTGTTGGAATTCCGGAACTTCTAGAAGATTATAAAGAATTGCATTGGAGCAATTAACGTAAATCTTCTCGTTCATATAAGTAACTTTTTTTATCAATGACCTTATTGTAGCTTTGTCCATTATATGAGTATATCCTTTTTCCTCTACCCTTAATAGAAGTAATAACTTCGTATTCGCTAGAATTGCAACTATTTATATAACTATCGATTGTGCGTGGACTTAAAACAACGACTTTATCGCCTACTTTAATGGGAATTTCGCCAACGTCAATGATAGTCGTATCCATACACACTTTGCCAACTATCGTGGCATATTTATCGTTTATTAGCACTTTCGCACCTTTGTACGAGCGACTAATTCCGTCAAAATACCCACCGCTTATAACAGCTGTTCTAGTGATATTGGTAGGCACGTAAGAACCATCGTAACCTACTCTTTCATAAGCTCCTATTTCTTTAACGGATAAGACCTCGGATTGTACCTCTAGCGCATTATGATAAGCCATAAGTCCCACTCTTACGCCGTCAAGAAATATTCCTTTACTTATACCCAAACTAGCAGAGGCAATGATTTTAGAATTTTTAAAAGAATAATCTTTGAGGAATAAATAAAGTTTATCCTTTTGCTCCAACACGCTTTCATTAGAGTAAAAATGAGTATGTATCGCGCGTGGTTCAAGCCCTGACTTTTTCAAGCTATCAAAAACAACTTGGAACTCGTAGTGCGATTTAAAGCCAAACCTATTCATTCCGGTATCAATTTTGATATCAAAATTTGAATATTGTTTTTGCTCGATTGCAAGTAATGTCGGCTCGTTATAAACCACCGGAGTAATATGGTACTTTATTACTTCCTCAATATCCTTTGATTCAAACGAGAATAAATTGATAGGCTTTGCAACACCCAATTGCCTTAATTTAATTGCCTCATCAAGTGTTGCAACACCATATCTATCTACAATATTATTACTAATACAAACTACACCTTCAACACCGTGGTTATAAGCATCTGCTTTAACCATAAGAGTTAATTCTCTATCCCCTATTAGCTTTCTAACGTTAAATAAGTTGTTTTCTATTACTCCTAAATCGGTGTTAAGATATAATCCTATAGTTTCCTACCTTTTTTATAGAATATTATCCTCTATTAAATTTATTCCGTTTTCAGCAAGGATTTTCATAGCGTTTTGATTATCGTCCACCTTAAGAAGTATGACAGCATAATCTTCGCCGGCTCGTGCAAAGGAATATAAATAGGCTATATTGATACCGTGTCCTTCCAATACTTCAAGTACTTTGCACATTTCACCAGGAGTATCTTGAACTTTGAAACCAACCAAGTCGGTTGCTGCGGTATTAAAACCATTTGCACGTAAAACTTCGATTGCCTTTTTATTATCGTCAGTTACAGCACGAAGAATACCATATTCCATAGTATCAGCGATAGACATAACTTGAATGTTGATATCTGCTTCTTTTAGCACTCTCGAAAACTCAGCAACTCTACCACTTCTATTTTCCAAAAAAACTGCAATTTGGTTTACTAACATATTATACCTCCTATATTTTTCTATTATCGGTTACGTAAACAGCCTTACCTTCACTTCTCTTGATGCTTCCGGCGGAAACAAGATTTACCTTTGCAGTTACACCAATAGCAGATGCGATATCAGCTGTTAATTTTTTCTTAAGAATTTCGATTTCTTGAACTTCGTCAAAGGCTACTCCTCTATCTAGTTCAACGTCTATTTGCATTATATCTAGATTGTTGATTCTATCAATAGTTATATGATAATAAGGACTTATTCTCTTATCCTTAATAAGTACCGATTCGATTTGAGACGGGAATACGTTAACACCACGAATAATGAGCATATCATCAGACCTACCGGTAATACGAGCAAGTCTTAAGCTTGTTCTACCGCACTTACAAGGTTCGTAAATAAGAGAACATAAATCACGGGTACGGTAACGAATAAGAGGAATACCTTGCTTATTGAGGGTAGTAAATACGAGTTCACCTTCTTCGCCTTCTTTAACGGGTTGAAGGGTAACGGGGTCGATAATTTCGGGATAGAACAAATCATCTTGAACGTGAGGGCCACATTGATATTCACATTCGGTTGCGACACCGGGACCGGTTATTTCGGAAAGACCATATATATCGTATGCCTTTAAACCTAGTCCTTCTTCTATCTTCTTTCTCATTTCTTCAGTCCAAGGTTCTGCACCAAAGAAACCTTGTTTTAAGCTTAAATCTTGGGGAGTTAAGCCCATTTTGCGAAGCTCGTCTGCAAGATATACTGCATAAGAAGGAGTACAGCACAATGTATCAGCTTTAAAGTCCTTCATTAGCATAATTTGTCTATTGGTATTACCGGATGAAGCGGGAACAACGGTTGCGCCCATAAATTCACCACCATAGTGAGCACCTAAACCACCGGTAAACAATCCATAGCCATAAGCAATATGTATTATACTTTGCTTGGTAACGCCACAAGCGGCGAAACCTCTAGCGCAGGCTTCCGACCAGTCGTCCAAATCTCTTTGTGTCAATCCTACAACAGTAAGTTTTCCCGTAGTGCCACTTGATGCGTGTATTCTTACGATATCATCCATAGGAGCAGAAAACATTCCGAAGGGATAATTTGCGCGAAGGTCAGTTTTAGTAGTGAATGGTAGTTTTACTATATCATCAATAGAATTGATATCTTCAGGCTTTAAACCTATTTCATCCATTTTAGCTCTATAAGGAGCAACCGTGTTATAAACTCTTTCAACAACGTCTCTTAATCTTTTGCCTTGAAGAACCTTTTTTTCCTCAATAGGCATACACTCTATTTCTTTATTAAATACGTATGACATATAATTTCCTCTATTTTACGTTATATCCTAATTCTAAAGCTTTTTCGTTAACTGCTAGAAGTTTTTGAGGTACACATTTACGCACCGCTTCTAGTGCAACGTTAAACTCAATACCGATAAGTGCACAAAGAGCACCTATCATAACGACGTTAACTGCTTTCGAGTTGCCCGCTGTGCAAGCAAGTTCAAGACCTTCAACAACAACAGTCTTTTTTCCTAGCTCAGCGAGCTTACTAAAGATTGAATCAGGATACTCCGCCATTCCAGTAATAACGGGCATAGGCATAATTTCTTGATTGTTAACAAGAATAATACCATCTTTTTTGAGATAATAAGCCCAACGCAAAGCTTCTAGTTTCTCAAATGCAAGAATATAATCAACCTCGCCCTCGGTAACCAAAGGAGCACCGATTTCGTTTCCAATTCTTACATGAGTAACTACGCTACCACCACGTTGACTCATACCGTGTACTTCGCTCAATTTACAATCGTTTCCACTTATATCTGCTATTGCCCCTAAAACACGGCTTGCTAAAAGAGTACCTTGTCCACCAACGCCAACAATTAAAACATTAAGCATTTTTAGAACCCTCCTCTATTGCCGAGAATTTACATAATTGTTTACATACGCCACAAGCAACGCATAATTCTTTGTTAATTCGTATTTTACCACCGATATTTTCTATTGCAGGACAACCTATTTTTAAGCAAGCCTTACAATTTTTACAATTATCATTAATACTAAATGCCGGAGGATATTTTTTTGTTAGTAGAACGCAAGGACGTCTTGCAATAATAACAGATACTTCTTCCCTTGCTGTTTCTTCTTTGATAACCCTTTCAACTTCCTTGAGGTCGTATGCATCTACAACGACAACGTTATTAACGCCTATAGCCTTAAGCAATGCTTCTAGGTCTAGTTTATTGGTAGGTTCGCCTTTGAGGGTTTTACCGGTTGCAGGGTTTTGTTGGTGTCCCGTCATACCCGTTATTGAGTTATCAAGTATGATAGTAGTAGAGGTTCCTTGATTATAAACAGCGTTTATAACGTTGGTAATACCGCTATGAACGAAGGTGCTATCGCCTATTACCGCAACTAATTTACGAGCGTGAATAGATTTTGCTTTATCAAATCCGTGAGCCATACCGATACTTGCGCCCATACATACACAAGCATCCAATGCCGATAACGGAGCTTGAGCGCCTAGCGTATAGCAACCTATATCACCACTAACAACGATACCTAACTTTTTCAAAATGTAAAATACGCCTCTATGAGGGCAACCTGCACACATAACAGGTGGACGCATAGGTACGTTTACTTGAGAAGTAATTATTTCATCTCCGTATAGTTTGTTACGAATATATGCAGTTGAATATTCACCTTGTTTACCAAACAAAGCTTTACCGCTACACTTTATACCATTTGCTTTGAGTTGATTTTCGAAGAAAGGTTCTAACTCCTCAACTACCATAAGCTCGTCTACTTTGCTTGCAAATTCTTTGATAGCATCTAGAGGAATTGGGTATACTAAGCCAAGTTTAAATATCGAAGCATCGGTTGCTTCTTTAACGTATTGATATACTGCACCTGCACAAACAATACCCAACTTTGTAGAACGCATTTCTACTCTATTTAAATCGATGGTATTAGCATCTTTGGCTAACTTATTTTCTCTTTCTTCAACGTAAACGTGCCTTTTTCTAGCGAATTGGGGCATCATTACGTATTTTTGGATATTTTTTTCAAAGTGCTTGTCTTCTACTTCTTCTCTATCCTTTAGTTCAACGACGCTTTGACTATGTGCAATTCTAGTTGTTAGGCGCAACATTACGGGAGTATCATACTCTTCGGAAATTTCATATGCGCGTTTGACAAAATCCTTCGCTTCTTGGCTATCACTAGGCTCAAGCATAGGAACGTGAGCGCTTCTAGCATAAAATCTAGAGTCTTGTTCGTTTTGGGAACTATGCATTGCGGGGTCGTCGGCAACAACCAAAACCATACCACGTCCTACGCCGGTATATGCTGCGGTAAATAGTGGGTCAGCCGCTACGTTTACGCCCACGTGCTTCATACAGCACATTGAGCGAACACCTGCGATAGATGCGCCTACAGCAACCTCACAAGCTACCTTTTCATTAGGTGCCCATTCTGAATAAATATCATCATACTTAGAAATAAACTCGGTAATTTCGGTTGAAGGAGTGCCCGGATACGATGAAACAACCTTAACGCCTGCTTCATACGCGCCTCTTGCAACTGCTTCGTTTGTTAGCATTAGTCTTTTCATATTTACTCCTATACTTTAGTTAAATCTCTTGTGTCGGTAACTCTCTTTGATTTGCCTTCATAACGTTTTAGTGATAAAGGCTCGCAAAGTTTAACGTTTGCATCAATTTGCAATACGGTTTTAAGGTTGTGTCTAATCTTATCACGAAGTTTAATAAGCTCCGAATAGTCGGTAAGCAAAGTACCATCGGCAACTTCAACCTTAACTTCCAATTTATCCATATATCCTTCACGATATACTAGGATTTCATATTGTCCACCAACTTCGGGCATATTCATAAGTACGCCTTCGATTTGAGATGGGAATACGTTAACACCGCGGATAATAAGCATATCGTCTGTTCTACCCTTGAGCTTAGCCATACGAACGGTGGTTCTACCACATTTACAAGGGGTATGGTCTAGTGCAGTTATATCCTTAGTACGGTATCTAATAACGGGCATACCCTCTTTGGTTAACGTTGTTAAAACCAATTCACCATACTCGCCATCTTGGCAAGGCTCAAAGGTTTGAGGATTTAGTACTTCTGGGTAGAAATGGTCTTCATTGATGTGCATACCGCACTTTTCGGTACATTCTCCGCTAACGCCGGGTCCTATGATTTCCGATAAACCATAATTATCGTTAGTGAAAACGCCCAACTTTTTAGCGATTTCCGCGTGCATTTCAGCAGTAGATGCTTCCGAACCAAATAAACCGATACGAAGTTTAAAGTCTTCTTTTTTGTATCCTAATTTTTCTGCCATTTCACCAATATACAGTGCATAGGAAGGAGTACATACCAAAACGGTTGATTCAAGGTCTTTTAGTAACATAACTTGGCGTTCGGTGTTACCTGAGCTAGCAGGTATAATAGCGCAACCCAATCGCTCGCAACCTTGGTGCATACCCAATGCACCGGTAAACAAACCATAACCAAATGAAACTTGTACTATATCATCGCTTTCAACCCCGGCTGCTGCGCATAAGCGTGCACAACATTCCGTCCAAAGTTCCAAATCGTTTTCCGTATAACATACAACGGTAGGTTTGCCACTAGTTCCGCTCGATGCGTGAACACGGGTTAATTTGGTTTTGGGTACTGCCAATAGTCCGTAAGGATAATTGTCTCTCAAATCACTTTTTACAGTGAAAGGAACTTTCTTGACGTCTTCTAGCGTTTGGATATCTTCGGGCTTAAAGCCTGCTTCATCATATTTTTTCTTATAAAAAGGTACGTTTTCATATGCATACTTTACGATAGCTTTAAATCTTTCTAATTGCAAAGCTTGCATTTCTTCTCTAGACATACATTCATTCTTTTTATCGTATATCATAATTTCTCCTTATTTCATTTGACTTCTATTGTAGTTTATTAGACAACCTGCTTTAATAATAGCTTTTTCCGCTTCCGTCAAAGCATCTACGGTAAGTTCTATTTCACGAACGTCTTTACCATTGATAACGAAAGCTTTAGTCTTACCTGTTTCTAACGCATTTGCAGGTTCCTTAACGTAAATTATTTCGCCTACTTCAAAATCAGCACCACCTGAATATCTAAAAGGTATCATACCCCAATTTATTAAATTGGAACGATATCTCTTTGTTGCATATTCGCTTGCTATATTAGCAATACCGCCTAGAACACGTTGACAAGAAGCAGCTTGCTCTCTTGCACTACCATCACCGGGTTTTCTAGCATATATTACACTACCTATTTCGGCATCCTTAGCGGTGCAACCAGCAATTTGAAGAGCATACTCGTAACCACTAGGAATGGTGCCTTTTTCTAGTTTTAGCTCTTCTTCCTTAACAGACTTTGCCCTACCTACGTATGCCGGTTCTTTTCTTGAAAGTGTAAACTCGGCAAGTCTCAAAGGATTGGAGCGATAGCTAGATGTTTCGCCGGAAGGAATTAACTCGTCGGTGGTTGTAACGGGGTCGTCGATAACTGCACAAACTTTCATAAATAAATGGTCTTTTAATGCAATCATAGGAGGAATATCGGCGATATTTGGTCCGTATATTAAATCAACATTAGCATCGGCTTTACCATATCCGTTGTAAACCCTATTTTTATAAACTTTATCGTCGTAATTGAATTTTGCGACTTCGTTATCATATTCGTAATCCATTGCAGAAGCTAAATAGCCACCGTTTGCGGCAGTTGCAGCGATACTTCTAGCATCCATCAATGCAACGGAAGCAATTTGCTTTTCATTGGGTTTTGAACCCTCTCTATTTTCAAAGTTGCGAGTAGTATGACGAATGGATAAACCATTATTAGCAGGAACGTCGCCAGCACCAAAACAAGGTCCACAGAAAGAGGTTTTTACTATTGCACCACTTTCAGTCAATTTTGCAATAACACCTTTCTTCAACAAATCTAAATAAATAGGTTGAGAACCGCAATATACGCTCATAGAAAGTCTATCACCTATTGCTTTATTTTCCAATATAGCACTAGCTTCTACCAAGTTATCATAAGTGCCACCCGCGCATCCTGCTATGATTGCTTGGTCTACCCTAATTTTACCATCTTTAGTAATATTGTCTGTTAAAGTAAAGCTATCATTATGTAACAACTCTCTACCCTTCTTTTCACATTCGGACAAAATTTCATAGGGATTAGCCAATAATTCTCTAATTGTATATACGTTACTGGGATGGAAAGGAAGCGCAATCATAGGTTCTACTTTTGATAAATCAACCTCGATAAGAGCATCGTAATATGCTCCGTTTTCGGGGCTTAAAGCCTTGAAATCATCACTTCTTCCACGAATGGTCAAATAGTCTTCTACTTCGCTATCAGTCATCCAAATAGAACTTAAGCAAGTTGTTTCCGTAGTCATAACGTCAATACCGATACGATATTCGATGGGAAGATTTTTTATGCCTTCTCCCACAAATTCCATAACCTTGTTCTTTACAAAACCATTCTTAAATACTTTTCCAATAATTGCAAGAGCAACGTCTTGTGGGCCAACACCCTTTCTAGGTGCGCCAACCAAATTGATAGCCACTACTTCTGGATAGGTTACGTCGTAGGTTTTGCCTATAATTTGCTTAACTAGTTCTGGACCGCCCTCTCCGACTGCCATTGTGCCAAGTGCTCCGTAACGAGTGTGGGAATCGGAACCTAAAATCATTTTACCGCAACCTGCAAAATTTTCACGCATATAAGTGTGAATAACTGCATAATGAGGAGGAACAAATATACCACCATACTTTTTAGCGGCGGACAAGCCAAACATATGGTCATCCTCGTTTATAGTGCCACCAACAGCACATAAACTATTATGACAATTTGTCAAAACGTAAGGAATGGGGAATTTTTCAAGACCAATTGCTTTAGCGGTTTGAATTATACCAACGTAAGTAATATCGTGAGATGCAATAGCATCAAATTTAATATTAACGGTTTTACCCTTTTCTGTTTGAGTGGCTTGATTATGAGCATCAATGATAGAATAAGCCATCGTTTTTTTATAACCTTCGTTAAAAGATGCCTCTATAAACTTGCCGTCAACGTAATTGAATCCGTTAGAAAAAGTTTTAATCATCCGTAGTACTCCTAGAATTTATATATAGTAAACATTATACTACTTTTAGTAGTATAGTGCAAGTACTAATTTGATGATAAAAGGTAAAAAGCTTTTTATTTTTTTGGAAGTAATTGGAAAATAGATTTTACGTTCTCATTAAAATCTTTTGTTATTATTTCGATTATAATTTCCTCTATCGCAGCGATAACGCAAATACCACAAATTACGTATAAACCAATTTGTGCGCCATTCACTTTTGCCAACAATTCATAGAAAAGCGGGAATAAAAATAATAGTATCATACCAACTTTGTTTCCTATAGTATGAAGCATAGCAAATTTCTTAAATCTAACTAAAGTAACTATTGCACCAATAGCCCTAAATAGGTATATTGAAAGAACTGCTGCTAGCATACCCCATATCCAAAGATTGTCTACGGTATACATATATTTAAAGGTTACAAAAGAGCCTGTAACGGTCAACAAAACGTCGCCGATGGTATCAAGCAACGAACCAAAACTAGATTCGTTTTTTATTGCTCTTGCAATTACTCCATCAAACAAATCACTTATACCACAATATCCGTATATAACGTAAAAGGCAATAGAAAAAGGCTTTATAAATAAAATTATAATAGCTATCAATATTCTAGATGCCGTTAGTATATTTGGTATTTGTTTGATAAAAGCATTTTGAGACAATTTCTTTCCCATACAGACTTCCCTATCGGTTCTATTTTGTTATATTCTAACATAATAATTTAAATAGCGCAAATATTTAAAATAGCGTAACAATAATCAATGAGTTTACATAACTTGTAGTGTAAGCGAAAGCTTAACATCTATAAGGAGGTAAACGCTATGAACGGTTTCAACTTTGGTACTGGTGGTGGCTGTGATTGCATTTGCTGGATAATTATTATCCTATTGCTTTGCGGTTGCTGTGGTAAAGGTGGCGGTTGTGGATGCTGTGAAATAATCATTATCATCCTACTACTTTGCTGCTGTGGTTGCGGTAACAACAGAAATGATAACTGCTACGACTGCGACTAACGTACATAATAAAGAAAGGCTACCCAAAAGGTAGCCTTTCCCTTTATTTAGAATTGATTGAATTCAAAAGCCTTATTTCATCTTCTTCGGTAACTTCTTTAAAATCGTCAGGAAGGTTGTTTTCATCATATAACGCATAAAAAGCCGGAGCTTTGGGGTGGTCTTGTACTAGTTTAACCCCTTTCTTTTTTATAAGAGCTAAAGACATCATTACGTCTCCGCCAGCCCCCGAAATCATTGTAGCAAATAGAATACAATATTTCCAATCCAATAGTATGGTCGATACAATAAGCGGGACTATTCCTAACACAAATAAAGGTAATACTAACGAAAACAAATAGCTAGATGCTTTCATTGGTTGATTTGTAGTGCAATAAAGCATCATCTTTTTGGGAATTGCCCCAAAACGCACGCTTCCTTTGGGTGCACCCGTTGTAATAAATGCTAACGCGTGTAAGCCTTCGTGAAAAATCATCAACAACGGATATAATGCGACTATAATTAAATAATCCCACATACCCAAACCGAACGATAGCTCTTTAAATAACGTGAATTTAAAAATCAAAGCAATTATGCTAGGAAGAATAAACAACCATATTGCTAAGATATTCATTTTCTTTAGATTTATTATAACCAATTCTTTCTTCATACTAATTTAAAAATCGGGGTACTTTTAGCACCCCGATTCCCTTTAACGATTATTTAGCGTATTCTACTTTACGTACTTCGCGAATAACGTTTACCTTGATTTGACCTGGATATTCCAGTTCACTTTCGAGTTTTCTTGCTATGTCTTTAGCAAGGAACTCGGTTTGTGCATCGTTTACTTGTTCGGGTTTTACGATAACACGTATTTCCCTACCAGCTTGAATTGCAAACGATTGCTCAACTCCTGCGAACGAGTTTGCGAGACTTTCCAATTTTTCGAGACGCTTGATATAGAATTCAAGCGACTCTCTACGAGCACCAGGACGTGCTCCACTTATAGCATCTGCTGCTTGTATAAGAACTGCTTCTACGGAATTCGCTTCTACGTCACCGTGGTGAGCTTCTATACAATGTATAACCTTTTCACTTTCTTTATACTTGCGAGCAAGTTCAACACCTATTTGAATATGAGTGCCTTCGTATTCGTGGTCGATAGATTTACCTATATCGTGTAGTAAACCTGCACGTTTACATAGCTTTACGTCTGCACCCAATTCCCCTGCTAACAATCCTGCAATATAGGATACTTCCAAAGAATGCTTCAATACGTTTTGACCATAACTTGTACGATATTGCATACGTCCTAGCAATTTTACAAGCTCGGGATGTATTCCATATACACCTGCATCAAATACGGCGGTTTCACCGGCTTCTTTAATCGTTGCATCCATATCTCTACGAATACGGTCAACAACTTCTTCGATTCTACCGGGATGTATTCTACCATCGGCAACCAACTTTTGTAGAGTTAGTCTTGCAACTTCACGTCTAACGGGGTCAAAGCCCGAAAGAGTTACTACGTCGGGGGTATCATCGATGATGATATCTACACCGGTTGCACTTTCCAATGCCTTGATATTTCTACCAACACGACCGATAATTCTTCCCTTCATATCTTCATTGGGTAATTCTACGGTTGATACGGTAGCTTCTGATGCTTGGTCAACTGCACATCTTTGAATAGCAAGAGCTACGATATTTTTTGCTATTCTTTCGCCGTCTTCTTTAGCTTTCTTTTCGATTTCTTTTACTATATTGACGGCATCGCGCTTTGCTTCGTCCTCCATTTCTTTAATGATGAGGTCCTTAGCTTCTTCTTTAGACATACCGCTAACTTTCTCTAGTTCGGCAAGCATCTTTTCGTTTTGTTTGCCTAGCTCGTTTTCTAATAGTTTTAACTCGTTTTCTTTATTTTCCAAATCCTTACGAGTGCGGTCGATATTTTCAATTTTCTTGTCTAATATTTCTTCTTTCTTGTTGATTGAATCCTCTTTTTGGTTAAGACGGGATTCTTGTCTTTGCATTTCGGAACGTCTCTCTTTTGATTCCTTTTCAAACTCGTTGCGCAATCTTATTTGCTCTTCTTTCGCTTCGAGCATCGCATCTTTACGAATCGTTTTAGCTTCTTGTCTAGCCTCTTCGATTACCTTTGCGTGTTGTGTTTCTGCATCTTGTTTCTTTTTCTTAAGAACGGTTTTATATGAAATATATCCAACTGCAAAACCTACCAAAAGTGCGGGGAACAAGGTGATTAACACTACTGCCCAAGCGTCTATTGCCAAAAGCATACCTAGACTGCTTAACAACATTGTAACCTCCTATTTAGTTTTATAGTTGCGTTTATAATTACGGTCGTTCGCTACCGAATTGTTCGCTATTTTTAATTATACTTTAATAAACTAATATTGTCAATATAGAAAACGACATATTATTAGCCAAAAGAACCCAGATTAGAAGCTTTCTCTGATTTTTTCTTCGAGAATAGCGTATAGTTCGGGATTGTTCTTGATATAATCGATTGCTTTTTCTCTACCTTGACCAACACGCTCACCTTCGTAACTAAACCAAGAACCAGCTTTTACGATTAGCCCCATTTCTACTGCAATATCCAAAATACATCCAATAGAAGAAATACCGCTACCAAAAATGATATCAAATTCAGCTTGTTTAAAGGGAGGTGAAAGTTTGTTCTTTACAACCTTAACTCTGGTACGGTTACCTACTACGGTTGAACCATCTTTAACAGAGTCCACTCTTCTAACGTCTAGTCTTACGCTAGAATAGAATTTTAGTGCTTTACCACCGGTGGTTGTTTCGGGGTTACCAAACATTACGCCGATTTTATCACGTAATTGGTTGATGAATACAATCAAAGTATTGGTTTTGCCACAAGCGGGAGTCAATTTACGCATTGCTTGGGACATTAGTCTTGCTTGCATACCCATAGGAGCATCACCCATATCACCATCTATCTCTGCTTGAGGGGTTAATGCAGCAACCGAGTCAACAACGATAACGTCGATAGAGCCACTACGTGCCAATTCATCAGCAATAGCCAATGCTTGCTCACCGCTGTCGGGTTGAGCAACGTACATTTGTGATAAATCTACGCCAAGTGCACCTGCGTAGGTGGGGTCTAGAGCGTGCTCTGCATCGATAAATGCAACTATACCGCCCATCTTTTGAGCTTCCGCAATAATATGCAATGCGAGAGTAGTTTTACCCGAAGATTCAGGTCCGTAGATTTCTACAATTCTACCACGTGGTAACCCACCAATTCCCAAAGCGCGGTCCAAAGCAAGACATCCCGTAGGAATAACGTCTATCTTGGTCTTTTCGGTGCTACCCATATTGATGATAGAGCCTTTACCATAACTCTTTTCTATGTGGGCGAGAACTTCTTCTAATGATTTTCTCTTTTTGTCGTCCATAGTATTTCTCCTTGATTTATTTTAATAATATTTCTGCAAGTGTTTTATAGCATAAAACAACGCCATATCCCTTGCTTGATTCCTAATTTGCTCACGGTCGCCTTTAAATACGTTTTTATAGACTTCCGTTCTTTCATTATCCGTTACGGATATATATACCAAACCCACAGGTTTATTTAAACTCCCACCTGTGGGACCCGCAATACCGGTAGTTGATATACCAATTTGCACGTTATCGTTTAATAAGCCTGTTGCCATTTCTATCGCGGTCTGTTCACTTACAGCACCAAAATCACCTATAGTTTCTTCTGCAACGCCTAAATATTTAATTTTTGCATCGTTACTATACGATACCGCACCGCCATAAAAAACATTGGAACAACCGGGTACGTCCACTATAGATGAAGCAATGCTTCCACCCGTCAAACTTTCCGCAGTTGCTAGCATAAGCCCTTTTTCGTATAATAATTCTACCAAATAACTAGAAAGCGGTTTTAGTCCTTCACCATAAGATATGTCTTCGAAAGTAATATCCAATTCGTAAAAATCCTCTTCACTTATATCAGTGAAAGCTAGAACGTAATCCGAACCATTGTTACCAAGCATTTTAAAATCGTCAAGATGCGGATGCCATTTAAGCATTCTGCTAACGATTTCATCTTCGGTTGAACAAACACGCAATATCTTGTTCATATTACTCCTCGTCAATAATCGTTTCACCTATTGGGTAAAAACCTGATTTAGTTATTTTAACTTTATATATCTCACCTATTTCCAATGGGAATTTCGAAGTAAAATATACTTTGGTATCGATATCGGGAGCATTATACTCCGGTCTACCATAGAATTTTCCTTTGTTATAATCTATCCCTTCATATATGATATCCATTTCTTTGCCCAAATATTGCAAATGCCTTTTTTCTATAATAGCGCTTTGCATTTTTGACAATTCTTTTTCACGCGCCTTTTTAGTCTTATAAAGCACTTGGTCTTTCATTTTATATGCCAAAGTGCCCTTTTCTCTAGAATAAGCGAAGAAACCTGCATAATCAATTAGTCCTGTGGAAATCAGTTCTTTTAACTCCATAAAATCTTCTTCTGTTTCTCCCGGGAAGCCTACTATGAAGGTAGAACGAATAGCTATTGAAGGACATTTCTCTTTAAGTTTTCTTAATAGTTCGTATGCTTGTTCCTTAGTGTTTCTACGATGCATACTCTTCAATATTTTATTAGAAATGTGTTGCAAAGGTATATCTATGTATTTAGCTATTTTATCCTCGTTTGCAATCATTTCAACGAGCTCGTCGTCAACCAATTCGGGATAGGCATATAGTATTCTTATTTTATAAAAATCTAGTTTTACTAATTCCCTAAGTAACTCTTTAAGCTTATATTCACCATATAAGTCTTTACCATATCTCGTAGTGTCTTGTGCTACTAGAATTAGTTCTTTTACGCCATTATCCGCAAGTTCCCTAGCTTCTTGGATAAGGTCTTCCATTGGGTAGGAACGATATCTACCTCTAATAAACGGAATTGTACAATAGGTACAAAAGTTATCGCAACCATCCGCTATTTTTAGATAGGCATAGTGAGCAGGCGTCGTTTGAACACGCCCTTTCATATATGCGCAAGGTTTATCTTCTAACACAATAGGTCTTTTATCTAGATTGTTAAAAATATCAACTACGTTCTCGTAAGAGTTCACGCCTATAAAGGCATCAACTTCAACGAGTTCGTCCTTGACCTCCATACCAAATCTTTCAGCAAAACAACCCATTACAACTAGTTTAACGTCCCTATTCTTCTTTTGCTCGGCAAGTTCTAAAATGGTATCTATGCTTTCCCTAATTGCAGTGTTTATAAACGCACAAGTATTAACAACCAATATATCCGCATCTTCAACGCTTTGCGTGATAGTATAACCATACTCGGTAAGAGCATATAAAACTTTTTCCGTATCCACCCTATTTTTATCACAGCCGAGGGATACTATACCAATTTTCTTATTCATCGTCTTCTTCGTCTATATTATTTTGATTTGCAAATTCTTGCGCTATTGATTTTTCGCCAAATAGGTCTTCCCATTCTTCCATAGTAATAAGGATATCTCTAGGTTTAGCTCCGTCTCCTTCACTCAAGAAACCGCGTTTTGTCATTTCATCAACCAACTTTCTAGCTTTTATATATCCAACACGGTGTGAGGTTTGCGCACTAGAAACGGAAGCTCTACCGGAAATAATAAATGACTTAAGAACTATTTGAAGCAACTTTTCAAACTCCGCATCCCTTTCTTCTTCCCTTTGAGCACTTCTTTCCTCAGCTGTTTCTTGTTTTGGTGGCTCGTAGCTTACTGCTTTAGCAATCTCCTCGTTGTAATCACATTCGTTATTCTCACGAATATAATCACATATCGTCTTGATTTCCGATATATCAACGTAAGCACCTTGCATACGAACAAGACCGTTGCTATTGGAATATAGCATATCGCCAAGTCCTAACAACTCTTCTGCTCCGCCATCGTCCAATATAACTCTCGAGTCCATATTCGTTTTAACGGTAAACGCTACACGGTGAATAATATTACTCTTTATCAAGCCCGTTATAACTTTAACGGTAGGACGTTGGGTAGCAATTATCATATGTATACCGCAAGCACGTGCGAG
Organism: Clostridia bacterium; assembly: GCA_017403145.1. GTDB lineage: Bacteria > Bacillota > Clostridia > Christensenellales > DTU072 > Stercoripulliclostridium_A. The sequence continues at coordinate 339,318 of JAFQOO010000005.1, forward strand.
CTGTGCAATACGTACTATATAGTGCTCTACCGAATTATCTTTTGAATTCATCATCAAGTCTGCCATTTCGTCAACAACTAAAAGTATCCTATACATTTTAGGGTCTTCGGGTTTTCTAAACGACTCGTTATACTGGTCGATGTTAGCACATCCTACGTTAGAGAAAAAGTCGTAACGTCTATCCATCTCTTCGCATAGCCAACGTAAGGCGTTAACAGCGTGCTTAGCCTCCTTAACAGGTTCTTTGATAAGTAGGTTAGGAAGATTTCTATAGACGGTTAGTTCAACTTTTTTAGGGTCTATAAGAACCATTCTCAAATCATCGGGAGAATATTTATAAATCAAGCTTGTCAAAACAGCATTCAAGAATACGCTTTTACCCGTTCCTGTTGAACCTGCTACCAACAAGTGAGGCATTTTAGTTATATCAGCAACATATGGTTCGCCTTCAAGGGTTTTACCCATAGCAATCTTCAAACCTTTACTATCTTTATTAAAGGCGGGGCTACACAATATAGATTTTAATCCAACCGTATCTCTCGTTGCATTAGGCAATTCAATACCCAAAGCATCCTCGCCGGCAATAGGCGCGTGTATGCGCAAATTCTTTACGCAAAGACGCATTTTGAGGTTTTCTTTAATCGAAGATATTCTGGAAAGCTTATAACCGGTACCAACCTTAAGATAGTACATTGTAAACGTTGGTCCGCGTTTAGCATTAAATACTTGTGCAGGAACGTCAAACTCTTGCATCGTTTGGTTAAGTTTTTCCGCAACTATTTCATAGTCTTCCGGGAAATCACTCATACTTTCGGCATAGGTATTCAACAAATCGTAACTTGGAACCTTATAGGGCTTAGGAACGTAAGGCTTCTTAGGAACGTCCTTCTTTGCTTCTGGGAAAACCGGTGCCTTTTCTTTTGCCATCACGTTAGAAACGTATACGGGCTTAGGTTGTTTTACAGGAACGTTAGCTTTTGTTTGGACCGAAACCTGTTCTCTAACTTGTTCCTTGCGAACAGCAACTGCGGGAACAACCTCTTCTATGGTTGTTTGACGTTGTTGTACTACGGGTGATTCCACTACTTCTTGTTCTTGTAAAACAATATTGTTATTTCTAAAATTATCAGTGGTAGGAACCTCCATAACGACGGGTTCTTCAACCACTTCTTCTACTACTTCCATTTCGACGTTAGAACCAACTTGCTCCACTTGTGTTCTAGTAGTTGAATAGTTGTTATCAAACATATATGAGTAATCGGTATTTTCATTTTTTGTTGGACGAGAAAAATCCATATTAACCAATTCTTCAGCACTTAAAGGCGTGTTTATATAGTTTAACGCACTTTCTCTATCTAAAATGGGAGCTTGTCTTATTTGCTCAACGGGAGAATCAATAGAATTTTGAGTTACGTTATTCGTTTGAATAGGATATTGCGCAAATGGTGCCACAGGATTGTTAAAATTGGCGTATTGCATACCATTTACATTTACGTTATTTTGCGTAGGAACGTTGTTGGTTACCGTATTATTAAAACCGTTACCATATCTTACGTCATATTCTTCTTCAGGTGAAAGAGCCTTTAATTTTTGTTCAATCTCGCGTTGACGTTCTTGGTTGTAGATAAAATCACTAAAACCACCGCCATTACCAAGTGTATGAAGGGTGGAATAATTATTGCTATTTATTTTTGTTTTTCCATTAACGTAATCATCTTGAACGTTGCCATTACCAAATAGAATATTTGCACTTCTATCGGCTCTAGAACGATATTTATCTTGTTCGCTCGTCAAAGACGTGAACAATTCGTCGTTCATTCCGCTAACGTTCACTACGTTGTCGTATGGGTTAACACCCTCGTTTGCATAATCGATATTATTTCCGTAATCGTTATTTAGATTTTCAACGTATTCCCCCTCGCGGTTTTTAAACATATTGTTTACACGGGGTTGATTTATGCTAGACTCGGTTGCAATCTTTTTTTCTTTAGGCTTATCTTTACTTTTTTCAATAAGTAGCGGATAAATGGCTATCAATCCTAAAATTGCAGTTAGCACAAAGGTTAATGCTAGCATAATTCCATAGTTTCCTGCACAAATTAGTCTAAATAGACCAACCAAAAGACCAATTAAAACTCCGCCCACGGTATTGGATGCATAGGTATTATTCAAATAGGAAGTACCTTCTATTATTGCCTTATGAAGTCCTATATGTAGCGTAATAGTAACCATAACGAAAAGAGAAACGTATAAAATCACATTCCTCAAAGAAACGTTAGGTTTTTTACCAAGCAAAAGCATTATCGACGTAGCTAAGAGTGCGGGTAAATATGCATATATGGCATATCCAAATACGCCATAAACAACCCTTCTTAAAACTCCAATACAAAGAAACAAAACAAAAAGGGCTACAATTCCAATAATAGAAAAAGCAACTTTCTTTCTTGTCATAGTAGTTTTGTAATTTAATTTCTTACTCATCATTTTCTCCTTTGATAATACCAAAAACGTTAACGTTGGTTTTAGGTCCAACGTAAGAAGCAGAAACGTTTTCATAATTGAATATAAATTCGATTGCTTCCTTAATATCCATTTGAGTTAGCGAATTGATTGCATTTAATCTTTCACTAACGTCAAACATCTTGCCTTCCATTATCATATTTCTACCATTTGCTCTCATAAGAGAAAGGGAACTTTCCGAACCTAAAACTAAATTGCTCTTTAGTTGTTGTATCCCTTTATTGAACTCTGCATCGGTGATGCCATATTTTTTTAGCTTGTCTATCTCTTCTTTAACCGCATAGGTAGCTTTACTTGCATTTTTAGGATTAGTACCCAAATAAATGGAAAAAGCACCTACGTTTACATTTGCGCTTACTATTGAATATACGTCGTAAGCCAAACCATTCTTCTCTCTTACGTTTTGGAATAACCTAGACGACATCCCTCCACCAAAAACGTTGCTAATAAGCGAAACAGCATCTCTCTTAGGATTGTTAAACGTATAAGATGGAAACGCAAAAGAAATGTTTGCTTGCTCAATATCTTTAGTTTTGTTAAAATATGCCGAATTAGTTGATATTTTATCCAATTCTCCAATATCTTTTTCCTCGGTAAATTTGCTTGCGAAAAATTGGTCAACTAACGCTATAATCCTTTCTATTTCAAAATTTCCAGCAATGGAAACAACCGTATTATTAGGTACGTAAAAGTCGGACATAAAATCCCTTACGTCGTTTGAACTAAAATTTTGTACGTTTTCTCTAGAGCCAAGTATGGGTCTTCCCATAAAATTATCACCATAAAAAACACTTGCCAAACCTTCGTTACATACGTCTTCTGGGTCATCTTCGTCTCTACTAATTTCTTCCAAGATTACCTTACGTTCCCTATCAATTTCTTCGTCTGCCAATTTAGAATTAAAAAGAATATCGGATAGAACGTCCATACAATGCTCGGTGTGTTCATCGGTTGACATCGTATAATAGCAAGTCATATGACGCGCGGTAAACGCATTTATCATAACTCCAAGAGATTCCATCTCATTGGCGATATCGAAAGCAGTTCTTTTTTCGGTTCCTTTGAATAACATATGCTCGGTAAAATGAGCAATCCCTGAACGTTCTTTAGTTTCGTTAGCAGCCCCTACGCCTACAAATACGCCTATAGCAATACTCCTTGTATGCTCCATCGGACATAGTGCTAATTTCAAACCATTGGGAAAAGTGTAAATTTTATTCATATTCGTTAAATTAACCTCAAAAATGTTATGTAAGCAAAATGCAAAATTTTCGCTTACACATAGTATATATTATTTATCAAATAATTTCAATATCTTTTATAATAAAAATGTAGATTTTTTTGTATAATTAAAGTGCCCTATTACAAGGCACTCTCTTCAATACATTTTGAAACTGTAGTAATTTGATATTTTTGGTTTTGTAGAGTATCTATTATAATTGGTAATGCTTTGAGTGTATGTTCTGTTGGATGCAATAGTATCAATTCCCCGTTTTGGATATCCAATGTCGCTCTTTTGAGAACCAAACTGCTATCTTTATCTCTCCAATCAATCGTGTCGCGCGACCACATTATAACCTTTTTATTAAGCTCGTTGCAGGCTTTAAACATATCACTTCCTATTGACCCAGAAGGCGGTGCGAACAGTTTTGGCTCTATACCGATAATACTTTTTATTGTTGAATCAGCCATCTTGATTTCATCTATATTCTGTTTGTAGCTTAACTTTTCTGCGTCTTTATGCGAATACCCATGCGAACCAATTTCATGTCCATTTTCGTATATTTTTTTTAGCAAATCATTATTCTTAGTCGCCCAGCTCCCGCCAATAAAAAACGTTGTTTTAACCCCTTGTTTTTCTAGCACTTTTAAAATAGGTTCTATATACTCCGTCCCCCAATATACGTTAAACATCAACGATACGTTAGGCTCGTTTTCATTGCCTCGATATATTGCTTTATTATCCAATGACGTTGCAATACTTGCGTTCCCAATCCCTACAAATGCGACTACTATTAGAACTAGGCAAATCATAACGTTAACAGCCACGTTAAATAAAAAATGTTGTTTTTTCATAATTTTTACCTATATAATATATTTAATTATATTGACAAAATGCGCGAATATGTTTAATATGTTAATATTAAATATTACGAGGTAATTATGGCAAAACTAACTATGGACAAACTTGTAGCACTCTGCAAAAACAGGGGCTTTATTTTTAGCGGTAGCGAAATCTACGGCGGTCTTGCAAACACTTGGGATTATGGTCCTCTGGGTTCCGAACTAAAAAGCAATATTAAAAAAGCTTGGTGGCAAAAATTTGTAACTGAAAATCCTTTGAACGTAGGCGTTGATTGTGCCATTCTTATGAATCCTAAAGTTTGGGAAGCCAGCGGTCATATCGGTGGTTTTAGCGACCCCTTAATGGATTGTAAATCTTGCCACTCACGTCATCGCGCAGACAACCTTGTTGAAGAATATATTGCAAAAAATAATCTTGATATAAAAATCGCAGGTTGGACAAACGAACAATTTGAACAATTTATAGCTGACAATAACATTAAGTGTCCCGTTTGTGGTAAAGCGGATTTCACCGGCATAAGAAAGTTTAACCTAATGTTTAAAACCTTCCAAGGCGTAACCGAAGATAGTATAAACACCGTTTATCTTCGTCCCGAAACTGCTCAAGGTATATTCGTTAACTTTAAAAACGTACAACGTACCACTCGCAATAAGGTTCCTTTTGGTATAGCTCAAATTGGTAAGTCATTCCGTAATGAAATCACTCCCGGCAACTTTATTTTCCGCGTTAGAGAATTTGAACAAATGGAATTGGAATTCTTCTGTGAACCCGGTACTGATATCGAATGGTTTAACTATTGGAGACAATTCTGTAAAGATTGGTTGTTAGGTCTTGGCATCAAAGAAGAAAATCTTCGCCTCCGCGACCACGATAAAGAAGAACTTTGCTTCTATTCTAACGCAACTACCGACTTCGAATTCAAGTTCCCCTTTGGTTGGGGCGAGCTATGGGGTATCGCTGATAGAACCGACTACGACCTAAACCAACATATCAAAACGTCCGGTAAAGATTTGAGCTATATCGACCCTGTTACCAATAAAAAGTATATTCCTTACGTTATCGAGCCTTCTCTAGGTGTGGAACGTATGGTTCTAACCGTTCTTTGCAATGCTTACGACGAAGAAGAACTAGAAGGCGGAGATAGTCGCGTAGTTCTACGTTTACATCCCGCATTAGCACCCTATAAAGTAGCAGTTCTTCCCTTGCAAAAACAACTAAACGAAAAAGCTGACGAACTATATCGTAGCTTAATCAAAAAGTTCCCCACCGCATACGATGCTAGCGCAAGTATAGGTAAACGTTATCGTAGACAAGACGAAATTGGTACCCCCTACTGTGTTACCGTTGACTTTGATACTCTTGAAGATAACACCGTTACAGTTCGTGAACGTGATAGTATGACTCAAGTTAGAATGAATATAGACGACCTTGTTGCATATCTAAACGAAAAAATCACCTACTAATTAGGAGAAATACAATGTTTAAGAAAATAAGTAAAAAAGCTTGGATAGAAATAGCAATAGCAGCTGGAATATTCGTTGCAATCGCTATCGTTACCGCATTTTATGACCTACAAATAAACAAAGCTCTTGATAATACCAACTCTTTGTTTGGTCAATATTTTGCGAACCTAGGTGAAATGCCAACCTACTTGGCGGCGCCTATTCTTGGCGGAATTTTGTTTTATCAAGAATTTGGTAAAAGTTCCAAACAAAAGTTCATTCTAAACAAAGTTGGTGGCACTTTAATTACTTTCGTGGGTTATTTAGCCGCTATATTTATGTGGTTTTGGGATAATTTCGTATCGGAAAACGTTATGTATTCTATAATTTATATAATCGTTTTCTCCATAATTATGACCTTCCTTACAATTCTCGCTTTTCACGCAATTCCTGCAGAAAAGAGAAGTAAAGTATTTTGGTTCGCAGTATTCCTTGCCTTTGTTGCCGCAGCTGGTAATGCTATAGTTCAAGTAATGAAATTTATTTGGGCTCGTCAACGTTATCGCACGATGACTCCCGGCAATCCTCAATATGGCGTTGGACTACACGAAATGTATCCTAATTATAACTACGATGGATATACTCCTTGGTATATTATCAACTCTATAGCCAAGCCCGAAATTCGTACCGAAGCTTATATGGCTTTATTTGATGCAGACCACATCTCCAGCCCCTTCCAATCCTTCCCTAGCGGACATACAGTAGCAGCTGCGGCAAGTTTTGGTCTAATTATCGTTCCTGATATTTTCCCAGAAGTCAAAAAACATAAATGGGTATTCTGGACCGTACCTATGGTATACACTGGATTAGTAGGTCTTTCTAGAGTCGTTAATACTGCACACTATCTTTCCGATGCCCTATTCGGTTATTACGTAGGTTTTGCAGTTGCTGCTTTAGGACGTTGGATTCTTGTAAACAAAGTTAAACCTTATATGCCCGAGGTTTGCGACTGCTCAAACAATAAAGACAACAACGAAAACATAAAGGTTGAAAACGTGGAAAATATCGATTAAATATTTATATCATTAATATAGATTTTAAATCGTCAACAGAGACTTGATAAATTCCTGCAACGAGCTCCATATGGGGCTCGTGATTTTTTATTTTAAAATAATTACAATGTATTGCAGCGCATATCAAATCCTTATTAAGTACATCAACGTATTTAACAAACTCATTAACAGACCACAATAATGCTTTTTTGTCAAAATTGTAATCTATTAAAATCAAGTTAGAATAAACAGTATTATATAGCGTTGATTTATTCACTTTAAAAACGCTTTCTTTGTATCCTATAAGGTTTAAACAATTGATACCAAACTCGGTAGGAATACAGAATATTTTATCCAAATTCGTATATTTTGATATATATAATTCTATTAAAATAAGTTTCTTTTCAATACCTAAATATGGATTTTCGATACCCCAAACTAGTAATTCTTCATAATTTTCCAACATTTCTATCTCGGAAATAGTCAACAACTCTTTCAGCTTTATTTTATCGAGATATGACATTGCCGACTTGAGTATATCTCCATCAAAATAACTATTATCCTCTTTTAGTTTTTTAAGATAGTTTAGACAAAATTGATTTGCATAATATCTGGCTATGCTTTCTTCTCCACAACTAACCCAAGCTTCTTTTGAAACGTTGCCACTATCAATTTCTTTTCTCAAACAATTATAAAAAGATACCGAAGGTGCATAAGCGAATGTTTCATTCACCCTTTTTAATAATCTATCTACAACTTTAAAATTATCGATAGAAGCATAATGCACAATCGCTGTTAACAAAACGTCTAGGTCATATTTATAAAATTTAAGTGCTTTTTTAACAACCTTTTCAGCACCTGCTTTGTACCCTACCATTTGCGCTAACTCGTATAGACCTAAAAGTGCCTTAGCTTTTCCACAGCCTAATATTTCACTTTCAAACTCGTTAAAAGTGTTTCTAAATTCAGCTGTTATTATTCTATTATTCAACGCATAAATAGCATATAAAACGCTACGTGCTATCGTAGGATTACCTTTTGACTTTTCATTATATTTTTTACCAGTAAGAATGGTTTTTTCATAATCTTCAGTACCTAAATATATAATCGTTTTTAACTCTAAAACCTTTAATAAAAATTTATCATCAGTTATAGCATCTAGAATAATCATTGCTTTAGAATAATCACCTTTTAAGCTATATTCTTTAGCCTCGCATAATTTACGTGAAATAGCCCTATCACGCAAGCTTATCAAATGAGGTTGTTCACTTTCTAACGATTTTTTTTGATATTTGGAAAGGATTCTATTTAAATGAACGTTATCTATATAACGTTTAGAAACTCTAAACAAGCAGCTTGGTGATATGGTTAATTTATCGACGTCTATATCAACGCCTAAACTAGCTTGATGGCTATGTAAAATTCCTAATGCAACTTCCATACTTAAATAGCGATTAGATAATTCTATATACGTTGCAGTGCTTTCGTCGTATTGCTCTAGCTTATAGTATAATTCGGCTAATTCAACGTAGTATTTGGGGTTGTTTTCTAACTTTATAGCATCTTTTAATAATCTTATAGCAAAAAGATAGTCTTGCTCCTCTATCTTTTTAAGAGCAAGACTATAATTGAGTTCTGGATTTTGATTAAATGCTACTATGCTCACTTATTATCTTCCTCAAAAAGATAATCTAAATCCTTTTCCGTATAAACGTAATTTTTACGACAATAATCGCACTTAACTTCCAACTTTCCTTGTTCTTTCATAATATCTTCCACTTCTTTACGACCAAGTGATTTAATTATTCTGCGAACTTTGTGCCAACAATCACATCTAAATTGAACTGTTTGCTCAGGGAAAAACTCTGCATCTAGATGTCCAAAGTAGTACTCGGCAATTTCGTTTATACCTTTTTCTGCAATAAGTGCGGAAATATTGGTAAAGTTAGTCATAATATCTTCTAGTATTACAACCATATTGTCATCAGCATCAGGCATTGCTTCAATGATTATACCACCGGCTGCCTTACAACCATCTTTATCATTCAATACGCCCAGTGCAACAGCATTTAAAATGCCTTCACTCTTAAACAAGTAGTTATTATAGTCTTCTGCTATCTCGCCACTAATCAATGCAGAACGACCAACGTAAGGCTCTTTTAATCCCAAATCTTTGATAATAACTATATCACCATTTTTACCTACTGCACCACCAACGTCGAGTTTACCATCTTTTCTTAAAGGTAAATCTACTTGAGGATTTTCAACTAAACCTTTAACGGTTCCTACCCTATCGGAGGTAACGTAAATTTTACCAATAGGACCGCCTCCATTTATAATAAGATTAAACTTATTGGTTTCGTGTTTAAGGTTACTTTCTATATAGGCACCAACAGTTAACGAACGTCCCAATGCAGCGGCGGCTAAGGGCGTCAAATCGTGAACTTTTATAGCTTTATTAACAGTTTCGGTAGTATCAATCAACGCAACGCGAGCTTTGCCACCAAATAAAATAGCTTTAATGATTTTATCCATAATTATTTCTTCTTTTTCTTATAATTAGTGGGTCCGGAAGTACTTGCTTTCTTATCTTTCTTGCTCTTACGACTTTCCACTACTTGTGATTGTGAATACAAAACTTGTAGTACGTTTTCACTATTATAATCACCATAGTTTGCCATTACCAACGCCATATAGCATAGACCAACGCTCATACATATGATGATTACGATAAAGGTAAAGAAGCCACCTATAAACATAAGTGCAATAGGAGCAAATGCAAAAGCTGTCATAAACAATGAAGGTACAAAGAAAGTTACAGTGTATAAGAACGCATTTTTAAGCTTGCAAGCAAAGTTCAAAGTTTTATGATAACTTACAACTTGGGGTACCAAATTGACGAATACCATTGTCGAAAGTAGCAATATTATTGCGCCAATAATAACTGCAAAGTAATGACCAACGTTAGCATAACCACCCCATAATCCACCAACGAATTCAAGAATAAGTTCTGCTCCACCGGCAAAGAAAACAGCATAAATGCTGAATGCCAACACCATTTCTTTCCAATACATTTTAACGCCACGGAAATACTCTGTAACTGTACGATTTACGTCAGCGCCGGTACGTTTATCTTTCTTGGTTAGGAACTTTTCACCCCATACTATTTTTTGACAAATATAAATAGCCCCTGCAAAGCCAAAGCCTAGTACCGGAATAAAGAGAGCTATTCCCAAAATCATAATGCGATAGCTCATAAGCATCATAACTTTAGCTTGAGCAATCGATGCACCTGCTGAAAGACCTAGGCCTAAACCATTCATCAAATACGGAGTATCTTTAACTGACTCCAACATATAGCCAAAGCTTTCTGCACCAAGTATCATTATAAACATAACGATAGCAATAATGGGTAAAGCAAATAGTATAGTCAAAACGTTAACCATCATTAAATCTTGGTTAAATGCTTTGAACATATCTTTAAATCTTTTAAATCTACCACCGGGATATTCCCCTTTCTTTTCCTCGTTACGTGCTTCAGGAGCTAATGCAAAAGATTTCAAAAGGTACAATTTTAATGCACTGACCTTCTTTTCTTTGTTTTGAGAGTTCGCCATAGTATCCTCACTACATAATTATTCGCATACTATTATAAAACAAATTAGAATTTATTGCAAATATATTTATTTATATATTTGACATTGTTAAACAAAGTTTATATAATTGAATAAAATATTTATAGTAGACGGAGGTCTCTCAAATGAAGCAATACGTTATGGCAGTCGTAGGCGCAACCGGTATGGTTGGAAGCAAATTTTTACAAGTACTAGAAGAAAGAAAACTCCCTGTTTCCAAATATTATCTTTTTGCTAGCGCTAAATCTGCAGGTAAACAAATCGATTTTATGGGTGAAAAACACACTATCATCGAACTTACTCCCGAAAACATCAAAGATAAAGGTATCAACGTTGCACTATTCTCAGCCGGCGGTTCCGTATCTAAAGAATATGCTCCCCAATTTGCAGCAATGGGTGCTACCGTTATTGATAACAGTAGCCAATGGCGTATGCACGATGACGTTCCACTAGTAGTACCCGAAGTAAATGGTGAAGCTGCTCTCAATAATAAAGGTATTATCGCAAACCCCAACTGCTCCACAATTCAAGCAATGGTCGCACTCAAGCCTTTACACGATAAATATGGTCTAAAGAGAGTTATTTACTCTACTTATCAAGCAGTTAGTGGCGCTGGTGTAGCGGGCTTTAACGACCTTAAAGACGGTACCACAAACAAGTTCCCCTATCAAATAAAAGGTAACCTTATACCCCACATCGACGTTTTCCTAGATAATGGATATACCAAAGAAGAGGAAAAAATGATTAAGGAAACCAAGAAAATCCTAAACGATTATTCTATCAAGGTTACTGCCACCACCGTTAGAGTACCCGTTGCTCACGGACATAGCGAATCCATTAACATTGAATTTAACTCTCCCTGTACTCTTGAAGGCATCATCGATGCATTCAATAATATGGAAGGCTTAGTTGTCGTTGACGACGTTAAGAACTTGAAATACCCCATGCCTCTTTACGCTGAAGACACCGATGAAGTATACGTAGGACGTATTCGTCTTGACGACACCGTTGAAAGTGGATGCAATATTTGGGTAGTTGCTGATAACATTCGTAAGGGTGCAGCAACCAACGCAGTTCAAATTGCAGAATATCTTATTGCACACGATGCTCTATAATAAATAAGGAGAATAACTATGGCAATATTCAAAGGCGCTGCTACAGCACTTATAACACCTTTTGTAGACGATAAAGTAGATTATGATAACCTTGAAAAATTGGTTATTAATCAACTTGAAGGTAATATCGATGCTTTGATAATAAATGGCACTACGGGTGAACCCACCACCATGACACACAAAGAACGTACTAAGGTTGCCTCTACTGTTATTGAAATAGTTAATAAACGCATACCCGTCATTCTTGGTGCAGGTTCTAACAACACCTATACCGTTATTGAATACGCAAAAGAAAATGAAGATTTGGGTGCTGATGCAATTTTAACAGTAACTCCCTACTATAACAAGTGTACTCAAAATGGTATCGTTGCTCACTATAAGGCTATTGCAGATAGCGTAAACCTTCCCATTATTATGTATAACGTTCCCGGTAGAACTGGGGTTAACATTGCTCCTGAAACTGCTTTGAAACTTGCTGGATATAAAGGTATTACCGCTATTAAAGAAGCAAGTGGCAATATTAACCAATTTATGGAAGTTGCTAGACTTTGCAATGGTAAGCTAGATATTTACTCCGGAGACGACGGATTAGTATTACCAATTCTTGCACTAGGTGGCCTCGGTGTAATAAGCGTTGCTTCGAACATTTGTCCCCAATATATGCACGACCTATGCGAAAGCTATTTTAATGGTGATATCGAAAAATGTAGAGAAATGCAATTCAAACTCAACCCCTTGGTTGATGCTCTCTTCAGTGAAGTAAATCCCATACCCGTAAAGTGTGCAGCAAAGCTCGTTGGATTAATTAAAGACGATTATATGCGTCTTCCCTTAACTCCTTCCACTAAAGTTGATTACATACGCAACGAACTTATAAAATTTGGATTTAACATTTAGATATGAATATATTGATTTACGGTATAGCCGGTACAATGGGAAAAATCGTTTATAACACTCTCAAAAACCATTCTAATTGTAATGGCGCTTGTGGTGTGGATAAATATGCTAAACAAGAAGAATTTGATATTCCTGTTTATCAAAACGTTAACGACGTAAAAGAAACCATTGACTGTGTAATTGACTTTTCCGTCAAAGCAGCCCTACCCGATATTCTTACATATTGCAAAAAGAACAAGGTTCCTTGTGTTCTATGCACCACTGGCTATAGCAATGATGAAATCGGAATGATAGAAGAAGCATCAAAAGAAATTGCTATATTCAGAAGCGGAAATATGAGCGTGGGTGTAAACGCGCTCGTAAAGCTCGTTAAAGAGGCTACGAAGCTTCTTGGAATGGCATCTGATATAGAGATTATCGAACAACATCACAATAAGAAAGTTGATGCTCCTTCCGGCACTGCTATAATGCTAGCAGATGCTGTTAAGAGCGAAATGGATGGTCTAGAAATCGTTAATGGCAGACAAGGTATATGTGGAAAACGTACCAAAAACGAAATTGGTATGCACGCAGTAAGAGGCGGTACCATCGTAGGCAAACACGAAGTAATGTTCATAATGAATAACGAAGTTGTTACCCTCAAACACGAAAGTGAAAACAAAGGTATTTTTGCCGAAGGTGCAATACGTGCTGCAGAATATCTAGTAAATCAACCGGCAGGATTATATAATATGCAAGATATGTTATTCTAAAAAAGATTACTAAAAAGGGGCTCGATATCGAGCCCCTTTTATTTTTCAATTAAACACTAATTAAATCTAGTTTTGTCTATCAAATTATCAGTTGTATCAATTGAATCCGTACCATTATCGAATATCAATAGTATTTCTTTTTCTATGACCAAATTAGAAAGCACAGTGCTTAAATTCGTATTATGGTCTTTCAATTGATTAGATATAGTTTGAGTAGTTCCACCCGCAAACGTGCAAGAATCTTCTATGCCCTTAACCAATACATCAATATCAAGGTTCAATAGACCTAGATAGAACTCCTCGTCAACGTTCAATGATAAGCTTCCATCTTCCCATATTTGAATAGAACCCAACGTATAAGCAACTGTTTTTAGGAAACCAAAGCTATCCCCTGCGCTACCTATTTCTATCATATATTCAATAAAGTGGTCTATATCAAACGGAAATTGTGTTTCCACGTATTCTCCACCTTGTGCGCAGAAAAAGTTAAAGTATGCTACGTTGTCAAAAGCATAAAACTCGATTACTTTATTATCGGGTTTATCCTTTTCGGTAACAACTATCATAACTTCGTCTTTGTTTTGAGCATCAGCTAAACCATCGTAGCGGAAACCAACTGATATATCATAAATCGTTTCTTCGTCTTCTAAATAAACCAATGCACCATTAAGAACCATAGCTGTATTAGAGTAGCTTAAATAACTATCAAACAAAGCCGAATCCTCTTTGGGGAAATCTTCTATTAAATTGGGAGATGCTTTGAAATCAACTAGCTCCAAACTAATCTTATAACTTTCACCACGGAAAATACTATCTTTATAGTCGCTTGCAGCGACGGAAGCATCAATTTTTAGATTAGATATAGATTTTCCATAATATTTACGTGTTCCACCTGCTGTGGTAACGTCAACAGTTATAGTAGTATCCGGAAGTTGAGTGCTAATTTTACCAGATTCCACTCCGAACAAGCTTTCTATTATCCAGCTAACGGAATCATACATATCCGAGCTACCTTTAAGCATATTAACAATATTTATTAGAGTAGCTTTAAGGTCAACTTGGAAAACATAGTTTCTCGTACGAGTTCCATCTGTATTATCTTTATATTTGTGTTGAATATCACCTTTTGTGAATAAATTAGCGCTAAGGAAACCAATTATAACGCTTTCTTCTATTCCACTAAAAGAAATTGGGAACAGCTGGCCAAGGAAAGTATCTACAACAGGAACCTTTACTTTTGCATCGCCATATTGCACGTATAAAGTACCCGGGTTTTTATCATTTAGAGGTTCATCCTGGAAGAAATAAAGGGAAACAAATGGTTCGGTCTTGCCTTTTTCTACAAGCAATAACTTCATTTCGGTTGCAGATTTATCACGCTTATCAAAGTTTATTTCAAAAATACATACACTTGCTAAATCATTGATAAGTACGTCAAGTTCTATATGCCAAGAAACGCAAGGATTGGTTGAAACGTTGAGCGAATCGTTACTTGCGGTTTTAGCGGTATTCAATAAACTCTTAACCAAATCTTCCGATAGTTCTTCTATAGTCGTACTTGCCCTAATAAAACCATCGTTATTTTCGTTGGTATTGTTATTATTACTATTATTATTGCTATTATTATTCGGGTTGTTATTGTTCGTATTATTATCGCAAGCTACAACACTTAACGCCAGCGATAATATTAGAACAATTACTAGTAGTATTCCAATCTTCTTCATATCCTTATCCCCAATACTATGAATAGATTTTTATATTCTGTCCTTGATAATCTTTGCTAATTCTTCAACGCAAGTATCAAGACTAAGATTATCTTTGAAGCTTCCGTCTCTAAGTTGTACCTCAACTATACCATTTTGAATAGACCTAGGACTGATAACAACTCTAACAGGAATACCCATTAAATCGCAATCATTAAACTTAAATCCGGGTGAAACGTTACGGTCGTCGTATAGTACTTCTATGCCAGCAGATTGCAAATCTGCATACAATTTATCTGCTTTTTCACGTACTATGGCATCGTCGGTTCTTAAAGCGCAAAGATATACGTGCCAAGGAGCAATAGCCATAGGCCAATTGAGCCCTTTATCATCAGAACGTTCTTCAGCAATAGAAGCAATAGCTCTACCTACGCCTATACCATAGCAACCCATTATGGGAGTAACAGACTTGCCTTCTTTATTGAGAACTGCCATACCCATACTTTCGGTATATTTAGTGCCCAATTGGAATATATTACCAATTTCGATACCATTTTGAAGAACTAAAGGTTTACCGCAATGAGCACAACGTGCGCCTGCAACAACTTTTGAAATATCATAGAACTCATCTATTTTAATATCGCGGTTAAACGAGAAGTTCTTAATATGGTATTCCTCTTTATTAGCACCAATAACCATATTATTAGCACCTTTAAGGGACTTATCATATACTAATACTACGTTGGGAAGCTTATCTAATCCTAAGCAACCGATATTGCCAGCAACCAAAGCACTGCCTTCAAGTCCAGCCGGAACAACGTCCTTCATAATAACTTTTTTAAGCTTAGCTTCATTAACTTCGAGGTCTCCGCGTACAAAGCATACTACGGTTGTTTCGCTATCCCCTTTTATATTATAGCAAACTGCTTTTGCAGTTTTATAAGCGGGAATATCACCTAAATATTTTGTAACTTCGGCAATTTCCTTGGCATCTGCAGTATATACTTCTTCCATAGGAAGTTCTATTTCATCAGCATAATTTTCTACAACAGAGGTTGCAACCTCCATATTTGATTTATAACCACACTCGGGACAAAGAACCAAAGTATCCTCGCCAACGTCGGTAAGAAGCATAAACTCGTGAGAAATTTTGCCCCCCATCATACCGGAATCCGAAGTAACAGCAATAAAATTTTTCATACCTATGCGCTTAAATATTCTTTCATAAGCGGCATAGACACGATAATAATATGCTTCCAAATCTTCTTGATTTATATGGAATGAATATGCGTCTTTCATTTTGAACTCACGCACACGAATTAGTCCACCACGAGCACGTCCTTCATCACGGAACTTGGTTTGGATTTGATAAATCATAAAAGGAAGTTGGTTATAGCTGTTAACCGCATCGCGAGCAAATTGTACAGCAGCTTCTTCATGCGTCATACCCAAAACAAAATCTCTACCATTTCTATCTTTAAAACGAACCATTTCGTCGCCGATAGAGGAATATCTACCAGATTCATCCCACATTTCGCGAGGCATAACAACAGGGAAAAGACATTCTTGTCCTTCTATCGCGTTCATTTCTTCCCTAATGATATTTTCAATCTTTTGAGAAATACGTTGTGCAGGCATTGCTAGAGACCATATACCATTCGATACAAGCTTCATATAACCTGCTCTAATCATTAGAGCATGGCTCTTTATAATTGCATCTGAGGGAGAAGTTTTAGTTCTCTCGCCAACAAGTTTTGAAATATACATATTATATCCCCCGATTAATTATGCTTCCTTAACTTTAACGGTAACTGTAGTTGACCAATCAGAATAAGTAACTTTCATTTGGAATTCACCAGCTTCGGTAAATTTTCCATCGTTATCAAGTTTTAAAGCGTCTAAATCATAACGTATAGCAGCAGTAGTGGATATTGCCTTGGTAGTTTTATCGGTAAGAGTAGCCTTAACGGAAATATACTTGCTATCAAAAGCAGAACCTACTTTATAGTTAGCATCGCTTGCAACTTTTGCAGTAATAGCAGTAATTTCGGGAACTTCGGTATCATTATCGTTAGTACAACCAACAAAAACAAATACTAAAGCAAGGGATAAAACAACCATCAATACAACTGCGAGAATTTTTTTCATATTAAACTCCTTAAAAATTAAAGTATATATTATATCTTTAGTATTATAATATATAAAGATGTTTGTGTCAATAAAAGATAAACCTAATTTTTTGTAAAATTAGCTAAATTCTTAATAATTTAGTTCTATTACACCATATATTTTGTTGACTTTTTTTAAAAATATGATATACTTTTAAACGTGCTATATGGGGAGCTAGCGGTGCCCTGTAACCTGCAATCCGCTACAGCAGGATAGACCACCCACCGAGGCTAGTGTTATGGAAAGCCGACGTACGCAAGGGACGTTGATACCAAGGTCTTGTGCAATTTCGGGTTGTGAACCGTGTCAGAGCTTGACCGCAGCAGCACTAAGCAATTTACGGAATGTGCCACGAGGTAGCTTTGGAGTAGTTACCTACGTACGTGCCGATTCGGTAATATTAGTCGGAGTGGGCGCACACCTTTTAACACAAGAAAAGCCACCTTATATGGTGGCTTTTGTTTTTACTTATCAGACAATATAGGTATCTACAAATGTGATTTTAGAACCCTATTTTATAAAATTTGTAAATATCCTACCTTCTTTATCCGGAATACCGAAAGCTTCTTTTCCAAGATTGATTGATTTGATTAGGAAGGTCATATTTCTTGCGAGCACTCTTAAAGTTTGCAAGCCTTCTTCATCCCCTACTGCTTGTCCTTTATCTCTACCGTGTAGTGAATTCCAATATTGAGAGGATACAACAGGCATTCCACTTATTGTAAAGAATTTGTTCAATTCATCAAACGTAGAAGAGCAACCGCCTCTACGTGCAACAGCAACAGATGCCCCAACTTTCATTGTCTTATCAAATTTTGAACTATAGAACATTCTTGTAAGCAAAGATACGAGCGTAGAATTTGCTTGAGCATAATAAACGGGAGAAGCAATTATCAATCCATCTGCATCCTTGAATTTTTCGGCGACCTCATTAACCACGTCGTTGAATACGCATTTTCCTGTTTTCGCACAACTCAAACAAGCGATACAACCACGAATATCTTTCCCGCCAATCTGTATGGTTTCTACGTCAACACCTTCTGCTAAAAACGTATTCTTTAGTTCATTCACTGCAATAGTGGTATTACCATCTACTCTTGGACTACCATTTATAATCAATACTTTCATTTATTCACCTCTAAAATTATTTTATCCAATTGAAATTTTCGGTACCGGCGCCTAACTCAAAATGGTATTTAACTATTCCCTTATCAACTTTTGAATAAAATCCTACACCATCCTTGAGCCTTACTCCATCTTTACACAACTCAAAAACAAACTTTTGCTGATTTGTAGCTGTAGGAGCAAACAAAGAATATTCTACACCATTTTTAAACCAATCGGGGATTTCCTTTACTGCGATATTGGTTACGTCATCAAAAATCTTACTACTTCTAGGATGTCCTTGATTTTCGCCATAACCTATAGCAATTATCAAACGCTTTGTTTCCCCTTTATTAACTTCATACGCTCCTTTAGTCTTTTTATAAAGCATAGAAAGTCCTATCCAGCAAGTATTCAAACCTAGTTCGTGTGCTTTAAGAACAATTCGTTCGCCATAATAACCCAATTTTTCATCGAGGTCTTTACAGCGCTTCCCAACTAATACAATATAATTTTTTACTCCTTTAATGGAACCATAGTTCGCTCTCATTCCACTAAAAGCATTATCATCGTTTAAAACAAGTTGTAGATTTATATTACCCTCTAAATTACATTGCCTTATTTCTTCTTGTAAAATATCGACAAACTCCTTAGGGATTTCTTTATCTAGATATCGTCTAACACTATGGCGTGATTTAATAAACTCTAAGCTGTACATATATATCACCTTTGTTACTAATCAAAAAGCAATGAGGAAATCTTCTCTTTTAACAATGGTATTCCCATCCCTGTTTTAGCGCTAATTTTAACAACGTTTTTACAAGCAGGTAAAGGAATAGGTTCATCTAGTTCTTTATCCATTTTATTGATAACTACCAGTATAGGAGTATCCTTCACGCCAATGCTATCTAATACTTCGTTGACAACATCGTATTGCATTACACAATCCGGATTTGCTCCATCAACAACGTGAAGTATCAAATCCGAATATTTAGTTTCTTCTAAAGTAGACCTAAATGCCCTAACGAATTCGTGAGGTAATCTAGATATAAATCCAACGGTATCTACTAGTAAGAACTCTTTACCTACGTCAAGCCACATTTTTCTCGAAATAGGGTCAAGTGTTGCAAACAACTTGTTTTCTTCCAATACACCGGCTTTCGTGAGAGCATTCATAATAGTAGATTTACCGGCATTAGTGTACCCTACCAAAGAAACAGTCTTAACCTTATTCTTAATGTGTTTTTCTCTACGAAGAGCTCTTTCTTGAGTAAGTTTTTCTATGCGTTGTTCAAGGTCGCGAATTTCACCACGAATAGTACGTTTATCCAATTCTTGTTGCTGTTCGCCACCACCACGACGTGCGCCTTGACCACCGCCTCCACCGCCTCCTTGGCGTGAAAGCACCAATCCTTGACCTAGCACTCTAGGAAGCATCTTACGCTTACGCATAAGTTCAACTTGGAGTTTTCCTTCATTAGAAGTTGCGTGCCTTGCAAATATTTCTATAATTAAAGTGGCTCTATCCCAAACCTGAATTCCTAGCTCTTCTTCTAGATTGTTTAGTTGCGTACCACTCAAATCATTATCAAATATTACTACCTCACTTTCTGTAGCTTGAGCAACGGATTTTAGCTCTAAAAGTTTACCTGTACCAATATAATATGTTTTATCGGGCCGTTCTTTTCGTTGCGTTAAAATGGTTTTAACTTCGAACCCTGCTGTTTTCGCCAACAAAGAAAGTTCCTCGAGAGGTTTCTCGAGGTCCTTTTCTTCGCCTACGTTTACAAGTACTACGCCGGGTAGTGATATCTCGTCTATCATTGTTTTAATTACTATCCTTTAATTTGATTGTACATAGCAATCATTTCTTCCTTGCCCATAAACTTGGGTACAGGATATAAAGGATTTGCTTCTTTCAAGGCGTGGTTAACTAACCAATCCATATCCTCGTCTTTAATCTTGCCTTCGACAAACTTAGGAATATTCATATATTCGTTCATATCTTTTATAGCTTGAACAAAATTCAATGCCTTTTCGGTTTCGTTGGCACCCTCTACTCCTGCTATATCGGCTAACTTTGCTAGTTCACTATGACAGCTATCACCAAAATAATCTAACACGTGAGGTAGAATTATAGCATTTGCTAAACCATGTGGAACACCATATTTTCCACCAATGGAATGAGCTATGGCATGAACGTAACCTACGTATGCCCTAGTAAAAGCACAACCTGCATGGTAAGCTGCTTCTTGCATCTTTTGACGTGCTTCGATATCTGAGCCATCATCATATGCTTTCTTTAGATATTTGAAAATTAAATCAACAGCAATTTCTGCTTCTTGTCTTGTGAACTCGGTATTACTCTTTCCTATGTAAGCTTCTACTGCGTGAGTAAGAGCATCCATACCTGTGGTGGAAGTAATATGTTTGGGTAAAGATACCGTCAATTCGGGGTCTAACACTGCATAATTAGGAATTATGCTAGGGTCGTTAATGGGATATTTATCGTGTGTTTTTGGGTCAGTGATAACCGCTGCAAGCGTTGCTTCACTACCGGTACCGGAGGTGGTAGGAACTGCAAAGAAAGGAGGTATTTTCTTTAGTATTTTAAGAACGCCTTTCATTTTGCTTACAGGCTTATTAGGACATACTGCACGTGCTGCTACGATTTTTGCGCAGTCCATAGGAGAACCGCCACCAAATGCTACTATTGCTTCACATCCATTTGCTTTATATATATTGAGAGCATCTTCAATATTATCAATAGTAGGATTAGGAACAACTTCACTATACACAGCATACTTTAGTCCAATTCTATCCATTTCTTCTAGCATTGGAGGAACCAAACCTAGTTTCATCAACATACCGTCTGTAACAACCAATACTGACTTTATACCCTTTCCCATAATAAATTCGGGGAGCTTTTTTATACTACCAGCACCGGTTATAAGTTCGGGTACTCTCCAAGGCATAATAGTATCGGAAACAACCTTGAATACTTTTTGATAAGCTCTACAATAAAATTTAGTTAAACCGTTCATATATTTCTCCTTTAATAATTAATCTATATTAAATAAGCCTTCTGCTTTATCTAATCTATTCAAATATTTACCACGAGTAAAATCTGGTATTTGCTGAGGTGCGCTTCCTTGTTGAATTGATAATTCCGACAAAGGTGTTATTACCATCCAAGAAGCAGTGTCATAAACGTCTATAGGCATATGGGTCCCATTTTTAACCGCCTCTATAAAGGCCCTAAGAACAAGATAATCCATACCTCCGTGTCCACCTCTTACACCCTTCTTTTTATACCATTTCCAAATAGGATGAGCATATTTTCTAGCATACTTTCGTCCATTATTCCAAAGAGGTCTACCATAAAATTCATAGAGGACAAATCTACCATCTTCAAACAACATATTATTGTCTTCTTGATACATTGCTTTTGTTCCTCTTACAGTGAAACTTCTTGAATAGCTTCTTGGCAAAGTGGTATCCAAAGTTAAAGTTATGGTTTCCCCATTTTCACATTTAATAACAGTTGTTACAATATCACCTTGCTTAAATTCCACATCTTTAAGTTCGGGATTGGAGGCTTTTCCATCCTTTATATATTGCTTTAATCCTAATGCGCTAGATGAAGTTGACGTTAAGCTAAGCATACGATTGCCACGGTTAATATTTAGAACTTTAGATATAGGGCCTAGCTCGTGCGTAGGATAGTTTTCACAATTGCGATTTATATAATTATTTAGCCTATAATGCCTATTTTCTTTTCCATAAGCAATCTCTTTACGCAAATCGTGCTGATATCCACCCGAACAATGAACAACGTCTCCAAACAGCCCTTGTCTAACCATATTTAACACCATTAGCTCATACTTGCCATAGCAACAATTTTCGAGCATCATTATTGGTGTTCCCGTCTTTTCATAGGTATCAACTAAAGCCCAGCAATCTTCTACGCAATAAGCACCACCTACCTCTAAACCAACGACTATGCCTTTTTCCATTGCTTCTATTGCAACTTTTATATGGTCTTCCCAACTACAGAAAATAAACAACACGTTTATTCCATCAAAGTTGATAACGTCATTATAACTATTTGTAGAAAACGGTACGTTCCCTTTTGCTTTTTTAACAATATCTACGCCTTGTTGTACTCTATCATCGTACAAATCACAAACCGCAAGGATGTCCACGTCTTTCATTTTGACGAGTTGTTTCAAAAGGCCAATACCACGTCCACCTAAGCCGACAACTCCTGCCTTAATTGAGTGCATCTAATTCTCCCTTGTAAAATTCGTTAATGTACTCCTGTATAGCATCCCTCTTTACTTGCAAAGCACCGGGCTTTTCCATCTTGAGAGAAACAGTTGCCGTTGCCCATAATAAAGAGGTAGCGATATCGTTATGCAATCTTTCGGTAATATAGGATGCAAAAGTCGTATCCCCTCTACCACTTCTACCACTTAAATTTCTTGCTTTTATTGGACAAGTATAATAGTTTACACCATCATATGCTAACACTTCGGTGTTGTGAGTAATGCAAATTTCCTTTGCACCCCAATCATACAACATCTTTGCAGCCTTTCTTCTATCGCTTGTACCTGTCAAAATTTCAGCTTCGGCAGCATCTGTTTTAAGAAAATCAACATATGGCAATAATTCTTTTTTATCTGCCCAATCTTCAAAATACATTCTACCGCCATCATTAGCATCTTGATGCCTTAACGTTGCTTGAACGTCGACAGCAATTTTTCCTTTTTTAGATAGCTCTTTTATCAATTTGCCATCAAAATCTCCATAAATAAGTCCAGCAAAATGATAAATATCCGCGTCAACGTTGGGGATATCCTCGATTTCAAAAGAGTCAGCTTGGCTAATACAAGTACACGCTCTACGTTCTTTATCCGCAGTAAAATACTTATTTCTAATAGAAGTCGATTTCTTTGATTCAACAAAAAATACGTCTTCCTTTGGTATAACCAATGCTCCCAAGCGCTCTTTATCTTCTGCTGCAAGTTTAGTTACAGCACCAACTTTATGTCCTAAAGCATAAGCTGCAGCAGAAGAATATATTACAGCACCACCGATTTCTATTATTTGATTATCTAAATAATCAATATTAAAATCTAAAGAAATGTGTCCTATGGTTAAAACGTCGTATTTCATTTATTAATCCTCGACTTTTTCTCCATCTTCTACGTTTTCTACTAATTCGGCTTTTTTAGCTTTCTTATCACCCTTCTTAGTCATAATAACAAACTTATCCATAATGAATACGATAATAAAGCTAATGAACGAGCCTAGGAATTTACCTATCAAGTTTGCCCAGTCAGCACCAATTTGAGGACCTAATACGTTAGATAGCGCGCCACCTAACCAAGTGCTTAGTAGTATTATTCCTATAATAGTAATAACGTAAGTTACGATACTGAAAATCAAATTGTTATCTGCTTCGAAATTCTTTTTACGATTGATAGTAAATGAAATTACCTCGGCAATACATTTTGATACTAAGAAAGCAATAAAACCAGCAAGGCCATAAGCGCCTGCTTTACCGCCTTTGTATTCAAACAAGAACCAACTAAAATCTTCTTGTCCACAAACGTTTGCCAAGCCATATTGAAGTGCCAAGAAAACAACGTATTCTACTACGAAGGCTATTAAACTAATACCAATAAACTTGATAATTTGCAAAATATTCTTGTGTTCTTTGAGCCAAACTTTTACTTTTTCTAACATTTTTATCTCTCCTTGGTTTATTATCTCTTTATTCTACCGCTACCATCACCGTTTGCGAGCTTTTCTACTTCGCTTACGGAAACACGGTTATAATCGCCTTCAACTGAATGCTTCAAGGCACTTGCTGCAACGGCAAATTCAATAGCATCTTGTGTAGACTTACCTGAAAGAAGTGCATAAATCAATCCTCCGCCAAAAGAATCTCCACCGCCTACTCTATCCACTATATGCAAATGATAGGTTTTTGAAAAACAATAATTCTCCCCATCGTAAAGCATGCCTGCCCAATCGTTATCACTTGCGGAAATAGAGGTACGCAAGGTTATTGCAACTTTTTCAAAGCCAAAAGTATCAGCCAATTGTTTAGCAACGGACTTATATCCCTCGTGGTTCAATTTTCCACCATAAATATCGGTATCGTCTGCCTCAATACCGAACACGTCTTTAGCATCCTCTTCGTTTGAAATACATACGTCGATATATTTTGCAAGCTCTGTCATAGTTTCACGAGCCTCTTCACGAGTCCAAAGTTTTCCACGATAATTAAGGTCGCAAGAAATCTTGATACCACGTACTTTTGCAGCCTTACAGGCTTCAACGCAAATTTCAGCAACGTTTTTACCTAATGCAGGAGTAATCCCGGTAAAATGGAACCAATCTGCGCCCTCAAAAATACTATCCCAGTCAAAATCTTTGATAGATGCTCTAGCTATCGCAGAGTTTGCTCTATCATATATACATACGCTACCACGTTGACTAGCGCCTTTTTCTAAAAAGTATATGCCAACCCTATCACCACCACGTACGATTTTAGAAGTATCTACACCAAAATAACGTAGTGAATCAACAGCACCTTGTCCTATTGCGTGCTTGGGAAGCTTTGTAACGTAAACGGAATCTAAGCCATAATTTGCTAGTGAAACTGCAACGTTAGCTTCGCCACCACCAAAGGTTGCTTGCATTTGGTCATTTTGGAAAAATCTATAATAGCCATTAGGTGCAAGTCTTAACATCAATTCGCCAAAAGTAACAACTCTCATTACTAACCTCCTATAATTGAAACCGCTTCCTTGCAAATTTTAACTATTTCGTCAAATTTGCCTTCTTTAACCAAGCTATCCTTAACCATCCAACTACCGCCACAAGCTATAATTGATTTTACTGCAAGGAAATCATTGATGTTATTTGCATTTATACCACCAGTGGGGATAAATACTATATCGCCAAAAGGAGCACTTAAAGCCTTTATGGTTGCTACTCCACCATAATTCGAAGCGGGGAAAAACTTTATTATTTTATGTCCACAAGCAATAGCTGCCATAATTTCGGTAGGAGTTACACAGCCTGGAACGTATGATATACCCGCTTTATTACAAACGTCGCTAATTTCTTTAGCAAAACCAGGAGAAACAATAAATTGTGCACCATTTTGAATAGCTAATTTCGCTTGTTCCGCATTTATAACAGTGCCTGCACCAACAAGCATTTTATCACCATATTTTTGTGAAGCAATTTTTATAGCTTCTGGAGCACAAGACGTACGGAAGGTAATTTCTGCTATTGGAATTCCACCTTCACAAAGAGCATTCATCAAAGCATCGGTATCTTTAACATCATCTATTTTAACAACGGGAACTATTTTTATTCGTTCAATAAATTCACGAGCATTCATATATGCCTCCATATATAATATACTATGGTAATTATACTATCTAATTAAATATAAGTCAATGCAAAATTTTTATAAATAGGCTACTTTGAGGTTACCAAAAATAAAAATAAAAATCATAAATTAAATTATTAAAAATTGTTTGACAAAAAAGTTTCAAGTAGTTATACTTATAAAGCGCGTGCAGAGTATGACTTTTCTGCGGGTGTAGTTCAATGGTAGAACACCAGCCTTCCAAGCTGGTTGCGTGGGTCCGATTCCCATCACCCGCTCCATTACTGCGGATCAGTAGCTCAGTAGGATAGAGCAACGGCCTTCTAAGCCGTAGGTCGGGGGTTCGAATCCCTCCTGGTTCACCAGCACGCATCGGGCAACTTTACAATTGATGACTTTCGCAAACTAACGCGGTGGGTATAGTTCAGGTGGCTAGAATGCCAGATTGTGGCTCTGGAGGTCGTGGGTTCAAGTCCCACTACTCACCCCAAGCGTTATAGGGGTGTCGCCAAGCGGTAAGGCACGGGACTTTGACTCCCGCATTCGTAGGTTCGAATCCTGCCACCCCTGCCACCAAATATGCCCGATATTTGCAAAGTCATCCTATGATCCATTAGCTCAGTCGGTAGAGCACTTGACTTTTAATCAAGGTGTCCGGAGTTCGAATCTCCGATGGATCACCAATATGCGACCGTGGCGGAATTGGCAGACGCGCTAGACTTAGGATCTAGTCTCAATGAGGTGGGAGTTCAAGTCTCTTCGGTCGCACCAAAAAAGAAAAAAGCACTCAATGAGTGCTTTTTTCTTTTATCATACTTATTGCATTTTGAATTATCAAGTGATATACTAAATTTACTTTGGGCCCGTAGCTCAGTTGGTAGAGCGTTCGGTTCGCATCCGAGAGGCCGAGGGTTCGACTCCCTTCGGGTCCACCATTTTATTTTTCGAGTATCATTATGGAAGATTTTATACTAATTAGACCATCATTTGATTATATCAAAGGCATTTCTAAATTTAGAAATGAACTTCTTAGCGCCAATAGTTCTATGGATGGCACTGGTTCTTTACGCAGAAGCAAATATATTAGAACCTATATAAAAAGATGTCTTAAGCTTGAACAAATAGAACATACTCCCAAAAACCTTGTTCCCGCTACACAGTTTATTTTCGTTCGTGTTTCCGACAACAAGATAGTTGGAATGATTCAATTTCGGCACTTTCTAAATGATTACCTATCAAACTATGGTGGACATATTGGATATTGTATTGCCCCTTCCGAAAGGAAAAAAGGATATGCAAAACTAATGCTTAAAGAAGCTTTAGCATATTGCAAGCAAGTTGGATTAGAAAAAGTTTTTATAACTTGTCTTGATACTAATATAGCTAGTGAGAAGGTAATCCTTGCAAATAATGGTAAATTTGACTCTACTATTTTCGAACCAAACAGAAAGGTTACGTTAAAAAGATTTTGGATAGATTTGATTTAGAGAGATAAGACTATGGCAAGCAGTAAAGAATTTTTAGATATTGTTTTGAAACAATGTAAAGATTTATCTTCCCGCCCTATGATGGGAGAATATATTCTTTATATTAACGACAAAGTCATAGGTGGAATATATGATAATCGCTTGCTAGTTAAACCTACACCATCGGCTATTTCATTGATGCCCAACGCTTCTTATGAATTACCTTACGAAGGAGCAAAAGCTATGTTACTTGTGGAAGATATAGACGACAAAGATTTCCTAAAAAACCTATTCATATCAATATACGACGAACTACCAAAGCCTAAAAGAAAATAATATATTATTAAATACGTGACGAATATTTTATAAGGAAAAAGAGCGAGAACACGCTCTTTTCTTTATTTTAGCATACAAATTTCTAGAATTTGGAACCCTATTCCCCTACTTTATACAATTTAGCAAGTCCACCTTCAGAAGTCTCACGATAGTGTTCTGATAGGTCTCTACCCGTTCTATACATTGTTTCTACAACGATATCAAAGCTTATTTTACGACTATCAGAAAGGAAATTTGCGAGCGATAAAGCATTTATTGCTCTCATTGCGGAAACAGCATTTCTTTCGATACAAGGAATTTGCACCAAGCCACAAACAGGGTCGCAAGTAAGACCTAAGTGGTGTTCAAGGGATATTTCAGCGGCATATTCTATTTGGTCGATACCCATTTCGAAAAGTTCCGCTAATGCTGCAGCCGCCATTGAACAAGCGGTACCAACTTCTGCCTGACATCCCGCTTCGGCGCCACTAATAGAAGCGTTAGTTCTAACGATATTGCCTATCAAGCCGGCTACTGCTAAAGCCCTAATGATATCGTTATCACTAAAACCATTTTTATCTTGCATATATTTTAAAACAGCCGGAACGACGCCACAAGAACCACAAGTAGGAGCAGTTACGATTGTACCACAGTCTGCATTTTGCTCACTAACAGCAAAAGCGTACGCACACACCATACGGTTCTCTCTTGTTTGAGGACTTTCGTCAATATGACGTTTGTTGAAAAGCTTTTGTGCCTTGCGTTGTAATTCTAAGCCTCCTGGAAGAATACCCGTTTGGGTTAAGCCTTGTGATATTGCATTGCACATAGTTTTCCATACTTCCATAAGGAACTCTTTAAAACCTTCACCTTCGTGGTCAAAAACGTAATCTGATAAACGTATATTGAGCGCTTTACAAATTTTTGCAATATCCGAAAAATGGCTTTCAACGTATACGTCGGGTTCTATTGTACCCAATTCCCCTTTTGCTCTTACTTCGCCACCACCAATTGAAAGGAAAGTCTTTGTCGCAATTTCTTTACCATCTTTAAATGCAGTAATAACCAAAGTATTGGGATGCTCTAGTTCTACGTCATCATAACAAAAGATTACTTCTGTAGGAATGGGAACAAATGCATCTATGATAGCCCTATCCGTTCCGTGTCCCTTTCCGGTTTTAGCGAGAGAACCATATAACACCACTTTAAAAAAATCAGCAGTAGGATTTTCTTTCAAGAATCTCTTAGCTGCAAAGTTAGGGCCCATAGTATGTGAACTAGAAGGTCCTACACCGGTTTTAAAAACGCTACGAACTGATTTCATAATAATACCATCCTATAGATATTTCTACTAAATAATTTAACATATTTTATTTAATAAATCAATATATAATGTAATTATAATCTATATACAAAAAAATAGGAACGAATTTTCGTTCCTGCTGTGGTACACCATCAGGGACTCGAACCCTGGACACCCTGATTAAGAGTCAGGTGCTCTACCAACTGAGCTAATGGTGCACATTTCTGATACCTTAAGTATATTAGCACTTTTTAATTTACAACGCAACTATTTTGACAAATAAAATAAAAAATTTTTCTTAAAAAAA
>JAFQOO010000012.1 GCA_017403145.1 Clostridia bacterium
AGGTGTATCCTGATCTCTCGATAACTTCGGGGAACGCAAGAGGCGAATCGTATGTCTGCTGTACCTCGACGGTCTGCGCGTTGCCAAAGTCAAAGGTCACCTTGTATACGTTCGGAGTAAATACTGCGTGGAAGTCCACGCTTCCGGTTTCGTTGCCGACGATGAAGGAATGGTCTGCGTGATACTCAAAATCCTCGGTAAGCATCCAAGCGGTGAGCGTGTAGCCGACCTTTTCAAAGGCAGGGCGCGGAGGATGCACGCCGGAAGGAAGAACAACGGTTTCCTTGCAAACGCCGTCCATAAAAAACTTGAAGGTTACCTCGTGGTTGTTTGCGCCTACCGTAAACGTGCCGTAATAGTTTCTGTCACCGAGCTTCTCCTGGATGAAATCGGTGGAAACCGTGGGGGCGTGTACGAGATGACCTTCCTCGTTGTACCACTGTGCAGGAGCTACGCTACCGAAGAAGTTGTATCCGTTTTCCTCGGTGGGCTGTTCGTTTTTCGGGTTGTGGGTTTCATATAGCTCGTCAACCACCAAATTTCCGTAGTAGTTGAGATAATTTATATCAAAGAAATCGGGATACCACGAAAACCACAGCCATCTATCCTCGCCGTAGCCCGTGCAATCAGACATTGCCGTTTTACAGGTGTTTTCCGCTATCGTGCAGAAAAGCAAATCCACCGAGCGAGTGCTGTAATCAAGCGAAGGATTATAGTCCGTGAAGATCGCGCTCATTGCGTTTTCGGCGTAGTTATGGCGAATTTCGGTATTGCCTATCGTGACGCTCGTTGCACCGTTGAGATAAATCGCACCGCCAAGTCCTTGATTGCTTGCAAGTCCGAGCGTGCTTTGCTTATCCTCGGTTTCGGGAATCGCCTTGTTTTCGGTTATATAGCAGTCCTCGATATCCGCATTTGATATGCTCACGCCGATACCGCCGCCAACCGATGCCTTGTTGCCGATAATTTGACAATTACGGACGGTGAGCTTTGAGCCATCGTCGCATCCGATAGCACCGCCACTTAACTTATCAGACCAAAATCTTTCGCCGCCGTAATAATAATTCGCTTCGTTATCCTCGAAAACACATCCCTCGAAGGTTGCAACGGTATTCTTTACGAACACCGCGCCACCTCCGACAGCATTTTGAACGAAGCCCGATTTGTTATCGTTAAAGCTGCAATCCGTAACGTTCAGCGTAACGTTTTTGTCAATCGCTTCCACGTACACAGCACCGCCACCGTAAAGCGAGGCGTTGGAGGAAAAGCTACATCCCTTCAGATTAAGCTCTAATTTATACGGCACGTTGTCACCATGTTCTGCTTCAAGCGAGGGAGTCAACGTGTAATCCGCATAAAACGCGCGAATTGCGGGGCCGTATGTATGCATATAATTTTTGAATTGACAGTTTGCAAAGGATGCGGTTGCATTGCCCTTGCATTGGATAGCATATTGATTCTTTAACGGGTACGGGGATAATTCCTCACCCATACTATCGTAGGCAAGCTGCCAATCCTCGTCCGTCAGCGTACTCGTATCAAGTCCTTCGTCAAACGTGATTCCCTCAAAGACGAAGGAGGAACTTTCGCCACCTATCTTCGTTCCGTTCAATATGAAACTCGCGCCTGTAAAGACAGCTTTTTCCTCCGTCTTTCCGCTTTTTATCGTAACGCTTTTATCAATGATTATTCTTTCAAGCGTGTTAACCGCGCCGGTCGAATTAAGGTTGAAATCAATATCACCAACGAGAATGGTATCGCCGTTCTCCGCTTTATTGAGAGCGTTAATGAATTCGTTTCTCGTCGTAATCAGCTCTCCCTCACGGGCGCTTGCCGCCGCACCAACCACCGCACTCGTCGCAAAAATCAAGCACAAAAACAGCAAAAACGAAAAAATATATATAAACTTATGTTTTATCCTCACCATAGTTTTCCTCCACGTCCGATAAATCTATACCGTTTTTCTTGCACCAAATTATGAGCTTGCCGATGGCTCTCGCCTGCGGCTTGCGATTTTCACGCTCCCAACGGCTGACGGTTGAATAGGAAACGCCCACCGCATCGGCAAATTCCTGTTGGCTTAGTAATCTCTCGGCTCTTATGTATCTTACCTTCTGTGACAGAGTCATGCGTTTTCCTCCATATTCATTCTTAATATGTCATATTATAGCACATTTTGCCAAATAAAACAAGTAAGAATTAAGGGTGTAAAAAATAAAGAAAAAAGACCTTAAAATCAAGGTCAAAAGTTTTTCCGAAGTAGTTTACTTTTGGATTTTTCTATGCGACAATATCCACAACCGAAAGGGAAAATCGGAGATTATATTTCAATATATTAAAATACCGAACTGAACTTATCTGTTCAATTCGGTATTTCGTTGTTTTAACATTATTGCGAAACATATTACATTTAAATTATTTCGCTAGTTTCAAATAGTTTTGCCCTTTAACAAGGCTTTTTATTTATCCATATTTATTCAATTTTTACAAGCTTGTTTCTTTTTTATTGGATTTCTAACGTTTTCGTAGGTAATAAGTGAAAAATATACGCTACTAATGATACTTCGCTACTATCGTGCCGAGAATAACCTTTTTACCCTCGGCAATGCCCATCGGTATACGTTTTTCTATTCTCTTAACAGGCTTTGCCCTAAATCGCTTGCCACCATAGGTACTGCCATCTATAAAGCTTGTGGTATCATATTCTCCATATACCGTTCTTATTTCCTCGCCATCACCAAAATCCAGCATTCCCTTTAGTATACCTACCGGCGGAACACTACCTTTATATGAGCCGGATTCAATATCGGCATTAACCCAATTCGCACCATATTGATAGTCGGTCGCACCCTCTCTGTATCCAAACACGTTGAGCGCTCCGCGAACCGCTGTCGTAGGTACGCTCGCTCCATAATATACTTGGCTCGCAGTTTTTGGAGTCCTTTCCTTTATAACTTGACTCTCTTTCGCCCTCTTGTTTACGAGTATGGTTATTCCTATAACGAGCAAGAGGTTGATTGCTATTATACATACCCCTATTATCGTTAGCTCACCTACCGTAAGCGACGCAATTTTTTCCCACATAACCTACTCTCCTTGCTATTTTCTACCTAGCTTCTTGGCAAATAACACGATTAGGAATATTAGCATTACTACGGTTACGCCACCCATTCCCGCAACGGTATAGAGTACCATCTTGGAGTCGGCGCTTCCCGCGATAGCACCATCGCCCTTGTTCTCTTCAAGTGCCTTTTCTGCCTCGGTGCGTGCAAGCTCCTTGACTGCGTCTAGCACTTCTTCCTTGCCTTTCTCAATATCACTGATTAGTTGTTCCTTCAACGCACTGTCCGCTTCGGCATATTTGCAAGCATCTTCCGCATCCTTGATTGCCTTTTCAAGTGCTTCCAGCTTGCTTTCAATTTCGCTTAAATCGGCTTTCTTATCAAGGGCGGTTTTGAGGTCATTCTTTAGCTTTTCAAGGTCGTTGGATATACCCTCGATAGAGTTGAATATCCTAAACGTTCCGTCTACTAGGGTTATGTCGTAGTTCTTGTTTTGACCTTCGTCAACGGTGATAGTAATATGATATTCGCCCACCTCTTCGCCCTCTTCACGAACGAGTGTTATATCCCTAAATCCATAGTTGCCATACACGATTCCGGTAATCGTAAATGTTAGTTTGGGGTCCGTTTCTCCAATTTGTTTGCTTATATCATCCGCCTTTATGGTAATGGGCGTGGGGGTAATAACGTACTCGACAGAGGTCGGTCCAACCAGCTCGTAGGCATCCGAAGTAAAGCCCGTTACAACCGCTGTATGCGTACCTACGTTAGCACCACAGCTTATGACGGGAACAGCATCGGGGTCGCTACATTCATAGTCGGGATGTTGGTTTCCGCCATTGTAAACAAGC
Source organism: Clostridia bacterium (assembly GCA_017403145.1). Classification (GTDB taxonomy): domain Bacteria; phylum Bacillota; class Clostridia; order Christensenellales; family DTU072; genus Stercoripulliclostridium_A. The sequence goes on from JAFQOO010000012.1 coordinate 3,914, forward strand.
TCGCGAACACTACCAAAAGTTACCGTTACCTTTTCGGTTTCAACAACGTAGCTTGCATCGAGGGTATAACCGATAACGTAGTTGGTGTCCAAAAGGCTCAATTCTATATTATAGGTGCCGGGAGCATAGCTGTCGGCGGTGGTGTAAATTTGGAATACGTTTTCCGCATCATCACCCTCTGCGAGCGAGCCATTGGATATTTCGTAGTCTATTTCCTTTATATCCTCTCCGTAGGCGGAGCTCATATCTTGTATTTCAATATCAAGGGCTCTCGGTAGCATTTCGAACTCGCCCTCTAAATAGGTGATTTGATAGTCATTGTTTATGGTAGTTCCGTTGATATTGTAGAAACCTACTCCGCTAAATTTATCGGCGGTACATTCGATTGTAAAAACCTCTTCGGGACTATCCGTGATTGCAATTCCGTTGCAAACATAACTAAAGCTTGGTAATTCTTCGCCATATTCACCGCTGGCATCTTCTATCTTGACGATTGCCATACGTTGCTCAACTTTAACGTATTGTAGTTCGCTATAGGTGCTGGTATACAAAGGCTCAACCGAGCTATCACTCGCGTCAAATGCCCTAACCTCTACGTAGTATCCATAGGTTCCCGCGTGGATATCGCCGGGAATGGTGTAGCTCGATGCCACTTCCCCTTCTAGCTCCTCGCCCAAATCGTTATACCATTGATATTCGTAGCGCATACCCGCTTCGCTCTTTACAATCACGGTGATTGCTCCGCTTATAGAACCATAGGTCATCGTGCCGGGAGTAGCAATAAACATTATCTCTGCGGGCTCATAGCTAACCGCATACTCCACACTACTCGAAGCTCCGCCAACCGACATTGTTGCTCTATAATATCCTGACTTATATGTTTCGCTTTCACTGATAGCTTGCCATTCGTCATCGTGATAGTGCTTATATTCGTAACTTATAATTTCGTCATCTACGCTAGCAAAGTGAGTTTCGGCAAATGCAGTCCTTTCTACCACTGCGGTATGAGTGGTGCTACCATCGTATACGCAACCAGAGGGCGCCCTCAAAGTGTAGGTTGCGGAGCCTTCGCCACATACGCCACAGTCGAAGGTAATGGAGCTTGCACCCTCTTGTTCACTAACTACTCCGTTAAGGTTGTCGCACTTAACGTTGCTAAACGCCAAGGTTATAGGCTCGGAACCAACGCTGAGCGACATTTGATTACCCATAACGATATTTTCTCCGTCGCTAACTTGGGCGCAATGGAAATAACTTTGTTTGCCATTTACCGTAATGGGCTTATCAAGATTGGTTTCCTTTATAACGTAGTTGCCCTCGGGGACCACGTATCCAAAACACCATCCGCTCGAGGTAAGAGTATAGAACTCTGCGCCAAGTGCACTCGTACCGGCATCTAAATCATATAACTTTAACGTGGTGCTTACGCCACTATCAACGTTTATAAGCTCGAAGCTAACTTCTGTTTCCGAGGTATCGCTCAAACTCTCTTCGCCCAAGTCAAATTTCTTAGATACGGCAAGATTAACACCATTGTTTGATAGCTCGCGAGCCTTATTGAGTGCGTTATCATACTTGGTTATAACGTGTGAGTCCACTCCGTTATCGTGGGTTTCAACGAGAGTAACCAGCTCCTCAAATTGCTCGTCGGTCAAATCGAACTTTATGCGGTCGATATCGTTTATGCCTTGAATTACCTCTGCAAGATTATCAACAGAAATATCCTCGGCATCGGGTAGCGCATTTATCTTGGATGCGATATCACACACCAAGCAATAATCATCTTCAACGTGCGAATGTAGGGACTCTGCACTAGCACTCAGCGGTGCAAAAAAGGTTATTGAGCATAAAAAAATGCCTACGACAAAAGCAATTAGGCAAATAGGAACAATGTTGATACGACGAATTTTTTGCATAAGTAACACTCCAATAAACAAGTATCTTAATAACGGGATAGATTGTACTTCCACAGCGTGTACACCAAAGTGTACAAGTAATAGAACGACGTATTAAGTTGTATTAAATTAGGTAGAGAATAATCTCTAATTAAATGATACTCTTTAAGCCTGATAATGTCAATACTAAAAATGGACAAAATGTCCCAAAAAAAATTCGATGGCTTAGTACTCCGCATTCAAACGAGGTAGTTCTGCATTCATATTATTTTCCTTGTGAGTGGAGCGTTAGCGGAATGAGGTCGTTCTGCATTCAATTCCTTTCCCTCTTTCTTCTAACCGCTTTTACTATAAGTATTACTATAAAGGTCAATAATGCGCCTACAAAATATCCAAAACTATCAAGCCCAACGTCCGACCAGCTCCCCGCTCTACCGGGAATATATAGCTGTATAAGTTCGGTGAACATTGCTATCATAACGCCAAGTGCAACCGATACGAGTACCCCTAGCCACCACTTTTTGTTGATTATAAGCTCGAATGCCACCGTGCCAAATATCGCTAGCACTAAAAAGGCACCAAAATGCCCTAGTCCTTTCCTAATATAATGGTTGAATTTGCCCCAATTTTCCCTTATCAATGCGCTTAACGTGGGTTGATTGGGCTCAGTAGAGCTACCACTTCCACCAACCGCCTCTTCTATCCTTTCGGTGGTGTCCACAACTACGTTCGATACCGCTCCGCTATGACTTGACGATACCTTGCCTGGCATACACGATTCGAATATAAGCACGCCCGCAAGCAGTATAAATCCCGCCAGCGATAGCCACTTTATAGCCTTTTGGAATTTCGTCATTGGTTAGCCCTCTTCCTTTTGATATCCATATATTAGCATATTGGAGATGGGTTTTCAATATTCCGCCTTGATTTTTTGGGCGTTTATGATATAATTTTTATATAAAGATTTCTAGGAGTTACTATGCCCTATTTGTTCGTGCATTTCAAGGAAAAAATCACCCCCGATGGCGAGGCTGTATACTACGCCATTTCTAAAGACGGTCTACGCTTCAAGGCGGTCAACGACGGTAATCCAATCGTTATGGCTAGTAAGGGCGAAAAAGGTTGTCGCGATATAGAAATCGTGCGCCTAAAGAGTGGCGGATTTGTTATTATCACCACCGATTTATGCGTTGCCAACCGCTACGACGAGCATATGAACCTTGATTGGAGGGATATAAATCACAATGGTTCCAAGTGCCTACGGATATGGAAAACTCCCGACCTTATAACCTTTGGTGAGGAAGATTTGCACCACTTTGGACGCGACGATTTCGGCTGTATGTGGGCGCCCGAGGTCTTCTACGACGAGGATAGCGGTAGATACGTTATACACTGGGGCTCTACCGTAAAAGAGAGTAACTACGACCATATGTCGATATATGCTTCTACCACTCTCGACTTTGAAACCTTTACTCCGCCAATACTGTTCTTTGATAAGGAAACCGAGATTTTGGATAGCCATTTGAGAAAGTTTGGGGATACATACCACCTATTTTACAAAAATCACCAACACCCATCCGGCAATATGCACGCGACTAGCAAAACCCTTTGGGGTCCCTATGAAAACGACGACAAGTTCGAAGGCATAATGCAGTCCCTAGCTAAGCCCGGCTCCTACGAAGGACCTACGTCCTATGTTCTTCCCGACGGAAGATGGTGCCTTATGCTAGACTATTTTGGTTGCAAAAAAAGTAAGATGGGTTACGTTCCCTTTATCTCCCCCGCCCCCGGCGACAGCAACTTTGTTAGGGGCAAAAAGTTCTCCTTCCCCTATGGCTTCAAGCACGGTGGCGTAATAGAAATAACCGACGAGGAATACGCTCGCCTAGAAGCCTACCGCAACGACTACAATTTCCCCATAGGCACGGGCGAAGAAAGTAAAATCAAAAAGTTGTTTAATAGGTTGTTCAAGCGCTAGGAGTAATTGAGTGCGAAGCACTCAGCTAAATTTGCACTAACGTGCAAGCTAAATTGGCTATCGCCAGCTAAATTCCCTTCGGGAGCTAAATTCGCGTACCGCGAGCTTATGTTGCAAATTTAATTTAGCTACGAACGTAGTGAGTAATTTCGCTATGAGCGTAGCGAATAATTTAGCTATTAAACGCATTCTAACTAAGGTTATCATTATCACTTGCACCTCTTTTTTCATTGTGCTATAATCAGTTTCGCTAATCATATTATATAATTGTGTTATACGGATTTTTATTATGAACGTTACGGAAATTAGTTTGTTAGTGCTGGAAATCTTAGGTACTATCGCCTTTACTATATCGGGCGCATTTTGCGCTATCAAGGCTAAGCTAGATTTGTTCGGCGTAGTCTTTATCGGCACCATTACAGCTGTCGGTGGCGGTATCGTGAGAGATATTCTTATCGGTAGCACACCGCCTCGCATTTTCGACAACTACCCCATTTTGATAATTGCATTCGCAACTGCCCTAATCGCTTTCCTTGTCGCTTGTATTCTACGTAAAAAATTCAACGGAATTAGCCTTGTTGTTGATAAAATCAATAACGTTTTCGACGCAATAGGTCTTGGTGCCTTCTCGGTTATCGGTACCGAAATCGCATTTGCGGAAGGTGTATCCGCTAACCCCCTACTCGCCATCTTGCTCGGCGTTCTAACAGGTGTCGGTGGCGGTGTTTTTAGAGATATCCTTACCGCCAGCACCCCTTATATCTTCAAAAAACACGTATATGCCATCGCCTCCCTCGTGGGCGCTACCGCATACTACGTTATAAGACTATATTTTAGCGAAATTTGGCTCCCATCACTTATTGGTATGCTACTAGTTATAATCATAAGACTACTAGCCACGCGCTACCATTGGAGTTTACCCAAAGCCCACCTTGAAATGGAATACGAACCACTATTCCACGTAAAGAAAAAGGGAGAATAATTGACCTAAAACGCGAAAGTTTATATATAGAATGCAGAACGGAGTGCGAAGCACTCAGCTAAATTTGCACTTACGTGCAAACTAAATTGGCTGTCGCCAGCTAAATTCCCTTCGGGAGCTAAATTCGCGTACCGCGAGCTTATGGTTGCAAATTTAATTTAGCTACGAACGTAGTGAGTAATTTCGCTATGAGCGTAGCGAATAATTTAGCTATTAAATGCAGAATACATTAAAAATTAAAAACGCGCTAGTTTAGATGCTAGACGAGATAAAGAGAAAATTTTTACTATCTTGCTCTCTTGTTAGTGCACTTAAAAACGCGCTAGTTTGGATGCTCCACGACGCAAAATTAAAAACTCTCACGATGGGACTTTACTAAGCGTAAACGACCGAGTGAGAGTTTCATTTTGCTATGGGGAGCGCCAAAATAGCGCGTTTTTACTTTTCTTTGTAGTACAAAAGACAATGACAATACCCCTCGTAATTAGGGTCGTCAATCTGGTCGCGAAACTCTTTACACATACATTTATTATCCTCGGTCATTTCGCGCCTACAAGGGCAATAGCCCCCTCTCGCTTTTAGTCCATCCTTAATCATTTGAACGATTTCTTTGTTTTCATTTAGTCTAACCTTTGCCATATCATTCTCCTTTTGTTATTCTAACACAAAACGTGATTTATATTCATTGAGTACTAATAAAATAAAGACTAACCATCGATACTCTTATTTACCGTATTTATTGACGAAATCAACATTCTACGTATACTACCACACTTTTGTTGAAGATTTTTATATTCCAATTCTACAATAAAACCACTTTTATATAATAATTCTAGCCAAGATTCAGTTTCATAACACTCCTTCAATGCAATTTGCATTTTAGAAGCAAAATCACGTTTCCCTTGAGCATACTTTGATTCGTGAATATTAGCATTGATAGACGTACCGCTACGCATTAGTTGATTTGTAATAACACTTTCTTTATATTGTTTTTTTACATTATTACACAATGTTACAATTTCCAAAGAAAGTTCTTTAGATTTAGTTAATAAAATGCTTTCAGCCATATCTACCCTCTGTAAAAAATTATATACTTCACTTTAGCGAAATTGTTAGGCGTTGCCTAACAGCGAAATTACTCGCTTTGCTCGTAGCTAAATTAAATTTGCCCATATACTTTCGTTATTTTTAGCTGACGGAACGTCAATTTAGCTCGCGGAACGCGAATTTAGCTTGCCGTTAGGCAAATTTAGCTGCAAGATAACTGCGTTATCTTGCACCTCCGCCACCGCCCCCGAACCCACCTCCGCCTCCGCGGAATCCACCACCACTTCTACCGAAGCTTCCACCACGTCCGCCAGATGCCGATTGGGCTTTAGCGGCTTGGACTAGATTATGGGTGGTGCGGGATACGTTGGTGATGGTTGTGTTTAGACTGCGACCGAGGTCAAATCCCGAATGGGTGCGGTGCATATAAGCATAGAAATATAGATAACTGCCGGTGTTGTATCCGGTAGTGGCATTGTTGTATACTTCGGGATACTTTAGCTTTAGCTCTTCGAGTACCCTTTCGCTTATCCCCATCATCGTTGCAAATACCATATATTCTTCCCACAAAATAAGGGCGGGAATTTCGTGCTCCTTTAGGTTGGAAAAGTCTAGCATAAAGTTTTCGAGCCCCTTGGCTTCCATATATTTTTGTAGCCCTTCGGGTGTGAATTTCTTGGCGCGAGGGGTAAAAATTTCTATTATAAAGCCGGAGATAAAGAGTCCCGCTCCAAAGTACGTGGTGAGAGGTCCGCCAATGAACAGCACGCCACACCCTATCATTAGTGCGCCGAACGTGGTAAGGAATGAGGTCAATTTGCTTTGCTTAAAGTTGTGGGCTTGGGCAAAATTTACACCTGACTGATTTACAAATTTTACAATCTCATTATTGACGTAATTGGCGTTTCCTCTCGAAAAAAGCTCAAAATCTTTCATATTGAAGGCTCTACCCACGCTTGAACGTACCTTTTGGAGCAAGTTAAATAACGTGCGCTCGTGCTCCTTTAGGGCAAGCATTTTGTTGTCGGGATGGTTTAGAATATCAATTACGTAGTCCTCTCCGTCGCTAGGGTCGGGAGAAAGGGTAAGATAGCCCTTGCGAGCAAGGTCCAAAATGGTGCTCGAAAGCATATTACCCCTATTCTTTTGCTTTTTGCTACCGCCCGAATAATGATAGTAATAGTGCGCCATCTCGGCAGGTGTTACCCCCGCGGGTATCTCCCTTACGTAGTGGGGATAGAGTCCATCCTTATCGGTTACTTTATAATAAAATAGCTTGAAATATACCGCTAACGCCACCGCTAAAAGAACCAACACTCCACCTATTATCGTCCAAGTTACCGTGGCTCTACGCTCCTTTATAACGGTTGCTTCATACTCCGCTTTCCACCTAGCTTCTTCGTCAATTATGCTTTGGCGCTTGGCTTCCAAAGTGGACTTTTGTACTCCCGAAAACAAGGAATTAGGTAACAATGCACGGATTTCTAAAGAATCTTCTTCGGTCATACCGCCCGCGTTAACGGATATTTTATCCCCCTTAACCTCGACGTAGCTATCGGCAAGCTCGGTGTGTAAAAAGGCAAGAGTTTGCTCGGTAGTAGACGACAACGAGGGCATATAAACGTTTAGCTCTATCTCCTCGACGTAAAGCTCGAAACTGCTTCCAAAAGGCATATAATATAGCTCGACTGTATCGCCATACTCGGTAACCATATCGGTTATCGTATAGCTCATAGTGTAGTCAAGCTCGGCATAGCTGGTATAGGGAAAATAATATCCAATTTCGACAAGTCTCACCTCGCTCCCCATCGTCCTAACGTTGTATACGTAGGAGTGATTGGTGAGGTGCTTGTTATCGTTACTTGCGGGATTTTTAAGGTTATAAGCCTCATCGAGCACCTCTCCCGTTTTATTGTTTATAACGGAAAAGTCCTTGATGGTGGAACAATGAGCGTTTTCGTCGTCGTAAAGGTCGATTTCGCGGTATAGATTATGGATACTATCCCCCTCAACCGACGTTTTCCAGCGTTCGGTAACCTTGACGTCTCCGTTTTCTTGAAGGTAAAGGTTGATTTCAGCCCTCGTCAAATACTCGTTCCCCTTATCTACGCAAGATGACAGAGCAAACGCACAACAAAGCACGATTGATAGAACTAGGATTAAGATGAGAATTTTTTGTTTCATAGTATCGAATGATGTATAACCTTGTTTGAATGCAAAATGCAGAACGCAGAATGCAGAACGGGCTTCGCTTCGTTGCACTACGCTCATATGGATAAAAATATAATTTTCCTTGTGAGTGGAGCGTTAGCGGAATGAGGTCGTTCCGCGTTTCGCGAACAATTTGCAGTTGCTTTAGTTAGTATAATGGCATAGTGGCTATCACCAAGTTTAGTAATTCTATTAGCTACTCGTTTTACTCATCAGGTTTGCTTCGCAAACTACTGCACTCCGCACTTATATAATCTTTCCTTGTGAACGGAACGTAGTGTAGTGAGGTCGTTCCGCGTTTCGCACTCCGCGTTCCGCGTTTAATTCATTTCCTTGTGAGTGGAGCGTTAGCGGAATGAAATCGTTCTGCATTCTGCATTCTGCGTTCTGCATTCATTAGACCTACTGCGCCACGAAGGGGGTTACCCTTTAACAAAGTATAGCGCTAAAAAGCAAAGTCTAAAACTTTACTTGAGGGGCATCTTGAACCACTTCCTCCGCCTTATAATATACGCCATCCTCAAACTTGAATATCTTGGCTACGATATTAGCGGGGAATGATTTCTTCTTCCTGTTGTAGAGAAGAACGGTATCGTTGTAGCTTTGGCGGGTGAATGCAATCTTGTTCTCGATTGAGGTCAATTCGTTTTGGAGTGAGGTAAAATTGACGTTTGCTTTCAAATCGGGATACTTTTCGCTAACTACCAAAAGGCGAGCAAGAGCGGAAGATAGTTGATTGTTAGCTTCCACAGCTTCGGCGGTATTCCTTGCACTACCAACGGATGCACGAGCCTCGGTTACCCTACTCAAGGTTTCCTTTTCGTGGGTGGCATATCCTTTAACGGTTTCGACCAAGTTGGGAACCAAGTCGTAACGACGTTTTAGTTGAACGTCAATTTGACTCCAAGCATTGTCTACGTTTTCGCGCATATGAACAAGTTTATTATAGGTAACAACAGAATAAATAATCAAACACATAATTTTTACTCCTTATAGTTTGTTTCTTTTATTATATATTATACGCGCGAAATTGTAAAGAAGGAATTATTTAAACGCGGAGCGTGGAGTGCGAAGTACGGAACGGAGTGCGAAGCACTCAGCTAAATTTGCACTGACGTGCAAGCTAAATTGGCTATCGCCAGCTAAATTCCCTTCGGGAGCTAAATTCGCGTACCGCGAGCTTATTGTTGCAAATTTAATTTAGCTACGAACGTAGTGAGTAATTTCGCTATGAGCGTAGCGAATAATTTAGCTATTGAACGCAGAATTGTCTTCGCTTCGTGTTACTGCGCTCACAAGGAAAAAATTAACATTGGCGCAAATAAAATAGTTTTAATAGCATACCGATTTATTACGTTATTTATTATTATGATATCCGCTGTTTACTTATATCTCTATATCAAAATACTTTATCAGCGCTTTGTATTGGTCTTGACCAAATCGGCAGGTGTCTAGCAAAAATCCGCGTTCATTCTTCCATTCGCGTAAGCCCCTATAGTACAACCATTTGTTCCTATCGTCTACGTAAAAAGGTACGATGCCTTGCGCTAAACATTGCTTGAATGATATAAGTCTACCTATACGTCCGTTTCCGTCTTGGAAGGGGTGGATACACTCAAATCGATAATGAAATTCGATTATATCCTCAAAAGTAACCCTTTTTAGTCCGTTATACCAATCGATTAGCTCCTTAATGGCACTATGCACCTCGCTTGGAGAGGTGGTTTCTAGCCCACCTACCGTGTTCGGCTTTAGCTTATACACCCCTAGTCCATAGCTCAAACTATGTTCGGTGCCCTCTTTGAGTAGCCCTTGCAATCGCAATATAAAGTCTTCGCTAAGCTCCTCGGTTGCGTGTTCGATAACATAGTCGATACACCTAAAATGATTGTTGGTTTCGATAACGTCATCCAAGCGAACGGAGTGCGCAAGCTCTCCTAACGTTTTGGTTTCGAAAATATAACGCGTTTGTTCCTCACTTAGCTCGCTACCCTCGATATGGTTGGAATTATAGGTCAACTTAACTTGGGTTTCGTGATACAATCCGCCACTCAACTTGGCACGCATTTGGCTCCTTAGCACGTCAAGAAGAATGCACGAAGTCAAGTCAAGGATATCCACCTCTAAAAAATCGGCGATTTTTACAATTATCCTATCCGCGATTTTTTCGCCCTTAGCAATTTTTGCGATGGTTCTAGATGATATATTCAGTTTCTCCGCAAGAAGCGATTTATTTATTCCTTTGACCACTAAAAGCCTTTTGAATTTAGCATTATCGATAACCATTTGACACCCACAAAAAGAAATTCTTTACTTTTATGCTTTGATTATACACCATAGGTAAAGATTTTGCAATATATAAGAGTAGAAAAGTAAAGAAAAAGAATATGTTTCTTGGTTTTTTCCGTACTCCGCACTTATAAAAAGCCCTGCTAGATTTTATCTAACAAGGCTTTATCCCTTTCATTATATTAAATCTTCTTGGTATAATTCTTTGCCAAGTTTGAATAATATTTTTTACCTTACTATGTATATGTTTATATCCATATCCTTAAATATCTTTTCAACCAACTCTTCACGACCAAGACCATAGAAATTATTTTCGCAATAAACGTATAAATCTTTGGTACCTATCAATTTGTGCGCTTCTAATATATCTCTTAAATAGTACTCTTCTCCATACAATCCAAAGAATGGATACATAAAAGTCAGATTGTATGCCGGATATAATGACAAACATTCCCCAATATAATCACCGTCTTCTGTGTAACGTTCGCTTGCTTCCATAGTATTATAAGCTTTACGTAATAACGCCTCTGGGACTCCTAGGCTTATTAGCTTATTTAACAAATCATCACGCATAAAATCATAATCTTTTATAACTATATGAGAATTTTTTAACAAATTACCTAATTGATTAAAAAAAACATCTTTATCAAAGTCTAAAATTTTCATAATTCAATTTCCTCTCCATTTAATTTAGTGTTTTATGTTATCTTTATTTGTTCTCTTTTTTACCCCTACTCCGCTAGCGTATAGGTGCCATAGGTCCAGATAGAATCGGGGGTAGTAATCGGGCTAGAGGTGTGATGATATAAATCGTTTATAACAAAACTGCCCGCACTTGAATAATCGCCACGTAAATAGATATCCGGGGGATAATATATGTCGAAAGTCGTATCATATACCGCCTTGTCCGCGTTGGTTACCTTTGAATATGGGTCGTGCGATACGTATAGATATATCGTCTTCTCGTCCGAGGATAACGTATAGGTGCCCTCTACCATTACGTCTCCGTTTTTGTATTGGAATAGCTCCCTGCCTCTTGGCTTTATAGTTAGGAAGGTAAAGCTTTCGCCACTACCTAGACTATAGGTGCCACTAGCAATATATCTTCTGTCAGCCAGCGAATAGTTATTGGACTCCGCCTTATACTCCTTGCCCTCTAAAATGTAGGTGCCCATTTTGTAGGGAAGCTCGCTTATCCTATATACGTAAGAGTAAATAAAACCATCGGTCATACCCAAATCCTCTTCCACTTCCATAATGGTGAATTGGGTGAAATCGGTGTCGAAATCTTCCACGTAACAGCCTAGCCAATCTTCCTTAGACTTATCGGTTCTAGTAAAGATAAAGGTAAGCGGAGTACGAACGTCCTCACCTACTCCTCTAGAAATTACTCTATAAGTTCCGCTATATTTATTCAAACCATCTTCCACGTAGGAAAAAGACATAACGTTTTTAGCACCATCAAAGTTGAAATAGGTGTCGTCGTCGCCTAAAAGATACCATTTACCCGTTGAACTAGCCAATTCTTCGTCGTATTGTTGTCCATCATCGTCATTGTTATTAGAACCACCGACGTCGAAAATATCACTGACAGCATCGCAACCTGTCAGCACGAAAACGAAGACAGCAATCAAAGCAATCAAAACAATGCTAAAAGATTTTTTCATACCAAACATCTCCTAAAAGATAGGCTTGTCCTAACGTTATAATTATATCACACGCGTGAAAAGAATGCAATATAAATATTTAAGTGCGGAGTGCGGAACGCGGAACGCGGAACGACCTCATTCCGCTAACGCTCCACTCACAAGGAAAGAATGATAGTGCGGAGTGCGGAGTACGGAACGGAGTGCGAAGCACTCAGCTAAATTTGCACTAACGTGCAAGCTAAATTGGCTGTCGCCAGCTAAATTCCCTTCGGGAACTAAATTCGCGTACCGCGAGCTTATGGTTGCAAATTTAATTTAGCTACGAACGTAGTGAGTAATTTTGCTATGAGCGTAGCGAATAATTTAGCTGATAAATGCAGAACGCGGAACGACTTTGCTCCGCGAAAGCCACGCAAACAAGGGGAAAGTTTAACGTTGCGCAAATAAAATATTTTTAATAGCCATTGTTGTTTGAATGCAGAACGCAGAATGCAGAATGCAGAACGACCTCATTCCGCTAGCGCTCCACTCACAAGGAAAGATTATATAAGTGCGGTAATGATACTTGCTTTAGGTAAAAGTAACTCCTAACCTTTCTTTTAGCACAAAATATGCGCAAAGTAAACTTTTTAAAATTATTTGATTTGCGCTTTAAAGCGGATTTTTTATCCTTTATCCTTGTGAACGGAACGTGGA
>JAFQOO010000006.1 GCA_017403145.1 Clostridia bacterium
CGCAAGTGATATTGCTACGCAGTTATATTTGCCTAACGGCAAGTTAAGGATTTATTTAATATAACTTTGGCGAGAGCCAAAATACCACGCCAACGGCATATCACTTTTAGCCACAAGGCTAAAAATATAACTTATATAAAATTAACTTTTGTGGATAAGAAAAGCACACTACATTTCACTTTTAGTGAAGTATAGTGTGCTACTCTTTTATTATGGATAAAAATCCCTAAGAGGAACTGCCATAAACGCGCCTTTTTATTTGCTCTTATTCCTATTATAAAATGGCTTTACCATCTCTTCTGCTTTACGCCAATAATACGTCTAGTAGCAACATCACGCAAAAGCCGAACAGCAAGGCGTAGGTCGCCCCCCTTTCCGCTCCGTGCGCGTGGGTTTCCGGTATCATTTCATCACTCACTACGTATAGCATAGTACCACCGGCAAAGGCTAGTGCGAATGGTAGAATTGCGGTAGAAATACTTACCGCAAAGTAGCCTATCAACGTTCCTACAACCTCGACGAGTCCCGTTAAAAGAGCAATAAGCAAGGTTTTACCTTTGCTTACTCCCGCGCTTAGCATAGGAGCTATTATCACCATACCTTCGGGGATGTTTTGTAAAGCTATACCACCTGCGATTATTAGCGCTTGGTTTACGTCGCCGGAGCCAAAGCCTACGCCCGCTGCGATGCCCTCGGGAAGATTGTGTATCGCTATTGCCATAACGAAAAGCAGTACGCGATTTAGATTGGTTTTGTTATGTTCCTCTATATCGGGACCTATCATTTTGTGCAAGTGCGGAACCAGCTTATCAATAAGGTTTAGGCATAACGCTCCTGCAAAAATTCCGCCTATGGTAAATAATAGCTTGTATTTCCCACCAAACTCTAAAGAAGGTACAATTAGCCCCATTACCGCAGCTGCAAGCATAACTCCTGCCGCAAAAGCAAGAACTATATCGGAAAACTTATGCGATAGATTCTTGAATAAGAAGCCTATCCCCGCGCCTATGAACGTCGCACCGCCCACTCCCAAAGCTGTTAGAAGAACTATTTCCATACTTCACCTTTTATTCTTCTTGTTGGGTTGCGTTTAGTATATCGGTTGTTGCTATATCAGCAACCTTTTTACCTAGCTTTTCGGCTATTTCCGCAACCTCTTTCTTACCTAGATTATATACTAGGAAAAATGCTATTAACATTAGTACCGAGCCGGCAAGCATAAGTCCCGCCGCCACCTTTACCATACTTGCGGATACTCCGGGAGCTTGTGCCGATATGGGATTTGCTTGGGGATTATATCCTACCGCTTCCATACAAAGCAAGGGTAGAGAAAGGGCTACACCTTGGGAAATCTTGCGGAACAAGGAATACATTGCGTATACGCTACCCTCTTCGCGCACTCCCGTTTTAACCTCTTGATAGTCGATACAATCGTTTACCATTGCCCAAACCAGCAAATTGAACAATCCACCACCCGCTTGAATTAGGGCTAGTGCTACAATATATATAGCGGAGCCCGTTGCATTTGCGGGAATAGGTACTACTAGGGCAACCAAAGCGCCTATTGCGGAAAGAGCAAGAGGTGCGCCAACGGAAAGTCTGGTGCCGAACCTCTTTACGATTTTGGAAGCAAAAGGTATGAGTACAACTAGCGGTAAATAACTTATAAAGCTAGAAACTGTTACCATTATTCCCGCCTCGCCAAAGTGGGTTTGGAATAACCACTTGGTTGTTTGAGAGCTGGACATTAAGAACACAATCTGTGCAAATGATGCAAGGCATAGTCCAAGTAACGGCCTATTCTTCAAGAAGCCTTTGAGCGTTCTCAAATAGTTTACCTTTTCGCGCTTTTCTTCTGGAACGGATACTCTTTCGGTAGTGAGTTTAACGCAAAGAGCATATGCACCAAATGCTATAGCTCCCATAACTATGCCCACCCAAATAAGGCGATTACCTATTATATCGTTGTTCTTGTCGTAGATAATCATTGGGAGTAACATACATAATACTCCACCTATGCCGGCGCCGATGCTTCTCCAAGTAGAAAGCTGTGTTCTTTCTACCGCATCACCCGTTATTGCGCTACTCAAAGCACCATAGGGAACGTTTAGTAACGTGTAACAAATATCCCACAACAAATAGGTAACGATACATACTGCTATTTTTACCCACGTTTGTGCTTCGGGAATGGGTAAAAATACGAGTGCCCCGGAAACCACCAAACCGATAGAACCTATTTTTATCCAGGGTTTAAACTTGCTTTTGCCCTTACCTATTTTGACGTTATCCATAATACCGCCCATAATAGGGTCGTTTATACCATCCCAAATCTTGGTAAGTATTATAATTACCGCCCAAGCCGCCGCCGGAATCCCGATATATTGGGTATAAAAGTCTGCCATATAACTGGAAATCAGCGCAAAACTCATATTGCAACCGAAATCGCCCATAGCATAGCCTATTTTATCGCGCCAACCGAATTTAGGTGTTTCATTTGTAGTCATAAGTTACCTCTTTGTTTGATAGTTATGATAGATATGGTTTAAGTATTCTAGACCAAACGACGAAACCTCCCGCATTTAGGTGTAACCCGTCGTCGCTGTAGGCTTTGTCAAGGTTGTTTTCCGTGCCTAGAAGAGCCGGATAAATATCCACGAAGGTTGCGCCCTCCTCTTCCACAAGCTCCTTTATTTTAGCGTTTACGCTTTGTATTTTGACGTTATTTAGAGCAGTATTTTGGTCGGAATAGCTTTCGAAGACCTCGTTTTGCGGGATAATAGATATGCAATAAAGCTCCACTCCCGGTAAATTTTGCTTTATCGATTTTATTATCTTATTATAGTTGTTGATTATATAATTTTCGCTCCTACCACCGTCCACGTCGTTGGTTCCTATCATTAGCACTACTTTACTAGGCTCTATATCAAATAGAGAAACTTGTAGTCTATTGAGAACTCCGTCCGTTGTATCTCCGCTTATGCCCCTATTGTAGCAAGCAAGCGGAAGGTCTGCATAATAGTCGTCAAGAGGACAAAGGTCGGTTATAGAGTCGCCTATAAAAGCTATTTGACCTTTAGCAAGATTAAAGTTTTGCACTCTAAACGCCTCGCATTTTTCGTCGTAGTAATATTTCAATTCGTTCCCCTCCTCGTTTTCTTTTGGCTTTAAGCCGAGCGCTAATCCCACCACGATAACCGCAATTACAAGTATTGCAATCACACCCAAATATATAGCGTCTTTTTTACCAAGTTTAGTCTTATTCATAAACAATTCTCCTATATGATATAATACCACACCTTATGCGTGCGCGCAAGATAGAAAAAGCACTCCTTTTGGAGTGCTTAACTATAAAACCTGCTTTTTACAAACATAAGGGTTCCTATCCTCTTTGTCTTTTTAATAATTACCCACGGGTATCGCCTGTCTACTTTAGGTTTTCGCCAAAAACTATAAGTATAGACCCATCTTTTTGCGCTTCTGCATATCCACTTACGTAAAGAAAATCTTCTTCCATTCCTTGCTCATGTTTCCCGTTGTTTGATTCAATTTCTGGAACTAGAATTCTTTCTTCCGTTATTAACCCCCATCCCGCACTTTGATAGGTAACGTACAAATGGCAAACGTCTATCTCTTCTTTTCCTTTTCCACACAACCGCTTTTTTAGAACTTTTTCCATAGGTGCTTTGGTAGTATCATATACGTATGAATCCCTTATAGCATTGTTTTCTTTATCCAACTTTATTTTTAAACGTCCGCTTTTTATTTTTCTTAACAAATAATCGGAGTCCATTTCTAATTCTTTATGAAAAATCAAGTCTATCTCTTCTATTTCATCTTGATAGACATCAAAACTATCACAGTTTTCAAAATCTATGCAAATTTTTTCAACGTTACTTTTGGTTACGTTCGTTACGTTAATTTTATAATGCTCTCCATTTGCACTACCATACGTTTTGTTCCCTTGGAACTTTAAGACCAGATATCCCTCATCCATCCAAGCGATTATATCTCCATAAACCTCATTGCTCCAATTATTACTATCGAAAAATCTAACGCAATAAATTCCGCCTTCATTAACACAACGATTTTCTATATAGGTTTTCCTATCTTTTACATATTCTTTTCTGTTATAAAGAGAACAACTATCGTACTTTTTGCCTCTTTTATCAATTTTACACCTAATAAATCCTCCATTACAAAATGGAGAAAAGCCTTGTCTACTTCTTATTAACGTGTCGCAAAAAGAAAATTCCTTGTCCACTATTTCTCTTCCGCCAAGTGTTAAAAAATCCCCGTTCCTAAAAAGTAATTGCACTTGAGAAATATGCTTTATCATTTTATTATTTTTCTTCAAATATACGTATTCGTAACTCATTTTACACCTCCCTCCTCTTTTTTACTCTTGCCCAGTTCGTTTATGGGCGTTACATCAACCACGTTTGCCGGTGAGCGGTTACAATGTATACGTCGCTAAATATCTTTTCTAAATAACGTTTTTGATGTGCGTTTTCCATACCGCTTAATATTTATATATTAAAACAATCCCTGCTCTTTTGCAATACTCAAAATTTATGGTGTCCCTAAACGGGGACAGGATAAATAATTTTTTATCGGCTTTTTCTAAATTTCATTAGAGATTTTTCCTGTTTTTTGGTATAATTGTGGCGTAGAAATGCTACCACGAGAGTGATGTAGCCTAGTCATATCCGCGGCAGTTGGGTATGGTTAAACCAAGCGTTTCGCTCGGTCCTCTCTGTAAAATACGACGTCGTTTTTCTGCCCGAATTACGTTGTCAAAGGAGGTCTATGCTATGAAACGCGTACTATCAGGTTGTGTTCTTCAAACCCTTGTCTTCTTGCAACGAGACGACTGCGAACTAACAAAAGAAGAGCAACTCGCACTAAACCGCGAAGAGGTTGTAAAATACAAGAGAGAACTTGAAAAGAACCGCACTCGTTACCAACTTCTTGCAGTTGAAGAACAAGAAGATTCATCTATTATCGTTCACGTAAGAAAACATTTGAACGCAAACACCGACGTCAGTGAATATTTTAACTGACAACTTTAACCGCCCTAAATGGGCGGTTAAAGTCGTTAAAGGACCATATGATAAATTTTATTAAATCCGAAATACAAAAACTATACGAGACAAACCCTAACGTTAATATAAGCATTAAAAAAACACAACCCAAAGCTTTAACACAAAGCACTCCCGCGGTAATCAACGGAGTTTATAGAAACATATTCCAAATAGAAAAAAACTATAACGGACACCCTTGTCGACAAACCTTTCAATATGCCGACGTTTTAAGTGGCAACGTGATTATAAAGGAATTGAATTTTACCCCTATTACAAACGTTAAAAAATAGGGCTTTATGTTTATAATAAATAAAAAGCACTCCTTTGGGAGTGCTTGCTTTTAGTCTTTCTTCAAGAGAGCAACGTATCGTTGCAATACAACGTCATAGGTTAAAAAGTCATTCCCCGACTCTATTACCTGTTGAAGAATATCCCCATCTTCTTTGGATATGTATCCCGGTGAAATATTGTCTATATCCGCAGGCTCTACGTCGATATCACTTTCTTCTGGTAGTACACAATTATCGTCTAGACTCATATAGAAATCCATATAGCTTAGCTCTTCGCCATTAGGTCCGGAATATACTAGTGCCATTATCATACCCCAAAAACGCCAACTAGCTCTAAAACAAGTTCCGTCGGAAAAAACCGGCACGCCCGTCATTGCCGATTGATGGTCTTGTCCGGCAAAGACGTAATCGTTTTCGCTAATTTCGTTAGCAATAAGTCCAACTATTTTCATCAATTCGTCGCCTTGATAGGCTCTAGTAGGATAATCGCAATCAAAATCCGCCCAGCCTACAATTCTTAAATCTTCCATAACCTTCTCCTTTCTCTTTGATAGTAATAATATAATACAAAGTTTCTAATAATACAAGACTGATTTTTTTGGGTTGGGGTTGCCCTTTTTCGATTTAGATGGATATAAAAACATAAGTCGTGCCGAAGGCGGGGGCGCGAAAGAATGTCTTGCTCTTTTGATATAATAATCAATTATATTGCTTGCACATAAATGCTATATAAGTAATTCAAACACAAGTGCTTTGCACTTGCTTTCGCCAGGTTTTTGCCCAAGCAAAATGCCAAGCAATTGGCTATAATGTGAGCAATGCGAACTATCATTCGAACAAAGTGAGTCAATGCAAAAACTACTGCAGCCGTTTTGCTAAAGCAAACGGGATGCTCCCCACCATAGGCACAAAAAAAGAAAAGCAAGCCTTTTAGACTTGCTTTCATTTTTTGGTGCAGTGAGTGATGATAAATCCGAACCAAATGCCTCTTCGATTTCGGCAAAGGTGATTGTTTTTGTGCCTTCCTTGTAATTGAATGTAATGACCAAGTAATCGTCGAACAGATAGATCGCGTTGACAAAACTATCGATCAGACGGCGGCGGTGGTCAAGCTGTTTCATATTGAGCTTGCGGTACTTGATAAGATACGCGAGTATATCTTCTTTTGTAACCGTAGGTTTCGCAATTTCTGCTTTGAGAATCTGCACCGAGATCTCGCTCTTTTCGGCTTCAAGCTGCTCAAGACGTTGCTTGGTGGATGCGGTCAGAATTCCCGCTTAATGGCGTTGACGAGATTGTCAATGCCTTTTTCTATTTCATCAAGCTGCTTGCGAAGAATCGGGAGCGTGCTGCTCTCGGCATTGAGCTTGGCAATCAGCATATCTGCAAGTCTGTTGAGAAATTCATCGTCAAAGATGAACTTCTGAATGAGCAGGATCACCACTTCTTCGATCCATTTTTTCTTGATCGTTTTCTTTTTGCACGTTCCACCCTTTCGTGTTCCTCGGCACTTGTAATAGCGGTGAACTTCCGTCGTATGACTTGTTCCGCTCTCGCCCGTGATAAGACATCGACAGTAACCGCAAAACCGTTTTGTTGTTAGCAGATATTCGTCCTCTGCTTTATGCTTGGCGGGAGCCTTCTTGTTCGCGGCGGCTCGCTCTTGTACTTGCTCAAACAACTTGGCAGGAACGATGGCGGGAATTCCGTTGGGAATAACCACGTCACGGTATTGATACTCGCCAATATATCGGCGGTTGTGTAACATTCGCGTCACGGTGTTGAGGCTGATCTTCGTTCCTCTGACGGTACGGATGCCTTTGATGTTTAGATCGTCGGTGATCTCCTGCATCGTTGCGCCCTTTGCGTATTTCTTGAATGCGTCAAGCACAGCAGGGGCGGCGACAGGGTCAACTTGGAAGAACTGATTTTCATCAACTGTATATCCGATGGGAAGTGTACCGCCGTTGTATTTGCACTTGAGCGCGTTCTCGGTCAGACCTCATACTACTTTCTCGGAGAGCTCCGCCGAGTAGTATTCCGCTATGCCTTCAAGCACCGATTCAAGCAGAATGCCCTCGGAGCCTTCGGAAATGGATTCGGTTGCTGATATGACCTTCACGCCATTCTTACGAAGCAAATACTTGTAGTGCGCCGAGTCAACACGGTTGCGCGAAAATCTATCGAGCTTCCATACAATGACAACATCAAACTTTTTCGCCGCACTATCCTTTATCATTTTTAAAAAGTTCGGGCGGTCGTCTGTCTTAGCTGATAGAGCTCGGTCTATATACGGCTCAAGCAAGGTGATGTCGTTCTTCTTTGCAAAGGCTTGACATTCACGAAGCTGACCTTCGATGGATTCCTCTCGCTGATTGTCCGAGGAATAGCGAGCGTATATTACTCCTGTCATTGACTCTCATTTCTGTCACGATAACGTGACGATTAAGATACTTTATTTTCGGCAGCTTGAATCTTATTCTGCGCTAATAATTCTTGCTCTTTCCTCCACGCGTCAAGCTCCGCGCGCCATTCATCAGAGGAGAAGAACTTTATGACACCGGGAAGGAGCACATCGGCAAGAACTTCGATTTCATCGTCAGGGATATCCAATCCCATGTTTGCGCCGCCGTGCTTATCCTTTAGAATCGCAATGATTCTTTTGCGCAGCGCTTCAATGTTAATTTGTGGAAGCTCTAAATAAACCCATGTGGTGTGCTTATCTTTGAGAATGTCGATCATTCTATTTAACATTTCATTGATCTTCAAATTATTTTTACCTCCTGAGGTTTTGTCTGTCATGACAAAAGCAGTGCTTGCTGCGACTGATGTATTTTCTTTCGGTTGGATTTGGGCGTCCAACCGCGATGCTTGCTAAGACTGACAGACAAGCAGAGCGTTATCAAAGCTTCTTTATAACTTGTGTTGCAATTCCTTGAATCTGAACATTGTGCTCAATGCGATCATCGTAATCGGGATTCTCTGCGTGAAGCAAATATGCTTTCTGATCGGGAAGATAAGTGATAGTCTTAAGTAGAGTTTCAGTTCCGTTTACAAGGACAACTGCATAGTCTCCGTCCCTGCAAGTGTTCTGCTCACGCACTATAACGAGGTCACCATCGTCAACTCCGATACCAGTCATTGAGTCACCTTTGGCGGTCAGAATGAAAAACTTTCCGTCACCGACAAGCGCGGTGGGGAGTGGAATGATTTCCGCTTCTTCCACGTTCGGCTCACTCGGCAACCCGCAGGACACGGTGGAATCATATCGAATTGCGGGCGTAGTTTCAAACATATTGCGCGAAAGATTCGTGCCGATGCTGCGGCGACCGTTGTACTCGATCTCGCCGTGTTCTTTCATATCGGTGAGGTATCTCTGCACCGAAGTCTTAGAGATACCCGTCCCCGCCGCGATGTCGCGCACCGTCGGAGACTTGCGGTTCTCCATAAAATATTCGTCTATAAATTGGCGGATCGCCTCCGCCCTCTCGGGACTCCACTTATTCATAAATGCCTCCAAATTACACAAGGTACAATTGTACCGCGTAGTAATTATAGCATACGAAAGAAAGTTTGTCAATAGGTTTCTAAAATTTTTTGATATAAGAAAGCCGCTATCGCGGCGTGTTAATCACGCTTTGATAGCGGCTTAAATCATTGTATGCAAGACTGATCGTTAGTAAATTAAGATTAGAGTTGAGCAGTAATGGTATGATAAACTCTACCTTGTTCGTCATCCAATATATCATTGACAACAATAATATCGAATGCTTGCATCATATACACCATTGCCCATATTTCATCAAATTGTGCCGAAAGACCGTTGAATCCTTCCGTCAATTCTTTGGCAATAGTGTATGGCGAAAAATTGGGGGCTCCATATTGATAATCACCGTTAAGTATTTCTGCAATAGCCTTTGCCAACTTTGAATTTCTTACAGCAGATTCATAAGAGAAACTTTGCATTGTGTTACAATTGAACTCATAAACGCTATCCGCTCCGGCGGGGTCTCCCCAATAAGGGAGTATATATAATTCAATGTCATCCGAGTTTACAGGGCACCAATCTTTCATGATTTTATAAAAACGAATCATAAAATTATGAAGCACACGAAAATTTTCTTCGGATAAGAAACTATCTTGACTGATCATAAAGTGTGTTTCGTTATTCCTCAGCTGTTGCAATAATTCAAGTTCAGTTTTTAATGTTTCTTTGGATTGAAGGCTACTTCCAAATATTTTTTTGTGTTGTGAAATTAGATCACTAAACTGAATTGTGTGGAATTTTGAAAGCTCGTCATCTGACAACGAATCAAAAAAGCAATTCAAGTCTGTTGCTTGAAAATAATCGAGCAACAGTTTTGCATCGACTTCGTTTGATGGTTTTCTTATCTCCGCAACCTTATGATCATTATTGTTCAACAGCATTTGCTTCATAATAAGCTCAACGGCGTTATGCAGCGAAGAAACAAAGTTTTTCTGATATTGAAGTGTTGCCTTTCCGTCTTTTATATCATTACAATAACGTATTGCCACTGCCCATGCTTCAAAGGCATTATCCATCAATATTGGTTTCATATTTTGCTCCATGATTCATTTTAAATATTTGCATCTTTTTGAACAGTCTTATTGTTTATACAGTTTGTTCCTATGCCAAAATGCTTTGTCTTTAGTCATAACCAAAACGTCAATATCACCACCGCATGTTTTTATGCCATCAGAAAAGCGCTGATATTTGATAGTTGCGTCTACCATAAATTCAGCAAAATCAATCCCGTCTTTTAGCGGCATAAGGTTTTCGTTTCGTTGCATCACCGGATCAGCATTGATTAGCTTTACAAGAGCTTCAGTTTCTCCACCCCAAGACACATTAAAAATAATGTTTCCATTAGAGTCGATATTAGACCTCTTCTTCGTCGTAGATGTAACAGTATAAACATATGGTACATCTTCTGAGTAACCGCATACATAAAAGGTTGTTCCAGGAAATTCGGAACCGTGTTTCGACAACTTATCTGCTACGCTTTCTGGATTGTCATTTTCATCCAAATCATTTATTTCAAACAATCTTATGTAATCTGCAATTGTCTTTCCATCAATATACGCAACCCCGAAAGATGCAACGCCAACTTTACATTTATTTAATAAAACTACTTTTTGAGCATTGTCTGATAAAGGAAATCTTTCGATTATATTATTTTCATCTTTATCTTTATATTCTTTTTTTCCAGTAAGACGACTATCAGCTGCTATAACTATACCTTCTGGCAAATAAACAACACTAATTATTGACATTCTTTTCTCCTTTTGAATAATTCAAATTGCTAAACTTAATAATCAACATCAATCCACATAACAGGACGTATCCACCATTCACGGTCAACGTTTTCATAATAGCCAAGTTCTCCATCATAACTTACATAAGCAACATTGGATACACTACCAGTGTTTCTTAAAAACCAATAGCAATGCGATGTAGGAACATGGTCGGTAGCTTCTGCTTTTCGTATAGATATTGGCAAAAATCCTGCATCTTCTTCATCTAAAAGGAATACTTTATCCGTGGTTTCAATGCCATCGGTAGAAAAAGTAGTATTGAATATTTTGCTTCTTTCCTCTGATGAAAAAGCATTATTATAAAAATCGCTGTTGAGCCAAGTTCTGATAGTACTATTTTTCCATGTAACTGAGGCGAGAGTGGAATTAAAGGGCATCTGTTCTAAACAGTATTTGCTTATTACAAGAGCTTTGTTTCCATCACGAGTTATTACTATCCATTCAATATCTTCAGTACCATTTGCTAAATTACCATCTTGCTCATACGTGCCAAAAGTAATAATATCTCCCGATTCACATGTAACAAGTTTGCATTTTGCTCTTAATTTCTTCGCGTCTTTATAATCGCCAACTTCGTCCAAAAGCGCAAGAGCATCTTTGTACTTTCCTTCGGTTATAAGAGAAGAGGCTTCGTTATATTTTGCTTCGATAATAACAGCAATAGCGTTGTTACACTCATTTATCTTGTCGGCACTGTTTTTATATCCACTTAACTCCGAAAATATCTCAATGGCATCATCATATTTTTCTACTGACATTAAAGCAAGAGCTTGATTATACTTTGATTCGATTATAGCATTTTCACATTCAGTTATCTTGGCAACGCTGTCCTTATATCCGCTTAATTTTGCAAACATCTCAATAGCCTCATCGTATTTTTGAGTGGACATAAGAGCAAGAGCTTCGTTGTACGCTGTTTCTTTTTGTGCCGCCTGACTAACTTCTGAATTTTTATCTAAAACATATTCGGTATTCGAGGAATGAAGATATCTATTGCCCGAATGTTCTTCATAATAGAATGTTTCTGATGTGGATGTATCGCGGATTTTAAGCGAACCGGAATTTCCACCAGAAAAATCCATTACAATCCTTAAATCCTCGTTCTTAAAGTCAAAATCTAAATCATCGTAAACATCATCATAAATCTCAACAAGAGTTTTGCAAACATCCATAACTTCTAACAGTGCTTGTTCGGACGCCCCGTTGGACTTTCTGTATTCTTCAAAAATGGGGAGTTTAACACTAAATGTCCATTCATACCACTGCTCATTATCCCAATCATTTTCCAATGAGAAACTGTAATCTATGATAATGTCAACACCAGTTGCATCTTCCATTTGTTTTTCTAATGGCATAACCACTTCTTGAATTTGTTCTTCAACATAGCTCTCTCTTTTGGCTATCTTTGCATTTTCTATTATAGTGGGCAAAGAGATAACAAAAATAACGACGGCTACAATCGCACACACAATCGCAGTTGTTTTAATACGCTTCTTTAGTTTTTGTGCTTCAAGCTTCTGTCGTTCCGCTTCAGTACGAGCGCGGCTCTCCAAAATTCTTTGTGCCAAATCTTTACGGATTACTTCCAACGCATTGAACAAAGCTTCTGCTAAATAGGAGTCACAATCCGTTTTACTGCCAACACTTGAACCTGTAGGCATAATAGCCTTTAATCTTTCGAGCAGGTCAGCGTGACCACATTGTTTCACAAGAATACTCCAGTTGTCATTTGGAGCAATTGAATAAACAAGTGACTTTGCTAATCGCTTCGAGGCTCCTTCTCCAGACAAAATCTCATCATCGCTCAAATTGCGCAAATACTCTCGGCATTGATTTGAATTATCGAGTGCTTTAACGATTTTTTCATACTCTCTAATCACGGTATTTGCATAAGAAGATGTGTGCTGATACAGGACATCGTTTGTACTTCTATTTTCGTAACGAGCCAACAGAGAAGCGCTGTAATAATTAGGCTCAACAAAATTGGGGTAATCTGCTACTCCCAAAGACTCTTTCAAAAAAGATATAATTTTTGTCCCTTGCTTGAAAATGTTAGCGGTTTCAAATGTGTCCTCATCTAACATCTCCATCTTCATAGCTTGCATATATACAGCAATATTATATGGACAAGCAACGAAAGCATTTTCCAAGATAGCCTTTTTATTGTTGGAAAGTGTAAGGTTCTTAAGCAAATCATTAGAACGACTAATATCAACAAACTCAAGTGTTGCTTTATCAAACTTACCATTTGCAATCAGATCAGCTACATATTTGTCTAAAAGTTCGTATGCAAAGACAGTAAGTGCCGCCTCCATATTTGGAATATATGTATTGTTGATATAGTTACTTTTTTCACCGCCGTACTGTGAATCTAAGCGAGAACGAAGGTCACTCATATCCTTTTGATATTGAGCTTCGGCTTCTTTGCTTTGCTCTTTGAGCTTAGATGCTTCCATGGCAGCATATATGGCGTGATTAACAAAACTGCTTGACCATATGGAAAATCCCATGCCGGTTACGTGTGATTCCGCATTATTAACTGCGTTCTCATAACCTGCTTTCCAGTCATCCATCTCTCTGATTAGCAGCGACTTCATTTTTTCTAAAGCTGCTTTGTTTACTTTGGAATATAATTCATACCCCTTGTTATCTTTCAAATAATCGTTGATGGTGCGTGTAAAAATACCATTGTCGCACAACTTTGATATAAATTTGCCGATTTGCTGCTCAATTTCTGTTGCAAGATCTTCGTCACCAAGCAAACCAATATTGTCTTTTGCAATCTCGTTTTTCAGCTTGCGGACAAAGGCACCGAATAACTGTTTCTGTACATTATCCGTAAAGCTCAACAAATCGATGTAGGTTAAAACGTCTTGCGGAATGGAATATTCCTTATCTATAAATTTTACTGTTATATAATTCATATGTTGTCCTCACAAAAACTTAAATGTTAACTATGAACGGTTAGAAATTATGTATCGAGCATATCCCATTCTTCGCCCAACACCCAACGCAAGGCGGATAGTTTTCCATTCAACATTCCCCATTCAAAATCACTATATGGACCGAGATTTTCTTCGCCATATTTATCGATTACTTTTTGAGCAGATGCTAAGGCGCCTTTCCATATGTCGGGATTAACGGTTTCTCCTTCGTGTTCGATTCTGTATTTTAAAGATAAATGTCTATCAAACCAAATTTTATCCAAGAACTCTTCCGTTGCATTCGCAATTTCTTCGATACTACGTGGTTCATCATCAAAAAACTCATCATCCGTTAATTTTTCGTCGTGATTGTCGGTATTATCACTTGCCTTTATGTTTAAATCAAGGTGATGCCGTATTTTATATTCTTCCAACCCAATAGTAAGCCGTTCTATTGCATCCTTTATGTCAGTCATTTCTTTTCCTTGATTTGCAAAGAAAGAAATTTGTTCTTCTTTGCTCATTTCAATTTCAAGAAATTCCATTCTAACTCCATAATAAGAAGGAGTATTTAGCAATGAAGCGATGCGCTCCAAATGATATATCTGAACATCAATTGATGGCTCAAGTTCTGTCAATATTTTTCTTTCGGACAAACGTAATTCTTGATTTGTAACAAATGCAATTCCCACGGCACCGTTGGTTTTTACTCCTTCAAGATCGTGAGAAAACTTATCCTTAATATCCGAAAAGGGTTGTTGTCCTCTTGGGAAATACACCGCACCAATCCATCGACTACCATTATAAGAAAGCACCATATCCTTTAGTCCATCTCTGCCGCCCAATGGGTGTGATGGATCTACATTCTTAAACCCCTCGTTTGCCAAAAGTAATGCTGCCAAGCGTTCCGACGGAGCTTGCCCTTTATCCTACTCCAAAAGTCTATGCCATGTTTCACGTCCTTCAGTTCTTCTCATAAACCTTCTCCAACCATTTAACATTATTTTTCGGCTGCGTTCCCGGCTTTTACCCACGCATCAACCTCGGACACCTTAAATTTCCAAAGACGTCCGACCTTTGAAGCAGGCATACCGCGCTTGGCTATCCATGTTAATACTGTGTCGCGGCTAACACCAAGGTGTTCCATAATCTCTTTAAGAGAATACCATCTTTCTGTTTCATTAATCATTTTTTGTACTCCTTTGATAAAAAGGTATAAGAATTTATTTTATTATAGCATATTTTTTCCTTTATGTCAATCTGTTATAAGTGTTTATTGTGGTTTTATAAGGGTTATTGAAGTTAAAAGGCGGCGAGGACAAGCCCCGCCGCTAAGTGTTATTCAGTTAATGTTTCAATAGCAATCTGCATACCAAGTTTGAAAGCGTACTCAAAGATAGCAGATTCACCAAGGCTCATGTACTCACTCCAACAGTCATGAAATTTTTTGAAAATCTCTTTTTGCTCATCGGTGAAACTTTTCTCCAAGTCCTCGTGATGACGTGACATATAGCCGAGCAGTTCTTTCATTTCCTTGGAGTTGGTTCGGCTATCCTCTTGAGGAACGATATTTCCATGCCAAAGTTCTTGAATGATAGAGTTCATTTGTACACGACCTCCTGCAAGACAATTTCTTCCGCACTTGCTTTGATGTTGTTCATCTCGGCAGTCCATTGGAGTGCGTTGTGAGCCTTCAGAACTTCGTCTATGCCACGTTCTACAGCGAGGCGAGGAATAATGTCATCGAGCAATTCGTGAGCTTGAATATCAATGGCGTGTAGGTACTCGTTTAATCGTCTTTCGGTGAGCAGGGTGGTGTAAGTTCCGTGACGGTGCTTTTTCATAAAGTCGAGTCGCAGATTAGCGTACTTTCCAAGTGGGTGATTTGTCTGCTCGGGAAGTGCAAGATCGGGGTAGTAAATCCCGTTATGTTCGGTATAAGTAATTTGAATTTTCATTGTAAATATCATTTTTTAAAAATATTTTCGTTTGGCATCAACTATCAAGGATATTTACTTAGGCGGTGCTCGGGTGTGATGCCAACAACAGCAAGTCAGCATCACATATCACCGAACACAAAAAGAAATCCGAACCCTTCGCCTACCGGCTTTGGGTTCGGATTTCTACTGTTTGGTGCCGAAGGCGGGACTTGAACCCGCACGAGGTCATCCCTCAACGGATTTTGAGTCCGTCGCGTCTGCCATTCCACCACTTCGGCTTAAGTGCTAGATTATATTAGCATATTTGATGAAGCTTTGCAATACTTTTTATTCGTTTTTCATTAAAATTTCTTTGTTGACCTATCCATTTTTATTAGGTATAATAATTCTATCTTTAAAATATATCTTTACGGAGTACCTATTATGTGGACAATCATTGGTAGTGTGTTGGGAGCTGTTGCTTTTTTGGTCGTATTGGTGTTCGCCGGCTTTGGTATCGGCTTTTATGGTATGATAGTCAAACCTAAAAACGGTTTAGAGGGCAAATCCGAAGAGGAATATACCGACTACGAAAAAGCGGTTGTTCGCGCCGAAAAAGTACTACGTGCTATGCCTAACGAACCCGTAAAAGTGGTAACCCACGACGGACTTACGTTACGTGGTAATTTTATTAGAGCCGAGGGCGAAAGCAAGATTACCATTCTATGCTTGCACGGATATACCTCTAACGGATATGCCGAATTTTCCGAAAAAGCTCAAGACTACCTAAAAGAGGGCTGGAACGTTCTTCTAGTAAATCATCGTAACCACGGGCCTAGCGAAGGCAAATACGTGGGCTTCGCAACCCTTGACCGCATAGACGCCCTACTATGGCTAAAAGAGATAGAAAGACTTGTTCCCGGTGGCGTAATATTTATAACCGGCGTATCTATGGGTGGCGCGACAGCAATGCAAACAGCCAACCTAGCGCTCCCCTCTTCGGTAAAAGGCATAATAGAGGATTGCGGTTTTACTACTTGTAGGGAAGAATTTTTGTGGAGAGCCAGAACGGTTGTAAAATGCACTCCTAAATGGGCAATCGAAATTCTTGGCCTATACATAAAAGTATTTGCGGGCTATGGGCTAGAGGATAGTTCCTCTTTGATTGCTTGCAAAGAAGCAAAGGTTCCTATGATGTTTATACACGGTAATGCCGACGACGTCGTGCCGGTAGAAATGGCGTACGAGTGTTACAATGCTTGCACGACGGAAAAGGAGCTTGTAATCGTAGAGGGCTGCAAGCACGCACGTGCTCATTACCACGCAAGAGAACAATATATGAACGCTGTTAAAGGCTTTATAGCCAAACACAAATAGCGATTCTACCCAAAATCATTGACAATCAAGCGGTATTATGATAGATTAAATACCGCGCCGAGGTGTAGCGCAGTTTGGTAGCGCGCTTGGTTCGGGACCAAGAGGTCGTGGGTTCAAATCCCGTCACCTCGACCAAAAAGAAAACACGCGATTTTGCGTGTTTTTCTTTTTGCCGTCGCGATGGGATAGTTCACCCGTTTGCGTTAGCAAATCGGGTGCATTAGTTTTTGCATTGACTCACTTTGTTCGAATGATAGTTCGCATTGCTCACATTATAGCCAATTGCTTGGCACTTTGCTTGGGCAAAAACCTGGCGAAAGCAAACACTCTGTGTTTGTGTATGTATTACTAATATCGTTAGTTACGTACTATTCCATAGTATACTATCCTACTTTGCGCGAGACATCCTTTCGCTATCCCGTCAACACTTGCTTTATTATATCATCAAAAATTTTAATAACTACCTCTCTTTTATTTTGCACTTTTTGGGCGTTGTGCTATAATACGTCGGGAGAAAAATTTGGATGGTTATGACTATTGCGGTAAGCGTGCTTACCATAGTGGAAATCTTAATATTTTTGGTACTTAAACCCAGCCTTACCGTTAGGGGTAAATCGATTAGCTTCTATTGGATTATAGCTCTCGGCGGTGCCATTTCCCTACTCGCCCTTGGTTGCATAGATTTTGAAACAGCGCTAGAAGGCTTAACTCGCGACACCTCGGTCAACCCTTTGAAGCTTCTCGTTATTTTCTTCGGTATGACTTTCCTTTCCGTCTTCCTCGACGAAATGAACCTTTTTGAATATCTAGCTTCGTTTGCGGTTAGACACGCAAAGTCTACCCAAAAGAGTTTGTTCTTGATGCTATACCTGATGGTATCACTCCTTACCGCGGTAACCTCTAACGACGTTGTTATACTTACCTTTACCCCTTTTATTTTGCACTTCGCTAAAAAAGTTCGCATCAATCCTATGCCCTATCTTATTGCCGAATTCGTTGCAGCCAACACCCTTAGTATGACTTTGATTATCGGCAATCCTACTAACATTTATCTCGCTACGGGTATCGGTATTGACTTTTTTGGCTACCTAAAGGTTATGATTTTACCAAGCATACTTTGTTCTGTAGGCGCATATTTTATTCTCCGCGCTCTATTCCACAAGCAGTTAAGAGAGGCTTTGCACGTGGTACAAGACAGCGTTTCTCTTGGCGATAAGTTTATGCTTATCGTAGGCGTTGCCCACCTCGTAATAGCAATAGTCGCGCTTTCTATTTGTTCCTATATCGGCATAGAAATGTATCTCGCTGTAGCGGTTATCGTAGGTAGCCTTGTTCTTATCACCCTCGTTTATTCGCTAATAAAAAAGAAGGGCCTTTCCCTTTACGTTCGCGTACTAAAGCGCTTGCCTTACGCCCTAGTTCCCTTCGTACTATCAATGTTTATTATCGTGCTTTCGCTAAATCTATGTGGCGTAACCAAAATTATCGCCGACCTCTTTAGCAAGGGCGATAGCATATTCGTTTATGGTCTAGCATCTTTCTTCTCCGCCAACGTATTTAACAACATACCTATGAGCGTTCTCTTTTCCGATATCCTTTCCATTTCCAACCTAGTGGGAAAAGACCTCTATGGTGCGTTATTTGCTTCGGTTATAGGCTCGAATATCGGTGCATATCTTTCACCGGTAGGCGCGCTTGCGGGCATTATGTGGCTTTCCATTCTAAAGAAGAACGGACACCCCCTATCCTTTATTCACTTTATGAAATATGGTGTTATCATAAGCATTCCGATTATGATTCTTGCCTTACTCACCCTACACGTATCTATATTGTTTATTTAGTTAAGATTTTTCCCTATTGCATTTTAATGGTTTTTATATTATAATTTTTTTGGAGGTGGTAGTATGTCAAAAAAGGTTAACTTTTCTTTTAAGCAACCCGACGAATGGCACATTATTAAACCCGCTTTCTATCGAAATTTCTCTATCTTATCAACCGAAGACATTCCTTGCCTATATGGTTTTGCAATACCACGCTTAACTTCGGGATATGACGTTGTATCTATGTATGATTACGGGCTTTGGTCGGACTCTTTTATTGAAACATTAAAAATAGAACTAAAAAGACTTGATGCTGACCCCGAAGATACGTCCTATACTAATGATTTTATAGCAGAAAATGCCGAGGGTTACGCTGTAACCTGTACAACTTATATGAAACCATTGTTCTATAAATCAACCACGTTTTATAATATGCCTTGTTACATAAATATTATGAAAATTATAACCAACGTGGGAGTATCTTATTCCTTGCAAGCCTATATTAATCTTGATGGACATTGTCTTTATTTTGGTACCTCTGTACCTAAAATCGACGAAAAAGACCCTTTTAATAGTGTGATAGAGAAATATGATTATATCTACGATATGTTCTATAAACTTATTGCTTCTTTGAAAGTAACCGAAGAAGATGATGAATAAATATACGGGGGTTGCCATTAGGGATTTTTAGTTTATAACAAAAGTGTAGCCCACTATACTTCGCTTTAAGGCGAAATATGGTGGGCTTTATCTTTACCACAAAAGCTTAAGATAATTTAGTTTTATTTTTAGCCTTGTGGCTAAAAGTTATATTGCTTGTTTTACAAACAGTTATATTTTGGCTAATGCCAAAGTTATATTAAATAAATCCACAACTTGCCGTAGGCAAATATCACTGCCGATAGACAATATCACTTTGAAAAATATCTTGCTTTGCAAGGAAATTTTTCAAAATATCACAAATCCGCAAGGATTTATTTAGTTGTCGAATCCCTTGTAGGGACTCGACTAATCGGCTCTTTTTATTACGTTAAATTACTTATCCATTACCTTCTTTTTTTCGTAGGCTTCTCTAACCGCTATGGCAAGCTGGTCGGCACAAGAGGTAGATTTAAACCCACATTTGTTGCCCTTTAGTTTGCTCTCTATTTCTTCAACGGTCATACCATCAACAAGTGTAGAAATAGCCTTTAGATTACCATTACAGCCACCCATAAAGGATACGTTTTTAACGACGTTTCCTTCTAAATCAAAATCTATTTTCATAGCGCATACGCCTTTTGTTCTATAACTGTAGCCCATTGCTTTTCTCCTTTTGGTCTTATAATTATATTTTAATCTATATCAAATAAACTTTCAAGTTTTTTAGGGGTGTGTTATACTTTTATTATGATAGAACGTATTCAAAACAAATTATTTTCTTTGCAAGACAATGGTTACAAGGCTTTCCACGCCTCTCTTATGCCCACCGTTTCCAAAAACACCATTATTGGTGTGCGTGTACCTTTTCTTCGCAAGTATGCTAAAGAGCTTTATAAAAGTGGAGAATACGTGGATTTTCTACGCAATCTTCCTCACCGCTACTATGAGGAAAACAACCTACATTCCTTTATAATTTCTCTCCTCCCATACCAGTCTTTTCTTGTAGAAATCGAGCGGTTTTTACCCTATATCGATAACTGGGCTACTTGTGATGGCTTGAAACCCAAATGTATCAAAGGTAACGAGCAAGACTTTGTTAACAAAATATACGAGTGGTTATCAAGCGAACGTGAGTACACCGTACGTTTTGGCATAAGTATGCTACTAAGCTACTATCTTGACGAGCATTTCAAAGAAGAATATTTGGAGCGCGTTAGTAGCATTAGGAGTGAAAAATATTATATAAATATGATGATTGCCTGGTACTTTGCGACTGCTCTTTATAAAAAATACGACGCCACTATCCCCTATTTACTTGAGCGCAAATTACCAATTTGGATACATAACAAAACCATACAAAAAGCCATTGAAAGTTATAGAATTACACCCAATCAAAAAATTTTCCTCAAAACCCTAAAAATAAAGGTCGCAAGAGTCAAAGAAAATTAAAAATTTTCCAAAAACTTGAAATTTATATGCCCACGCCTTTACTAAGCAATGCAATCATTCGATTCTAACGATTCTGAAGACTTCATCTGTCCAATAAAATGTTGATATTTTCTTCTAGAAATGACGTGCTCCCCCGTTTTTCTTTGGTGATAAAATATACTATTTTTTAATAAGCCTTTTTATTGGTTCTCAACTTGTATTAACGCAACTTCCAAATCCAAATTGCTACATAAAAAACCTTGATATATTGTTACTCAAGGTTTTTATGTTTTTTATTTAATTTTTATTATAATACTTAAATTTATGCAAAAAATTCTGCATACCTATTAAATAATGCGGATATTTCCTCAAGTGTGATTAATCCCTTTCCTATAGATATCTTTAGATAATTACCATTAAAAGCATCGTATACATCTTGGGGCATTGGTATTAAAGAACTTAACTCCTCATACGTGTAGATACCATATGTATCTATATCTATTTGTAAGCTTTCTTCATCATATGCCATAGTTTCAGGGTTTACTTCTAGTATATTTATTAATCCTTCCGTTGCCCCTGGCATAGAAAGCATCCCATTCACATAATAACATAGATACCCATAGGTAACAGGACTATAGGCTCGAGTCACCTTTGTTTCCACCTGCACGGATATTAGCTGCACATTTGTGTATATCAGATTCTCGCTGTTGTTTGTAGTTTGTTTGTTAAAATAATGACCTATATATTTTTCCGCATCATTTCTTAAAAACACATACTGGTTAAGATTTATATCAAAAAATGCATGTTCATCTATTACTTGAACTTCCGTACCATCATTAAAGAATAAATGTATTACCTCATAGGTAGTTTGCTCGTCACTGTCTATAAATAATATAGGTGCGCTATCGAACATTCCTGTAAACATATTCCAAACTAGTAAATATTCATTTCCTGTGAGATTCTCTACTGCTACTTTACTACCATCTGCTAGCGTGATTAAGGTGCCTTCCGCAACGCAAGAGGATTCATCCCATTTAGCATAAAGGGTGGTACCATCAACAACGGTTAATATATCCGTTATTTGTTCACCTGTCCCTCCCGCACCAGTAAACCAACCAGAAAAAGTATATCCTTTTCTATATGGTGCGTTTAATGATGAAAGAACTGGCGTATTAGCACTTTTAATAAAAGAAACAATATAATCATTGGTTATTGTACAATTCCAAACTACTGGACGGTTTGATACATTCCAATTTGATAACCATCCACTTGGTTTTGACACATGTGATGTGTAAACACTTAAATTGTGACAATTTGCAAAAGCATTGCCACCTATTGTTGTTATATTGGATGATATAATCACACTTCTTAACATATTACATCCCGAGAACACGTCATATCCTATATATGATAAACTTGCTGGTAAAACAACATTATCTAGACTTGTACAACCATAAAAGGCGGCATTCTCCATTCTTACAAGCTGACAGCCTGTTGCAAATTTAACATTTGTCATCGCATAACAATTACTAAACGCATTATATCCTAAACTAGCGACACCCGCTGGTATTGTTATAGATTCTAAACTAGAACAGTTTTCAAAAGCAGAATTACCTATAGTTGTTAAATAACTACCTGCTTCAAATAAAACACTTGTCAAGTTATAGCAATTATTAAAAGTATTCGCACCTAATCCGGTTACATAAGTGGGAATGGTTATAGAACTAAGACTACTACAATTAAAAAACGCTGCATTACCAATACTATTTAATTGTGAATTATCTTCAAACACCACAGATAACATGTTTGTACAATTCGCAAATGCTTGAGTGCCAATAGACATAACATTGGCTGGAATAATAGTGGAACTAATGTTTCTTTGATTTTCAAAAGCAGAATTACCAATTGCTGAAACAATTTTACCCATTATAGAGGTAGGCATATTGAATGCACCAACAGGACTAAAATTCACACTATTTAAGCATAAAGTATTACTTGTTAAAGAAACCGTATTAAAAGAATCATTTGTTAAAGGTGTAACATTTAATGTAGCCATAACATTGGTTATTCGACAAGCATATCCTTGGTCTCCCCCGCCCAAAACATACCCACTGGCAAAATGCATTCCTATAAGATAAAGTGTATTTCCATCATCATAATAAACAGGTCCACCACTATCTCCGCCCTGCCCCTCGTTTGTATAGCGGAAAGTGTTGGTTATTTTTGTTCCATCTATCGTTACTGAAACATTTGTACTTCTTATTTCCCCTATTGTTACACCTGTAGTCTGTCCAACACGTTTGGTAGGTTGCCCTCTAACAATTTGTTCATCACTGCCTAAGCGAATATTAGTAAATGTCGTTGTATCATATCTTGCGTCTGCTGTAACACTCCAGTCTTCAGCTGTTTCATAGGGTATAAACGCCGCATCTACTGAACCAGAGCGTTGACCTTTCGCGCCTATCACACCAATATTTCTATTTTCACTAAATGAAACTGAATTGTCAGCATTAAATGTTACATGACCACCATAAATCATATTTGGATTACCGCTCGTTACTTTTGCAACATGCTCATTTGTTATTACGCCGATTTTACCTGTAACATTATCAATTGCATTCACACAAATGCTACCCCAAGAAACCTGGTTACTATCAATTCTATGATATAGAGACTCGCCTCCATATGCCGTTGCGTTATTTTCTATATTCATTGAAGGCTCAACTTCAAAGGCAATCGTATTCGGTTCATATAGTTCAATTTCTTGCAATTTTGAAATAATAACATCTATAGTTTCTTCATTAATTAACTCAACAAAAACTGAATTCGTTTCATCATCAATTCCAACTGCGTAAACATCGTATTCTAACATCATATCTTCTATTACAAGCATAATTTCTTGTAAAAAATTATAAGAAAAGTCAAAATCTCGATATATAACATTCCCATTATTCATCTTAGACGCTTTTTTGTTTAATTTTGCACTTTCACTATTAACAACGCCTATGTTTAAAAAACCATTATCATCAATGTACATTCCTGCATATTCATCCTTGAATACGTCAATCTCTCTATCGTTCGACTTAATTCTTTTTATCAAATATTCCTTTCGAAATTGTGAATGTAAAAACATACTTTGTTTAACTCTTCCCTGGTATGTAGAATTGGATGGATTTGACAATTTTTCTTCCACTATTGCTATTGCTTTACTTTCGCTAATTGGTAGTGCAGATAAAAGCAAAGCCATTATCAAAGCGATTCCTACTAACATAGCATATAATAGTTTTCTTTTAGTTTTCATTTGTTTTTCCTCCTGCTTTATTTTATTCTTGTTGTTTCTTCTACTAAAATATTTGTGATATCCTTACAATCAGCTTTATCTATTTCTATGAAAAACGTACAACTTTCTGCTATGTCCGAATACGCTCCTCGTTTTAGATTAATTTCAAGAACTAGAACCGTGTTCTTTACCGAAACCTTTTTTACTTGTGGTTCTCGAGCCCAGTTCCATTTACAATTAGAAAAAATAATTAATGCCTTATTTTGAAAAAATTCCTCATTATATTCGCGTAGCTTTTGATTTAGCAAACTAGAATAATCACTTGCTTTTTCGTTAAAAGCCCCGTTATTCCACTTGACACAAAAACTTTGTAGCTTCTTGTCGGTATCAAATATGGTGGCACCGCTATAATATGTTATATCGCTTTCCTTTTCTTTATAGCCCAAGATAGTTTTATTAGAAAAAGCAACGTCAAAAGCTATTGAATTGTTGACACAGCCAAACCAAGATACTAATCCTATTAGAATAATTAAAACAAAACAAAAAGTCGTTTTCATTGACGTCCTCCGCCATATATCGAAATTAGACTTCTTCCATAAAATATGAAACCCATCTACTAATTAGATGAGTTTCTTCGTGGCTTTTGTTGGAATTTTATAGGATTTTTTTATAAATATAATTAAACCCGATGTTATTAAACTTAAAAGAATAATCAACGTAATAAATAAGTAATCAATATAAAAATTATTAGCTCCCAAACTTGAATCGTTTGAGATACTAAGATTTTGATAATACAGTATTCCTTCGGCAACGGTAACTATAAACACAATCGCCAAAACACTTATCAGTGAAGAAAGTATCATTTTTAATTTCTTAATAGATGTATTATATAGCCACTGCACCGTTCCAATGGGCTTATTTATCATCGTTGCAATTTCTTTATGCGTAAAACCGCCCAATACTTTTAACGTAATAATAGTTTTTTGTGTATCATTTAATGGCTTAATTATAGAATAATAAGCATCCATGTCTACATAATCATTTATGTTTTTGTCTTCTAAGCATATCCCTTTTATTTTTTCTAAAGGAAGATACATCTTTCCCTTTCTCAAAATCATCAAGCTTTCGTTTTTTATCACGCTATAAAGCCAAGTAGCCTCATGAGAATTTGGAAATAAATCTTCTTTCATCGTTAAGAATTTATAACATACATTATGAACAATGTCTTCCGTTATTGTTTCATTTTTTACAATAGAAAAGGCTATTCCATACATTTTATTATAGTAGGAATTGTATATTAACTCTACCCCAACTCTCCTGTTTTTTCGCATGATAGCGAAAATCTCTTTTAATGACATTATCCTCTCCATATGCTTATTATGTCATATCAAACATAAAATTGTCAAGATACCTATTTGTGTAAGATTATATTAGGTTCTTTAGCGATAGAATTGAATATTGGAGCGCAAATTACCAATTTGGATACATAACAAAACCATACAAAAAGCCATTGAAAGTTATAGAATTACACCCAATCAAAAGAATTTTCTTAGAGCACTAAGAATAAAGGTTACAAGAGTCAAAGAAAATTAAAAATTTTCCAAAAAGCATTATTAAAAATAGTTGACAAGTTAAAATTTACTTGTTATTATATTTAGGCGTTAACCAAACGTTGGTATGGCGGCGTAGCTTAGTTGGTTATAGCGGCCGGTTCATACCCGGCAGGTCGTTGGTTCGAGTCCGACCGCCGCTACCAAAAAAGAGGCCCCTTGGTCAAGCGGTTAAGACATCGCCCTTTCACGGCGGTAACATGGGTTCGATTCCCGTAGGGGTCACCAAGTGGAGGCATAGCTCAGCTGGGAGAGCGCTTGCCTTACAAGCAAGATGTCATAGGTTCAAGTCCTATTGTCTCCACCACAAAGAAAGCAAGTCATACGACTTGCTTTTCTTTTTCAAAAATAAAAAGCGGTGTTAACACCGCTTTTTGCCTTCTTTTATTCATTTTATCTTTAGAAATAGTAACCTCTTCTTTCTTCTAGTTGTTTTTGTTTCTTTTGGAGTGCCTCTTTCTCAAGGTTGGCTTGCTTTTGAACTTCGTTTAGCTCTGCTCCGTGCTTGAATACTAGAGCAATAAGTATTGCCATAACGCCCGTTCCAATGGAAGAGGTAAATGCTATATCACCCAAAAGTGCTTCGGGGTTTAGTATGCTTAGTGCCATTATAGCACCTTCCGTTATGATGCTACCTACTATGGGTAAAACGATAGCTACGATACCAAAATTCTTTAGCTTCTTTGCTCCATCGAAAGTGAAAGGAGTGCCTTCTTTTATTTCGAACTTGAAATATTTTTGTGCTCGGTCGGATATAATAACTTCCACTAGGCAAGCAATAAAAGCTCCTATCATCATTGCATAAACAGCTTCTATTC
Organism: Clostridia bacterium; assembly: GCA_017403145.1. GTDB lineage: Bacteria > Bacillota > Clostridia > Christensenellales > DTU072 > Stercoripulliclostridium_A. Next base: position 26,527 of record JAFQOO010000006.1, read on the forward strand.
CGGGAAGATACTCGTCAAAAACTAGTTCACCGAAAGTAATTTCGGTACCATCTTCCATTTCTATCTTCTCGTTGATGATTTCTTCACCCATAGCGTATACGCATACACCGCCTATAAGCGAGCCAACCATACCGATAATGGCACATACTAGTACGATAATGCTGATAGCTCTACCTATCTTCATAATAGTTTGAATGGTTCCAAGTGTCTTTTTCATAATTTTTCTCCTTTAAATATTTATGATTTATGCCAAAACTTCTTTTATGAAATCACAAGCCTTTTTCATTGCGCGCTTTGCTTCCGGCATCCAAATTTTCAAGTGGAAATCGTGGAAAGAATTGAACAAATGTGTTGCATGATATCTTTCATATTCTATACCCAGCTCATCAAACCTTGCCATTAATTTAGCGTTATGCGGATTGGTTACAAAATCTTGTGCGCCGGTTACAACTAGGGTTTTGGGGAATTTGCTCGATATGCTAGGTATGGGGTTTAGGTAATCCACATATTCGCTCTTTTGATAATCTCGCCTACTCTTTATGCCCGCAATACCCTTTAACATGGCATCCATAATAGGAAAACGCATCCAAAACTCGGTAAAATCGTAAGGTCCACAAAAGAGCACGCTACCATTAAAATTGATTCCCAAATCCTCTACGCCAAACTTTTGTTGCCAATTTGTATCCGAGAGCGTAACCAACGTTACGGCGGATAGATGTGCGCCTGCACTATCCCCGGTTATTACCATTTTATTTAGGTCAAGTTTATATTTTTTCGCATTATTTTGTATCCATTTTAGCGCAGAGAATATATTTTTCACCTCGTCTTTGTAAGTATATTTTGGAGTGAGTGCGTAATTGATATTTACGACGAAATTGCCGGCATTGGCAAATTGTAGACAAACACCCCTGCGAAAACGCTTGTCGCCAACTATCCAACCTCCGCCGTGAATATTAAAAACTACGGGATATAGTCCGCTTTCTGGTAGTTTGTTCTCGTCAAAAAGCAAATCTAACTTGCAATACTCGTTGCTATCGTCGTAGACAATATCATTGATTTCCGTAACGTTTGGATAATTCAGATTGTTTGCCCCATTATGTTTGACTAAATCGTCAATATAAAATACTGTTCCTAATAACGACATATTATTTTTCCTTCCTTATTAATTTTACGCTCATTGGCTTTAACCAAAATCCTATTTTCCCTTTTCTTTGTTTTTCCTCTTGTCCCGTCCATACGTCAAAGGCTTTGTATCCCTCGGGTATATTGATTCGCGTATACTTTGGAACTATTCCTTTTGCAATATTAAAGTAGGCTTGGTATTCTTTATCGTCAACTTTGGCGCCCCAAACTGGATATTTATCGCTATCCACTATAACTCGGTTGTCGGTAGAGTTTTGGTTTATGGATATAATCTCTTTTTGTTTATAAAACTTTAGGTCTTCCCCTTTACTTTCGGGAAGATGTCCGCCCATCATTAAGGGTGAACGCATAAGTGCCCATAAGGTGAGCATAACTTCTTTTTCGCTTTGCGTTAGTCTGGAGTCTCTTTCTCCCCCAAAGCCACCGCACTTTAGGAGCCTACCTATGGGAAGCATATCGCAATCGGGATAGTGTCCTTCTCCTATAAAATTAACCCACTTTTTTGCAATGGGGAATATGTCGCGTAGGTGTCTAACGTTATCCCAAACGTCATCCTTTATTCTCCAAGCATTCGCATACTTTATAAAGTGCTCGGCTTCCTCAACGGGTGCGCTCTCGTGGGATATCGCGCCGGGAGAAAGGGATAGAACCATAGGTCTACCACAATTCATAATTGCTTTATGATAGCCCTCTACTTCCTTTCTTCTTCCTAACGAATAAGGACGAGCCGCATCGTCTAGTTTTATATAGTCCACTTCCCACTCGGCATATTGCTTGAAGATAGAATCAAGAAAGGCTTGGGCGCCCTCTTTATCCATATCTATACCTTTGTTATGGTTTAACCAATCGCAATCCTCGCCCGAAATTATCATATCGGCAGTTATGCCATCAGTACCATATATGGGTAGCTTGTATTCTACCGCTTGACGTGGTATTCCACGCATAAGGTGTATGCCAAACTTTAGACCTCTTTCGTGGCAATAGTCGGCTAGATATTTAAATGAACCATTTGCTGAAGGGAACTTGGTTGGAGCTGGAATTGGTCTACCATAATCGTCTAGCCACAATTCAACGTCGAACTTACCGTTTTCAAAATTTTGATGGGGAGCATTGATTATCCCTTTGAGAGGATAGGACCAACAAAAGTCCACTACACAATATTCCCAACCATACTGCTTCAAGTTTTTAGCAACGTAGTCTACGTTCTCTTTGAACTCCTTCTCGTCAACCGAATGTCCAAAGCAATCGTAGCTATTCCAGCCCATAGGCGGTTTGACCGCAAAATCGTTTTTGTTCATAACCCTATTTTTCTATCTTTACTTTTATTACGTTTACGCTTCTTGGTTTAAGAGTAATCTTTATGCCTCCCTCTATAGCTATCTCGCTTTCTATCGGTACAACCTTTTCAACGGGTTTATTGCTATAATCAAGAGTGTTTACAAGTTCGTCGTCGTTGCAATAAAGCTCAGTTAAGGTTGCCTTATTGCAAAGTGCGGTATCCTTTATCTCCAATTCGTACTCTTCACTCTTCCTGTTTACGTTACACGCTTTTACGTAAATATATTCGTCGTCCGTGGTAACCGAGGTGAATATTCCGTCCTTTTCGGGCGCATCAACGAATAGATATTTAGCACCATAGTTATTTGCATATAGCTCTTGAACGTGGTAGTTCAAGGTCTTTAACGTATATAAGCTATTAAAGTTAATCAAGTTGTGCTTCCATTGTTCTCCGCCCACTCTGCTAAATAAGGGTGCATACGAGCTGATAACAACTATATCGGCATTCCTTTCTAGTCCCGTTAGATATGCTCCCTCGCTTAGTGCGGAATAGTAGTTGTTGGGAAGAACCTTGTCGTTCCAGGGTTGGTTAGCAGCATACTCGCCGAGGAAAATCCTATTTCTTTCGCGAGGATAACTATCATACATATTTGCGTGTTCTATACACCACTCGGGGGTACGATAGAAATGGTCGTCAACTATAACTTCGGGCCATTTGCCATCGAACGCGCTACGACGTTCTTCATAGTTTTCGTGGCCAAAGCAGTCGAACCCTACCGTCCAAATTACTTCGATTTCGGGATATAGGTCTTTAACAGCTTTACGCATTATATCGAAGTTTCTATTATAGGTTTCACCCCAGTTTTCGTTACCAATGCCTATCATCTTTAGATTGAAAGGTGCGGGGTGTCCGCTCTCTGCACGTAGCTTTGCCCATTCGCTTGTTTCGGGATTTCCGTTTGCATATTCGATAAGCGCCAAAATATTGTTGAGCCTTCTTTCAAATTCGGGGTCCCCTTCCGTAACCGTCTCGTCGCAACGTGCTTGGCAAGCAAGTCCTGCATTCAAGATGGGCAAAGGCTCTGCGCCCAAGTCTTCCGAGAGAAGAAAATACTCATAGAAGCCAATTTCGTTGGTTTGCATATAGGAGCGGTCCTTTTGCCTTTCGCCCCAACAATTATATTTAGCGCCACGCTTTTCTACGTCGCCTACCGTTATAGTCCAATCGTAACTGTTCTTGAGTGATAATCCCTCTACCAAACAACCGCCGGGGAAACGCACGAACTTGGGCTTTAGGTCGCGAAGAGCTTCCACAAGGTCGCGCCTCATCTTGCCACCGCTCCATTTTGCATCATCCTTGCCCCAATGGTCGGTATCACCAAAATACCAAGTATCTAAGCATAGACTTCCGCTACCGCTAAATTTTGCAACGAATTTTCCCATAGTGGTCTTGCTTGCAAGACAAGTTGCGCTAACCTTAGTCCAGCCCGCTTTGGTTTCGGGCACTCTTAAAGTTGCAACGTCGGTAAGTTTTTCGCCTTTGACGTCCTCGACGTAGCACTCGATAATTCCGTTAAAGTTTCCGTTTTTGATAAAAGCCGACACCTCGTAGGTATGTCCCTCAAAAAGACCTATGCCCGGCTTATGGGAATTGCGCCTCAAATATCTGCCACCGTGCTCGGTAGAATCGCCACCATTATATCCCAAATTTTTAAGATAAAAATCTCCATTTACCGCGACGTTCATATAGTAGGGATTTAGGGGCGCGATGGGCGCTTCCTTCCCTAGCTTTAACGAACCCGCTCCGCTTGGCATCCAATAACGAAGGTGGTCGGTGTACTCAATTCTAGTCATAAATCTTCTTCTTGCGTGGAAAATTTGATAGTATAACCAATAGAAATCTCTCTTGAAATCATAGCAAAAACATTCGCAAGAAGGGTTGTTGATTTGGTTGTTATTTATACCGCCATCAATGGAAAAATTGATATCTTCAAAGAAAATACCATATAGTCGAGGACTTATATCCTTATAATTATTAAGAGATGCCGTGAGCTTCATAATCTTCTCCTGTTTTATATTTTCGTATAGGTGTTGACTATTTTATATGTACGAATTCAAGTCCGTTTAGCTTTGCAAAGAGTTCCATATCCTTTGCGGTAAGGGCGGTAGACACCACCGTATGATGAGCGCCACCTGCTTCTAGCCAAGCTTTAGCTCCGCTCTTGAAATCGGGTTTCAATTTCCACATAATGCGAGCAACGGGAAGTTTGGGCATTGGCTTGGGCTGTTTAACAAGCTCGATTTCGGCACAAATTAGCCTAAATCTATCACCCATATCAACCATACATACCGCTATGCCATCACCCTCGGTACCATCAAAAACAAGTCTTGCGGGGGGCTCGCGGTCGCCTATTCCAAGGGGATGAACCTCTATTGTGGGCTTAGTGGAAGCAACGGTGGGGCAAACCTCTAACATATGTGAACCAAGAACCAATTCCTTGCCCTTGACAAGGTCATAGGTGTAATCTTCCATAAAGCAGGTTACGCCCTTTCTGCCTTCTGCCATCTTCTTGAAAATTGCCGACAATGCCGATATCTTCCAGTCCCCCTCTGCTCCAAAACCATAGCCTTCCGCCATAAGTCTTTGTATGGACATTCCAAAGAGTTGCTTTAGTCCGTGCAAGTCTTGGAAGTTGGTTGTGAGAGCTGTATAATCGTTCTTTGCAAGGAAACGCTTTAGTGCTATTTCGTATTTTACCTGTTCCTTAACGCTTGCTACGTCGTCGGTTTTTAGAGTGTATAAAGAAATGATTTCGTTGTATAGAGCCTCGGTTTCTTCTTCGGTTACCTTGTTGATTTCAGCAACGATATCACCTATTCCATAATAATCCACTTGCCAACCAAGTTTAATTTGGGCTTCTACTTTGTCGCCATCGGTAACCGCAACTTCGCGCATATTGTCGCCAAAACGACAAACCTTTAGCTTTTTGGAATAGTCTACCGCAACAGCTACGTCCGCCCATTCGCTTATCTCTTTGATAACGTCTTCGTCCTGATAATATCCGGCAACGCTAACTCTGGGAACGCCCAAGCGAGTTAGAACGTAGGCAAATTCTCTATCCCCGTGTGCCGATTGGTTAAGATTCATAAAGTCCATATCAATTTCGTCATAGGGCAACTCACGGTTGAATTGAGTATGCAAATGGAGCATAGGTTTTTGTAAACTCTTCATTCCGTTAATCCACATTTTTGCAGGACTAAAAGTGTGGCACCATACCATCATACCAACACATTCGTCTTCATAGTTTACTTCCTTGACGAACTTGGTAGCCTCTCTTTCCGTTTTAACCATTCCCTTATAAACAATTTCTACTCTATCGATTTTTGCATTGATGTAATCAACCATTTTGATAGAATCTCTCTCTACTTGTTTTAGGGTTTCTTCGCCATAAAGAAATTGGCTTCCCGTTATGAAATATATCTTCATAATCCTCTCCTTTGAGTTTTATTTTTTGTTTATATACACGTACATATCACTCTCGCCACGGTTGGCAAAAGCAAAATAGGGTATCATATTTAAAGTTGCGTTTTCCTCTTTATAAAACGATGGTACTTTTAACGTATAGGCATAGTAATCGTCGCTCCACTCCTTGAGCAAGGCTTTCTCACTAGTACGTATACTATAATCGGTTAAAGGTGAATTGTTATCAACTGCCTCAGCCACGTAGATAAAAGGTCCGTACTTAACGTAGCAAGTACCCACATTGGTTTTAACCCTTTCGTCCGCAGGTATTATGGTAGGTGCATAATCAAAAGATATTTCTATTTCTTTTTGGTTTTTTTCAATCTCGAAAACAAGATATCCTTCTTCCTCTTTGCATTTTTCACTCGCACTAAACGCGGTTGCCCATTCGGGATTGCGAACCTTGAGCGCCTTTCCTTCTGCACCACAAATTTGCAACTTTAGTCTTCCGTCTTTTGGGAAAAGGGTGTCTAAACTTATATCTATCTTACTTTCTCCCATTTCGAAGCTAGCGGTTGAAGGGATATATTGGTCAACGTATATGGAGCTATCGTCCACTGCGTATACAAGCGAACCTACCGATGCGATTTGTCTAGCAATGTTAGGCGGACAGCAAGAGCAAGAAAAGTCCTTTTGACGACAAGCAACGGGGTACCTTCCTAGATGTATCAAGCGCTTGGCGTGGTCTATCTCCAGCGGGTTTTCATAGAAGAATTTGTCCCCGTCCAAGCTAACGCCAGACAAAAATCCGTTATATAGTACGCGTTCTATAAGGTCGGCGTACTTTGCTTTTCTTTCTACCTCTTGTAGCCTTCTAGCAAACATTATTAGGGAAATCGCAGCGCAACTTTCGGTGTAGGCGCGGTCGTTTGGAAGAATAAAATCTTCATCAAAGGCTTCGGTCAAGGCTTTGGCTCCAATGCCACCCGTAACGTACATTCTTCTATCCACTATGTTTTCATAGATGCACTTTAAGGCGTAAATTAGTTCCTCGTCTTTTTCGATTAGTGCTACGTCGGTTGCTCCCGAATATAGATAGCAAGCTCTTACGCTATGCCCTTCCGCAGTACGTTGTTCGCGCAGGGGTAAAAAGTCTTGTCCATAGTATCCGTCGAGCCACGGGTTTAGTTTATTTAGCTTTTTATTTAGTCCTTTGTCGCCCTCTTCCGTACCTCTAACGTAGATAAAATATTTTGCCATATCAAAATATTTTTGCTTGCCGGTATGCTTAAAAAGTTTAACCAGAGCCAACTCGATTTCGGGATGTCCCGGGCAAGTAAAGCCCGTATCTTTATCTATTAAAAACCTTTTTTCAACGTAGTCGCAATATCTCTCTACTACACCGAGAAGCTTATCCTTTCCCGTTGCGTTATGGTAAGCAATAGCAGCCTCTATAAGATGTCCCAAGCAGTACAGTTCGTGGTCGGGACGATGTTTAAAAATCGCGCCGGGACGAACGACTAGAAAATGAGCGTTATAGTATCCGTCGGGACGCTGATTTTTCGCTATATTATCTATTATTCCATCGATAAATTGCTCCGCTTTAGCATCTCTTTCTTTAGCGAGCAAATATGCCCACGCCTCTATAAATTTTGCTACGTCGCTATCATAAAAAATATGCGGAGCTTTGCGCCAAAATTGCCACTTCTTATAGGTGCACTCCGTTGCCTCAAAGCGTTTTTTCTTTATATAAGCTTTCTTTATTGCGGGCAGGCTTATTTCCCTCGTGGTTTTTTGCCTGTTTAACCAAAAGCCTTCTTTCAATTCAACGTTTGAGAAATCAACGTTTCCCATTATTTTTCCCCCTTTTGACCATAGTAGGCATTTGCTCCGTGCTTTCTAAAATAATGCTTGTCTTGTAAATATTGGGGTGCAGGCTCTGCATCTTTATTAAAGCGCAACGTAAGAGCAGCCATTTTAGCAACCTCTTCCAAAATAATGCTGTTTTCGACTGCCTTTAAACAATCCTTGCCCCAAGTAAAAGGAGCGTGATTTCTAATGAGTGTAGCTGGACACGATAGAGGGTCGATATTATTGTTCTTAAAATGTTCTACTATAACAAGTCCACTATTAAGCTCGTAATCACCCTTGACCTCTTCTTCCGTTAACGCACGAGTAACGGGGATTTCTCCGTAGAAAGTATCCGCGTGAGTAGTCCCGTAGCAAGGTATACCTTTACCCGCTTGGCTAGAAGCAGTCGCATAGGTGGAATGGGTATGAACA